>NZ_JACRTG010000008.1 GCF_014385195.1 Paratissierella segnis
GTTTATCCATTAAACTTATCATCCCCTAGCCTCCCTATGAATTGTCATAGGGTTATTATATATTTCTTCTAGAGGAATTTTCAATTAGAATTTGGGGTACTTTTAGAATATCATATACAAACAATGGAAAAATGGAGAGATAACAGCAACAAAAGCAATGCAGATATTGAATCTTAAGCGAAATACATTTTATAAATTTGCTTCGCAAGAAAAATCAAGAGAGTAAGAAGAAAAAAATAAAGAGAAAATAGAAGAGATAATTTAAAGAGAAATATTAAAACCTTGGGAATTACATACCCCGAGGTATTTTTTATTTATAAAATATTTTTTAGAAAAATACTTGCTTAACACGAGTTTTTTTATAGAAAAAAACTTGACAAATAGAAGCATTAATCTATAAAATGCTTGAAATTAAAGAAAGAGGTGGTTTTTATGAAAAGACTAACAGAAGAAACAAAATTAATAAATAGATATCCAGAGGTTGCAAAAGAATTTGATAAAGAGAAAAATGAAATTGATATAAATAAAGTAAGTTACGGGAGTGGAAAGAAAGTATGGTGGAAATGTCCGAAATGTGGACAATCTTGGGAAGCGGCAGTATATAATAGAACTTTAAATAAGCAAGGATGTCCTTATTGTGTAGAAAAAAATCCAAAGGCAAGTGCTATAAATTGTGTTGCTACTATGTTACCACAACTATTACCATTTTGGGATTATAAGAGAAATGGTGATATAACCCCTTGGAATACTTGTTATCAAAGCCATAAAAAAGTTTGGTGGATATGTCCAGATAATTCTGAACACAGATATCTTGCAAGTGTGCAATTAAGAAGTAAAGGACATGGGCAATGCACAATCTGTAAAAAATTAAAAAGAGAACAAAGAGAGAATAAAAAGAGAAGAAAATAAAAAATAAAAAGTAAAAAAGTATGTAATATTTTTACATACTTTTTTTATGATTACAAAGAAATTTAATTTATCCCTTAACATACTCAACTAATTATTATATAATACTATTTAATAGTAGTAAATAGCAAGGAGTGTTTTGTAATGAAAATAATTGATTTAAATGAGAAAAGAAACAATAAAAAATATACTGTTGCGTCACTTTTTGCTGGTGCTGGTGGTTTAGATATAGGACTGGAGCGTGCAGGTTTTAAAACAGTATGGGCGAATGATATCGATAAAGACGCTTGTGCTACTCATGAATTATGGAGTAAAGCAGAAGTGGTTCAAGGAGATATTGGAAAGATTGATTATTTTGAAGTTCCAGATACAGATATTATAACTGGTGGTTTTCCGTGTCAAGGATTCTCACTGGCGGGTCCTCGAAAAATTAATGATGAAAGAAATAAATTATATCGTTACTTTGTTAAATTGGTTGAAGTAAAACAACCTTATGCTTTTGTTGCAGAGAATGTAAAAGGAATCTTGACGCTTGGTGATGGTGAAATTATTGAGGCTATTATAGAGGACTTTTCAAGTAAGGGCTATGATGTATACCCTAACCTTGTTAATGCTGCCGATTATGGCGTACCACAGGATAGATGGAGAGTTCTTCTATATGGATTTAGAAAAGATTTAAAAGTAAAAGATTTTGAATTTCCAAAACCTTTTCCATATAAAGTTACTTTAAAAGAGGCTTTAAAGGATATGCCAGAGCCAAAATCAAGTGATGTATGTAATGCTGCCTATTCAAGCAGATTTATGAGTAGAAATCGTAAAAGAGGTTGGAATGAAGTATCTTATACAATTCCAGCGATGAGTAAACAAGTGACATTACACCCATCTTCCCCAGATATGATTAAAACTGGAGAAGATAATTGGATATTTGGTGAAGGAAAAACAAGAAGATTCAGTTGGCAAGAAGCGGCTGTAATACAGACATTTCCAAGAGGTATGGAGTTTACAGGGAATTTAACTTCTAAGTATCGCCAAATAGGAAATGCTGTTCCTGTTAAACTTGCAGAAGTAGTTGGAAAAAAATTATATGAAATACTTGAAGAGAAATTAAGTGCGAAAGATTTATCACAAAAAGTTGGTGAATAAATATGGGTATACAAACTGAATTAGGCAAGGCGTTTGAATATGCTTGTTTACAATCTTTAAATAATGCTTTAAACGAAACACAACAAGTAGTTATAGAACAAAATAGTGCCTTGCAAGTAGCACAAGAAAAATATAATAATGCTGCAAACGATATGCAAAATAAAATGGATTTAGGGGCAGACGCAGCGGTTAGGGTTATTATGCGTCTTGAACCCCAATTAACAACCCCGTTAGCAAATATTCCGCTTTATTTAGCAATACAAGAGGATTCGGCTGGAATCGCTGGAGATGTAAGAGATGTAATATGTATCCGTAGACAAAACGAATGGGAAATTGGATTATCTTGTAAACATAATCATACAGCAGTAAAACACAGCAGATTGTCACAAACTATTGATTTTGGGGATTCTTGGTTTGGAATACCTTGTTCTCAACAATATTTTGATGAAATTACCCCACTTTTTAATGAATTACAAGAATTACGGGAGCAAGGCGAACTCTGGCGAAATATTGAAGATAAAGAGGAAAGATTTTATACTCCATTACTGGAAGCGTTTATGAGAGAATTAGAAAGACTTAACGAGAGCAATCAAGGTGTTGTTCCAGAGAGATTACTTAATTATTTATTAGGACGAAATGATTTTTACAAAATAATAACACTTGATAGAAGAAGGGTTACACAGGTTCAGGCTTTTAATATATATGGAACTTTAAATCGAAACGCTGGTAGGGTTCGTTCAATAGTAAATGTTCCACAATTACCAATGCCTACACGATTTTATAATATCGGATTTAAACCAGGTTCAGGGAATACAGTATTAGTTGCCTTAGATAATGGTTGGACAATTTCGATGCGAATACATAATGCAAGTTCACGGGTAGAGCCAAGTCTAAAATTCGATGTGCAACTTATAGGTGTTCCTCCTGGATTACATACGCATTTTGAGGCTTGGGATTAAAAGTACATATATAAAAATATAAACTGTTGTTTTAATATTTAAGGACAACAGTTTTTTTATGCTGCAATTTGGTTACAATTTAAAAAAACACTGGCCTTTTTCTTTTGGGCACGTTATACTAATAATATAGAAGAAAAAGAAAAAAGGAGTGAAACATTATGAAAAAGTTTTTTTACTTACTTATGAATATATTACCAATTGCTATAGGATATGGTGTATTTGCTATTTTGCTAATTATGTTTGGAAGGATTCCAAGTATAGGACAATCAATACTAAAACTTTGGTATATTCCATTTGCAATCCTTACCACTTATATGGGCTATATAATTTTAAAAGATTTCCGTTCAACGAAACCGACTAATTAATATTTTTATTATAAAATACCTCTATACAAAAAACAGGAGCCAAAACGGTTCCTGTTTTAATCTTAATATTATACAATATAGTATTTTATGTTTTTACCTTTTATTAATCTATAAAAATAACTTTTCGATACATCTATATCCATTTCTTTATCAGAAGTGGATATTTTTATAATCTCATTTGGATTTATCTCTTTAAAAATCTCTTGTATCATCTTTTTATCTGTAATTTTTGCCCACAATACAAAAGGTTCATCGATTGGTTTATACTCCCAAAGTTTTAGATTTATTATACCATCTTTATAACGATTAAAAAGTTCTATATTTTTATTCATAAAAATCATCCCCTTTCAAACTTTCAATACTATAAGAAATCTTGCTTTCATGTGTCAAGTATTTTATAGAAAAATATTTATATTTTATAGAAAATTATACTTGACATTGTAGAGAATAAATCTGTATAACATGTTTAACAATTAAAACAAAGGATATTTCGAAAGGAGATTATAATATGAAGGTATTGGATGTATGGCTTAATAAAGAAGTTGAGAAGGTATTAAAAGATACTAAAGGATATGTAAGGCAACAAAAAATAAATAAGGTATTAATAAGTGCAGGATTGGTGGTAGTTGCAACTATAACACTAAAAATCTTAAATATTTTTTAAAACAAAAAAAAGTGCTATTAATTTAGCACTTTTTCTCTTTTACATATATTATTGTAAATAACATTGTTAACATTGTGTAAATAGCAAGGATAATTTTTATGGTTGCATTTTTAACAATTGGTTGAAATCCAGCAATAGCGATATTACTTAATAATAATATATAAATATATCTTTTTATCCGTTCTCTTTGTTCTTGCATCTCTTCTCTCCCCTCTTTCCTACTCTTTTCTTATATTTTATCAATGTTTTGTTTTTAGGACCAGACTTTTATGTTATACAACGTTATACTGTTTAAAAGGAGTTGATAATGTGGAATATAAAGAGTTTACAGATAAAATGATTAAAGATTTAAAATTAGAGTTTGACGAAGTAGAAATGGATGGTAAAGATAGAATATATGTTACAAAAGGTGTAACAAATGTTTCTGTTCCTATTAAACCAGCGTATAAAGAATTTAAAATGGTTGGATATAATAACAATTTAAAAAACTATATTAAAATAATTAGAGATATTTTAGATACTTATAAGTTTAAACTTGATTTAAATAATGTTTTTCCATTAATAAAGCAAAAAACATATGAAAAAAGTATAGATAAAAATTTTATTACGAAGGATTTATTTTGTGATTTACAAGTAATGTATGCTAGTGATATGGGAGAAGTATTTCGTTTTGTATTAGAGGAAGATTTAATAAATTCAGGTATTAGTTTAAATGCTTTAGAAGAAAAAAGTATGAATAATTTAAACAAGATGACAAATATACTTGCAAGGCTTGATGATTCTCTTGAAATATATAGCCTGAAATTTATAACAGATTATGGAGCATCTCTCTTTCTTAGTAAACATATGCAACAACAAATTTTTAATAAATTAGGAAAAGATATATTGCTCTGTATGCCTTCTGCATCTACCCTACTTTGTGCTAAATATAGAGAAACTACATTTAAAACTTACACATATATACTAAAACAATTAATAACAGTAGATAACGATGTAAATAAAATAAGCAACAATATATATAGAAGAGATACTAAAGGAGAATATTTAATAATCGCTTAACGGTTCGAAAAGAGCCGTTATTTTTTTATGAAATTTTCTTAAAAAATCTATAAAATAACTTGAAATTTTATAATAGTTGTCTATATAATGTCAGCACTTTAAAAAAAAGAAAAAAAGAAAAAACTTAAAAAAAATCTAAAAAAGACTTGACATTAAGAAATATGATTGGTTAATATGCGTTTACGATAAAACAAGTGAATAGGGGCAGAAGACAGGTACTGCGCCAGATACAATGAATCAAAGTGCCTGAGTGTTGAAAGTGTATCACTAAAAAATAACTCTACGACTAACCCTCGTATGGATGCCTCGCCAAAGGAGAAAGCATTTCTTTTCCCAGACATTCCTGTTGTGGTACAGTTCCGTAATGGGGGGTGTCCTCAAGGCACTGTGGTGGTGCTACTCGATAATCGGGCCTGGGCGAGTTTGAGAGGATATCGGCGAATAGATAGGCATACAGGATAAAGCCTATAGAATAAGTCGAGAGGGATAACGGATACCTGCTGGCTCCAAAAACCAGTCAAAATCGTTATTTTCTTCCTTGTTATAGAGTTATATTTTTTTAACTTTATAACAGGGGGGAGAGAGAGCCGTGTTCCTACTTCACCTAAAACTATATCAATAAATAAATAAATAAATAAATAAAATAAATAAATAAATAAAATAAATAACTTAATAAAAACTTACAAATTACTAAATATAAAATATAAAATATAAAACAAATTAAAAATTACTTAATATAAATAAAAAAAACTACAATTTACATATTTAAAATAATTTAAAGAGTAAAAATTAAAATTTATCTTTACTCTTTATTTTTTTGCTTATTTTTAAATATTTAGTGTGTACTCTATTACAATTTAGATTTTTTAATATTACAAAACAAGATTACTTCTCTTACCTTAAGTAAGCAAAATCCAATGGATTTTGGCGATACAATGTAAAGACAAAACAAATTTTATTTATTACTTCCTACCTAAAATATTTTTAAAAGAAATACTTGCTATCACGAGTTTTTCTGTAAAAAAAACTTGCTTACACGAGTTTTTTATAAAAAAAACTTGAAATTGTATTTTATCTTCTTATATATTGTGTAAAGTTCAAAAAATAGCGTGGCTTGATGCCAATAAGGAGTGTGATTCTGATGTCAGAACAAAATTTAAATAATAACCAAAATTTAAATGATGATAACAATAAAAACGAACAAATTGAAAACAAAGTATTTAGTGAAGATTATGTTAAGGCTTTAAGAGGCGAAGCAAAACAACATAGATTAACTGCAAAAAATTATGAGACTAAATTAAGACAGATTCTTAATTTAAAAGACGATGAAGATGTTACAGATTTAGATACTGTAATTAACAACTATCAAGAAAATTTAACTAAAGCACAAAATGAAGTCTTAAATAAAGCAAAAGAATTGCTTTATAAAACAGAACTTCAAAAATATGATAACCAATACAATTTAAAATTAGCATCAAAGTTATTAGATAAAACAAAAATTGAAGTTGCAGACGATGGAACTATAACTGGATTACAAGAAGCATTAAAAGAGTTAGAAAAAGAATATCCAGAAATCGTAAAGAATAGTCAATCTAACGGCGGTGCTAATCCTGTTTTAGATGACAAAAAAACCGATAAACAAGAAAATTTATTTAAGAAGGCATTAGGATTATTCTAATATTTTTTAAAAAAATAAAACGAAAGGGTGATTTATAATGGGTAACACTATTGAAACTATTAAAAAGTATGTTCCTCTTTTAGATAAAAAGTATGCAGTAGAAACCAAATCAGCGGTTTTAGACGTTCAAAACGATTTAATTAAAGAAACAGCAAACGCAAAGAGTGTACTTGTTCCAAAGATGACTCTACAGGGGTTAGGAGATTACGACAGAAGTAACGGCTATGTAAACGGTAATGCTACACTTGAATGGGTAACACATACATTTACACAAGACAGAGGAAGAAGTTTCCAAATTGATAACATGGATAATGAGGAAACTGCAATGGTAGCATTTGGTTCACTTTCAGGAGAATTTATTAGAACTAAAGTTGCACCAGAAGTTGACGCTTATCGTTTTTCTACTTACGCTACAAAAGCAACTAATAAAGTAGAAGAAACACTTACAAAAGATACTGTAATTACTGCTATAGATACTGCAATAGCAACACTCGATGATGCAGAAGTTCCAGAAACAGATAGAGTTTTATTTGTTAGTATTCCAACTTACAATTTAGCGAAAAATAGTGCTGAACTTGTAAAAAGATTCGATGTTCAAACTTCAAATGGAAACATTGACAGAAGAATTGAAACATTTGACGGAATGCAAATTGTAAAAGTTCCTACAGCAAGATTTAAAACTGCTTATACATTTAACGATGGTAAAACAACAGGACAGGAAGCAGGTGGATTTACTCCAGCGGCAGGAGCAGTAGCAATTAACTTTATGATAGTAAGCAAAACAGCAGTTGTTCAATTAGTAAAACTTGCATTACCAAGAGTTTTTTCACCTGAAGTTAACCAGGATGCAAATGCTTGGAAATTTGATTATAGACTTTACCACGATGCATGGATTTTAGATAATAAAGTAGAAGGTATTTATGTTTCTACAGTACCAACCGTTTAATATTAATATTTTATAAAATAAAGGGATGCAGGTGTAAAAACCTCTCCCTTATTTTTTTAAGGGGGTGTCTTAAATGTTAACACAGCAAAGCACTATAAAATGTAAAAATTGTAATGCAGTATTTGCAAATAAAAAAATGTATAACATGCATATAATGTTATGCACTAATTTTATAAATGAATCTAAAAAAGAAGAGAAAATAGAAGAGAAAAAAACAAAGAGAACTACTAAAAAGAAAAAATCAGGGGAAGATGCTTAATTATCTTCCCTATTTTTTTGTTTTTGAAAATAAACGGGCTTTACACGCATTTATTTTACTAATGTAAAATAAAAACTTGCTTACACGAGTTTTTATAAAATAAAAACTTGAAATCAACTATTATTATTCGTTTAAATATAACAAGTATTTTAAAAGATATTTTTTTAAAAAATACTCGTGATTAGTAAGTATTTTAAAAGGGGGCGATTCTTATGTTAGTAAAATATATAGATAGTTATGTAACAACTGAAGAAGCAGATAGTTATTTTTCTAATACTTTAAATACAGACATTTGGGATAACACAGATACAACTACAAAAGAAAAGGCGCTTAAAATGGCTACAAGACAAATAGATAGATTACCGTATGCAGGTAGAAAATTAGATTTATATCAAGAGTTACAATTTCCACGAACAACAACAAATTTACCTTTTAGCGATGGAATACCAAATGCGATTATATACGCAACATGTGAACAAGCATTGTTTTTATTACAGGGTGGAAGTAAGCGACAAGAATTACAGAAGCAAGGAGTAAAAAGTTATAGCATTGGAGATTTAAGCGAAACTTTTTCAGACAATTTAAGTGAAGAACAAAAAACAATTTGTCCTGAAGCACTTTTTTACCTTAGACGCTACATGATAGGAAGTGTTGCGATATGTTAGATGAATATACAAACCAATTAATTCAAATTAAAAGTATTGTAGGAAAAGATGAATACGGCGATATACAAACAGAAATAAAAACTATAAAAGGAAGATTGCAATTTAAAAATAAAATAGTAGCAAATGCAGAAGGACAACAAGTAACCAGTTCGGCAACACTTTATACAAAAGAAAACTTGAAATTAACAGATTACATTGTATATAACAATAAAGAATTCAAAATAATTGCTATATCAGAAATCGTTAGGCTTGATGGCAACGTAGAATTTAGGGAGGTGTATGTATAATGGGAATTAAATTAGAAGGCTTCGTTGAATTTACTAACAAATTAAATAAAAGTATTTCTCAAGTTTCTGATGTTGTAGAAGATGCATTACTTGATTGTGGAAATGATTTGCAGCAAAAAAGTGTAGATATAACTCCAAAGGACACGGGAACATTACGAGGTTCGGCTTTTACAGAAGCAGAAAATACATCTAAACCAAGCGTAATTGTAGGATTTGACGAGGAATATGC
The DNA here is from genome assembly GCF_014385195.1 of Paratissierella segnis. Lineage (GTDB taxonomy): Bacteria > Bacillota > Clostridia > Tissierellales > Tissierellaceae > Paratissierella > Paratissierella segnis. Next base: position 9,161 of record NZ_JACRTG010000008.1, read on the forward strand.
AATTTTTGTCCACGAAAATCTTGAAGCACATCATCCAGTCGGACAGGCAAAGTTTTTAGAGCAACCGTTAAATGAAAATAAGGATAAATATGTAAAACATATTGGAGACAAAGTAAATGATTTATTAAATAAGAATTAACAAAAGGGGGGTGCTGACAAATGAATATAGCAAAAGATATTAGCACTCTATTACAAAGTATAACAAATAATATTTGTATTGATGAAATGCAAGATGATGGAACTGATAACTGTATAACTGTCTATCATTCAGGCGGTAATAAACCACAGTATTTTTTTGGTGGAACAAAACAAATAGAAAATCCTTCTATTCAGGTTAGGGTTAGACATCAAAATCGAAAAGACGCATTGAATTGGTGTTATAAAGTTAAAAATATTTTAGATGGTAAAAGTAATTTTACTATTAACAATAACAATTATATTTTAGTTACTCTTTCGTCAGATATTTTAAATTTAGGTAGAGATAACCAAGGAAGGGTTCATTACAGTTTAAATTTTAATATTCAAGTTACAAGAAATAATTAAAGGGGGTATGCAATATGACAGCAACAGCAGGCTATGAAAATAGAGTATATATACTTGTAGGTGATACACCTATGGATGGCTCAACTGGAGCATTAATAAGTGGAGTAAATAGTACAACTTATGAAGATTTAGTAGAAGCATTAGATGTAACATCCTTTGGAGATTTATACAAAAAAAGAATTTTTGGGCTAGGAGACGTAAGTTTTTCTCTTGAAGGTAAATATATCCCAGACGATGCAGATGGGCAAAAAAAATTAAGAGCAAGAACATATGCTTATGTTGGAATTTATCAAAACGGAGAAGAAAAAGAAGGTGTCCAATTTCCTGTTTTGATTACAAAATTTTCACTAAAAGCAGATGCGTCTGGCACACAAGATATTTCAATTGGTTTTGAGGGAAACGGAGAACCTATTACACTTCCAGTAAGAACAATATAAGGGGGTGGGTATTATGACAGCACGTGCAGGTAATGAAGTAGATGTAAAAATAAGTGGAGATGCCGTAGTAGCAACAGGATTAAGTACTATAACAAGTGATAATCAAACTTATCAAATCGAGGATACTTTAAAACAAGTAATTAAAGAAAATACACCAGTTACAATATATGATAATGGTGTTGTAACAAGCGAAAAATATACAATAGATAGATTAAATGGGAAAATCGAATTTGAAACTATTGATGCGACAAGAATTATAACTATAGATTGCACATATTTACCATTGATGACAGTAGCAGAAGCACATACGGCTGATTTTAACGATGAGGTTGAAACGCTTGATGCTACTACTTTCAAATGTAATTACAGAAAAAGAATATTTGGGTTACAATATGCTTACGGAACACTTAGTCATTTTAATATTTTAGACAATTTATTGAGAAATGCTTTATTAAAAAGAAATATGGTTGTATTAGAAATTAAATTTACTGAAATTGATGAACCAGTTCGAATGTATGCAATGTTAGAAAAAAATGAGTTAAAGTTAGCGGTAGATTCTATACAAGATACAACAGTTTCATTTATTTCATCAGGTAAATTTTATCATTAATAATATTTTTATAAAAGGAGTGATGTAATATGGCACTATTGTCAAGAAGTCAAATTTTAGAGGCACAAGATATTAAAACAAAAAAAATTAATGTTCCCGAGTGGGGCGGAGAAATAATGATAAAACAGTTAAGTGCAAAAGAAAATGACGATATAGTTATGAATATGGTAAATGTTAAAAAAATGGCTGCAAAGCAACTTTCTAAAAAATCGAACGAAAATTACGAAGAAGCAGTCAATGAAGTTGCAATTAAGAATCAAAAAATAATGATGATTGTAAAATCTGTTGTTGACGAAAATATGAAACAATTGTTTACTGAAGCAGATATTGAATTGCTTGCTACAAAGAATACGAGTGTAATAGAAAAAGTATATGCAGAAATTGTAGAGTTTAACGATTCTGTATTGGAAGACAATAAAAAAAACTAAAGTTAAATTCTAATAGATTTTTTGCTTATGTGTTAGCAGAAAAATTGGGTTACGCAAATGTAGATTTAATGTTGACAGAAATAACATGGGGACAATTAAATGAATGGAATGCATATTTTGAAATAAAAGCAGAAATAGAAGAAGAAGCAGAAAAAGATTATAAAAGGAAAATGGAAGAAGAACAAAAAAAACAAAGGAATATGAGTGCGGCTAAACAAGGGAGATGGTAAAAGTACCATTTCCTTTTTTTATTAAAAAAATTGAAATTGCTATCTATTATTTATTAAAATGCATTCTATATGTAAACACAAGGGGGTGTAAAAAATGGCACAAGTGGCTAGTTTAACAGCACGTCTTCAGGCAGATATAAGTAATTATGAGACTAATATGAAAAAATCAATATCTATTCTTCAAAATGTTAAAAAGAATTTTAATTCTTTATCTAATACATTTTCTTCAATCGGTAAAAAAATGGGTGATTTTGGTAATAAAATGGAAGATATAAGTAAAAAGGCAGAAAGAGCAAGTAAAAGTATGAACAATATAGGTAAAGGCATGAGCAAATATGTAACAGCACCAATTATGGCAGGAGTAGGAGCAGGGTTAAAATTTAATAGCACAATGGAAGACGCTATGGTAAATTTTACAACTATGTTAGGAAGTGCAGAAAAGGCACAAAGCATGGTGTCAGATTTACAAAATATGGCAAATAAAACTCCATTCGGAATGGGTGATTTACAAAATGGTGCGCAGACATTACTTTCTTTTGGTGCTTCTGCTGAGAGTATAATGCCTACATTAAAAACGTTAGGAGATATAAGTTTAGGTAATAAAGATAAATTTAATAGTTTAACATTAGCATTTGCACAAATGCAATCGACAGGAAAATTAACAGGACAAGATTTAATGCAAATGATAAACGCAGGTTTTAACCCATTACAAGAAATCAGTAAAAAAACTGGAAAATCTATCGGAGAATTAAAAGACATAATGAGTAAAGGTGGAATAAGTTCTGACATGGTAACAGCAGCCTTTAAGTCGGCAACTGAAGAGGGAGGAAGATTTTTTAATGGTATGGAAAATGCGTCAAAGACATTTAGAGGTAGATTATCAACTTTAAAAGATGCTGTTATGGAGTTGGCAGGAGAGTTTGCAAAACCGATATTTGATGTATTAAAAGATAAATTAGCAAGTCTTACAGAAAAAATTAACAATGTAATTGAGTGGTTTAAAAATCTTGATGAAGGAACAAAAAAACACATTGCAACATTTGCACTTATTGTAGCGGCCGTTGGACCCGTCCTTTTAATCGGAAGTAAATTGGTAGGTGCATTTTCTAAACTACCGAAAGTATTAAGTATGGTAAAAACAGGATTCGGAGGATTAAAAAAAGTATTTAGTTTATTAGCAGCCAATCCAATTGTTGCTATTATTTTAGTAATTATTGGTGTACTTATTTATCTTTATAATACAAACGAAAAAGTAAGAAATGCAATACAAAATGCTTGGGAAGGATTAAAATCATTTTTTAGCGGTTTGGCTCAATTTTTTAAAACATTTTTTGATTATTTAGTACAAATTTTTAAAGCGTATGTAGAAGCAAACATAGGATTTTTACAAAACGCTTGGGATTCTATTGTTGTTGTTGTAACAGCAATATTTGACATTTTTAGCGAACTATTCGGATTTTTAGGAGCCTTGCTAACAGGTGACTGGGATGCTATGTGGGAACATGCTAAAAACATTATAAAAACAGCGGCAGGAGCAATTATAGTTGTTGCATTAAATCTTATAGATAATATGTTAATTGGATTTCAAAAATTGAGCGAAATATTAATAGATAAAATATTTGTTACAATTTCGAAAAAGTTTCAGGACATGATAAACGGGTTAATTAAAGGCTGGAATTGGTTAGCAGATAAATTCGGCTGGAAACAAGTAGGCTTACTACAGTTAGATATAGAAGCAAATACACCATCAAAAGCAATCAAAAAAACTCGAGAAGATTTACAAAAAATTGCAGATTACTGGAGAGGTGGAAAAAAAGCAGAATTACCTTTTTCATTCGGAAAAAATAAAAATAAACCAGAAAAGCCAAAACTCCCAAAGCCAGATATGCCAGATTTTAGTGCGTTTGATGGATTAAACATGACATTTGATAATGTTAGTGAAACAGCAGGAAAAGCAAAAGACGGTGTAGATAAACTTGCAGATAGTGTTAAAGGATTAGTAGAATCTATAAGACAACAGACACAAAGTTTTAAAGATTCTCTAAGTTTGTTTGATACTTTTGAAAGAAAAGTAGTTAGTCCAGAAAGATTAATGAATCGTTTAAAAGCACAAGTAAAAGCGATGAAGCAATGGACATCTTCTCTTGCAACTTTAAGCAATAAAGGTGTAAATGAGACATTTTTAAATGAATTAAGAGCAATGGGGCCGCAAAATGTGGACTATATAAGAGCATTAGCACAAATGAGCGATAGCCAATTGGCACAATATCAACAGTTATATGGGCAGAAATATAATGTAGCACAAAAAGAAGCAGAAAAAATGGTAACTACACAACAAAGAATAGATAAGTATGTAGAGCAAGAAATTGTTTTACAAATAACTGGAAATAAAATAAGTAGCGATGATGATGTAGATAGAATTGCGAAAGAAATTGTAAGAAAGTTAAAAATGAAGGGGGTGTAATTTCATGAAATATAATAGTTTTTCTTTAAAAATTGAGGGGCAAGAAGTATCTACATTTATAAAGGATGGAAGTTTTAGGCTTACTCTTGACGCAAACTATAATAATACATGTGATTTTACACTTACCCGTGCAATAGATAGCAATATAGAGGGGTTTACCCCTCCTGTTTTAGGACAGGACGTAGAAATTACAGTAATTTACAATAATATAACTATTATAAAAAGTATTGGAATAATAACTAGAATAAATAAGCGAAAAATTGAAGCAGGACTAGGAATAGATAAAAAGTTGGAGTTTAATATAACATGTAGTGCTTATAATACTATTCCAAGCCGTAGAGTAGTTGCAACAGAAAAAGTATACGACAATGTGTATGCAGGGGATATTGTAAAAGAATTATTAACAGAATATTTAGTTGCAGAAGGCATTTCTAGTGAAATTGATTATATTGATAACGGGCTACAATTATTAGAATACGATATTTTTGCAAATACAAAAACAGTCGCAGAAGTATTAGATGATTTAGCAAGTCAGAGCCATTATATCTGGTATATCGATTACAATAAAAAATTAGTTTTTAAAAATAGTTATGCAGAAACAATTATGTATAGAAAAAATCTAATTACAGAAACAACAGATATAGAATTTTTAGAAGCAGAAATAGAAGAAACTACAGATGATTACAGAAATCGACAAATTGTAGTTGGCGGGCTCGGTGATGACGGATATATAGTTCAATCAATTAAAGAAGATATAGAAGAAATATCAAAAATGAAAACACAAACTGGTGGAACTGGTATTTGGGAAGTAATAGAAAATGCAACAGATATAGATTTACAAGAAAAAGCAGATGCAAAAGCAGAATTTTTATTAAATAAATACGGAAAAACAAAAACAGAAATGACAGTTACAATTTTATATCCTGTAAAACCAGGTGGTTTAATTAGTGTAAGTTTACCAACATTAGGAATTGATTATAATAGATATTTCGTAGAAACAGTTAATATATCTGATTTTGCTCCAGATGAGTTGTTATTTGAATTAAAATTAGTTCATAAAAAAATATTTGAGGAAGAAGATTTACCGATTGTTTTAGATACTGAAGATGAATTTACTGATTACTTTAAAGAAAAATTCGGAAAAATAGAGAATTTAACTAATCAAAAAGTTACGGAAGAGTTTCAAAAAATAGATAGTTCGATAGTAAATGTAGTTATTAGTGATGGTGGAATGGTAATAATTCGTAGAGATGGTAGTCAAACAAGTTTAAGTTTTACTAAAGATGGCGAAGACAGAATTACAAGCATTACAAATAATAATAATGGAAAATCCATCGGTATCGGATGGAGTGAATAATAAAGGGGGTATGTATTATGTCAGTTGATGTTTATTCTTATACCGTTGCAAAAGGAACTGAACCTAATGTAGCAGCACAAAATTGTATAAGTTTTTTAAATGCAAGGATAGATAGTGCTATAGTAACAAATAAAGCAAGTGGTATTCCTTCATGGGTTGTTACTGGGCAAGATGCTTATGACAACGGAACTATTCTTGGTTCACTTAATTTTAGTTTTAACGGTACAGATTTTTGTATCGCTGCTTTTGAAGAAAGTGTAACACGAACATGGATGTATATATACGCACAAAATGAAAGAGGAAAAGTATGGGATAGAATGCATTCATTTAGCAAAGATGATAGTTATGATATAATTTATAATTTTTTAATTGGACAGAATCAAGATTATTTTTTATTTCATAATTTAAAACAAAACAACGGAACATATTTAGTTATTCGAATAGATACAACAACGTCATCAAGCGATACAGATACTTTTGTTTCAATAATTGATGGTTTAATTTCATATAATAAAAGTTTTGATGTAGAAAATATAACTAACACTCAAGTTTATTTACTATCTAACGCAGGAGGTACTGAGCAATTATACGATAGTAATTTTAAACAAAATTATTATAATAATAAAATTCCAGTTTATAATATATACGCATTTACAAAAACACAAGGTATACGTGGAAAAATATCAAATTTAATAACATTAACAAATTCAATAGGCACAGAGATAGGAACATTTTATTCTGTTAATGGAATAGTTTACGTTGGTTTAGGAGATTTAGGAAAAATAATTAGTTCCTACTGGAAAGGTATATTATTGCGTGTCTACTAGAAGAGAGGTGATGCTTTATGGCTATTAATTTAGGTGATTGTTATAAAATTACAGAAGAAGTACAATATAAAGAAACACTATATATTGAACTTGCAAATATTGAAAAAGTAAATAAAGAAGATTTAAAATATGGAAATCTTTATACATTGCAAGAAGTATCTAAAGAGTATTTTTTCCCTGTAAATAAAGAAATGCTTTACGCAGATAGAATTTTAAAACATTTTAATGGTTATTTTGTAACACAAGATAATAAAGGATTCGATAACGGACTTTTAGTCGGAATGATGCTTTCGAATAGCGGTATTATATAAAAACTTAATCTTATACCCTTACTTTAACCAGTAAGGGTATTTTTTTTTATGTAAATTTAAAGTTGAAACCGCATTTTATCTTTATTTACAATGCTTATATGTAAATTTATAGCCGTTTATTAAGGGGGGATTTCTATGGAACAAATTATTTTAGCAGGGCTAAAGGAATCTGTCTATTTGGCACTTTCTTTGTTTTTAATATTTTGGATTCTAAAAGAGAATCAAAAAAGAGAAAAAGAGATGCGAGAAGATATAAATCAAAGAGAGCGAGAGTTTAGAAAATTGCTTGGAGAAACAAACCAAATGATTGCAAAAAATCAAGAAATCACAAAGGAGTTAACGGAAAAGTTAGAAATTGTAAATTCTATCAAAAATGATGTTCAAGAAATCAAAATCAATATTAATTCAAAAAATAAGGGGGTGTAACTTATGGAAAACCTAACCAATTTCATTAATTTTGAACAATTGCTTGAATACGCTACATTTGTTCCTATGCTCGTTTTGTTAGTGCAACTTGTTAAAAATCCTTTAGATAAATTAACGACAAAAATCTTTAAAACTACATTACACACTATGTATTTAGTGTTTTTCTTGTGTTTTGTTTTACGCTTAGTAATTTTAATTCTTAACGGAGAAGACATAACTGGACAACTTATCATGACTACTTTTGCAAACAGTGTATTTATAAGCACATCAGGAATAGGACTTTATTCTGTAATTAAAAATGATACACAAAAATAATTATTCAAGGGGGTGTAATCTATGAAAATTCGGAAGTTACTTATAAATAAAAATTATACAAAAGACAAAACAATAACCCCTCGTTACATTGTAATCCATTATACTGCCAGTCCTGGAGGTTCTGCGTACAATCATTATGTTTATTTTAACAGAGAATATGTAGGTGCAAGTGCCCATTATTTTGTAGACACAAAAGAAATTGTACAAATTTTGGAAGATAGTTGGTGGGGATGGCATTGTGGGGCAAAATCTTATAAACATCCATATTGCCGTAATAGTAATAGTATTGGTATAGAAATGTGTATAGAAAAAGACTGGACTTTAACGGATACAGTTGTAAATAAAACTATAGAACTAACAAAAATGTTAATGAAGAAATATAATATACCAATTCAAAATGTTTTACGCCATTACGATGTAACAGGAAAGAACTGCCCTGCTCCATTCGTTCAAAATCCAGAAAGATGGCAAAACTTCCTTGCAAGATTGATGGATACAGAAGATATACAGAAGGTAAATAAAAAAATGCAAGTAACTGCTACAGCACTTAATGTTAGAACAACTCCAATTCACGGGGCTGTTTTAGGAACTTTAAAAAATGGAGAAATAATTAATGTAACAGGTATTATTAACAATTGGTATCAATTTACTTATAAAAATCAAGTCGCTTATTGTTCGGGTGTATACTTAAAAGAATATATAGAACCGAAATCTGTAACAAGCACACTTTACAAGGTGCAATGCGGAGCCTTTAGTGTGCATAATAATGCTAAAAATTTAGAAAGCAAATTAAAAAAAGATGGTTATAGCACTTATATTGTAAATGTAATAGTAAATGGAAGAAATTTGTATAGAGTGCAGTGTGGAGCGTTTAGCGTAAAGGATAATGCCATAAATCTTCAAAACAAACTTAAAAAGGACGGATATAATTGTTTTATTACTACAAATTAATAAAATAAAAAGGCACCAGATAAAAAAACTGGTGCTTTTATTATGGGTGGACTTATAGATAGACTATACGCCCACTCTCGAAGATACATTTTAATTATAATATAAAAAACAGCAAATGGCTATATAGTTAATTGTTTTCTTTTAATTCTTTTACAGTATTTTCTATCGTTTTAATCAATTTATTAAAATCACTTTTTGATAGTTTGCGTAATTCTAATATATTATCATCATAATAATTGTCTAAAGAATTTATTTTTTTATAATCTAAATAATCCATTAATATCAACCCCTTAGTGCTGATATTAAATAGAATCATTTTTATTGTTGTCAAGTATTTCTTTCAGAAATACTCGTGAAAGCAAGTTTTTTTCTAAAAAACTCGTGATTAGCAAGTATTTCTTTCAGAAATACTCGTGAAAGCAAGTTTTTTTTAAAAAAAAGAATAGTGCTTTTTTGCACTACTCTTTTGAATATAATGTTAATTCTTTTATTAGTTCTATAGTTTCATCTGTTGTTAGTTCTAAATATTTGCCTTGTTCAATTAATTGTTTTGCTTTTTGTATGTTGTTTATTTGAAAGCAAGAAAGTCCGTAAGAAAACCCTGCTGCTGATTTTCCTATGCAAAAATAATAATATTCTTCATTTTTAAATCGATAAATAACTATTTCACCTGATGAAATTCGTTTTTTTGTATAGCCATTACACTTTTCTATATCCCAAATTTTATGTTTGTTTTCTGTGTCTTTAAAATCTATAATACATCCTAATCTATATACAAACTCTCTCTTTGTTTTTTTATAAAATTCTCCGTGCTTTAAATCTTCAACTGCATCTGCTACATATTTTTCAGTTCTTTTACGATATCCTGTCCAAATTTTTAATTCGTTGTCTATATATAATTTTTTGTAAATTTTTAAGTTTTCTAAAATAGCCTTCTCATCCTCTTGTGTTGTAGATTTAAGAAAAACATTCTCTAAATCTTTTATATTTGTAATTTCTATCATAAAACCATCTCCCCTTTTTTTAATTTTAAGTATTCTAATAATTTATACTGTTAAAAGTCAAGTATTTTTTAGAAAAATTTTAACTTCATTATTTTTAGCATAACACATGTTTTAATATAGTTTTGCATAACTGTTTTCTTATTTAAAGAAAAGTATTAAAATCTAAAATCTTATAAATTTTGTTTTTATAATTTACCTAAAATATATTACATTCAATCAGTTCTTTAATATGTTTTTGGATACAATGTATTACTAATATTCCAGGTAATTAAATACAAATAAACCGTATAAGAAAACTTTTAACATAGTATACAAATCATTATTTAAAAATACATTATAAAAATTATCAAAAACCCAACGTCACTTCTTAATAATATATTATATATAAAGTCATGTTGGGTTTTAATATAAGCCAGTATTCTAGCCTGTTACAAGGCTTTTATTTTTTTGAGTTTTTATAATAAAACGAAAAAACAGTTAAGGATAATTACTTTAATAAAACTTATTTATATAGAAATTTGAAATTAAACAATTCACTACGTAAAATACAAAAAAAATATAAAAAGTTTTCTAAAAAAGACTTGACACTGAAAAGCAAGACTTTCTATAATGCTTGAAACTTAAGAGAGAGGTGATAGTTATGAAAGGATACATAGTTTTTAATAAAAATGTCGCTGCAAAATTAATGCTAATTGGTGAGGAATTAATTTCAACTCGTAAAGATAAAAAAGAAACTAACAAAAATGTGTATATTTTCAAAAGTTCAAAAACAATACAAAAAAATATAAAAAATATTATTCAAAAATAAAAAATGAAAGGGGTTGTTATTAATGAAATTAGGGGCTTTTAAAATCGAAGGTGTCGATACAAATGAATTTAATAATCAAATTAATTTTTTAAAAGAAGAAATTCTTAATGGTAAAAATAAAAATAGATTTTCAGTTATAAATGGTGAAGCAGGTTTAGGAAAAACTCTATATACAGAACAAGCACTTGCGAAATTAGCATTACAAAATAGAAAAGCAATATTTGTAAGAAAGTTTGTAGAGGACTGTGTAGGCTCTGCTAAAAGAATTAATAAACAATGTAAGAAGGAAGTTGCTATTGCAATACATACAGGAAATTATAAAGAACTAAAAGAAATATTAGATAGTTATAATATATTAGTAATAACACATAAAAGATATATTGATTTAAGCAAAAATAAGGCTGAAAGAAAATTATTTACTCAAAACAGAGAAGTTTTGGTTATAGACGAAGAAATTGATATGTTAGATGAAATGGTATATACAACAAATAGAATTGAGGAATTTGATAGTTTACTTGAACGTGGAATTATAAGGGATTTATATAATATATGCACTAAAGAGATAGAGAGTTTTTTAAAAACAAATAAAACAAGAACTTTCTTTAAAACAAGTATTAATGTTAGCAAAGAGTTAAAGCAATTAAAAAACTTAATAACTAATAGTAGGCTGCGAGAATTTGTGAAAACAGATATAATTTTCGATAATAACATAGAAACTGCTATTATTTCAAAAGACGATAAAGAAATTTTAATGACTAAATCAGATTTTATAAAAGAAATTGAGGTATTAGAGAATTTTATTAATCATGTATGCTACGTCGAAAATTCTTTTATGTATAGTTATGATAGACAAATTAAATTCTGGAAATTAGAAAATAATTTAGTTTTAGATGCTACTGCATCCGTTAATTATATTTATTCTATAAGTAAACAATTTACAGTTAAAAAGGATAAAAAAGTAGTTAATCATAAGAACTGGATTATGTATATTGTAAAACAAAACACTACAAAGAGTAATAAAGCAAAGACAGAAAACATTTATGATGTAATTAATAAAGAAATCAACAATATAGCATTATTCGGGGATTTAGATAAAACTCTTATAATTGGAAATAAGGAAGAGCAAAAGTATATACATACATCTAAATATATAGATTACGCTTGGTTCGGTAATATTACAGGTAAAAACGACTGGAAAGATTTTTCTAAAGCATTTATTATTCATAACCCTCAGTTTCCATTTCACACATACATTGCTAAGTATCAATTGTATGCAGGAGAAAAGGCACTTTTAAAAGAAAATCTGGGTATAGTAAGGAATGGGCAAGTAGTTAGATTTATAAGTCAAAAATTAGAAAAACTACGACAAACAACAATAGCATCAGAGATTTATCAGGCTATCAAAAGAATTAATCGTCTAAATAGTCAAAATGCTGAGGTTTATTTTATGAACAATGACAATGAAATTATAGATATAGTTATTAGTCAATTTAAGAATATAAATGTTAAAGAATACAAATTAGAAGAAGAGATAAAATATAAAGAAACAAAAATGGATTTATATAATAAGAAAAGGCAAGAAAATTCTTACGCTGTTGCATTTATAAAGTTATTATCTACTTTAGAAAAAGGAAAGTATAAAAAAAGTTTGCTAAGAGAACAAATAGGATATAAAAATAATAACACATTTGCTAGAGATGTTTTAAATAAAATTGAAGTTGCAGAATATATGTCCGCAAATAGTATAGTTACAAAAGGACAGAGCGTTATTGTAAATTAAATATATAGTGCAAGATTTTCCTTGCACTTTTACATAAGAGGCTATTTAAAATAGTCTTTTTTTATTAAAATCGTTTTTAGAATCGTTTCTCTAAATAGAAGATATAAAAAGAGAAACTAATTAGAAACAAACTTAATCTATACTTAAAGTATAGAGAAATAGCCTTAAAACACTTTATATATAATAGAAACCATTTTTTCTAATTTAATTATTTTAGAAACCGTTTTACTCTTTTACTTTAATAATAAATCTTTTAAAATATCTATTCAAAATCCTCTAAAATTTCTTGTGTTATACTAATAATAAATAAGGAAATAAAAAAGAGGTGTTTTAAAATGGAAAATAATATAATAAGTTTAGATAGATATAGAAATAACACAAAAGAAGAGACAGAACAAATAAAAGCAAAAAAACAAAAGTATAAAAGTTATCTCGATTATAAAGAAAATGAAAAAGAAAAGATTAAAATAAATAAAGAAGAGATTGAGTGTCTGTTAAATTTATTTAATACTCGTATAGAATTTTATAAAGAATTGTCTGAAGAAATATTTAAGGAAAATAATTTTGAACGGGAAGAATTAAGATATTTTCGATATAGCGAATGGAGATTTTACAACGAAACAATAAATAATATAGACAAATTAAAAAAATTAGAACTTATATTTAAAAATAATACAAATAAACATATTATGTTACATTATAAAGATATTAGTTTTATTGGTTCAGAAATACATTTTGAGACTTTTGGTGCAAGTGACGATATTGAACAGGAAAATATGCAAAAATATAAATCAATAAATGAAAAAATTGACAAAATATTAATGGGGGATGGAAAGCCTCTTATTTTATAAATTACTTTTTACTAAAATGCTACTAATACAAATATGTATTCAGTAGTATTTTTATTATTTAAAAAATGGGTAAGTGAAGTTATAACTTTTTTAAAATATTTATAAAAAATCAAAAAAGTTTAGAAAAGTTTGCAAAAGTTTAAAGTTCTCTTACCCACAAATTAGATTAATACTTACTTTTAGAAGAGTGTTGCGGTATACTAAAAATAGTCCTGTATTTGGAGTTACACGGTGAACCTTATCATAAATAGTTGCTAAGGTATGGGTTATAGAATTCTGTGTTTAAAGAAATTCACAATTCACGTTTCACAATGCACAATTATGGAAGTGACTCTAGGTCGAAATGTAAAGACCTCTACTTTATACATGAATATCCGGATGTTGAAGAACAAGATATAGCAATTTTATAAAAATAAATAGATAGTTTATAAACCAGTATGCTTATTATGATGAAAACCTACTGGTTTTTATGATATAATCAAGAAACCAGAGGACATTAAAGGGAGTTTTGGAAGGAGAGATAGATTATGTTTAGAAAACCTTATAAAGAAGCTAATGAAGATATTAAGGAAGATGATTCTTTAAAAAAACCAACTAAAGAAAAAACGTTAAGTGTTAAAAATCTTAAAACAATGTATAATGTATCTTTCAGATATGCTTTCATAGCTATAATCATATGTATACTTATTTCTACTCTTTTTCTAAAAATACATGGAAGCAATATCTATGCCATAGCAGAACCTGAATATCCTTCCAAGATTGGCTTTGATGATATAGATGAGAAGAGAAAAAGAATGGAGGATATAGATGAAGAATTCCTTGAAAAGCTGGAGACTTTTTCCTTAAAGTCATCTTCACTGGTTTTGAGTAAAGGCGACAATAAAAAAAATAGACTTTATTCACCAATTAGCTTATATATGGATTTATCTATGGCTGCTGAAACTGCTGATGGGGATACACAACAGGAAATTTTACAAGCCTTGGATATGGATATCAATATGATGAGAGATGAGACCGGGAAATTATTTAGGAGACTTTATTTCTATAATGAAATCGGAAAATTAAATCTTGGAAACTCTTTATGGCTAAATGAAAATATAGATTTCAATGAAGAAATGTTGGATTTGCTGAAAGAAAAATATTATGCGGGATCTTACAATATCGATTTTAGCAACAAAGAAGATGCAAAAAAGATCAGCAAATGGGTCTCAAATCAGACAGGCGGAAAACTTGGTAACAGTTTTGATGATTTTGCTTTAAATCAGGATGATGTAATGACATTGATAAATACCATATATTTTTATGATGAATGGATAGATCGGTTTGATGCTAAAAACACAAAAGAAGGTGAATTTTATCTAGGCGATGGAAGCAAGGTAATGACTGATTTCATGAATATGGAATATGGAAGTCATGGATTTGTGGATGCTAAATGCTATACTGCTTCCTATTTAAGTTTAAAGAATAATAACAGAATGGTTTTTATACTTCCCGATGATGGGAAAACTCCCTCCGATATCATATCTAATCCGGAAATATTGGGAGAAGCACTTGATTGTTTTTCATCAAATGATTATAAGACCGGAAGAGTAATATTTAAGATTCCCAAATTCAATTTTTCATCAAAAGAGAGTGTAAAGGAATTTTGCATTGATTTAGGTATAAAGGATGCATTTAAAGAGGAAACAGCGGATTTTTCAAATTTATCGGATATTAAACCGTTGTTTATTTCGGATATAATGCAGAACTCCACAATATCCATTGATGAAAAAGGAGTTGAAGCAGCAGCCTATACGGAAATAACATATGCGGGGGCAGCAGAACCAGACGGAATAGCAGAAATGATTTTAGATAGACCATTTATATTTGCAATAACGGGAATTGATGCATCCCCATTATTTGTTGGAATCATAAATAATCCCAATGTAGAATAAACACCGTGGGGCTCAACGAAGCCCATGGTGTTTATTTAACTTAAATCTACATTAATCTTTAGGATAGAGTTTATCTTTATAATAACCGTCTGATAGATATAATGCAGCTATTGGATTGTGACCTAATACCCTGTCCTTAACTGCAAATACTGTTGCAGGTGCCTCAGAATATTTAAAGAATAAAGAATCATGTCCTACACATAGACCTAAAACTATATTGAGATCTGTATTTGAGTTATTTAAAAACGTTGCTTGTCCTATAGGGTTGCACATTGGTTCATAATTGCCCGGCCTTACTTTTTCATTTTCTTTTATGCCAATAAATTCTTTTGGGATACTTCCATTTTTACACATAACGGAAATTACCTCAAATCCATTTGCTTTTAAAATTTTTGCAAGAGTTTTTCCTTCGTTTGAGAGGCCGCTGCAAAATGCCAATCCCAGCTTTTTATAATTACATTTGTTTGCAAAATCCATAATCTCCTCTAATCTGGTATTTCTGCAATATCCTTCACTTTCAACTAATGCAGAATTGTAGGAGATATTATGATTTTCTTCTTCATTGTATAAAGGCTTCAATTTCTCTATATTATCCGATTCTCTGGTGGGACAATTCTTCGGATATTTTTCACTCAACCCTACTCTACAATTTTTATCTTTACATAAATCACATGTATACATTTTTTTATCTCCCTTGCTTATATAAGTATATTCAAGTCCATTATAACAAAGATTAATAAGTTTGACAGGATTTTGTTGCTGTTTATGGTTAAATATATCATTTTCATTACAATTTAATTGATTATGAATAATATATTAAGCTTAAGACTAATTATAGTATATATCTTTTGTTATAGAGGGGGAATGTTGTAATGGCAATGAAGAAGTGGCTAAAAGGTTTGGCCTTGACTATTATTTTCGTGTTGCTTACTTCGTTCATAGTATTTCCACAGGAAGTCCATGGAAAGAATAATGAAAAATATTTGGTGGTAGTTAAAACGGCTAATGGACAATACCTCTGTGCGGAGAATGGCGGAGGAGATATGGTCAATGCTACGAGAGACAAAATTGGAGATTGGGAAACATTTGAGGTTATTGCTTTGAATAGAGGATATATTGCATTGAAGAGCAATAATGGAGATTATGTAAGGGTTTCAAAAGATGGAAAAAATGTATATGCGGATAGTGATAAAATCGGCAATAGGGAAACATTTCAATTAATAGGATTAAAAAATAACAAAATAGCTTTAAAAACATATGATAAAAAATATATATGCGCGGAAGACGGAGGTGGAGGAAAACTAGTAGCAAATAGAGAGAAGATAGGTAGTTGGGAGACCTTTGAATTGAAAAAGGTTGAAGAGAATACATCGGATAAATTTGAGTTAACTGCGAAAGCTGATTGGAACAGTGTTACTTTTACTTGGACTAAACCTGCTGATTATAAGAACATTGTAGGGTATAATCTTTATAGGGGGATAGCTTCAGGCAAACAATCAAATACTCCTATTACTGATTTTCCAATCGAAGGCACATCTTATACGGATTATAATATAGATAAAAACATCACCTATTTTTATGCCTTGAGACCGGTTTATAGAGACAAAACCCTTGGAGATGTATCAAATGAAGTTTCTGTTAGGCTTGGATCAAGAACAACTACTATTGTATTGGAAGTAGGAAGCAAGCGTATGTATATTAATGGTCAAAGAGAAGAAATAGATCCGGGCAAGGGAACTGTTATGATAATTAAAAACGGAAGGACATTCCTTCCTATAAGGGCAGTTATTGAGGCCATGGGAGGAGAAGTAGAATGGAGACAATCTGATAAAAGGGTTAGCATTTATCTTGACAAAAATGAAATTCACCTTTGGATAGGAAGCAAAATCGCTAAGGTAAATGGGAAAAGTAGAGAGACGGATGTATCGCCTTATATTTCCGATAGCGGGCGAACAATGCTGCCTTTACGATTTATTGCTGAAAATCTTGATTGCGAAGTAGATTGGGACGGATTAACGAAAAAGGTAACTATATTTATTGGGAAATAGATATGTTATAATATCATATTATATGGATTTTGATAAGCTTTTATATTGGGAAAGCTCACACAATTATTGGAAGAATTATAAAAAATAGAAGGAGGAAACTGTGAGAATAATTATTTCACCTGCAAAGAAAATGAATGTAGATACAGACTCATTAGGTTATTGTCAACTTCCTCAATTTATAAGAGATACTGAAATGTTGATGGAGTATTTGCAAAGATTAAGCTATGAAAATATAAAATCAATATGGAAGTGCAGCGATAAAATAGCTGTTCTAAATTATGAAAGACTGAAGAATATGGATTTATGTAATAATTTAACTCCGGCAATTCTAGCTTTTGAAGGAATTCAATATCAGTATATGTGTCCAAGTGTATTTCAAACAGATGAATTTATATATCTTGAAAAGTACCTACGTATTTTGTCAGGCTTTTACGGAATATTGCGACCATTTGATGGAGTTGTTCCCTATAGATTAGAAATGCAAGCAAAGCTAAACTATGATAACTTCAATTCACTTTATGACTTTTGGAATAACAAACTGGCAGATGAACTTTTTTCAGAAAGCAATTGTATAGTAAACTTAGCTTCTAAGGAATATAGTAAATGCATTTCTAATTATTTAGATGATAATATACAGTTTATAACTTGTGTTTTCGGTGAGATGATAGGGAAAAAGGTAGTGGAAAA
This sequence comes from Paratissierella segnis, assembly GCF_014385195.1. Classification (GTDB taxonomy): domain Bacteria; phylum Bacillota; class Clostridia; order Tissierellales; family Tissierellaceae; genus Paratissierella; species Paratissierella segnis. The sequence goes on from NZ_JACRTG010000008.1 coordinate 27,172, forward strand.
GGGAACTCCGGCAAAGATGGCAAGAGGAGAAATGGTCAGATTTATGGCAGAAAATAAGATTGAAGATGTGGAGGATATTAAGGGCTTCAATAGGCTGAATTATGTTTTTTCAGATTATCTATCAGACAAAAACACATATATTTTTTTAAAGAAGGAAGAAAAACGGAGGGTGGATTTTTAATCCACCCTAATTTTTTAAATTTGAGCATTGACATATATAGATTATCTATATATAATTATATATAGGCAATCTATATATGAGGGAGGTTGAGAAATTGGCTGTAAACAAAAATCTAATTACAGGCAGTACAAAGATGTTGATACTTAAATTGCTTGAGGAGAAGGATATGTATGGTTATATGATGATTGAGGAATTGGCAAAAAGATCTGACGATACTTTTTCCCTTAAAGCAGGCACACTTTACCCTTTGCTTCATGGACTTGAGGAGCAGGGCATGATAAATTCCTACGATGAAATGGCTGATAACTCTAGAGTTAGGAAGTACTATAGTCTGACAAAGAGAGGTAAAAAATTGTTACAGGAACAAAAAGATGAATGGCATACTTATTCATCTGCAGTGGACAGGGTTCTAAAAGGGGGTGTTGATTTTGGAACAATCTAATAAGCTCGAAGGCTACTTAAAAACTGTATGCCAGCAAATCAGATGGAAAAAGGCTCATGGAGTTATTTCAGAGGAATTGGAAAATCATATTATCGATCAAAAGAATGCATTTGTGTCCGAAGGATTTACTGAAGAAAATGCAATGGATAAAGCAATAGAGGAAATGGGGGATCCTATAGTAGTCGGTTCAGAGCTGGATCGTACTCATAAGCCAAAGCCGGAATGGAGTATAATATCTCTAACAGGAGTTTTACTTTTCTTAGGTTTTTTAATCAGAGAATTTATTGCTAATGATGTATCAAATGCAGCAAATAGCACGGGGAGCAATGTAGTTATTACCGTATTTGGTATTGCAGTCATGGTAATTGCTTATTTTTTAGATTATACAATCATTGGCAAACATCCTAAATTTATATATTTTGGTCTTATAGCTATCATGATTAGTTCTATGGTAATATCACCCGGCACTATAAGTATATCACAAAAATATATGGGACAATTTTTCTACGCTAAATTCATAATGCTTCTTTTTCCAACAGCATTTGCCGGGATAATATATAGCATGAGAAATAGAGGATATGAAGGAATAGTATTGAGTGGAATATATTTTATATTTCCTGCATTATTGTGTTTACAAATACCAAGTCTTTCAAGTTTAGCTATGTATACAATAACCTGTCTAATTATCCTTACATATGCAATATTAAAGGGTTGGTTTAATGTAAAAAAATTAAAAGCTATGCTGCTTGTATATATACCAACTTTGATTACACCATTTATTGCATTGAAGTTTATGGAACAGTATCAAATAGCTAGGTTAAAATATGCATTAAATCCTTCCCTTGATCCTTTTGGCGCTGGATATATTGCTAATGTTACAAGGCTGATTATAAAAAACGCAAAACTAATAGGATATAATAGTTATGGTATAGATACTGGTAATCTATTACCCAATATCAATACTGACTTTATAATGACTCATTTAATAGATCGATTAGGTTGGATATCTTTTATATTGTTAGTGATGGTGTTTCTAATATTCATTATACGTGCATTAAAACTTGTACATAATCAGAAAAATGTTCTTGGTAATTTAGTATCGATATCTGTAATCGCTACATTTATAATGCAGGTAATAATATATGTTTTAAACAATCTAGGTTTTCCATTGATAGCACCATTGACTTTGCCTCTAATATCATATAGTAGAACAGGTACAATTCTCAATCTATTTCTAATAGGCATTATGTTGTCAGTTTTTAGGAATAGCAGCATATATACCAGCAAGGAAACAAGCAATATAAAAGGCAAAAAGACATTTAATTTTATTGACGGAAAAATCATTATAGACTTGAATAGATAATTGTGTTAATAATCCAAGATTAAACATTTGTATTTAATTACCTTGTATTATAAACGTTTATTTAAACAAACTAAGGGATGTAAAAAATAATATGGGGTGAGTTTATTGACAAGAAAAGGTCCGTTAAATCCAAATGCAGTAAAAGCTTTGGAAGAAATGAAATTAGAAATTGCAAATGAAATGGGATTAGGTGATGGTTTCAATAATTTGGATCCTGTTGAAAATATATTTACTGCAGGAGCCGTAGGTGGTCAGATGACTAGAAATATGGTAAAGATGGGACAGGAAGAGCTTTTAAAAGAGAAAAACAAAAAATAATATTGGGATGGCTTTTATTATATGCCATCCCAATATTTTAATTTACATCGTATTTGATTATTAGACTTGAATCCAATACTCTGAATGTAAAGGATTCAGTAATAAAGAATCTTACACTTTTATCAGTATATGACTTGTATCCAATTGCAAAATCTTGACCAATGGTTAACTCCAAATCCTCATGATCATGTGGTAAGAGGTAAGCGCCGCTGATTACATGGCTGTAAATTATCTTTCCGCCTATTAATTCTTCAATTCTTTCTTCAAGAGGATATGATGAATTAGTGGATAATATTCTCTTGTAAATTTCTTCACCTACAATTAGGTTGAAAGGACCATTTTGATAGGATTCGCGAAGTTTTATCAATCCCAATGATATAGCTTCCATAATATTTGGTAAGTCTTTACCAAATGGTATAGTTTTGTTTGTTACACTGTTTTCAAGTCCAACAATAGAGGCATTGTTTAATCCGTTATAGATTGCATTTTCTTCAAATAATGCAATTTTTTCCGCTGCTTTTTCTAATGGCTCATAATCTACATCTTTAGCACCGCGATCTAGATTATCAAGTTCCCATCTATCCATTTCAAATTCTATCCTAGATTCTGTCAATGGAAGAACCGTGTAATTACCATAGCAAAGTTCTCCTTCATCAACTATATTGTCCAATCTTCCTTCAGTAATAACATTGAAGTCTAAGCCAAATGGTCCATTTACCTTAACAGCTCTTCTTGCTGATAAGTATGATTTTAGAACTTCTTTTGCTCTCTCGTCTATCTCATTCCAAGCTTTGTTTGTTATAGGTGCAAACTCTCTATTTAGCATAATGCATTCCTCCTATTTTAAATCACCAATATTTAAACTTGAGTCTTTTTTAGCTTCACCATCACCTGTTGCAAGATCTTCCAATTCCGTAATAGGTCCATCGGTAAATAAGTAAGTTCTAAGTTCATCATCCCATTTGTCCATATTTCTTCTCAACCATTCTATGAGCATACAAGCATGCTCTATTTCTTCGTCTCGATTATGTGCCATGATGTTTTTAAGCTCCTGATCAGCTGATACATCTATTCTTTGGTTGTACCAATCTACTGCTTCAATTTCCTCTTTTAGGCTATTAAGGGCCCTTGATGTGTTTAGCGTTTTTTCATCTAATTTGTCTACTGATTCATGATATGCACTCATTTGTTTATACCCCCAAGTATATATTTGTTCAATAAATATCATACCCTCATAAATTTAAAATAAACAAAAATTCCCATATAGCTTGAACTATACGGGAACTCTCAAGTTAAAAAAATTATATTTTGCTGGTTTAACTTTTTCTCTAGATTAAGTTAATTAGCTATTTATAGCCTCTTTGTTTATCTGTTGCCTCATCTTTGATTTCCTCTTTCATTCCTTTAAGAGATTCCAATCTTTTTTCATTTTTATTGATTAAATCTTGTTTTATTTGTTCGTCTTCTGTTTCCCTAATTACTTCTTGAGTTCTCCTATAATTTTCTATTGTGTTATCGATATTAAATTGAATTTTGTCTACATTATCTGTCCTATCATCTGGTTTTGGCTTGTTTTTCATTGCTATCTCTCCTTCTTAAATTTATTCTAAATTCTAATTTAGTATGTGAGGTTCAATTTTTATTATGCAATTTAGAAGAATCAAATAATGTAACTATAGGATTAATTAACAATTAATTTTGGAACTATAATTTTGTTTTTTAGTAGCTTTGGGTTATAATTATATAAAATAGTTAGGGAAAAAGGGGGATTTATAATGCTTGAGATAATCGCTTTAACACTGAATGAAGCAATAGAAATTGAGAAGTTGGGCGGAACACAAATCGAACTTATATCGGGATTTGCAGAAGGAGGACTAACTCCCAGTTATGGACTTATAGAAAAGGTGATTAAAAATGTGGCTTTTCCGGTCAATGTTATGCTCAGACCACATTCTAGGAGTTTTCATTATTCCCAATATGATTTGGATGTTATGCAAGAAGACGCAAAAATAATGGATGAAATAGGTGTAAAAAATGCAGTGCTGGGTATTTTGGATGAAGATGGCTTACCTGATTTAAAAGCATTGGAGTATGTATTGAGAGACACAAATTTGACCATAACTTTCCATAGAGCATTTGACGAATCCAGTAATTTGAATGAATCATTGGAGATTTTAAAATCTTTCAATAGAGTGAAGACTATACTCACATCAGGGGGAAAAGGAAAAGCAATAGATAATCTGGGCGCCTTAAGGCGAATCATAGAAAATAGGGGAAGTATTGAAATTTTGCTTGGAAGTGGTGTTAGCGTAGATAATATGGATATTTTATATAATAAATTAGGGATCTTCAACTTTCATGTAGGAACTGCAGTAAGGGGAAATTTTTATAACAATAAAATTTATGAAGAAGAACTTTTAGAAACAGTAAAAAAATATAAAGAAATAAATGTTATAAGTCCTATCTAAGAGATAAGCGTAAAAATGAGTTAAAAACCTGTTAAGTTTTAATAATAAAAATGGTATGGATTATATAATATAATGGTAGAGATATACCTATAGCGGGTATAATCTTAAGTATAAATCAAAGATTTTTGGAGGGGTTAAGATTGCCTCAAATATCGTTAATACAAGATGTTTCAATAACTATTGCATTTTGGGCCGGGCTTATTTCTTTTTTTTCGCCGTGTTTATTGCCTATGATACCTGCCTATATCATGTATATAACAGGAGTAAGTATTGAGGATGAATTGCAAGAAAGAAGGCTTCGCGCCATAGTAAGAACCTTAGTATTTATACTGGGATTTACTATTGTTTTTATGATAATGGGTACTTCTGCAAGTTTTTTGGGAAAAATATTTGCACGGAATAAAAATATATTTTCAAAAATTAGCGGACTGCTGATTATATTGTTTGGATTAAACACCATGGGTATATTTAAAATAAACCTATTGAATACTGAAAAGAGATTATCGGCACCTAAGAATATATCAAATTCCTTTGGCTCACTTATTATGGGTATGGCCTTTGCAGCAGGATGGACACCCTGTTTTGGTCCTGTATTAGCATCAATATTGCTTTATGCAGGTGGAGCTGCTACTGTTTCCAAGGGAGTATTTTTACTGTTTATCTATTCAATGGGCATGGCAATACCATTTTTGCTGACAGTCCTATTTGTTAATACATTTATCAGATTTATGGAAAGAGCTGATAGATTTATGAAATATATGCCGATGATAAGTGGAATCTTTATGGTTATATTTGGGGTTTTAATATTTTTCAATAAGGTTATAAATATTAGTAGAATACTTTTATAAGGAGTGAGGCTTTGAGAAAAAAGGGAATATTCATAGCAGCCTTTCTTATGGTAATTATCTTAGGAGGATGTAGTACAAAGGACAAGGATAATATAGATGATCAGATCTTACCACAGGAAGAAAGCATGAATGAAAATGAAAAGCAAGCTGGTGATAATAATCTTGAAGATGAGAAGCCTGAGGAGGACGAAAAATTTTTAGCACCTGATTTTACACTTCAAAATCTAAAAGGTGAAGAAGTATCACTTAGTGATTTTAAAGGCAAATATATTTTAATAAACTTTTGGGGAACTTGGTGCAAGTGGTGTGATGTTGAGATGCCAAGTTTAGATAAACTGAACAATGAAAATGATGACTTGGTGGTATTGGCTGTTAATGTGATGGAGGACGAAAGTAAAGTTAAAGAATATATAGAAAACGGTGAATACGAATTTGAAGTAGTGTTGGATGAGGAAGGTGAAGTAGCACAAGTTTATTACGTTAATTCCTTTCCTACATCAATTTTCGTAGATAAGGAAGGGTATCTAATAGGCGGAGTACCGGCAATGCTGGAATATGAACAGATGGTTGAGATAATGGATGGTATAAGGACAGACTAAGAGTTTTTGTTTTGTCAAAATTCCCGGTAATAAATCAATATTCCCCGGGCAATATTATTAAATTTTAGAAACTTGTCATATATTCTCTTTTAATGCAATAAAATATTTATGATATTTAAAAATATATATTTAATTTAGACATAATTCCCTTTTTAAAATTGTTATACTGAGATTAATTAAATGGGAAATGTAGAGCCATGTGTTGAGATTGGGCGCCTGACATATGGGGAGTTTATGGCGCAACCGACCCAATTTATAATTTTTATAAATTGGGTCTTATTTTTTAGTGAATAGAAGTTTTTGATTGATTTGATAAACGTTTTTTTAAAAATTGGTTATAATTTTACTCCTAAAAATTAATTTTAAGCTTATCCGGGGGGATATGCATGAGTGCCTTTTTTAAAGGAAGGAAAGAGGAGACAAAGATTCTGTTTATATATAGATATGTTTCGTTAATCATAACTTCTATATTCTACTCCATAAATGAAATAGAGCATACAAATACTAAGAAGATATTTATTATATTTTGCCTGTCCACAGCAGCAATTATTTTGTCTTATCTTTATATAATATGTGAAAACTCAAAAAAGAATATTAAGATTTTATTATTTATAGAGACAATAAGCAACTCCATATTATTGATACCTTCCGGAGGCTTGAATAGTCCCTTCATTTGGTATACTCTAAATACCATCTTGATAAGTTCTTTATTTTTAAAAAGGGAATTTATTTGGATAAATATTTTTCTCTATTTAATTCTCACTACTTGTATATCTCATTTTGCTTATAACTATAATTTAAATTTATTGAATTTTCTAAAACATCAATCTAATTTAATACTCAGTATGATAATGATAATTATATCCATTTACCTTACATCAATATATATAAATCAAACAAAGGGAAAAAACAAAGAATTAGAAGAATTAAATGCTGAACTAAAAACTGCAAATCAAATGATTACAGTATCTTTTGATCATATAAAAGCATTATATCAGTCATTAAGTATATTTTCTAATCAAGGCAATGTTGAAGGTATTATAAACAAACTGTTTGCATATATTAAAGATGTTACAAAGACTGATGCGGTTTTCTTCTATGATATGAAAGATGAAGAATATGAATTGCTGTCAAAGGGCATTGAGAAGGATAAGAAATTAATTGAAGATGAAATAATAAATAATTTGAAGGAAATACTGGAATCAAAAAATCCCGGAGAAATATCCGTACAGAATGTAAGGTATGTAATAGTGCCGGTAGGAAATAATTATCTCTACTATGGAGTTTTAGGGTTTGAGGTAACAAATGAAAAAGAAGGATTGGTATATCAAAACAACTTACAGCAAGTAAAGTTTTTATCGGAGCTGACTTCTATAACCTTAGAAAGAATTAATATGGAAGAAATAAATGATAGATTATTGATTTCAGAAGAACAAAATAGGATAGCAAATGAAATACACGATAGCGTATTGCAAAGATTATTTGGAATGTCCTGCGGAGTTTTCTCCCTGATAAAAAGACTTGATAACTGTTCTACAGTTGAAATTACAGAAGAATTGAATCAATTTAGGGAAACTACGGATATGGTAATGAAGGAATTGAGAGATAAAATATACGGCCTCAGCTGGAAGAAATCAGGACAAAATAGTTTTGTTAAAGACATAAAAAGATACATTGAGGAAATAAAGAGATTTAACAATATGAATATTCCTTTTACCATTACAGGTAATATAGAATTATTGTCCAACAATCAAAAAAGAGCATTGTATAGAATAATTTGTGAGGCTTTGGGAAATGCTGTAAGACATGGGAAAGCGGAAAATGTGGAAATAAATTTATGCATTAATTCCGAATTTGCAAGCCTTAATGTCAAAGATGATGGAATGGGATTTGATACTCATCTAATTGATGCTGAAAGATCTAAGGGCTTAGGTATACATAATATGGTACAGCTTGCAGAATCCCTAAAAGGCGATATTGAGATACAAAGTAAAATAGGAAGCGGAACAATAATTGACTTAACGGTACCAACCGATACATTAGTATTAAGGAAAGGAGAGTCAAAGCCATGAAGATACTTATAGTAGATGATCATCCATTGGTAAGGAAGGGCATATCATTAACCATATGTTTTGAAAGCGATATGAAAGAAATATTTGAAGCTTCGAATGTGAATGAAGCGCTTAGGATTATCAAATGTGAAAGGCCCGATCTGGCAATTGTTGACTTGTATCTGGGGCAAGAAGATGGTTTGGATATCGTTAAAAGAAGCAGAATTGAAAAAGTGGATACGAAATTTTTAATTTTGACTTCATCCCTTAAAAAAGATGATTTTCAAAGGGGGATGGAGATAGGCATAGATGGATATATTCTTAAAGAAGCATTTGCAGAGGATATTATATACGCAATTCGGGTTGCCTTAAGGGGAAAGCAGTTTATAGACCCAGAAGTAATAAGGTATCAAGCGACAAATATTATGGAAAACAAAACCATAGGGGAACTTACGACCAGAGAATATGATGTCTTAGAGGAATTAGGCAAAGGGTTGAGCAATTATGAAATTGCCCAAAACCTTTATATCTCGGAAAATACGGTAAAAAAACACGTAAGCAACATATTGTCAAAGCTGGAGCTTACACATAGGACCCAAGCTGCATTATTTGTAAACAATTCAGGTAGGATTTAGGATATATTTTCTATACTAATTGAATTTTAAAAAGAGGTGTTGAAAATGAGTAGAATAAAAAAGTCTAGGAAAATGAGAAATACTTCGGTTATATATATTACAACTATTATATCCTTGGTACTGATTGGGATTGGCTATGGATTTTGGAGTAATGAACTTGATATTAATGTGGATATAACAACGGGTTCTACAGATATTCAAACTGTAATTGATAATACTGAATATGGAGATTTAAAGATAGACGCTGCTGATGACGGGCGGATGATTTCTTTTAAAGGAGAAGTATATCCGGATTTTAATGAAGATGTAAATATAGTAATAAGAGATGCCGGTACTGTACCACTAAAGCTTAATAAAATAGAGGAAGTAAATAAAAGCGAAATAGCAGAACTATATCAGCAAAAAAAAGATAAACATGGACTGACTTCCTTCTTTAAAAACGATGTGATGGAAATTTTCAATTTAAAAATCAATACATTAGAGGATAAGAATGATGAAGTGATACCTGTATCAACCTCAGATAGGAGCATGGATTCCGAGGAGGATCCTATACAAAGAAAAATCAATGGATTATATGATGAGATTTTTGAATTGAAAGAAGAATTAAAAAGATATGATAATATAGAGCACCATGAGTTTAGATATGAACTTCAATTTATCCAAGGGATTTAATTTGGGGGTAATGATATGAAAAAGAAAATTATAATTACATTTATTAGCTTGATAGTAGCTTTGTCAGTTGTATCCGGTGGGTATGGATTATGGCAGAAGGAGATAGTCATTGAGGGCAATATAGATGTAGTGCCTGACCCTGAAGTTATAAAAGGCTTTGAAGAATCTATAGAAAAGAAATATGAAGAGATAGAATCATTGAAAGAAGAGCAAAGAATTCAGCAAGAACTTGAGCAGCAGGCACTTTTAGAGGCAGAAAGGCTTTTGGAGGAACAAAGATTATTAGAAGAGCAGAAACCTTTAGAAGAGCAGAAACCTTTAGATGAACAAAAATCTGAAGATGAACAAAAATCTGAAGATGAACAAAAATCTGAAGATGAACAAATATCGGTTGAAGAAAATGAAGAGGAGTTAAATGCGGGGGAATTAGATTTAGAAGAATTAAATGATGATGTTATAGATGATAATAAAAATCTATCAGAGGAAAATACAGATAATCAGGAAAAAGATAATTCAGCTGAAATTGAAACACTATCAACAGAAATCCCTGATACAGAAGATGATGACCGGTAGTATATGGCATATAGTTAGAGGGTCTTGATTTACCTATTTTCCAAGGGGGACAAGTATGTTAAAACAAAATTATTTGCCGACAAGAAGTAAACAAAATAGAAGTCTATTGCTTATATCATTATTAATCTTAATATATTTATTTGAAAATTCCACTGTTACTTCATATATAGATAACTTTATATTCAGCTATATTTTAAAACCGATCATATGGGTGGGAATGGTATTTTTAATATGGAATTTGCCTAAATTTAGACCAAAGGCAAAGTTAAAGCACAAATCACTTTTATACTTTTGGACATTTAATTTTGCTGTTATCTATGTAATCATAACAATCATTGCAGGGCTAATTGATGGAATGGGAAAAAGTCCGTATAGTCATTCTCCTAAAGGAATCTTTATTAATATTATCTTTGTAGGAACTTATCTTGTCGGCAGAGAATTTATAAGGAATTATCTGGTGCATAGTTTTACAAAAGAAGAAAACTATTTAGTTTTTATATTTGCAGCATTGATTATGACTATAACAAAATTTCCTATAAGTAAATATTTGGGGCTTAATAGCTTAAAAAGTACGGTAATGTTTATAGCGGAGTTCTTTGCACCGGAGTTTGCTCACAATATCTTTGCATCATATCTGGTATTTTTGGTTGGACCTTTAGGCTCAATTATATACTTTGGAGTTATACAAGGATTTAATTGGCTATCACCAATACTTCCGGATTTAAAATGGATAACTACTGCTCTTGTTGGCATATTATGCCCCGTATTCTTTCTAATGTCGTTACAAAATATATATTTAAAGATTACAAAACAATTGAAAAAGAGGGAAGAAGATGATGAAAACCCCATAAGCTGGGCAATTACAAGTATTGTATCAATACTCATAATCTGGTTTGCAGTAGGGGTTTTTCCTATTTATCCTTCAGTCATAGCTACAGGAAGTATGGAACCTATGATAAAACCGGGAGATGTTATTTTAGTAAAAAAAGTTTTCAATATAGACGATATAAATGCTCTTAAAGTAGGAGATGTAATCCAATTCAAAAGAGACAGTATTTTAATATCCCATAGGATAATAGATATAGTCAATAATGAAACAGAAGGGCTATATTTTAAAACCAAAGGGGATAATAATGATTCGTCTGATTCTGAATCGGTGAAACCCCAAGACTTGAAAGGCACAATTGTATATACTGTTCCCAAAGTCGGCTGGCCGACACTATTTATAAAGGGTGATAAAAATATAGATTTAGATAGCCTATGATTCTATAGCGTAGTGAAGAATCACTGTTAGTTCTTCACTCTTCACTAATTTTATCTACTCCTTTAGTATCATATATATAGCATCTTAGTTCCACCCTTTTTATACTAAAATATCCTTTAAAATCATACTTTATCATGGAGTAAAGATATGCATTTATCTCTATAATTATAATCAGGAAGCCAATAAAAAATATAAACGAATACTAAAAAAGGAGAGAGATAAATGAAAAAATCTAAATTTTTAGCATTAGTATTAGTAGTAGCTATAATGTTGATGGGTGCAGGCTATGCATTCTGGATGGAAGACTTAAAAATTTATGCAACCGTTAATACAGGGGAGTTGGCATTTACTTTTGCCAATGCAGAATTCAAAAATGGCGGAGATTATGTTATTCATGGCGGACCGGTAGCAAATGATTATGTTTCAGGAGAGGTAAGTATAGCAGAGGATGGGGCATTGAATATAATATTAAACAATTTACATCCGGGTTCATATGCATTAGTTAAATTCGATATGAAAAATATTGGAACAATTCCACTAAAATTAACAGACTTTGTATTCGAGGGAGAAAATGCTAATTTAGACCAAATAGTTGTAGTTGCCGATGGGGAGCCTTTGAGCTTAGAGGAATATTTTAAAACTTTAGAAGGTATCTCAATAGATGTAGATGGGTCTAAGACAATAGAATTGTTGTTAGCAGTAAAGAAATGTGCAACTGAAGAGAACTTTGAAGAAAAAGAAAGCTTTGACTTTACCGTTAAAGGAAATGTAAGACAATACAATGATGATGGCAGCTGTGAAGTTACACCTGATCCGGAGCCAGAAGACCCGGTTAAAACTGGACTGAAATTTGTTAAAACTTATGAATGTAAAGGTAAAGATCAAGGTCACAACGGTAAACAGTGGGTTGAAGTAAAAGGAAGAGTATATTATACCTTTAGTGAAGGAGAAGACGAATTTATAGAGAATATTGACACCGGAAAAATATATAAAGGAAAATCATGGTCCAAAAATTATGATGGATATAAGCTAGAAATTACTTATAATAACAATGGGGCTATTAGCTGGTAATCTATAAAATATTAAGTTAACCTTAATTATAACCAAAGGATACAGGGTTAGAATCTTGTATCCTTTGTATTATAATCTTTAATATAAATATAAATTGTCGAAAATAAAAAGAGGAATTTTAAATCGTTTATAGAATTTATACATATTCTAAGACATAAGGGGTGTAGTCTGTGAAGATAAAAGTCAATAAAAGATTAAAAATAACATTAATATCTTTCTTTACTCTTTTTATAATAATAAGTTTGTATCTACTGTATAAAGAAGTAAGTATTCCGAATTTCACTGAACAAAAAACTCCTGTCTATGTATATAATTGTAAAAACTCCATCGATTACGATGTATTTCTAAAACCCAATAAGCTATACGATAAGAATTATCTTGGTGAAGGAATGCTTTATATTACAGAATACGTTGATTATATAAGAGCTAATCTAAGCTATGAGTTTGATGGAGAAAGAAGTGCTGAAATATCGGGAGATTATAATATAGTAGCTAAGGTTAAGGGATTTATCGGAGAAGGAGAAAAGTTGGTAAATGTCTGGGAAAAGGACTTTCCAATTATAAGTCATAAAGCGTTTAAGTCAAATGATACTTCAGCTTCAATAAACGAAAAGGTAAATTTAAATCTGGAAGAATATAATATATTTGCTAAGGAGATAATTGAAACTTCAAAACTCAACTGTGACACCACATTAAATTTGATAATGACCGCAAATTTAAAAGTAAATACAGATAAGGGGCTAATTGAAGAGACTATTACTTCAGATTTAGTTATTCCGCTGAATGTTTCCATGTTTGAGATAAGCGGCAATAATGTAATTGAAAAGCCCGGAACTATAGAGGAAATCGTGCAGATACAACAGCCTCTTGATAGGAATAAGATTATTATATTAGGCATTATTATTGGTATTTTAGCTTTAGCGCTTATTTATTCAATATTTTTTACAGTGCCGTCTCCTATTAAGGATTCGTTGGAGAGGGAACTCAATAAGATATTTAGAAAGCACGGAGATAGATTGGTTGCATTAAATCATGACGTTGAGTATCCGGAGGATTGTATAAATATAGTGAAAACAATAGATGATTTGGTAAGAATAGCAGATGAGGTTGAAGAGCCTATATTTTATAGATACAGCGAGAATTATAAGGATATTGATAAGTTTTATGTAATTCATGAGGAAAAATTATATGTATTGGATTTACGTGAACTTAAATCCCAAAAAGATGGTGAAGAGATAGTAGTGGAGAATGAAGACTTGTAAACTTCTAATTGGTTAAAAAGCAGTATGTATAAGTATTCTTATGTATGGTGTAAAATAAATATCTCAGAAAGGAAATTTGTTTGATGGATTTTAGATATACTCTTCATATGGCTCCTGAAGCAGGTAATGAACTTCAAGGAGTAACAGCATATATGCCTATTTATATAAATTTAATGGGAAATATTACAGATGATGATGGAGGAGATTTGGAAAGATAAGTTCATAAGGAATTATATTATCCTACATTGAATATGTAATAGAAGAGAAGTTGAAAAAAGTCTTACCTAATGAGGTTACCATGCTATCTATTTTGTTAGTGATGATTATACCTCATTAGGTTCCAATGGAATTTATTATACATTAAATCTAAAATGAACTACATCCCCGTCCTTCATTTCATACTCCTTACCTTCAATTCTTAAAAGTCCTTTCTCCTTTGCTGTTGCTAGATTGCCGCCAATAGCCATCAAATCATCATATGCGATAACTTCGGCTCTGATAAAGCCTCTTTCAATATCGGAGTGGATTTTGCCGGCTGCCTGCGGAGCCAATGTACCTTTTTTTATAGTCCAAGCTCTGGTTTCAGGTTCTCCTGCTGTTAAGAAGCTTATCAGTCCAAGAAGACGGTAACTTGCCTTTATAAGCTTATCAAGACCTGATTCTGCTAAGCCTAGGTCGGTGAGAAATTCATTTCTTTCCTCCGGAGCTAATTGAGATATCTCCTCTTCTATTTCTGCACTTACTACAATGACTTCTGCACCTTCTGTAGCAGCAAATTCTTTAACTTTTTGTACATATATATTGGAACCCTTGTCTACTACATCATCCTCTGACACGTTTGCTACATAAATAATAGGTTTTGAACTAAGTAAGTTTAGAGATTTCATAATATTATTTTCATCTTCTGTTAAATTAAGAGTCCTAATGGATTTTCCTTCTTCTAAAATTTTTAAAGATTTTTCAATCAATTCAACTTCTGTGTTTAATGATTTATCTCCTTTAGCCGCTTTTTGGGTTCTTTGAAGCCTCTTTTCCAATAACTCCATATCAGATAGCATAAGTTCAATATTGACAGTTTCGATATCTCTTAAAGGGTCTATGGTTCCTTCTACATGTATAACATCAGGGTTTTCAAAGCACCTTACAACATGTACAATGGCTTCAACCTCCCGAATATGTGCCAAGAACTTGTTTCCTAAGCCTTCGCCCTTACTTGCACCCTTTACTAGTCCTGCTATGTCATAGAATTCTATTGAAGTTGGTACTATTTTTTTTGAGTCGTAGATTTTAGCTAGTTTTTCAATTCTTTCATCCGGTACTGCAACTACCCCTACATTTGGTTCTATAGTACAGAACGGATAGTTGGCTGATTCCGCACCTGCCTGAGTAATAGCATTAAACAACGTACTTTTCCCTACATTTGGTAAACCCACTATTCCAAGTTTCATTAAAAAATCCCCTTCTATTTAAACTAGTATTTTGATTATTATATAAATTTAAATTACTAAGCAATAAGTTCTGATTGATAAGGATATTATACCATTAATAATTGCAATTAGTCTATGGTTAAAGACTTGTAATAGTCATATATTTAGTATAAACTAAGTATATTAGTTTTAAATGGAGTGGTTATTTTGGATAAGGATAAATCAAATATTGCAGGCGAAGGCTGTGAAGTACTAGTACCATTTAATGAAAGAAAGCCTTTAGCTGATATAGAAAGAAGCATCATAAAAACCTATAGGAAACATATATGGAGCAAATTTATCAAAGCCATAAAAGAGTATGAGTTAATCCAAGATGGAGATAAGATTGCTGTTGCAATATCAGGGGGAAAGGATAGCCTATTAATGGCAAAGTTGTTTCAAGAGCTGTATAAGAATGGAAATCAAAACTTTGAAGTTCAATTTATAGCAATGGATCCGGGATACCATCCTGATATCAGAGAACTTTTAGAGGATAATTGCAAATATTTAAATATTCCCGTTCAAATATATGAAGCAGATGTATTTAAGGTAGCCCAAAAAATGGCGGGGGACTATCCTTGCTATATGTGTGCCAGAATGAGGAGAGGTGCTCTGTATGGGAAAGCAAAAGAATTAGGATGCAATAAATTGGCATTGGGACATCATTTCAACGATGTTATTGAAACCACTATGTTAAACCTTCTCTGTGCAGGCAGTTTTAAGACCATGCTGCCGAAGCTTAAGGCACAAAATTTTGAAAATATGGAACTTATAAGGCCATTATATTTGATAGAAGAGAAATACATTCAAAGATTCATACAAAATAGCGGTATTTGGCCTTTAAATTGTGCTTGTATGGTTGCTGCAAAACGAATTGGGAATAAAAGATATGAAATAAAGGATTTAATTGAGAATTTAAAGGGTACTTTTACCAATGTAGATATGTCCATATTTAGAGCAGCAGAAAATGTAAATATGGAAGCAATTTTAGGTTGGCAGAAAGATGGGAAAAAGACATCTTTTTTAGATGAATACGATCAATAGGAGGAATTTTATGAAGCTTATCTCGTGGAATGTTAATGGACTTAGAGCAATCTTAAAAAAGAATTTTATGGAATTTTTTAATGATATTGATGCGGATATTTTTTGCCTTCAAGAAATAAAGCTGCAAGATGGACAAGTTGAGTTGGACTTAGAAGGCTATCATCAGTATTGGAATTATGCACAAAAGAAGGGATATTCAGGTACGGCGGTATTTACCAAGGTATTACCTATAACGGTTAATTATGGCATAGGAATTGAAGATCATGATAAAGAAGGCAGAGTTATAACCTGTGAATATGATGATTTTTATTTGGTAAACGTCTATACTCCCAATTCTAAACCGGAGCTTGCACGACTGGATTATAGAATGATATGGGAGGATGATTTTAGAGATTACTTAAATAGATTAAAAGAGAATAAGCCTGTTGTAATATGCGGGGACTTGAATGTTGCCCATAAGGAAATAGATTTGAAAAATCCTAAAACAAATAGAAAAAATGCAGGATTTACTGACGAAGAAAGAGATAAGATGACTGTATTGTTGGGGTCAGGCTATGTGGATACTTATA
This sequence comes from Paratissierella segnis, assembly GCF_014385195.1. Taxonomy (GTDB): domain Bacteria; phylum Bacillota; class Clostridia; order Tissierellales; family Tissierellaceae; genus Paratissierella; species Paratissierella segnis. The sequence goes on from NZ_JACRTG010000008.1 coordinate 43,998, forward strand.
GGTATTTTTATCCTGATACAGAAGGGGCTTATACTTGGTGGTCCTATCTTAGAAAAGCTCGTGAAAGAAATGCAGGTTGGAGAATCGATTATTTTATAGTTTCAGAAGACTTGGCGGATAGACTTGAATCAGCTGATATACATTGTGATGTTATGGGCTCTGACCACTGTCCAGTTGAATTAATCCTAAAATAAACATAAAGAAGGAACATAAATGGAAAAAAATATAATAAGAATTGTTAAGCTTATAATAGGGTTGTTTGTGTATGCGGTAGGGGTTGTAATGACCATAAATGCTAATCTTGGGTTATCCCCATGGGATGTATTTCATCAAGGTTTATCCGGGGTTATTAATATAACTTTAGGGCAAGCCAGTATAGCAGTTGCCTTTTTAATAACTGTTTTGGATATTGTATTGGGACAACCAATAGGATGGGCTACTATTGTGAATATGTTGTCAATAGGAACTTTTATGGATATTTTAATGATTAATAATTTGATTCCCACAGCTAATGGATTATTTACCGGACTTTTAATGATTTTATTGGGATTGATAGTTCAGGGTTATGGATGCTGGCTATATGTGAATGTTGGTTTGGGGGTGGGACCCAGAGATGGATTGATGGTAATATTGACTAAAAGAACAGGGAAGACAGTACGATTTAATAAAAGTGTAATTGAATTGGGAGCTGTAATAATCGGATATCTTCTTGGAGGCAGTATAGGAATAGGAACTGTTGTAATGGCCTTTTTAGGCGGCCCTATATTCCAACTGGTATTTAAAACCGTTAATTTTAATGTTGAAGAAGTAAATCACAGATTTATTCAAGAGGATATAAGATTTTTAAAAGAAAAGCTTAAGTCAAAAGAAGCGAATTAAAACAAGGCAATAGATAGGGATGGGGTTGAACCCATCCCATTTTAAATCTCATGTACATCTACAATCTCCATTATGGGCTCAAATCCTTCTCCATCTTGAATAGCCTTGTCAAAGTATTCTACCTCTCCAACTTGATTGTCATAAGGATCTGACCTTAAGAATTTCTTTTCAGGTAATAAATCATATTGAAATTCAGAATTGGCTACCATTCTAAAGGGATCTAAATTACCAAAATAAAAATTCCACCTTTTTTCATTCTTATTTCTATATGCTCCCCCTCCAAAAGACGGGTCTGCAAATAGCCAACCATAAGGCTCCACATATATATTTGCCCAATCATGGCAGCCTATATATTCCGGATTGACATATAGACCGGATTGCCATCTAGCCGGTATGCCTGCTATCCTACATAAAGTTATAAACAATAGAGCTTGAACACCGCAATCACCTTTCAGATTATATGCACAATATTCTGCAATGTTTAATATAGCCTGATATGGCCTTACATAGGAGTACTGAACATTTTTCGTTATATAATCATATATTTTCCTTGCCTTTTTAAGCGGATTTGTTTCACAACCCACTATCTCATTAGCAAGGTCTACTAAAAATGGGGTAAAGACAATATGCGGAGGCCATTCTTCTGTATGGAATACAGGCTGTATATTGGATACATTATCATAATCCAATTCATTGTATTTTATGTGATTTTCGTAGGAATATTCTACAGTAAATTTATCCCTACCCTTTACTTCTGTTTCAAAATATATTGTCCTTTGAGGATAGCTTTCGGGAGATATATAGGATATCTCATGGGAGGTGTTTAGTATTTTTATATTTTTTATTTGATCGGCATTTTGGGGGATAGGGATATAAACCCTTAGTTTCTCTCCAATTCTTGTTCCTTCGTCCTTTAATTCAATCCCTGTTTTTAAGTGGATAAAATATTTTTTCTCTCCCTTTGATATGATATCATTTACCGTATCATCTAATAAGGTACTTTCCTTTTCACTGTTTCTATTTTTAAGTCTGTTTTTTATGTTTTGATTGACTTTCAATATATTTGAATAAAAATTTTTATGAAACATAATTCTACCATCTACAAATATCCAGTCCATGTATCTCTGGAGCTTCAATGTGTTAAATTCTTCTTTTGTAAGATCATCTATTCTGTCCTGTAATAAATTAAGAGCTTCATCGTAATTATAGGGATACTCCCGTTTTAAGATATTCATTCTGTGTTTTTCAAATATCAATCTGTCTTTTAGCATAGATGAGATATTTCTATTCAAATAAATATCTATCAGCTTATTTGCTTCTTCGAAATTTCCGATTGTGACAAGATTTTTAATATCCTCAGGCAGATCAGATGTTAAATAGCTTAAGTTGTTCATAGAATTAAGCCTCCTTTTTTGGGTTTTCGTCTATCTCTATATTAAAGGATACGCCGATTTCTTCATTTTTAGCATAAATAGTTGAATTGTAGATATCTAATATTCTTTTTACTATTGCTAATCCAAGTCCGAATTCTCCCTTATATCCTTTATTGTATTCTTTAAACATATTATCCAGTAAAGCTTGGTCAATATGATCTCCGTCATTATATATTTTTAGATAAGTTTTTTTTCTGGATTTCTTCAAGGAAATTTGGATTGATGACTTGGCATAGCGAATTTGATTATCAATCAAATTTTCCAGTACAATTTTCCATTGTTCTAAATCTCCGTTTATATTGACCTCATCCAGTTCAATAATCCAATCCAAATCTTTCCTGCTCCAATTCAATCTATCCACCACATCTTTGATTAGCTTATCTAAAGGAAATGTCTTTAGGTTCTCTTGGTTGTGATTTTCTAAATAATCAAGCTTAGTTAAATAAAGAAGGTTTCTGATTCTCTTTTCAAGTCTCTCAGCTTCGTTATCTATAATCTCAATTGAGTTTTTCAAATCTCCACCGGGAAAGATTCCATCATTGATTGCCTGAGTATAGCTTCTTATTACCATTACAGGGGTCTTCAACTCATGGGAAATATATTGAAGAAAAGATTGTTCAGCCTCATCTTGACGGATGAGTTCGGTCCTCAATTCTTCTATGGAATTGCCAAGCTTGCCTATTTCATCTTTCCTATCTACTGCAATAGGATCGCTCCATTCCTTGTTTGCAAGCCTATCTACCCTTTGTTGAAGGCTAACGAGCGGGCTTGAAAGATATCTTGATAAGAGTATTGCCGGTATCCAGCTGAGTAATATGACAATAATCATTGTATTCAATAGCTTTTTAAAAAGTGTATTAACCAGATCTTCCCTATATGAATCACCCATATAGGATACTAAGTATGCGTCACGGCCAAAAGCTTTCCCCTTGGTGATTGTGTAAAAGACCCTTTCCTGATTTATTTTTCCGGTATAATGTTTAGATACATTCCTTTGGGTTTCTATATCCTCCTTTACTTGTCTAAGAAAATCGATGGAAATAGGAGAGCTTAAAACCACGTGATTTCCTTCGTAAATCAACAAATGTCTGACCGTACGTACATCCTTAAATTGATCGGTTCCGAAAATATCTTCATCTATATCATTTATTTCAAATTGGTTGAATATAATTTCTTGAGCTGAGTCTATGGTTTTATAGATCTCCTTGGTAAAGAAATCCCTTAATGTAAGGGGCATTATAAAGGACAATAATATTGAAATTGCCATTGTTATGCTTACAAATACTATCCATATTTGGATTGATAAAGGATAATTTTTCATTTTTTATTCACCCTATAACCATATCCGTAGACAGTTTCTAAGTCCAATTTCGGCATTTTTTTTCTAAGCCTGCGTATCAAATCATCTACAACTCTATCTGAGCCAAAATAATCATTTCCCCAAATATTATTAAGAATTTGCTCTCTTGACAATGCTACGCCCAGATTATTTAAAAGATAATTGAGTAAATCATATTCCTTTGATGTTAAATCTATTATCTTGTCATTTAGGCTTACAATTCTGCTGTCTGTATTTATAGCATATGGGGGTAAACTATAAATAATTTGTTGGTCTCGATTGAACCTATCCAATAAATTTCTAACCCTAATAACAAGTTCTCTGGGTAAAAATGGTTTCGGAAGATAATCATCACTCCCCAGTTCAAGACCTACGACTCTGTCAATATCCGCATCTCTGGCGGATATAAAAATAACAGGAACGTCTGGCGACTTATACTTGATTTCTCTTATGAGCTGATATCCATCTATATCAGGCAGCATAATGTCCAAAATCCATAGATCGGGAGGATTTAATATTTGACTTTGAGCTTCCTTTCCCGTTAAAAATGACGTGATAATCCATCCTTCTTTCTCTAAATATGTAGTTAGCACTAGATTTAGGTTCTTGTCATCTTCTACTAAATATATTCTATAGGACATAAAATCACCCCTAAGCTTTCTTTTGTTTATTATACCAAATTTGTAAAGCTATTAACAAAAATCCCACAACAAAAACACAATTTAACCATATTTTTTATACAATTTATGGGTAATATTAAAATAAGAAAGTGAAGAGTGAGGAACAGAAAAGATAGGTAATAGGTAATAAGTAAAAACATAGTGAACAGTAAACAACAAAAGGCAGTATTAATTCTGCAAGATGTCATCCTGAGTGAAGGGAAGGATCCCAATGCCTATTGAAACTCAATGAAATATGGGATTCTAGCTGGCGGATAGGGTCATCCGCCCCTACGTATGACACTTTCGGTGGAAGTTCGCAATGTAAAATTGAAAAGATAATTTATAATTAATCATTTATAAATAAAGATAGGGGTGTTAAATATGGATGATAACAGATTCAATAACGATGAAAGATATAATAACGATCAAGGCTTTATATTGGTGAATACACAAGATGAAAATGAAAATAAAGGCGAGCAAAGTTCGTCATACGATCCTAAGAAACCGAATAAAAAGAAAAGAAAATTTAGAGGAAGTATGTTTTCTTATGTGGCCTTAGCCCTAGTATGCTCCATAGTAGGGGGCTTGGCATCTACTTTCATTGCTCCAATGATATTTAAAGATACAACTTTAGCAAGCAAAGAATATACTCCTCAAGCGATAACCATCAATACTAATGATGATATTTCCACAGTTTCTGCAGTAGCTAAGAAGGCTATGAGTTCAGTAGTAGGAATTACTACCATAGAAACTCAGGATCTATTTTGGTTTGGACAAAGAGACGTTTCAGGGGTAGGTTCAGGGCTAATAGTAGATAGCGATGGATATATTCTAACGAATTCACACGTAGTTGCAAATGGGAATGCTAAGGACATAAGGGTGTTGTTTGACAATGGCGATAAGGTACAAGGCAAAGTATTGTGGTATGATGCGACACTTGATTTGGCAATTGTCAAAGTAGACGTAACAGGGCTTCCGGTAGCAACATTAGGTGATTCAGATGATTTGGAAGTAGGAGAAATTGCAATAGCTATTGGTAATCCACTGGGCTTGGAGTTCCAAAGATCAGTTACTTCAGGGATTATTTCCGGTCTTCATAGATCGGTTCAGGTAGATCAAGTAACGGTAATAGATGATTTAATTCAAACCGATGCTTCAATAAACCCCGGAAATAGCGGAGGACCATTATTAAATAGTAAGGGTGAAGTAATAGGTATAAATACTGCAAAGATCACATCCGGAGAAGGGCTAGGTTTCTCCATACCAATCAATCAAGCAAAGGCTATAGTGAATGAAGTGCTTAAAAAGGGTTCATATAAGACGGTATATATGGGTATCTCAGGTATGTCCGTAGAAGAATATGAAGGCAGAGTAGGAGTCAAACTTCCGGTTGACACAGGTCTAGTAATTATTCAAGTTGAAAAAGGCTCTCCGGCGGACAAAGCAGGTTTGTATAATGGAGATGTAATAACAAAGATAGACGATATTGAAATAGACAGCATGAGTCAGGTTAAAAAGGCTTTATATAAGTATAAACAAGGAGACAGGGCGAATATTTCAATAATAAGAAATGGTAATGAATCCAAATTGGAAATAGTATTTACCAAATTAAATTAAAAAACACTATTAACTTTTAATAGCTTTTAACCAACCGTACAGTAAAATTTCCCTCTTATTATGCGGTTGGTATTTTTTATGGCAAGTGTACCGATGCGGATAGATACAGAATAAAATAATTATATAAAGTGTATTGAAATGAGTTTAAATATGTAGTACACTGAAATTAGAAAGATTAATTTGGAGGGATTTGATATGAGAAGATTATCACTTATTTTATTGGCAGTTCTAATGACAATCTCATTGATTGGCTGTACTCCCAAAAAAGAAGAAGTAATTACTATGGGATTTGTGCCCATGCGTGATGGTGATAAATTGATAGAATCAGTAGAACCGTTGACTGAAATGTTGTCAAAGGAACTTGGTGTCAAAGTTGAAGGATTTACAGCTACAAATTATGTAGGAGTTGTTGAAGGATTAGGTTCAGGTCAAGTGGACTTTGGATTTATTCCGCCATTTGCTTATGTATTAGCTAACAAGGAAAGCAATGCACAGGTAATATTGACAGCTTTGAATAAGGATTTAGAGGCTAAATATCGCTCTCAATTTATAGTAAGAAAAGATAGTGGAATCAAGTCTTTTGCAGATATTAAGGGAAAAAAAGTTGCATTTGTTGACCCATCCAGCACATCGGGATATTTATTCCCTGGTGCTCATCTTATTAAAGAGGGTATAGATTTAGAAAAGGATATTCAATATGTTTATAGTGGCGGACATGATAAGTCTTTGCAATTATTATTGAATGGGGATGTGGATGTAGCTACAACCTTTGTAGATGTCAGGGACAGATATGAGAAGGATTTTCCTGATGCTAATGAAAAAACCGAAATATTGGGATATACTGAATATATTCCTAATATCAGTGTAACCATAAGAGGAAACATGGAAAAAGATATGCAGGATAAAATCAAAAATGCATTATTAAATATAGCCTCTACGGATGAGGGAAAATCATTGCTTAAAGACTTATTCAATATGTATGGATTTACTGAAGCAACAGATGCGGATTATGATATTATCAGGACTACAGCAGAAACAATGGATGTTGATTTAAAAGCGGCTGAATAGGAGCGAATTTTATGCTAAGATTGGAGAATATAACTGTAATATATGATGGAAAAGTATTGGCTGTAGATGATGTAAATTTAGAAGTAAATCAGGGAGAATTTGTAGGGATAATCGGTTCCAGCGGAAGTGGTAAATCCAGTCTATTAAAGACTATAAATTTGCTCGTAAGACCTTATAAAGGGAAAGTATTTATGGATGATATAGATGTTACCGGCTTAAGTGATGCTCAGTTGAGAAATATGAGAAAATCCATTGGATTTGTATTTCAGGATTATAACCTGATAGAAAGATCCACAGTATTGGATAATGTATTGATAGGGAGACTTGGTTACAAGTCCCCCTTAAAGTCTTTACTGGGACTTTTTAGTGATGATGATTATGAAAGGGCAATTACTGCATTAAAACAAGTAGGACTTAGCGAAAAGATGTTTGTTCGTGCAGGAGAGCTTAGCGGAGGTCAAAAACAAAGAGTAGCCATAGCAAAGACACTATGTCAAAGACCAAAGATAATCTTGGCTGATGAACCTGTAGCAAGTCTGGATATCGCCACATCTCAAAACATTATGGATTATTTCAAAAAAGTGAATGAAAAAAAGAATATTACAATACTAATAAATCTTCATGATGTAAATATAGCAAAGAAATATTGCAACAGAATCGTAGCTTTAAAAAAGGGAAAGATTATTTTCGATGGAAGACCGGGTGAAATAGATGATAGACTTCTTGAAAACTTATATAGCTAGAAAGAAAATCAAAAGAATATTCTTTACTCTCGGGATTATCATTATTTTATTATATTTAGGGTTCAAAGTAGAGTTTGATTTCATAAGGCTTTTTAAGGGTATGCCTGATATGTTTGCATTGTTTGAAAGGATGTTAAATCCCAACTTATCCTACAGCGGTGAAGTCTTTGAAAAACTTTTGGAGACCATACAAATAGCTATAGTGTCATCTATTTTAGGAGTTATTTTAGCTTTACCATTTTCTTTGCTTGTAGCAGAAAATATTACTCCTAATAAATTAGTGGCTAAAATATTGACGGCTGTATTTTCATTTTTCAGGACCATACCCGGGTTAATATGGGCTGCTCTTTTAGTAAGTATTTTTAGCATAGGCAAGTTTTCGGGAATTGTTGCATTGACAATAATAGCCTTTTTGATGTCTTTAAAGTTATTTAGAGAATATATTGAATCTATTAATGAAAATCAGTTAAATTCAACCATATCCGTTGGAGCAAATTCCATGCAAGTTTTGAGATATTGTGTACTGCCTCATATACTGGAATTGTCAGTTTCTGTATTCTTTAATGTTTTTGAAACCAATATCAGAAGTGCAACAATATTGGGTTTAGTCGGTGCAGGAGGAATAGGGCAAATCATGTGGAGGGACTTAAATCATTTAAGATATGACAATCTTGGAACATTAATACTCATACTGTTTTTAACGATTTTTTTAATTGATTTAATTAGCCTATTTCTAAGGAGGATGTTAAAAAAGTCACGAATAAAATTTAAATCCCTTGAAAGTTATAGAAAATATAAGAGTTCCAAATTGATCTATATACCTTTAATTATTATTGGATTGTTTGTCTTGGTTTTCAAGTCATTTGATATAAGTTATGATAGATTGTTATTGGGGTTAGAACAAGGAAATCAGATAATTTCAAGAATGATTAGAATGGACTTTTCATATTATTCTAAGCTCATTGAAGGAATAAAAGAAAGCTTTTTTATTGCTATTTTTGCTACTATTGTTGGTGGATTTTTTGCAATTATACTTTCATATTTTACAGCATATAATACTTCGCCAAATAGGGCAGTTTCATTAATTTTAAAAGGAATTATAAATATCTTGAGAACATTTCCGCCTATTATTACTGCAATTATATTTTTCAGAGGGGTTGGTCCTGGACCGCTTGCGGGTGCCATGGCATTAAGCATATACACTACCGGAGTTCTAACCAAAATGTATAGCGAGGTATTGGAAAGCAGTGAAAAGAATATACAAGACAGTGTCTTAGTGGTGGGAACCACAAGCCTACAAAGCTATAGACATGGGCTGGTACCCCATACTTTGTCCACCTTTGTAAGCCTTATGCTATATAGATTGGAATCCAATATCAGAAATTCAACGATTTTAGGTGTAATCGGAGCCGGTGGTATAGGTACAGCTCTTTCCATGAATATCACTTGGAGAAATTGGGAAAAGGTAGGATTTCTTCTTTTGGGAGTATCCTTAATGGTAATTGCCATAGATAAGTTTAGTAACTATTTAAGAAAAAATATATAGAGAAATTTAATAAAATTTCTCTATATATTCTTCATAAGTCATTGTCCTATCAATAAATCCTTCAGGTTTAATCTCAATTATTCTATTAGCTATAGTTTGGATGAACTGGTGGTCATGAGATGTAAATAATATATTTGATTTAAAATTAATCAATCCGTTATTTACAGATGTAATTGACTCCAAGTCAAGGTGGTTTGTTGGCTGGTCAAGAATAAGCACATTTGCATCGCTTAGCATCATCCTCGATAACATACATCTTACCTTTTCTCCACCGGATAAAACCTTGGCTTGTTTCAAAGCTTCTTCGCCCGAGAACAACATTCTGCCTAAAAATCCACGAATATAGATTTCACTTTGATCAACAGAGTATTGTCTTAACCAATCTACAAGAGTTAAATCCACATCATTGAAAAATTTTGAGTTATCCTTAGGAAAATAGGATTTTGTAATGGTTTGACCCCATTTAAAACTGCCTTCGTCAGGTTCGATTTCTTCCATAAGTATTTTAAATAGAGTAGTTATACCAATTTCATCACCTACAAATGCGATTTTATCTCCCTTGTTTACTCTAAAACTAATATCATTTAGCACCTTAATTCCATCTACAGTTTTCGATAAATTTTCAACTGTCAGTATTTCATTTCCAACTTCTCTTTCCATTATAAATCCAACAAAAGGATATCTCCTGCTTGATGGAACTATATCATCTAATGTAATTTTTTCCAATAACTTTTTACGGGAAGTAGCTTGTTTTGATTTGGATGCATTAGCACTAAATCTAGCTATAAATGTTTGCAGTTCCTTAATTTTGTCTTCTTTTTTCTTGTTTTGATCCTTTATCATTTGAAGTGCCAGTTGGCTTGATTCGTACCAGAAGTCATAGTTTCCCACAAACATTTTGATTTTACCAAAATCTATATCTACCATATGGGTACATACTTCATTTAAGAAATATCTATCATGGGATACCACTATTATTGTTCCTTCAAAGTCGCCTAAGAAACCCTGAAGCCACTTTATACTTTTTACATCCAAGTCATTTGTAGGTTCGTCTAATATTAAAATTCCCGGCTTACCAAATAGAGCTTGAGCCAATAGAACTTTAACCTTATCATTACCTGTTAAGTCGGATACATTCTTTTCATGCAAATCAGTTGGTATTCCTAAGCCCTGCAATAGGGATGAGGCTTCTGATTCCGCACTCCAGCCGTCCATTTCTGCAAATTCAGCTTCCAGTTCTGAAGCTTTGATGCCATCTTCATCGGAAAAATCTTCTTTAGCATATATTGCATCCTTTTCCACCATTATTTCATGAAGCCTCTTATTTCCCATAATAACTGTTTGAAGTACTTGGCAGTTATCATATTCAAAATGGTCCTGTTTTAAAACGGACATACGTATGTTAGGAGCCAAGGAGACTTCTCCTGTATTAGGTTCTATATCACCGGATAAAATCTTTAGGAATGTACTTTTTCCTGCTCCGTTTGCCCCAATTACTCCATAGCAATTTCCGGGAGTAAATACTAAATTTACGTCTTCAAATAGCTTTTGTGAGCCATATCTTAAACTTAAATTGTTTACACTAATCATTTTTTAACCATCCTATCTAAAGTTATAATCGAAATATTATAACACAAGTGCAATTTGTCATTTGAGTTGCTGCATAGCGTTTATTATAACATGAAATCAGATAAAATGGTATGAAAATAGTTACAGGAACAATTCACAGTTCACAACTTAATTCAATTCACAATTCACAGTTCACAATTCACAATTCACAACTTAATACAATTCACAGTTCACAATTCACAACTGAGAAGATAGTGAAGAAGTAAGAATTAAGAGTGAAGAGTTAGTCAGTGAACAACAATTAAGAGTTTGTTAGGGTCGAGCTTTGGGGAATTACGCATAGATTCTTCGCTACGCTCAAGAATGACACAAGCAGTGAATCGGGGTCTCAAAACTGAAGATCTCTGCACCTTGCTCGGGATGACATCTTCGGTGTCAATTTACTTATAGAACATTTATGGCTTTAGAGACAGATTCATTAAGCAACTTTTGGTCACTGCACTTGTAGCTTTAAACTATAAATACCTGATTTTTCTTTTTTATCTTAACAATATCAACAGTGTTATCATTGATTTTGTTGATAAGTTTAGGAATTATTTCATACTTATCCCCAAAGTGCATTGGGAAAAATATTTTAGGCTTCAACTTTTCTATAAAATATTGTGCACCCAAATAAAATGCATCTTCAAGCCTTGGATCTACTGGAAAGAAAGCTACATCTATACGTTCACCTATTATTTTCGAAACTTCATCTTTAAAATCCTTTTCTTCCTTGAGTTGATCCTCCGGAAAGTCTTCTTCCCAGTGCCACCAATTCAAATCTCCGGCAAAAAATATATTTTTATCCTCCAATTTTATCAACAAGGAAACGCCTAAATCAGTGGAGCCAAAGGCTTTTATAGCTACATCCTGTAGTTTCAATTCTTCATAGGGATCTATTTTATAAATATTTTTTGATGGGCTTACATCGATGTCACTGCTTAATACATATGAAATATCAGGATAATTCTTCTTCCAAGTTAAAATCTTTGGATTATAGTGATCATGATGCTTATGGGTCGAAAATACTATGATTTTTTTATCTTTTAATGTAATATCTCCTCTGTAATAATCAAAGACTAAAAAATAATCATCGGCTTCTATAGTAAAACCGCTATGATATATATATTCTACTTTCATTAATCTTCACCTCTTAGAATAATTTACCCAAATAATCACTTTCTTTAACTATCCTAACAAATCCTTCTTAAATCTCTCATAATCCTTTAATACAGTAACGTATCTTTCATCATCTACGATAAAGGTCGGAACACTTTCAATATTATAATCAACGCTTAATTTTCGAGCATCTTCAATTTGTGAATCAAATTCACCTTTATCTATTTTTTCATTCATTTCAATTATATCCAATCCTACATATAATCCGATGTCGTTAATCATAAAAGGATCTCCAACATTCTTCCCAAATTCAAATACATATCTGAAGGCTTCCTTGGAAAACTCATAGAATTTCCCCATGGTATCAGCGTATAGGGCAGCTTTATGAAGTCTTGAAGTATTAAATTTTTTTGTCTTGTTATTATAGACTAAGCCGTACTCCTTACCCAATCGTTCAATTCGCCTAAAGCTCATATCAATTTGTTCTTGCGGAATGCTGTCTGTTAAATCGCCGCCTTTTATAGTCATATCAGGGTTTAATTCATATGGGAAATATTGAATATCTACATCATCATTTTCTTTTCTTAATCTATCTGCAATGGAAAAACCTATATAACAAAATGGACATGCAAAATCGGAAAACACTTTTATATTAGTCATTAAATCACTCCCTAAAAATATACTTAATTTAGTTATACCCAAGGTTTGTGGAGATTAACAAGGATGTGGATTTAAGATAGCCAAAATGGTTATAATTGATATAATATAACCAACAAGTATTGATAAGGTGATTAAAATGGGGAAAAAGGATATCAGAGGAGCGCAGATTTCATTTGAACATAATGAAATAGGGAATGCCAATAAATAACCGTTAGAAAATTGAGTAGGGATACTCAATTTTTTAATTGACAGCAATTTTGATTTATCAAATCGGGAAAATGTTGAAATAGTAATTGATAAAGTCCTAAGTTTGCCTTAGGACTTTTATGTTATAATTAGTTTAACAAGGGGGGATACCATTATGTATACTGAAATCAATAAGAAAATTTACGACTTACAAGAAAAGCTACGTATCAAAGAAAAACTGGAATCATTAAAGAAAATGGCTGAGTCAGAACTTAATAAAAAGAGAGACCAATTAGAAGAACTTAAAAAACAATTGAAGAAAGAAGAAAAGGATGTTGAGAAATTAGAAGGTACTAGCTTTAGCTCCATATTTCTTTCTCTAACGGACAAGAAAGATGAGAAACTGGATAAGGAAAGAGAAGAATATTTAACGGCTAAATTAAAATATGAAGAATGCATTGGAGCAATTGAGGAAATTGAAAAAGAGCTAGACTATGCAAATACAGAACTACATAAATATATAGGTGTGAAGGAAGATTACGACAAGGCAATGAAGGAAAAAGAAAATCTTATTTTAAATGAGGATAGTGATAAGGGGAGACGCCTTAGGGAAAAACTTGATAGAATAAATGAAATAAAACTGGATATAAAAGAAATACATGAGGCAATTGTTGCTGGCAAAAGGGCAAATAAATCATTATCCAAAATGAGAAAAAAGCTTGATTCGGCAAAAGGTTGGGGAGTCTGGGATATGCTTGGTGGAGGCTTTATATCCAATGTTGCCAAACATTCAGCCATAGATGAGGCTAATGAAATCTCCCATGAAGTCCAACATCTATTAAAGGCATTCCAAAAAGAATTAAGTGATGTAAATAAATTTACCGATATAAGGGTAAATATTTCAGGATTTGCTACCTTTGCAGACTTCTTCTTTGACGGATTCTTTGTTGATTGGTTTGTTCAATCCAAAATAAACAATTCAATAGATAATGTTGATAATGTTATTAATAAAGTCGAGGGTATAGTTGGCAATTTAGACGGGCATTTAAACAGCTTAAACAGCGAATTAATAAATTTGGAAGCAGAAGCAAAGAATATCCTTGAGATGTAGGTATAATAGGTATATTATATATTTAGAGATACGAAAGAATAAGGAGGGGTTACTATGCCAAAAGCTATGCAGACGAGAAATGAAGTAGATGTTAACTTAACATGGGATTTGACAGGTATTTTTAAGACAGAAAAAGATTATGAATTGGCAGTAGAAAAGTCTCAGAAACTAACTGACGAGATTGAAAGTGAATTCAAAGGCAAACTAAATTCTGCAGCTAATATAAATAGATGCCTTGACAAGTTGAGGGAATTTTATCAATTAGCTACACTAACAGGAACATATGCACATCTTGCCGTAGCTGTAGATCAAACGAATTCAGAAAACATTAGCAGGCAGTCGAAATTAACCAATATAAGTTCAATTCTTGACAGCAGATTGAGCTTTGTGGACAGTGAAATAATCCAAGCAGATGAAGAAGTAATCCAAGAAGCGATAAATAGTTCCAAAGAAAATAAGGGATATCTTGAAGATCTTTTGAGAATAAAGAAATATGCACTTCATCCTGAAGTTGAGAGAGCATTATCAGCATTGGCACCTGTACTTGATTCACCTGAGGAGATATACAGTATGGCAAAGCTGGCTGATATGGATTTTGGTACTTTTACTGCAGAAGGTAAAGAATATCCTTTAAGCTTTGTACTATTTGAAGGTGAATGGGAATATGAAAAAGATACAAAGTTGAGACGTGCTGCATTTGAGGCTTTTTCCAAAAAACTAAGGGAATATCAGTATACATTTGCAAGCACATATAAAACACAAGTGCAAAAGGAAAAGACTCTTGCTACATTGAGGGGATTTGATTCGGTAATAGATAGCTTGTTGCTCCCTCAAAAGGTAGAAAGGGAGTTGTATGATAGACAGATAGATTTAACTATGGAAAATCTGGCACCTCATATGAGAAAATTTGCAAAACTACTCAAAAAAATACATGGACTAGATGAAATGACATTTGCAGATTTAAAATTGGATGTGGATCCGGATTTTGAACCCAAGATATCAGTTGAGGAGTCTAAGGAATATATAAAGGGTGCATTAGGCGTTTTAGGAGAGGACTATTTAGAGGCGGTAGATAGGGCATATGATGAAAGATGGATTGACTTTGTTCAAAATAAGGGCAAGTCAACTGGTGCATTTTGCTCAAGTCCATATGGAGCACATCCATATATATTGATCTCCTGGACGGAGAGAATGAGGGAGGTATTTGTCCTAGCCCATGAATTAGGTCATGCAGGGCATTTTTATCTGGCACATCAAAATCAAAATATATTTGATTCCAGACCTTCTCTATACTTTATAGAATCTCCATCAACTATGAATGAAATGCTAATGGCAAACTATCTTATGAAAAACACTAATGAAAAGAGAATGAAAAGGTGGGTACTATCTTCGCTTATAAGCAGAACCTACTATCACAACTTCGTAACACACCTTTTAGAAGCTCATTATCAAAGGGAAGTTTATAAGATAATAGATGCAGGTGGAAGCATCTATGCTGAAAAATTAAATGAATTAAAAAGAGCAACTCTTGAAAAATTCTGGGGAGATACTGTCAAAATCAATGAAGGCGCTGAACTTACTTGGATGAGACAGAGTCACTATTACAATGGATTATATTCATATACTTATAGTGCGGGTCTTACCATTGCAACAGAAGTATCTAAGAGAATTCTAACAGAAGGTCAAGTAGCTTTGGATGATTGGAAAAATGTATTAAAGGCAGGAGGTACAAAGACTCCGGTTGAGCTTGCAAAGATGGCAGGAGTAGATATTACAACGGATAAACCGCTTTTAGATACTATAGATCATATAGGCAATATCATAGATGAGATAATTCAATTGACAGATGAAATTGAAAAGGAATAAATAAGATATAAAAAACCTCTATTATTAATATTTTGAAATAGAGGTTTTTTCTCTTTACTATCCAGTCAATTAAAAGTTAATTAATGAATCTGCCTCTAAAGCCATAAATGTTCTATAAGTGAACTGACCCTGAAAGTGTCATCCCGAGCAAGGCGCATGGATAGTCGGTTTTAAGACCCCGATTCACTGCTTGCGTCATTCTTGAGCGTAGCGAAGAATCTATGCGTAATTCCCCAAAGCTCGACCCTAACAAACTCTTAATTGTTGTTCACTGACTAACTCTTCACTCTTAATTCTTATTTCTTCACTATCTTCTCAATTGTGAATTGTGAACTGTGAATTGTGAATTGAATTAAGTTGTGAATTGTGAATTGTCCTGTAACCATATTGTAATCAATTTAATTATGCATTTTATTGAATTAGAAATTTACTTATAGTATTATTAAGTTAATGTTGGTAACTTAAAAAGAGGTGTCAGGATGAAACGAAAATTTCGCATTGTGTTTTTCGTGTCTATAATATGTTTTGTGTTCTTGTATTCTACTGTACTCAAGTCAGTATTCACAGAGAAATTAGCGGCAACATTGCCGGATGGGTCGAAGGACACCAATGGCAAAAATGAAAATAAACCCAAGGTAAAAAATGAGATTTTGTTCTTGCTTTTAGGTGTAGATGCTGAAGATGTAAAAGAGTCAAAGGGGAAGCGTACAGATACTATGATGCTAACCAAGGTAAACTTTGATACCGGGGATGTAAGTATACTATCCATTCCTCGTGATACACGCGTTATGATAGATGGGAAGCCAGATAAGATAAATCACGCACATGTATATGGTGGTGTAGAATCGACTATGGACACTGTAAGGGATTTCTTAGGGATAGACTTAGACTACTATGTTAAGATTGATTATAATATTGTTAAGGAAGTTGTAGATGCTATAGGTGGTGTAAGAGTAGATGTGCCCTTTGATATGAAGTATAAGGAGTATGACCCATCTGTACCGCCGTTGAATATAGACATAAAAAAAGGGGAGCAACAGCTTTTGGATGGAAAGAATGCACATGATTTTTTAAGATTCAGAAATAACAACGCTATGACTGTAGGATATAAAGATGGAGATATAGGCAGGATAAAGGCGCAGCAATATTTCATGAAAGAGCTAATAAAACAAACATTGAAAACTAAGAATTTGTTAAAGCTGCCTAAACTAGTAGAAACATATTTTTCAAATGTTGAAACCAATATATCATTGGGTACTGCCCTTAAGGCAGCATCATCAGTTAAGAAAATAAATGTGGATAATATCAAAACCGATACAATCCCCGGAGATGGTGAATATATAAAGAACGTTAGTTATTGGATATATGATAGAGAAAAAATGGATTTATTAGTTAATGAAATGTTTGGTGATTACATAGATTAAATGACCCATTTAGGGTCATTTATTTTTTAAAAAGTCATATGCGAATTGAGCATATGACTTTTTAACACCAGCTTAGCATTATATTTAATATAGTGCTATCGGTGTTTTTCATTCCTACATTTGAAATCTCAGCTAGATTTTCTATAGTTTTTTCTGCAGATTCACTTAAAATTCCATTATCTGAAGGAATAAATATATCCTCCAAAGCCATATTAGAAGCATCAACTGCTGAATCAACAGCTATAGCAAGCTTATAAGAGCAGCCAAGTTTTGCACCATCGCATATCATTCCGGTTACACCCGCTATCATGGTTTTTATTGAATTTTTTATTTGATTAATATTTCCATCCCTTAAATAGGTAAGGCCGGCGGCACAACCAACACCTGCAGCAACTCCGCATCCGCAAACAGGAGATAGTGCACCTATTTGTACCTTAACATAAATTGTAACAAGATGGCTTAAAGTGACGGATCTGATTATTTTTTCTCTTGATTTTTCCAAATCATTTCCTATTACAGAAATGGGGGTAATTGCTACAAGACCATGATTACCAGAGCCTGCACTGCTCATTACCGGGAGTGGATATCCGGACATTCTAGCTTCTGAGGCTGCTGCCGTATATGCCTTGGCCTTGGAATATACATTACTAACATTTTTATTTAAGTATTTTCCCATTCCTATGCCTATATTGTTATTTAGTCCGACATCTGCGAGCAATAAATTCATGTCAATACCGTCTTGAATAAACAATATGTTATTTAAAGGAACATTATTTGCAAAATCTATTAGATTATCAAAACTAAATTTTTTAATTTTATATTTAATTTCATTGGAAGGGTTAGATTCCTTAGCTTGCTCAGGTAATGGATAATCATTATTCATTAAAATTTCATCGTTTTTGCTCTGAAAAACTATATTTGTGTGGGCATCTTTTATTATAACCTTTGATTTGTCTTTCCTGCCAAAAGCTTCGACCGAAATGTATAGGCTATCAGCATCTTTGTCCAATTCCAGATTTATTATTTTGGAATTAACTATGTCGTGTGCTTTTTGAATACTATCCTTATTTGTATCCTTAAGAACTTCCAAGACATACTCGGATTTCCCAATTACAAGCGCTAAGGCTGCGGCAAACACTATTCCACGTTCATCTGTACCAGGGATACCTACTCCTAATCCATTTTTTAATATATTAGTATTTACAGTAATATTTAGTTTTTTAACTTCATCATCTAGTATTTCTTTAGCTTTTGCCACCGCATAAGCTACTGCGCCGGGTTCAGTACATCCAAGGGCCGGAGTCACTTGATTTTTTAAAATATCTATTAATAATTTGTTATCGTCCATTTATACTACCTCCTAATTCTTAAATATTGCACTTTTTATGCCAAGAGTTAATTCATGAACAAAAGCTGCATTATTGCTTAATTACAAGATATTGTCCAACATTTAGAATTAGTAATTTATCAAATATAATAATTTGTTTAAATAGTAATTTGATAAAGAGTTTGCAAACAATGTTAATATCATTGTTTTTATGGAATTATCATTTCTGTTTGATACATTCTCAATCTTGATAAATATTTTACTTAAAATCTTGAATGTAATAAATTAATGTGATAATATTTAAATTAATAATTTGTGCTTGAATTTGGGGGAAGGTTTTATGAGCTTACTCAAGGGAATTCGTTCAGAGGTTCAGCATATGATTGAGGCTATGTATGCGGTAACTAATATTGATTTTACAATTGTTGATGAGAACTTATACAGAATAGCTGCAACTAATAATCTTAAATATTCAGTTGGTAAGAAGGCACCTTTTCATTCTGCCTTCCATCATTGCATTGAAACTGGAAAACAGATTTTTATCGAGGACGCTCGGTCGAGTCCAATTTGTTTAGATTGTGCAAACAAGGTAAATTGCAGTGAACTATCGGAGTTATGTATACCTATACATTATAATGATAATATAATCGGTGTTCTTGGCATGTGTGCATTTAATGAGAGAGCTAAGGATAATTTAATCAATAATCGAGACAGCTACGCAAGATTTGAAAAACAATTAAGCAGTATTATTTCTACCATATTGGGAGAAAAAGAGTATGGGATGATGCTGGAATACAAATCTTTGGAGCTTATGACCTTAATTAATTCTCTTAACGAAGGCATAATAATTTTAAATCATAATAAAGAAGTTATAACTATAAATAATTATATAATTGACAAATTAGGATTGGATATAAATCAAATTCCGCCGATTTATAACATACTCCCTGATAAGATTTTTAAAAAGTTAATTGAGAATAATTTTAAAGGCGAAATCGGTCCGGTAAAACTTGGAGGGTTTGAATTTATTATAAATTCCAGTCCGATATTGATTAAGGATAAAAAACAGGGTGTTGTTTTAGTTCTTTCAGATTTCAGAAAGATGAAGGAATCAGTATTGAAGTCTAATTTGTCCAAAGATATAATTACCTTTGATGATATAATAGGGGAGAGCGAGGTACTTCTGGAAGCAAGAAGACAAGCCATACAGGTAGCCGGAAAGGATGTATCAGTATTATTATTTGGCGAATCCGGAACTGGAAAGGAGGTATTTGCAAGAGCAATCCATACTGCAAGCTGCCGTAAGGATAATGTTTTTATGGCTATTAATTGCGGAGCAATACCGGAAAATTTAATTGAAAGTGAATTGTTCGGATATGAAAAAGGCTCATTTACCGGCGCAAATAGAACCGGGAAGGTAGGTAAATTTGAGGCATCCAAAGATGGTACTTTATTTCTCGACGAAATTGGAGACTTGCCTTATTCTATGCAGGTAAATCTATTGAGAGCTTTAGAGGAAAAGGAAATTACAAGAGTTGGCGGTAATGAACCAATAAAGGTAAATCCCAGAATAATTTCTGCAACAAACAAGGATCTTGCTAACATGGTTGCTCAGCATTTATTTAGAGAAGATTTATTCTATAGACTAAATATAATCCCAATTCATATACCGCCATTAAGAGAGCGGGGGTTTGATGTAATTATTCTTGCCAGATATTTCTTAAGGTATTTTTCAGAAGTGTATGATAAAAACTTAGATGGATTTACTGCCGAATGTGAACAACTTTTACTTCAATACAACTACCCCGGAAATATTAGGGAGCTTAAGAATTTAATTGAGTACGCTGTTATCTTTGAGGAAAATAGCTTAGTAAGTTTAGAAACGATAAAGAGCAAAATAGGTTTTAAAAAAGAAAGATTAAACAATTTATCATTAGCGGAATTAACTAAAGCCTATGAAAAATCTGTAATCGAAAATGAATTACAATTGGCAGGTGAATGTCTTGACGCAAAACGTGATGTTGCAAGAAAACTTGGCATCAGTATTGCTACACTGTATCGCAAGTTGGAAGACTAGGAGGTAAAGATGAATATAAAAACATTGTTTTATATAGTTGTGATGGCATTGTTAGTCGGTTGCAGTAAACCCCAAGATAAACCTGCTTATCCCGGCAAGGTTGTAGATGAACATAGCGGAGAAGTTGAAGAACCTTTGACTTTAAAAGAACAGAGTGTACTTTTAAAAGAGTTTTATGATTTGCTGATTGAGAATGCTGATGAAGATACTATAGTCAAGTTTGTTGATGAACATATCGGTAGTTTGGATACGGAAAATGCAGATGATATGATATTGGAAATGGAAGATTATCTATTGAAAAAATCATTTGGTTTTGAACATACTTATGATACAGCAAGTAAATATATTGATCATGCATCAGACGAAGTAAAATCATATTTTGAATTGTTAAAGGCTGAAAGTCAAAATGTTTATACCGATGGTGACAATTTGAATATTGGGGTAGAAGAACTGCTGAATAGGGCTCTTAATGCGGAAAAGCATTTGAAGGATTATCCTACCGGGAAAACCAATAAAAAGGCATATGAGATGTATGAAAATTATATTTACGGAGCGATATTAGGCTCAGGTAATCAGTATATATATGCAAATGAAAGCAGTTCTATTATAAAGGATGAAGTACTTAAAGTCTATAATGAAATCATTGATAAGGATAATGGCACCTATACAGCTAAGATCCTTACACAATATGTAGATGAATTGAGTAAGGATAATGGAGACTTGAATGGTCAAAATACATTATACTTTTACGAAAACATCCATGAGATAATCCATTTGAATTCTAAATAGGAAGTTAAGGATTTGAAACCTTAACTTTTTTAAATACTAATATTACAGGAGATTTGTATGAAAGGACAATATCAATATTTAAACAAATATATATATAGATATAAGGATAAATTTTTAATTGCACTTATATTTCTTATTCTGGAAGCCATGGGGGATTTGATACAACCAACAATAATGTCTAGGCTAATTGATAAGGGAGTAAAAACGGGAGACCTTAAATACATATTTAAATTAGGCGGCCTAATGTTATTTATGACAGCATTAGGTGCTATTTTTGCTTCGACAAGAAATATAGTGTCTTCAAGAGTATCGCAAAACTTTGGTGCTGATTTAAGAGAGGATTTATATATTAAAATTCAAAACTTCTCTTTTGATAATATTGACAAATTTCAAGATGCTTCATTGATTATAAGACTTACTAATGATGTGAACCAGATTCAAAACTTTTCCCATGGACTGATGCGTATATTTGCAAAAGCTCCCATATTAGGTATCGGATCTGTAGTCATGGCATTTTTATTGAATAAAAGGCTTGCCCTGATAATCTTTGGCATCATTTCTTTTGTTGCATTTATAATACTTTTAAACCTGAAAATTTCTTATCCTATATTTACTAACATCCAAATTGCGTTAGATAAGGTAAATGGGGTAATGCGGGAATATTTATCCGGTATCAGAGTAGTAAAGGCATTCAATAGATTTAAATATGAGTCTATTCGCTTTAGAAATGTAAATGAGAAGTTAAAGGATATTACCTTAAAAGGCATGAGAATTGTAGCGGTATTTAACCCAATAGTTACACTTATAGTCGATATAGGTATTGTTTTAGTCTTATATTTTGGCGGATTAAGAGTCAATACAGGGCAGATGGAAGTAGGTCAAATCATAGCATTTGTCAATTATATGACCCAAGTATTATTTTCGCTGATAATGATGACTAGAATTTTAAATACATTTATACGCGCCAAGGCATCAGCTGAAAGAATAGGGGAAGTTTTTGATGAGGAAAATACCGTTCTGGAAAAAGAAAATCCGGTTACTTTCAAAAATTTAAAAGGGAAAATAAAATTTGATCATGTATATTTTAAATACCATGAAAAGAGTAATTACGTTTTGGAGGATATAAATTTTACAGTAAGCCCCGGGGATACTGTGGCTATAATTGGCTCTACAGGTGCTGGTAAATCCACTTTAATAAATCTAATTCCAAGATTTTATGATTGTATAAAGGGGTGCATAAAGATAGACGGAATTGATGTAAGGGATATGGAATTGGAGGAATTAAGAGAAAATATAGCTATAGTCCCCCAAAAAACATTACTTTTTACAGGAAGTATAAAGGAAAATATAAAGTGGGGAGATAAGTATGCCGGTGATGAAGAAGTGATAGAAGTATCGAAGATAGCACAAGCCCATGATTTTATTATTTCTTTTAATGATGGTTATGATACCTATTTAGGTCAAGAGGGAGTGAATCTTTCCGGAGGACAGAAGCAAAGAATATCTATAGCCAGAGCTTTGATAAAGAAACCTAAAATACTGATATTAGATGACAGCACTTCTGCGGTAGATTTGATTACTGAAAGGAAAATCAAAGAGGGATTGAGAGATTATCTAAAAAAAACAACTGTCTTTTTAATTGCACAAAGGATTACCTCTGTGATGGACGCTGATATTATATTGGTTATGGATAGAGGCAGGATTGTGAGTGTAGGCAATCATGAAGAATTAATGAGCGTTTCTGAAACCTATCAAGATATATATATTTCTCAAATTGGGAAGGGGGTGGATCTCAATGGATCCAAGGCAAACCCGGAGTAGAGGACTCGCAGGGATTTCAGGCACAAAGGGAGTTAGAATGCCTCCTAAAAAGGCTAAGAATATTAAATATACTTTAAAAAGGCTATGGGATCTTTTCAAATCGGAGAAAAAGCAATTAATTATCACCTTTTTAATGATTATGCTATCAGCTGTTTTGGCGCTTATGGTTCCTTTTTTAATTGGGAAAGCTGTTGATACGATGTTTCTTGGCAAATCCTTGGTTGATTTCGACAATTTAAAAATAATACTTATTACTTTGCTTTCCATTTATATCATAGATAATTTATTGGTATTTTTACAAGAATATTTAGTTGCAGGAATATCTCAAAGACTTGTATTCAATTTGAGGGAAGATTTGTTTAAGAAGCTGCAATTATTGCCTATTATTTTCTTTGATAAAAATCCACATGGAGAAATCATGAGCAGATTGTCCAATGACATAGACAATATAAGTGTTACGATTTCACAAACTACAGTACAGTTTATGTCATCAGCTGTAAATATTTTGGGGTCATTGATAATGATGCTATATCTAAGCCCATTGATGACATTAGCAAGTATGGTGACTATACCGTTGGTTTATTTATTGACTAAAGTTATAGCCAAAAAGACAAGGGTTTTGTTCAGAGAGCAGCAAGAGACATTAGGACAGTTAAATTCCCATATCGAAGAGACTATAGGAGGTATACCTGTTATAAAGGCATTTAACAATGAAGGAAAGGTCATAGATGAATTCATCGCTTATAATGATGTATTGAGAGATGTCGGTTTAAAGGCACAAATATGGTCAGGATTTATAATGCCTATTATGAATGTAATCAATAATTTTGGATTTAGTGTAATAGCAATAGTCGGAGGAACAATGGCTGTAAAGGGAATGATTTCCGTGGGTGTGATAGCCAGCTTTATTTCCTATTCTAAACAATTTACAAGGCCTTTAAATGAACTTGCAAACACCTTCAATACATTGCAGTCAGGAATAGCCGGTGCTGAAAGGGTATTTGAGATATTGGACGAAGAAGAGATAAGAAAAGATGAAATTGATGCAATTGAGAAAGAAAATATAGATGGTGAAGTTGAGTTCAAAAATGTGTCCTTTGAATATAAAAAAGGTGAGCCTGTTTTGAAAAACATTTCATTTAAAGTGAAACCCGGAACGAATATAGCTCTGGTGGGTCCTACGGGTGCAGGCAAGACTACTATAGCCAATATATTAACAGGATTCTATGACATTGTTGCCGGTGAAATTCTGATAGATGAAATCAACATAAAAGATTACAAGAAGGATAATTTACGAAAGATTTTTGGGATTGTGCTTCAGGACACTTATTTATTTTCAGGGAGCATTTTGGAAAATATAAAATACGGAAGGTTAGAGGCGACAGACGAAGAAATAAAAGAAGCAGCAAAGTTGGCAAGGGCGGATGATTTCATTATGAAATTGTCCAATGGGTATGATACCATATTAAACGAAGGCGGAACAAACTTAAGTCAAGGGCAAAGACAACTTTTAGCCATTTCCAGGGCAATTTTATCCAATCCTTCGATTCTAATCTTGGATGAAGCAACAAGTTCGGTTGATACAAGAACCGAGTTGAAGATTCAGGAAGCCATGGCAAATTTGATGGAAGACAGAACCACATTTATAATTGCTCATAGATTGTCAACTATCAAGGATGCGGATATAATTTTGGTCATTGACAAGGGGCAGATTGTAGAATCAGGTAATCATGATCAATTAATACAAAGAAAAGGTCATTATTATAATTTGTATATGAGCCAATTTGCAAATTTAGAAGGGTGATGGAAATCACCCTTCTATGGTCTTAAATGGGTATATATGTTTCCTACCAGTAAAGCCTCACCTCTTAACTCATACAATTCGCTAACGGTAACTAGCTGAAAGCCCCTATTTAGTAGTTCTGGGACCAGAGTTTCTACTGCCTCGGCAGTGGCTTCAAATATATCGTGCATTAAAACAATATCTCCATCCTTAACTCTGGCAAGAATATGATCGCTGATTTTTTTAGCGTCTTTAATCTTCCAATCCTGAGGATCAATAGACCATAAAATTATTGGCATACCAATGGCAGAGCGTAGTTTTTCATCATAAGATCCATAGGTTGGTCTCAAAACCTTTGGTTCGCTTCCTACAACATCAAAGACTGCTTTTTGAGTTTTATTTATCTGATCTTTTAACTCTTTAGGAGTCAAGGTTGTTAATTGTTTGTGATTATAACTATGATTTCCTATCTCATTTCCCTCGTCTGCCATACGTTGTATTATATTTTTATAGTTTGGTACTCTATTTCCCAAAACAAAGAAGGTTGCTACACAATTATATTTCTTTAATGTATTAAGTATTGAAACTGTAGCCCTAGGATAAGGACCATCATCAAAGGTTAATGCAATCATGGGTTTGTTTGGATCGATGTTTCTTGTGCTTGGTGCCAGAGCTTGTTTAATATCATCAGTAGGAATCTTTATTTCTTCATCCGCTGTTTCTTTTTTCCCACTTTCAATTATCTTTGAAGATGAAAAGATTTCAAGCAAATCTGAATTTATAAAATCCTTCTTTAGGAATTCAGATAAAAGGGTAAAGGGTATTTCAATTATTTGCGGACCAAGGTATCCTGGAAACAATTGATTTCTTTGAAAAACAATAATTATTCTATCTTCACCCAACAAAAAATTGGAGAAGTTATTGGGATTTGGTTTTATCCCTAATTTGAATTCCTTAGTATCTACATATTCCTTATATCCCTCTATTTCTTCAAAATATTCTTTAGATAGCGATGATAATTTTTCTAAAAATTTTCCCTTGAAAACATTTTTAAGTGCAACTTCTTTATCCTTCTTTAAATCAACTACCAATGTATCCAATTCAACTTTAGGATTTGCATAATAGGGAGTGTTTTCAAAGATTATAAATTTAATGCTTACGATATCCTTTGGACCTTTATATAATTCGTAGTCTATATTCAACTCTGATTTATAATTTTTATTATTATGTATAGACTCATCTTCAACCATTAGTTTAAAATTAGAAATCTCATTTTGTACCATGTCTTTAACTATATAATCGATCTTTTCCTCGTCAAAGACAGGATAGTGAACAGCGATAACGGAATGTTCACCATATTCGATAATTGATTCAATTGTGCCGAGAGAATAGAAATCATAGGGAGTGTCTTTTTTTGTTGCGGATGTAGTCTCAACCTTGGGATTTTTTATATTAAAAATTAGATTGAATATGTATACAAAAATGAATAAATAAACGATGTAAGCTGTCATTTTTTTCTTCTTCATATTATCATTACCTTTCACCTATCAAGTAGTATATTATATAGCAAATATTTAGATAATATGCTAAAAAGGAAGGAGAATGGGTATAAACAATAGGGATTTTATTTTGTGATTTCAGAAGATGAATTTCACCCCAATTCGAATTGGGTTTACTATTTTTTGTTTATATTATATCATATTATTAGGGAGGTTTGCCGAAAAATAAAGAAGGGCATGTTTCATATTATGGGAAACAGGGAATTGGGGGCTGATGATATTTATGGGATCATCTTATAATAGAAATAGTTCAATAAAAGGGCTTGTCCCTAAAAGTATCAATTGGGTTTTATTTATCTTATTTTCTGCATGTATGTCTTTTACATCTTTAGGTCTAACATATTTAACTCAATTATTATCTAGTATAGTAATTGATGGGAAATATAATTTACTTAAAAAGGCAGTTATATTTTTAGTGTGTTGGACAGCATTTTGTTTATTAATTAGGTTTTTGTATTTATACTTTAAGAAGAAGGTTATATATGAATGGAATTATAATATTAAGTCAACTTTAATGGAAAATATTTTATCTAGATCTCCTATTGACTTTAAGAAAAAAGACAGATCATACTTTGCTTCTATTTTCAACAACGACATTAAGTTTTTAGAACAAAATTTATTGTTGGCTATAGAGGATATTATAAATCAATTATTTTTATTTATTTTTGCTTTAGTTTATTCTTTCTACATAAATCACATAATGACCCTAGTAATTCTAATATCGGGAATATTGACAATAGTCATAACAAATAAATTATCTTCATATGCAGCAAAAAACAATAAAGCATATATGGATTCCTTAGGTTTATACAACGAAACAATTGATGATGGGTTAAGAGGCTATCAAGTACTATATAAATCAAATGCATTGTTTGGATTTATGAAATTGTTCAGAGATAAAACTGAATCAACGGAACAAAATTATAGCAAATCAGTATTTACTACTGGATTGATGAATAGTTTAATAAATCAAGTTTCATTATCTATTCAAACCCTATTATTTTTTATAGCAACAATATTAATAATTAAGGGTCATATAGATGTAGTTTATTTTCCTGTATTTATGTCATTAATGAACTTGATAATCTATCCAATGTATACAATAATGTCACAATATGGTCAGATTAGAGCTTGTAAAGGTATAGCCAATAATTTAAAGGAAGAGTTAAATTTTCCTGTAGAAGATATAAGTAGCATGAAAGACGACATTAAGAATTCTGATATTTTGATTAAAGATTTAGATTTTCTTTATGATGATAAGGGCATCTTTAAGAATCTAGACTTACATATAAATAGCAAAGAACATATTTTGCTCAGGGGGAATAGCGGGTCAGGTAAATCAACCTTCTTGAAGCTGTTAACAAGGGAATTAACCGCGGGAAAAGGAGATATTTATATAGGAGATATCAATATAAATGAAATGAGCAGGTTGGATTTATTTAATAGTATTTCTGTTATTTCTCAAAATCCAATGTTGTTTAGAGACAGTATATTACAAAACATTGTATTATTTAAGGATGAGAAAGACATCGACTATGAAAAATTAAATAAGGCTATTGAAAATGCAGGACTAAATGAATTTATTAATAGTCTGGAAGATGGATTATATACTGTATTATTGGATTCAGGAGACAATTTGTCAGGTGGAGAAAAGCAAAGAATAGAAGTTGCAAGAGCTATCTATAAAGATACTTCTATAGTTTTAATAGATGAAGCTACATCTGGTCTGGACCTGTCAAAGGCTGTAGATTTAGAAAGCATATTCAATAAAATGGATAAGACAATAATTTCAACATCACATAGAGAAGATATAGATTTATCAACACTGTATGATAGGATCTATTATATTGAAGGACATAATATATTAGAGAAGACCAAAAAGCTATTAGATGGAAATCTTTAATTAATTATGATACTATAATAGTAATATAAATTCTATTCGGAAATAAAAATTTATAGGGGGGACACATATGACCGATAGAGAATTACTTGAACTTTTAGTAAGTAAGTTCGATAATGTGGAAAAAGGGATGGAAACGCTAGAAGGTAGATTTGATACGCTAGAAGGTAGATTTGATAAACTAGAGGGGAAATTAACAGAATTTAGTGATGAAACAAATAATCGGTTTGATGAGGTAGATAAAAAATTTGATGTAGTGGATAAACGCTTTGACGAGGTAGATAAAAAATTTGATGTAGTAGATAAACGCTTTGACGAGGTAGATAAAAAATTTGATGTAGTAGATAAACGCTTTGACGAGGTAGATAAAAAATTTGATGCAATAGATAAACGCTTTGATAGAGTAGACAAAAAATTTGATGCAATAGATAAACGCTTTGACGGAGTGGATAATAGATTTGATACATTGGAAAATAAACTGGATGAAATAGAGGCTAAAAATGCAACAAAACATATAGAGTTAAAAAATAATATCTTATCCATTAGAAATGATCTGTCTCGTGTTGAAATCAATACAGCAGAAAATTGGAAGGATATTGCTAGGATTAAGTCCAGCATATAATTTAAAGTATAGGCTCTCATCTTTTGATGGGGGTTGTTTTTTTATGTTATAAATGGGTAATATTAAAAGATAGGTTATATCTTGTATATATCATTTATATATAAATTGGGGGAATAAATTTGATAAAATTTCTTCTAAATATTGCAACAAAAGGCAGTCAAGATTTTAATGACAGTGAAAATAGACTGAGAATAGGATATTTGGCAAGTATTGTGGGATTGATAATAAACGTAATATTATCCATAACTAAATTGATTATTGGGGTACTCATTTCATCAATCAGCGTTATTGCAGATGGAGTCAACAATCTTTCTGATTCCGCTTCATCAATTATTACGTTAGTTGGGTTTAAAATATCCAATATGCCGCCGGATAGAGAGCACCCCCATGGACATGGAAGAGTTGAGTACATATCCGCTCTAATGGTTTCTTTTATGGTAATTTTAGTAGGGATTCAATTTATAAAATCATCATATGATAGGATAATAAATCCAAAGGCTGTAAAATTCGAACTAATACCCTTCGTAATATTGCTAATTTCCATAACAGCAAAGATATGGCTAAGTCGTTTTAATAAGGATTTGGGTGAAAAAATTGATTCCTCCGGGTTAAAGGCTACAGCAGCAGATGCCTTGGGAGATGTATTGACTACATCTGTAGTAGTTTTGTCCCTTGTAATCGGAAAATTTACTACCCTTCCGATAGATGGCTTTGTTGGAATGGTAGTTGCGATTTTGATTATCTACTCAGGATATAATTTAGTTAAAGAAACAATTAGTCCCTTGATAGGAGAAGCTCCGCCGAAGGAGCTTATAAATTCGATATATAGAGATATTTTATCTTATGATTATGTGACAGGTGCCCATGATTTAACGATACATTCCTATGGACACGGGAAAACCATGGCCACAATAGATGTTGAATTTCCCAGCAATATTGATACGGTTACTATACATGATATAATAGATTTTGCAGAGAGAGAAATTGGGAAAAGATACAATTTACACTTGGTAATACATATGGACCCCTTATATCCGGAATCTGAAGAAAGATATGAATTAAGACAGCAAATTAAACAAATTATCAAAGAAAATCCGAATATTAAGTCTATGCATGATTTTCAGATTTTTCAAGTCGAAGGAGAAAAAGTTGTAGAATTCCACTTGGTACTCGATGGAAATGCATTGAGCAAACAGGATAACATAGAAGATATTAAGGCTGAGTTGGAACGGAATATGGAAAAGAGATGTAAGGGTATTAAATGCAATTTAGTAATGGATGTTGAATACTAGGACAATTCACAATGTACAAATTACAATTATGAAAGCAGTAATCTGGGCATCTTAAGATTAATAGTATAAAAGGATTGTGAATTCTGGATTGTAAATTAGAAAAATTAATTATATGGGAGAGAGGTTATCATGGACTATAACAGACAAGTCGAAGAAATAGTAAAATATATAAAAGATGGAGAGAAAAAAGAAGAGGATTTCAAAATAGGAATTGAATTTGAGCATTTTGTAATATATAAGGATACATTTAAGACGGTTTCCTACTATGGTGAAAATGGAGTAGCAGAAACCCTAAAAGATTTAGAAAAAAGCGGTTGGAACTCCAAATATGAAGGAGAATATATATTAGAATTGGGAAAAGGAAACAAGACGATCACCCTGGAACCCGGAAGTCAATTGGAACTCAGTTTGTCAGCTGATAGAAGCATAAAGAATATCGAAAAAGGTTATTTAGAATTTTTAAAGGAACTTATACCAATTTTGGATAGTAAAAATCAAGCATTAATTGCAGTTGGATATCATCCGGTAACTAAAATAGATGAGATTAAGCTTCTTCCTAAAAAGAGATATGATTATATGTTTGAGTATTTCAAAAAAAGAGGAAGTCATGCTCATAATATGATGAAAGGGACTGCTGCACTGCAGGTATCTATGGACTATAAGGATGAAGAGGATTATAAAAAGAAATTTAGAGTAACCAATGCTCTTTCGCCTATTATGTATTCCCTATTTGAAAATGCGGTATTCTTTGAAGGAGAGAGATATGAAAAGCATAATTTAAGAGCTTTTATATGGAAAAATTGTGACACAAATAGGTCCGGCGTAGCCGAGGGAGCTTTAGACGAAAGTTTTAATTATGAATCATATGCGAAGTATATTCTTAATAGGCCCCCAATATTTACCATTAAGAAAGGCAAATTAGAATTTACCGATGAGAAATTGGTCAAAGAAGTATTCAACCCTAAAGATTATGAAAAAGAAGAACTGGAACATTTGCTTACTATGTTCTTTCCTGATGTAAGAACTAAAACATTTATTGAAATCAGAATGATGGATTCAATACCATATCCACTAAATTTTGCAGTAGTAGCATTGTGGAAAGGCTTATTATATAATAAGGAGAACTTAGACATAGTTTATGAATATACTAAAGATATAAATATTGAAGATGTAGAAAAAACAAAGGAAGAAATGTTTGAATTAGGACTTAATGCGCATTATAAGGATAAGAGTATATTGGAATTAGGTAAATGGCTTGTTTCTTTAGCAAAAAATGGTCTGGATGAGGATGAAGTTCCATATATATATCCTTTAGAAGGGATGGTTTCAGAAGACACAAATCCTTATAAGATAACCGAAGAGATGTTGGGGCAAGGCAAGAAGAAGGCATTAGATTGGTGTGTATTAAAAGAGTGAGATGAGGTGATTTAATGAAAGAAGAGAAAATAAATAAAGAGTATATAGATTTGATACAATCAGACCAAGATAGATACTATAAAGACTATAATTTAACTGTTGAAAAGGTGAAGAATTCAAATGCACAATATAAGGGAAAGCCTATACCATTTTTATATCATCCAATGTTTATTACAGAGGAAAACATAGATGATTTTAACAAAATTGGGGATATGATGATTTCCATAGCAAACAAAGTTACAGATAGATATGTAAATGATGGAGAATTTAGGAAGAAGTTTAATTTTCCTAGGCTTATTGAAGAACTCATACAAATAGATAATGGCTATGATATAAATGTACCCATGGGAAGGTTTGATATATTTTATAAGGACTATGACAATTTCATGTTTTGTGAGCTAAATACAGATGGTTCTTCAGCTATGAATGAGGACAATACAATAGGCAAGATATTATTGGAAACAGAAAGCCTTAAGGAATTTAAAACTAAGTATAGATTAGGTTATTTTGAACTGTTTGATACATGGGTTGATAGCAGTATAGAGTTGTATAAAAAATATGACCCTAAAAATTTGAAACCCAATGTTGCAATCATTGATTTTGAAGAAAGCGGCACTATTAAAGAATTCCAGGAATTCCAGAAAGCCTATGTAAGAAAAGGGTACAATTGTATAATTGCAGATCCTAGAGATTTAGAATACAGGGATGGTAAATTATATCATGATCAATATAGAATCGATTTGGTATATAGAAGGATTGTAACATTTGAATTGATAGAAAAGTCTGATGAAATACATGACTTCATTGAAGCCTATAAAAACAGAGCGTTTTGTTGCATAGGTTCGATCAAATCCCAAGTAATTCACAATAAAATATTTTTCAAGATATTGCATGATGAAGATACTCAAGAATTTTTGTCGGGAGAAGAAAGAGAATTTATAAAAAAACATATACCTGTTACGGGATTATTTAAAGGGGATAAGGTAGTATTTGACTTGGTTTTGAGCAACAAAGATAAGTATATACTGAAACCTTTGGATTTAAATGCATCACAAGGGGTATTTGCCGGTAAGGATTTAACATTTGATGAATGGAGGATAAAATTGGAGGAAATATGGAATAAGGACTATCTATATCAGGAATATTTTGAGCCATTTACTAGGGATTTTGTAGTATTTGAAGAAGGCAAACTAAAGATACAGGAATTTAAGAGCATTCTCGGATTATTTATGTATAAAGAAAAATTTGCCGGAATTTATACAAGGATAGGAAAAAACAATGTAATATCTGGGATAACGGATTATTTTACCTTACCAAATGTCATAGTAAAAGGTAGATAGCACCAATGATATAAATAGCAAAAAAAATATATTTTTTTTGCTATTTTTAGTTATTGTATATTTTAAAAATCGTGGTATATTAATTAGATGAGGTGAAATTCTATATGAAAGTAATAATTGTAGGTGCCGGAAAGCTTGGCATCAAGCTGGCAGAATCCATGGTCTTTGAGAATATGGATGTAACTGTGATGGATACAAATGCAAAGATTCTAGATAGAGTAAATGAACATTTGGATGTGTTGACAGTTACTGCTAACGGCATAGATATAAGAGCATTAAAAGAAATAAATATCTCCGAATATGATTTGTTGGTAGCCTCAACAGATAGTGATGAAACCAATACTTTAATTTGTACATTAGCTAAAAAATTAGGGTGTAAGCAAACTATAGCAAGGATTAGAAATCCTGAATATATGGCTCAGTTGGATTTTATCAAGACAGGGCTGGGAATTGATCATATAATCAATCCGGATTTAGCAACTGCAAATTCAATAGAAAAGTATTTGTTAAAATCCTATGGTTTTTCAGGAGATTTTGCCAACGGTAAAGTGCAGATGGTAGATTTCAATATTCGTAGCAATGAGTATTTTGTTGGTAAAAAGGTCATGGATTTAAAAGGTTTTGAAAATCTCTTAATAACTGCAATATCCAGAAATGGAGTTATTATAATTCCAAGCGGCTCTACTGAAATATTAGAAGGAGATATCATTCATATAATTGGTAAGAGTGAGGAAATTGAAAAGATAAATAAGTTATTTAAAGATGATTACAGGAAAAAGAGAGTCCAAAATGTTATGATATTAGGAGGAGGAAATATAGGATATTATCTTGCGGATAAATTGTCCAAATCCAAAATACAAGTAACACTAATAGAGCAGGATAAAAAAAGATGTGAGGAGCTTACCGAAAAGCTAAATGATGTTTTAGTAATTCATGGGGATGGAACAGATTTACCTCTATTAGAGGAGGAACATATGGGCTCTATGGATGCTTTTATCGGTACTACAGGTTTTGACGAGGAGAACTTGCTAATGGCTCTTATGGCAAAGCAAGCAGGTGTAGGTAAAGCAGTGGCAAAGATAAGCAGACCTAATTATGCTAAGATTGTTGATAGGCTAAACATAGATGCAGCTGTAAATCCTGTTTATATAACTGCAAGTTATATTTTAAAATATATAAGAGGCGGTAAGGTAGTTTCTGTATCTTTGCTATTAGGCGGTGATGGGGAAGTAACAGAAATAATAGTTGATAAGGATTTGCCTATTATCAATAAACCGCTGCGTGAATTGAATTTACCTAAGGGAATTATTATCGGAGCTATAGTAAGAGATGGCAAGGTATTTGTACCTAAGGGTGATTCAGTTATTAAACCCAAGGATAGAATTGTAGTATTTTGCTTGACAGAGGATTTACCAAGCCTTAAGATGTTTTTTACAGATAATAAGGGAGGAATTTTAAGTGAACTATGGAATCGTACTAAAGGTTCTAGGATTCATCCTAATAGTTGAATCCGTCTTAATGATACCTTCCTATGTAATATCCATATACACAAATGGAGTAGATAAGAATGCATTTTTATTTACTATTTTAGTAACCTTTATATTAGGAATGGTTCTAGCCAAGAGAAAGGTCAAAGACAATAGCATAAGCGCGCATGACGGTTTGGCAATAGTGGCATTAAGCTGGTTAGTTGCTTCTTTATTTGGAGCACTGCCTCTTTATTTGCCGGGGAGTACAAAGACTTATATAGATGCTTTATTTGAGATTGTATCCGGATTTACAACAACGGGTGCTACTATATTGGCAGATGTTGAAGTGATTCCACAGGGTACCTTATTTTGGAGGTCATTTACCCACTGGATTGGAGGCATGGGTATACTGGTATTTACTCTGGCATTGCTTCCGGCTCTTGGGGTAGGAGGGTTTCAAATATATAAGGCAGAAAGTCCGGGACCTGTAGCAGGTAAAATAGCTCCCAGAGTAAGGGATACTGCCAAGACACTCTATAAGATATACCTTGTAATAACTATAATAGAGGTTATACTGCTTTTAATTGGTAAAATGAATTTATTTGACTCTTTAGTATATACCTTTGGAACAGTGGGTACAGGAGGATTTTCTACAAAAAATGCAAGCGTAGGATATTATGACAGCACCTATATACATTTAGTAATCGGATTTTTTATGGTGTTTTCCGGGGTGAATTTTTCACTTTATTATTTATTATTTAAAGGTAAAGTGAGGGAATTTTTAGGGGATGAAGAATTAAGACTATATGTTGTAATTATTGCAATATCGGTCTTAGCAATAGCATTAAATTTATTTGCAACATCATACGATAACTTTAGATTGGCAATGAGAGATTCGTTCTTCCAAGTTAGCTCTGTAATGACCACCACAGGATATTCCACAGTAGACTTTGACTTATGGCCGAGTTTTAGTAAGGGAATATTGTTGCTATTAATGTTTATAGGTGCCTGTGCGGGTTCAACGGCCGGAGGTATGAAGGTAATAAGGATATTGATAATGCTTAAGCTAATTAGAAGAGAAATAGGTAAGATATTTCATCCCAGAGCAGTAATGCCTATAAAAAGTAATGATAAGGTAATGCCAAATGAAACCATAGCAGGAATCAATAGCTTCATAGCTTTATATTTGCTGATATTTGTAATATCTACCTTGTTAGTCACACTAGAAGGTGTTGATTTGGAAAGTGCTGCCAGCTCTGTGGCTTCAGCCTTAGGCAATATCGGTCCGGCATTGGGTTTTGCAGGACCTACTAGAAATTTTGTTGAATATCATCAGATTACTAAAGTGCTATTTACTTTCTTAATGCTATTAGGTAGACTTGAGTTATTTACTATAATAGCACTTTTGGCTCCAAGAAATTGGAGGAAGGAAGTTTAAACAGTTGACAGTTGACAGTGGACAGTGGACAATTGACAGTGGAAAGTTGACAGATGACATATGAAAGATTATAGTTGACAGTGAAAGACGGTAGAGGATGTAAATCAATACAAGGATGGTGTAAATATGGCCGAAATTTTTAAGAATGGATGGGCAGAATTCCTCGACGAAGAATTGGAGAAAGATTATTATAAAAAATTAAGGGCATTTTTAATAAACGAATATAGAACGAGGACCATATATCCCAATATGTATGATATATTCAATGCTTTGCATTTTACGGACTATAAAGATGTAAAAGCTGTAATCATCGGGCAAGACCCTTATCATGGACCGAATCAGGCGCATGGTTTAAGCTTTTCAGTCAAACCGGGTGTGAGAATACCGCCGTCATTAGTCAATATGTACAAGGAGCTTCATGATGATTTGGGTTGTTATATTCCAAACAATGGATATTTGGAAA
This sequence comes from Paratissierella segnis, assembly GCF_014385195.1. Taxonomy (GTDB): domain Bacteria; phylum Bacillota; class Clostridia; order Tissierellales; family Tissierellaceae; genus Paratissierella; species Paratissierella segnis. The sequence goes on from NZ_JACRTG010000008.1 coordinate 80,555, forward strand.
AGTGGGCAAGAGAAGGAGTATTGCTTTTAAATGCATCGCTTACAGTGAGAGCAGGGCAAGCAAATTCACATAGGGATATCGGCTGGAGAATATTTACTGATAAGATTATTTCACTATTAAATGATAGGACTGATCCGGTTGTATTCATATTGTGGGGAAACTATGCCATAAGCAAAGAAAGCCTCATAACAAATGATTGGCACTATATTATCAAGTCCGTACATCCCAGTCCTTTGTCCGCATCAAGAGGGTTCTTTGGCTCTAAACCTTTTTCAAAGACCAATAACTTTTTAAAGAGCATTGGAAAAGAACCGATTGACTGGCAGATTGAAAATATATAAAGAAATATAAAAATATAACACTTTGTACAAACATATGTTTGCCAAAATAAATAAATGATGATATAATAACCTCAAGAAAAAATTCTTGAGGTGTTTTTTTATGGATGTCATAGAAAAGTTAAAGGTCTTAGCCGATGCGGCTAAATATGATGTATCTTGTTCATCAAGCGGAAGCAATAGAAAAAACAAAGATGGCGGGTTAGGAGATGCAAGCCTGTCAGGTATTTGTCACAGTTGGACTGATGACGGAAGATGTATATCTTTGCTTAAGATATTGATGTCTAATTATTGTGTTTATGATTGTGCTTATTGCGTAAACAGGGTTTCCAACGATGTACCTAGAGCTACCTTTACCCCGGAAGAGATTGTTGATATCACTATAAATTTTTATAAAAGAAATTACATCGAAGGGCTATTTTTAAGTTCAGCAGTTTATAAATCTCCAAATTATACAATGGAGATGATATATAAGGTGGTAGAAAAATTAAGAGAAGAAGAAAATTTTAATGGATATATACATGTGAAAGCAATACCCGGTGCAGATAGGGATATTGTGGATAAGGTTGGTCATCTTGTGGATAGAATGAGCGTAAATATAGAGTTACCCACAGAAGAGGGGTTGAAAATCTTAGCCCCACAGAAAAATAAGGAAAATATATTCAAACCCATGGAGCAAATCAAAAATTCTATAGTGAGATCTGTAGATGAAAGGAAAAAATTTCGATTTAGCCCAAAATTTGTGCCTGCAGGGCAAACCACACAATTGATAGTGGGGGCAACTCCTGATGCGGATTTAAAAATCCTTAGATTGTCTGAAGGGTTGTATAAGGGTTTCGATTTAAAAAGGGTCTACTATTCGGCTTTTGTTCCGGTATCAAACAACTCCAATCTCCCGGCAATAAAATCTCCTCCATTGGTAAGAGAAAATAGACTGTATCAGGCTGACTGGCTTCTAAGGTTTTATGGGTTTGAGGCAGGAGAGTTATTAGATGAGAATAAACCCAATCTTGATTTGATGCTGGATCCAAAATGTGATTGGGCGCTGAGAAACATTCATTTATTTCCGGTTGAAATCAACAAGTCCGACTATAATATGCTCATTAGAGTACCTGGTATCGGTGTAAAATCAGCAATGAAGATAATGTCTGCAAGGAGATTTGCATCTTTAGGTTTTGATGATTTGAAGAAAATGGGAATAGTGCTAAAACGAGCTCAATACTTCATTACCTGTAAAGGAAAGCATTATGGACTAAAGAGTATGAATGAAGAAGCTATTAGAAATAGAATTGTAGATAAACAAATAGTGACGGATGGAATAGTGCAACTGTCTATGTTTGACAAGGTGTATTAGTTAATTCACAATTGCTTAATGAATCTGCCTCTAAGGTCATAAATGGTTCTATAAGTAAACTGTTTAATGACAGTATAATCATTTCGGGATGTCATCCTGAGACGGGCAGTATTAACTTAACTACCGAAGGATCTCCTCTTTTGAGACCCTAAAGCTCGACCCCAACAATTGTGAACTGTGCATTGTGAATTGAAAGAAGGTGTTTTTATGATTCATTACATATATGATGGTACATTTGAAGGGCTATTGACTTCCATTTATGAAGTATATTATAGACATGAAAACCCGGATGATATTATCCCCAAAGATTGGGAAGAGGATAACTTTCTAATTCAAAGATACCGCATAGAAACAGATGCACAAAAAGCCTCAAAAGTATATAAATCAATTGAAGAAAAAATATCTGAGGAATCATTGAAAAGAGTATTTTATGCCTATCTCTCTGAGATTCCCAAGAGCGGAATGGCTATATTAAATTATCTGCGTATAGGGTATAAAATGGGTGCTAATGTTGATAGTAATTTATCCAATGATGCAGTTTTGACCATGGATAGGGTATATCATAAAGTAGCTACGGAAAAACATCGATTAGTTGGGCTATTGAGGTTTAAGATGCTTGAAAATGGATTTTTTTATTCATCGGTGGAGCCTGAATATAATATCATTGGGCTACTTGCACCTCATTTCGCAAATAGATTAAGTAATGAAAATTGGATTATTCATGATATGAAAAGAGACATAGCTGTGTTATACAACAGAAAAGAATGGATTATCAAGGACTTCACCCTGGAAGATGACATAATAATTAGAGAAGATGAAGAGGAATACCAAGATATGTGGAAGGCATATTACAAGCATATATCTATTGAGAGCAGAAAAAACTTAAGACTTAAAAAGAACCATATGCCTATGAAATATTGGAAACATTTAGTTGAAATAAATTAGGGTGGTGTAAATATGGCTGAAATTTTCAAGAATGGTTGGAGTGAATTATTAAACGAGGAATTAGAGAAGTACTATTACAAAAGATTAAGAGGATTTTTGATTCAGGAATATAGGACAAAGACTACATATCCAAATATGTATGATATATTCAACGCATTGCATTATACAGCTTATAAAGATGTAAAAGCTGTAATCCTTGGACAAGACCCATATCATGGACCAAATCAAGCCCATGGGTTAAGTTTTCAGTTAAACCGGGTGTAAGAATACCTCCATCATTAGTCAATATGTACAAGGAACTTCATGATGATTTAGGATGCTACATCCCAAACAACGGATATTTAGAAAAGTGGACAAGTGAAGCAAATTCCCATAGGGATATAGGATGGGAAATATTTACGGATAAGATTATCTCATTATTAAAGGATAGAACGGACCCTGTTATCTTTATTCTTTGGGGAAATAATGCCATAAGCAAAGAAAAACTTATAACAAATAAATGGCATTATATTATTAAATCCGTACACCCAAGTCCATTGTCCGCATTTAGAGGTTTCTTCGGATCTAAACCTTTTTCAAAGACCAACAATTTTTTAAAGAGTATAGAAAAAGAACCCATAGACTGGCAGATTGAGAATATATAAGGAATATATTGATTATATAAAGTAGCAAAAAGTTTAAGAAAAATTAATAAGTTTAAAATTAGTGTAACAAAATTCCCCCTTTAATTGTTTATATATTAAAGGGGGAATTTATATATGAAAAAATCTTTATTGTATGTTAATAGTATTATTGTCACTAGCTCCAAATTATGCAAATGCAATAAAGTTAAATGGTTGTGAGCAAATTGCACCAATGTTTAGTGATATAAAATTTTTTCAATTTTAAATTGGTCAAATTCTATATTAGGAACTAGTTGTAGTATGTCACATGATTGGTATGTAGTTAGTGGATACTCCTATAGGTTAGTTACATATGGATATGTATATCAGGGGACTAAGTGGTGGAAAGCACCTCTGATACTAGTAGTGCAATTGATTATTAGCTACGCTAAGATTTGAAAAACAGCAACTGTAACATCAGTATATACCTTTAGATTAGAAGCTGGGTCTGCAGGAACTACTAATTCTAGTAGTTATAATACTTCACAATTTAAAGTATATGCTGATACGGACTGTCAAAATTTTGTTTCTCAGTGTATATGGTATGGTTTTGGCGGTAGGAGTAGTAGTAGAAAGGACTATCCTATGAACTAAATTTGTGTAGAGGTATTAAAAAGTAGAGAGGTTATATATGACTACAAAAAATATTTTTTATTTAATTATGATTCTACTGGCTAGTATTTTCATAGTTTCATGCAATAATATTAGACAAACGAAAATCCAAGACTTTCCTACATCTATAGAAGATACAAAAGAATATTACGGAAAGAATTTTCTTGAATACACTAGAATTAATGATAGCGAGGTATTAGTAAAATTCAAAAACGAAAATGACATATATTTTAATGTAGTTAATTTTAAAGAGAAAAAAAAATATATATTACCTATATTAGAGAATACAGTTATTTTTAAATCTGCTATAAGTGACCATGAATTAATATTTGAGGTAAGTGGTGGAAATAACATTAATTCTTATGAAGTGTTCCCATACTTAGTTCGTGCTACTAAAAAAGATGAAGAATATGAATTATCAAAGGAAGATAAGTGGAGTGAAGTAGGGGAAAGTATGGCAGCTAAATCCTCGGATAAAGGTGTTATAAGAGATTTGAAAATAGAGAGGAATGGACTGAAAATCTATTTTTCAGCATATGAAGGAGAAGAGGCTCAATTTTATGCGGCATTTCCTGATATCCCATCAACTTATGTAAAATTTATAGACAATAATATGATAATCGAGCTTAGAGAATCTAAAATATCAGATGATTTAGATTTAGGTATTTTAAAGGATATAAATCTAATATATGTTGATAGTATTGATTTTAAGGAATTTGAAGATCAAGTTATTATTTCAATAGACTTAAGTGATACAACAAAGGAATATCTTTTATATAAAAGAATACCCGATGAATCAGGGGAAGATTTACCTTTTTTAAACATACAATTTAGATAGATGTTCATTGGAGAAGACCTAATAATCAGTGCATCCAAGCCCATTGTCAGCACTTAGAGGATTCTTTGGCTCTAAACCTTTTTCAAAGACCAACAATTTTCTAAAGCATATCGGAAAAGAACCTATAGATTGGCAGATTGAGAATATATAGGGAATATATTGATTATAAAGTAGCAGAAAGTAATAAAAATAAATGAATTTTAAATTAATGTAACAAAATTCCCCCTTTAATTGTTTATATATTAAAGGGAGAATTTATATATGTAAAATCACAATTACACCAATACTCAGTAATGTAAGTGTATTTCAATCTATATTTGACATTTCTAACAAAGGTACTAATTAATTATAGCTTTATTTAATATGTCTTTAATGATTAGTGCCTTTATTTTATATTAATTACGCTGAAGGCGTCATTTCGACCGAAGTGGAGAAATCTCCTCTTCTTACTATAAATTGTAAAAAATAATTTTATAAAATTATCTTTTATGTCTTTACACCCTGAAACATGTCATCTATACAGTTAGGGTTGAATTATACTTAGATAATTGATATTCTTAAGGCAATATATGCACCTTTTCAACATATAGACAATTAATATGAACATTGATGAGAATAGGTTTAGTCCAAGTATAACAAGTATCTTCGATAAAAGGGGGAATCATATTGCTGGTTTTTTTAATGGTTATCGAAAATGAAGAAGTAAGGAGTAAGTTGGAGCGAATATATATTAGCTATAAAAAGGATGCATTATGGACTGCATACAACATACTAAAAGATGAACAGGAAGCAGAAGATGTTGTCCAAGAGGCAATAATAAAAATATCTTCAATAATTGAAAAAATAGATACAATTGAGTGTAACAAAACAAGAGGGTTATTTGTTATTATAGTTAGAAACCTTTCTATAAATATATATAACAGAAGAAAACAAATATCTCCTACACCATATGATGAAAAAATAGAACTTCAATCGGAGGATTTGAGCTTGGAAGAAGAAATCATAAGATTAGATCAAGCTAAGTTAATAGCAGAGAAATTAGAAGAAATCAACCCGTCATATGCTGATATACTAACACTGAAATATTATCACGAATATTCCAATTCGGAAATTTCCAAATTGCTAAATATAACAGAAGGTAATATTAGGGCTAGATTACATAGAGCAAAGCGAGCAATAAAGGGAATTTTAGAGCAGGAGGTAGATTTTGTTGAATTTAAACAATGACAATAACGAACAGCAAGAAATATTAGATAAAGCTTTTTTTAGTTATGTTGGATACCATCATGTTCAAAATCTTAATCAAGACCTTGATTCTAATAGAGAAGAAATAAATAAAATGAACACGCCTAAATCATTAGATGAATGGTTTTATAAATTCAATAGTGATATTAACAACACTAAAAGAAAAAACAGAAATTGGAGTATATTTAAAAATATCACGAATAAAGCAGCTATTATATTTCTTGTAGTTGCTATTTCAATGACAGTATTGACAGTTTCCGTAGATGCGTTTAGGGCAAGAGTATTTAATTTAATAATAGAAAGCACTGAAAGGTATTTAGGTATTAAAGTTGAAGAAGATAAATCAATAGAAGATAATTCTTACAATGAAATAAAAGGATACTATGTTCCAGGATATATCCCTGAAGGTTTTGAATTAGACTCCATAGAGGAATTCGGTAAAACAGTAATAATTACTTTTACAAATGAGAACAGCCAGAAAATATTGTTTGATCAATCGCCAAATGGTACTAGTTATCAATTAGATTCTGAAGATGCAGTGAAAGAAGATGTAGAGATCAATGGAGAAGAAGGAATAGCTTTAATAAAAGGAGATTTCATTGCATTATTTTGGAATAATGAAGAATCAAGTTTCTATGTTTTATCAGATATAGAATTAGAAGAAATGATTAAGATGGCAGAGAGCTTAGAAAAAAACAAATAAATTTAAAATAAGTGTAACAAAATTCCCCCTTCGATTGTTTATATATTAAAGGGGGAATTTTTATATGAAAAAATCTAATGTAAAGATTTGTATTGTATGTTTGATAGTATTATTGTCGCTAACTCCTAAAACTTGCATTGGGGTAGGTTGTTGGGGAGCATTATATCAACCTAAGGCACCTGATAGTCTAAAGAATATCTAGTTACTCAAACCATGAAATAGAAATTAATAGAAATCAAAATAGGTTCACTTTAGGTATTAAATATAATCGTGGGAGACTTATAAATGGATAAGATAAATAAGACAGATAAGATGTTTAATACTCTTATAATAATATTTGTAATTATATTAATTATAAGTGCCCTATGGCCATGCTCCGTTATAAGTAAGTCTGCTTATCTAGCCCAAAAATATCATAAAATTTCACCAATTATAACATTCGGCTTCATGGATGATTGTAATAACTACAAATCTTAAACGAAAATACCAAATGAAAGAAAATAAATATTTGAATATTTTGTTACCATCACTTGTTATGTGGATTTTGGCGTAGTATCTATTTTATGTTGGTAGGGTATGCAACATCCCTATAGGATTTTTAGTTGCTCCACCTGCGATATGGTTAAACTCTACTGGGGATACCGTTGCTTCGATGATGGTAACTCGTATTGTTGAAGGTAAAGACCGGATAACAAAAAAACTTACTAGACAAGAGGAAGTCCTATAAGTAATAAAAACAAGTCCCCATCTTAATAGGTGGGGTATTTTATTGGTTTTTAGAACGGAAAATTGATATAATGAATAATATAATATTGTACATGGGAGGAGTACGAACTGTGGAGTTTAAAAATATTATTGAAAAGAATATAAAGATTGGGGATATACCTACCTTGATATTTACTCCAAAGGAGGAAATAGGGTACTTTCCAACTATTGTGTTTTATCATGGCTGGTCATCTAGTAAGGCAGCACAAAGATTTAGGGGTTTCATATTATGTAGTCTGGGATATCAGGTTATAATTCCGGATTCCATCTATCATGGAGAAAGAAATGCACTACATAATTATAACCAACAAAGTGCTGTTAAGTATTTTTGGAATATAATTTTAAAAAATATTGACGAAGCAAATGAAATTATAGATTATGCTATAAATAGCTTAAATTCAGATTCGGAACGAATAGGGGTTGCGGGGCATTCTATGGGGGGCTTTACAACGGCAGGAGTTTTTACTAAAATTCCGAATATTAAAGCATCAGTTGTATTTAATGGATCATTTAATTGGGAGCAATCGAATATTATATTTAAGGAATCTTTAGAAGGGTTTGGAGAGCCTGCAATGGAAATACAAGAAAAGATTGATAAATTTGATCCAATGAACCATCTTGACAAATTAGTTGACCGACCTGTGTTGATGTTAAATGGTGGCAGTGATATGGTAGTAAATCCCAATCCTCAAAGGAAGTTTTATGAGAAAATATTACCTTTATATAAGGATAAGTCAAGGGTAAGATTTGTTGAATACCCTTATTTGAATCATTTTGTAACAACCAACATGATGGAAGAAGCTTGTATTTGGTTTAATAAATATCTATAAAGGAGAGGTTTCATGGGACCAATAATTGGCTTGACAGCCCAATATGAACAATTAGTAAATAGAAAAATGTTGGAAATAAACAATAACTATGTGGACGCAATACTTGACGGTGGAGGAACTCCAATAGTACTTCCTATAGTAATGGATGGGGATAAAATAGACAATTACCTTGATTTGGTAGATGGTCTACTATTGACAGGCGGAGGAGACATCTCACCTTTAAATTTTGGTGAGGAGCCAATTAAAGAAATCGGCTCTATTTCTATAGCTAGAGATAAAATGGAATTGGAATTATTTAAACGTGCATATGAAAGAAATATTCCAGTATTGGGAATATGCAGAGGCTTACAAATAATAAATATTGCATTGAAGGGGACAATTTATCAGGATATATTTGTCCAATTGCCTTACTCCATTGCCCATGTGTACAGCGAAAATGTATGTCAGGGGTTTCATACTATAAATGTATTAAAGGATAGCCTACTATATGAGATATTTGAAAAGGATAAATTGGTTGTAAACTCTCAACACCATCAAAGTATAAAAGATTTAGGAGAAAATTTAAAGGTAACATCCACTGCTGTCGATGGAATAGTTGAATCAATAGAATCTACAAATGATAAATTTGTTTTAGGGGTTCAATTCCATCCTGAGGCAATGATATATAATGATATTGAATTTGCAAAATTGTTCAATTACTTTGTGAATAAATGCAAATAATCCCAAGGAAGACAGCATAGTATAAAGAGAGAGTAGAAGTGGATTTAGAAGCAATGAGTAAAGAATATTTAATCAAAAAATTAAACTTAAACGAAAAAGAAGTGATTTCTTTTGTTGGCGGAGGCGGTAAAACTACAGTTATAGAGATGCTGGCTGTCGAACTAAAAAATGAGGGCAGGACTGTATTATCAACAACGTCAACAGCAATATTTAAGCCTAAAAAAGGATATGATGCTATTTTTATTGGGGATATGCCTTATGGTTATATCCCTAGAAAAAATTCAATAACAGTTTATGGAGAATATGAGACAGACGGTAAACTTAAAGTTAGCAATATTTCAAAAATAGATGATTTAATCAATATGGATATATTTGATTATATTTTAATAGAAGCAGATGGCTCTAGAGGAAAGCCAATAAAAGCTCCTTTAAGTCATGAGCCGGTTGTATCGAATCTTACAACTATTACAGTAGGTATGATTGGCATTGATTGTTTGGGTCAAAGAATATGTGACATAGCTCATAGACAGGAAATAATGGCAGATGTTCTTAAAACATCAATTTATCATATAATCGAGTATAATGATATTGTAAAATTATCAATACATAAAGATGGGGTTTTTAAAGGTGCAAAGGGGAGAAAAATTCTTTTTCTAAACAAAGTAGATGATAGTAAACTAGGTGTTGTTGAGAAAATTGAATTGGAATTGAAAGATACCGCTATAGAAGTTGTTATTGGGAAAAGTTTCTTAATGAATCTGCCTCTAAAGCCATAAATGTAGAAATTGTTTTTCACTTTTCACTCTTCTTTAATTGTGAACTGTGAATTGTGAATTGTGAAGAAAGGTGTTTATATGGATATAGTAATCATAAGGGGTGGAGGAGACGTAGCAACTGGTATAGCTCATAGATTATTTATGTCCGGATTTAATGTTGTTATACTGGAAATCAAAAATCCTTTGTCTGTAAGACGCGCAGTCTCCTTTAGTGAAGCTATATATGAAAAAGAAGTAATAGTAGAAGGTGTAAAGGCAGTTCATGTAAAGGGAATAGGAGGCATCTATAACTCTATAAACAAGGGTGAGATACCTGTTTTTGTAGATGAAGCTGGAGAATGTATCAAGATATTAAAGCCAATAGCAGTCGTAGATAGCATTTTAGCTAAGAAGAATTTAGGCACTACGAGGGAGATGGCTCCTATAACGATAGGGGTAGGACCGGGATTTGAGACCGGAGTAGATGTGGACTTGGTTGTCGAAAGTATAAGAGGTCATAATCTCGGAAAGGTTTTGTATGAAGGAAGCGCACAGGTGGATACAGGGATTCCGGGAACTATAATGGGGTATAGTGAAGAAAGGGTTATTAGAGCTTTAAAGGATGGAATTATTTCTAATATCTATAAAATAGGTGACTACGTTGAAAAAGACACTCCCATCTGTAAAATAGGGGATGAATATATTTGTGCCGGAATTTCAGGAATAGTAAGGGGGCTTATAAAAGACGGGTTGTCTGTAAGCAAAGGACTCAAAATAGGGGATATTGACCCTAGAAGCATGAGGATAAATGCATTTACGATTTCTGATAAAGCAAGATCCATAGGCGGCGGCGTATTGGAGGCACTCTTGTATTTACGTAAGGAGGAAAAATAAATGCTGGATATATTTATCTTAAAGAAAACACTGGAACTTGCAGGAAAAGGTGCTGAGCTTGCCTTGGTGACCATTACAAAATCCAACGGGTCTACACCAAGAGTTGTCGGAACTCAAATGACAGTTCTAAAAGATGGCTCAATTATTGGAACGATAGGCGGTGGAGCCATAGAAAAAAAGATTATAGAATTAGCATTAGAAGCTATAGAAGATGGAGAAGATAAAAGTATCTTTTTAACTTTAGCAGATGAAGGAATGGTTTGCGGCGGTGAAATTGAAATATTTATTCAGGTGTTTAAACCTAGTCCGGAGATATTAATTGTAGGAGGAGGGCATGTTTCATTGGCATTATATAATGTGGCGTCTCTCTTAAATTTTGATATCGTAATATTTGAAGATAGAGAAGAATTCATAAGTCATGAGAGATTTCCCAATGCCAAGAAATTAATTATAGGAAAAATTGATAAAGAATTGAAAGAGTACAAGATAAGTGAAAATACATATATTGTCATAGTAACAAGAGGGCATAAATATGATGGTGAAGCCCTAGAAGCAGTAATAAATTCAAGAGCAAAATATATTGGAGTTATAGGCAGCGAAAAGAAAGTCATGAATATGTTCAGTACGATGAAAAACAGGGGTATTACAGATTATCAATTATCAAAGGTATATTCTCCTATTGGGCTTAATATTGCTGACAATTCCCCTGAAGAAATTGCAATTAGCATACTTGCTGAGATCTTATCGGTCAAAAACCATAAAAGCGGAGGACATATGAAAGCATTAAATTGATTTTCTTACGCTCTCAGCTTACCATATCGCTTGCTTTCAAAATTATTCAGAAGAAGAATCGAGACAAACGATAACAATACCATTATTAAAACCCATCTATATGCCAATGCCCTATCGCCGGCTTGTACAGCACTATAAACCGCTACCGCCATAGTCTGCGTTCTTCCGGGAATATTGCCTGCAATCATAATTGTTGCGCCAAATTCTCCCATGGCTCTGGCAAATGAGAGAATAGTACCTGCCATAATGCTGGAAAAACAATTTGGCATTACAATTTTCCAAAATATCTCATGTTCCTTTAATCCAAGTGTTCTAGCAACATAGACAATATTTCTGTCCAGCTGTTCAAAAGCGCCACGGGCGGTTCTGTACATTAAGGGGAAAGATACCACTGTAGAAGCTATAATGGTTGCGCTGGAGGAAAATATAATTGATGAATCAAATGAAGATAAGAGTTTTCCTATAATGCTGTTTTTCCCAAGTAAGGTCAATAGGAAAAATCCAACAACTGTGGGAGGCAGCACCAGCGGAAGAGTTAAAATCCCATCTAACAGTCCCCTTAATTTATTCAATTTTGTTGCAAAATAGGCACTATAAATGCCTATAATGAAAGTAATAAATGTAGAAATTATAGCTGCCTTTAAGGATATTAACAATGGAGAATAATTCATAATAGTGTCCTAATTATTTCATATAAAAGCCGTATTTTTCAAATAGAGCTATAGCCTTATCTGTAGATAAAAAGTCTATAAACTTCTTTGCAGCTTCATCATTTTTACTTGTTTTAACTACAGCTACCGGATAATTTACTTCCTTATGGCTTCCTGCCGGAGCTTCAGTTATTATTTTTATTTTATCACTTGTATAAGCATCGGTAGCATATACAATGCCACAATCTACTTCCTCATTTTCAACCCATGTTAATACAGCTCTCACATCATTACCTAATACTGTTTTTGGACTTACTTTATCTTTTATGTTTAGATTTTCAAATATTTCTTCACTATATTGCCCGACGGGCACATTTCCCGGATCCCCTATTGCAATTTTCCCGACTTCATCTTTTATCAAGTCCTCAAAAGAAGAAAGACTCAAATTGCTGTTAGCAGGGGTTATTAGCACAATTTTATTGACTAATAATGTTTTATTTGTTTCATCTAATATAAGACCCTTTTCTGTCAAGGTGTCCATTTGTTTTTGTGCAGCTGACATAAAGATATCAACCGGTGCGCCTTCTTCTATCTGTGTTTGTAAAGCCCCCGAACTTCCAAATGAATATGTAAGAGTAGTATGAGGTTCAATTTCCTTATAAATTTCCTTGATTTCGTTCAGTACATCTGTCAAACTTGCTGCTGCAGAAATTAATAATTCAACATTTTCTTCATTGGCAGCTGGAATCTTTTCTTGCTCTTTATTGCATCCGGCTAATAATGATAAGGACAACAGAATTACCAAACAAATACCAATTAATTTTTTAAAAGTCATCTTTAAATCCCCCTTAATTTGCAGTCATCTCAATCGAGATGAACGCTTATTTTTTTAATCGCCCTTTTCCTTTTAGGGCGCACAATACGAATAATATTAGAAGTACTTTTTAAAAGCTTTATCCGCATCAATTTTGACTTCATTTATAAAACTTTGATACCTATTTAATATATCTATGCCTTCTTTAGTGAGTTCAGAACTTCCTCCGCCGTTTCCCCCTACAACGCTAATAATCAAGGGAAATCCAAGGTCATCTTCAGCGCGTTTAATTATTTTCCAACCTTTACTCGATGATAGTCCCATAATTCTATAAGCTTCGGACAACTTTCCGGTTTCTTCAACCAATTCCATTATCTCAACGACACCCGGACCAAAACTTGGAGTATCTTTATAAATTTTTATTTTTAATTGATATTTTAAATTTGTATAGGACATAATAACACTCCTGACCAATTCACAATTTACGATTCACAACTTAATTCAATTCACAATTCACAATTGAAAAGATAGTGAAGAGTGAAGAACTAAGAGTGAAGAGAGGCTAGGATCGAGCTTTGCAGTATTATTTCTGCTGTTGTCATTTTGTAGGGGCGGATGGTCCTATCCGCCCACTAGGATATTTATGTCTATTTAAAATTCAATAAAATATGAGATTCTTCGTTACGCTCAAGAATGACGAAAGCAGTGAATCGTGGTCTTAAAACCGAAGATGCCTGCTCCTTGCTCTGGATGACACCTTTGGGGGCAATTCACAATTTATAACCCCTGAAATTATATTATAAAATATATGAAAATTAGTATCTGCAACAATAAAATAATTGGCATCCCTATTTTAAACTTCATCTTATGAGTTTTATGCTTAAAGATTAACATAGAAAGTATACCACCTGCGGATCCCCCTATTATTGATAAAAAAATTAAATTGGATTCAGGTATCCTCCATTTATTCCATTTCGCCTTGTACTTATCCACTCCAAACGCAGCAAAAGTTATTAGATTTACTAAAACTAAATAATTTAAAAGTATATTATCATTTATATTATGTAACAAAGCTATCATCCTTTCAGTTCTTATAAAATAATTATATAGTATAATAATAGGAATAGAACTATTAAATTTAGCTTTATCGTTGTTATAATAATAGAAGTTTAGAAAAGGATATAACTAATAATCTAATTGGACGGAGTGAGTTTATGTTTAAAGTAGGGGTAATAACAGCAAGCGACAAAGGTTCATCGGGACAAAGAGAAGATAAATCAGGAGAATTGATTGTGGGAATGGTAGAAGCTAAGGGATATAAAGTAGAAAGAAAAATAATCGTGCCTGATGAGGAAGAAATTATTTTACAAGAATTGATTTCAATGGCAGATGATTTGAAAGTTGACTTAATTTTAACCACAGGTGGGACAGGATTTAGCTTAAGAGATGTGATGCCGGAAGCAACTGCAAAAGTTTGTCACAGAATGGCAAACGGCATAGCTGAAGCTATAAGGTCTAATAGCCTCCAAATAACACCTAGGGGTATGCTTTCGAGGGGTGTTGCAGGAATAAGAAATCAAACGCTCATAGTAAATTTGCCGGGAAGCCCTAAGGCAGTAAGAGAATCCTTGGACTATATTTTAGATAGCATCCATCATGGACTGGAAATATTAAAAGGCGAAACCTCCGAGTGTGGAAGTTAGATACAATAAACAAAAGAATAAATGCTGCATATATAAAATTAGTTTGTAAATGCGTTTTAATATAATAATAACAATTTATTTTTGTCTATACTGACATCAATGTGTTCAGCATTGACTTTAGATTTCAGCTCGCTATTAGGTATCTCTAAATAAATATAGTTAGAATTTTTATTTTCAAGCATCAGAGTGGTTGAAGACGGATTTGTTGCTATGTCTTTAATTTTCAATCTAAATAAGTTCTCACAATTTTCATCATTTGCGAACTTGATTCCATCTTGATATAAGCCCACGTTTTTAACATTATCCTTTATGTACTTACTGCTTTTTAATCTAATTTTCCAATCCTTAGCATAAACTTCATAATCATTTACTTTATCGGCTTTGGATATATTTTTACATCCGGTTAAAATAGCAGTATGTTTTGACCTTGGATTATTAAACAATTCTTCTTTTTCACCTATTTCTTCTATCTTTCCATCATTCATAATAGCTATTTTGTCGCTTATTCTAAATACCTCGTCACCATTATGCGAAACATATAGAGCGCTTCCTTTATGTTTTTTTAATATGGATATAAGTTCTTGTTCCATTTGCCATCTCAAAAAATCATCCAGTGCAGAAAAGGGCTCGTCAAACATTAGTATTTCAGGGGAATTAACAAGCATTCTTGCCAAGGCTGTCCGCTGCTGCTGACCTCCGGATAATTGATGAGGGTAATTGTATTCTAAGCTTTTCAGATGGAAATCACTCATGATCTCCTCTACTGTAGCATATTTATTTTTATTGGATTTTGGTATACCGATTTCAATATTTTGCTTAAGAGTCATGTTTGGAAATAGGGCATAATTTTGAAATAAAAGTCCTACCCTTCTTTCTTGAGGTTTTAAATTTATTTTGTTATTGCTGTCAAAAAGTGTTCGCCCATTCAGTTGAATTATGCCTTCATCAGGAATTTCCAATCCTGCTATACATTTTAGGGTCATACTTTTCCCGCAGCCTGAAGGACCAAATAAAGCCAAAACTTCGGAATTTATATTGAAATTTACATCTAGAACAAAATTACCCAATTTCTTTTTTATGTCTACGAAGAGCATTATTTATCACTCCTTCAAACTATAGGCATTCAATTAAAACCTAATTCAAATATAGTGAATTACTACCGATTAATATCAATTTAACGATATATAGCATATTTTGATATGTATTATATATAAATTATATATGATGAATTATCTCAAAGAATTACTTTTATTCGAGGAATGATATTATGAAAAGAATAAGGATAGAAGATGCGGTAGGCAGTGTATTATGTCATGATATGACCAGAATAGTAAAAGATGAGATAAAAGACGCTGCTTTCAGAAAAGGGCATATAATTGAAAAAAAGGATATTCCCCTTCTTTTGTCAATGGGTAAAGAACATATTTACGTATATGAAAAAAAAGAAGGAATGATCCATGAGGATGAGGCGGCTTATATATTGTCTAAATTATGTCTAAACGATTATATGGCTGCAACAGATGTAAAGGAAGGGAAGGTAGAGATTAAGGCAACTCAAGAGGGTTTTTTCCAAGTTGATGTGGAAAAATTGAATAGAATAAATCAATTGGACGATATAATGATAGCAACAAGAATGGGAAATCTGCCTGTGAAAGCAGGAGAAAAGCTTGCCGGAATGCGTATTATTCCTTTAGTTATTGAGGATGAAAAGTTGAATAGTGCTAAAAAAATAGTAGGGAATAAACCTATATTAAAGATTACTCCATTTAAAAAACTAAAAGCCGGAATTGTAACTACCGGCAATGAAGTATTTTATGGGAGGGTCAAGGATACCTTTACTCCAATTATAGCTGAAAAGCTAAAAAATCAAGGGGTCGAAGTTATAGAACATATTACCAGTGATGATGATACTGAACGAATTAAATCCTCTATTCTTGAAATTAAAGAGAGAGGAGCGGATTTGATTATTTGTACCGGAGGTATGAGCGTTGATCCGGATGATTTAACTCCGGCAGCTATAAAGATAAGCGGAGCTAAAATAGTCACTTATGGAGCGCCGGTACTACCCGGAGCCATGTTTTTGTTAGCCTATTTTGATGATGATACTACTGTTATGGGAGTACCGGGGTGCGCAATGTACAAGAGAAATACCATTTTTGATATTGTACTCCCCTATGCCGCGGCAAACATAAAAATTGACAAGGCTCATCTGTCAAAATTGGGTTATGGCGGACTTTGTTTGGATTGTGAAAAGTGTCATTATCCAAATTGCCAATTTGGTGGGGGAGTGTAGGTATAGAACAATAAATTATTTAATGAGAATATGGTGATATCATGAAGGATTCCTTTGATAGGGAGATAAATTACTTAAGGGTTTCATTAACCGACAGATGCAATTTAAGATGTAAATATTGTATGCCTGAAAAAGGCATCGATAAATTAAAGCATGATGATATATTGTCCTTAGAGGAAATTTATGAACTCATAGAGATATTTGTACAATTAGGCATCACAAAGATTAGGTTCACCGGCGGGGAGCCCTTAATAAGACATGGCGTAATTGATTTAATAGAAAGGGTTTCAAAGCTTAACGGAATTAGGGAATTAACTATGACAACCAATGGGACACTAATCAAGGACAATATTGCAGGCTTAAAAAATGCAGGATTAAATAGACTTAACATAAGCCTTGACACTTTGGATGAAAAAAAGTATAAATCCATAACTGGTGGCGGCAATATCTTTAGTGTATTAGAGGGTATTGAGGAGGCTCAAAAAATGAGACTTACTCCCATTAAGATAAATACTGTTTTAATTGGTGGGTTTAATGATGATGAGATTGAAGATTTCATCAACTTAACTATTGATAATGATATAGAGGCACGATTTATAGAGCTTATGCCTATAGGTGAGGCAGCCGATTTTGCAAAGGATAATTTTATTTCAAACAATGAGGTATTGAAATCGGCAAAGGAACTTATAGCTCTAGAATGTGAGGACAAGTCTTCTCCGGCAGTTTATTATAAACTACCTAACGCCATAGGGAAAATTGGTTTAATTAGCCCTATATCATGTAAATTTTGCAAGAATTGTAACAGAGTAAGACTTACATCAACAGGAAAATTGAAGTTATGTTTACATTCAGATAGGGAAATAGATTTAAGGAGCGCTTTAGCAGAAGGGAAAGATGTTAAGAAGATTATTATGGAATCCATTTTAATAAAGGAAGAAGAACATCATCTTGAGTATGAAAAATATATTTACAAAAATATGAATCAGATAGGAGGTTAGTTATGGAATTCACTCATTTCAATGGAAACGACAGAGCTCATATGGTAGATGTATCTAAAAAGGAAAATACAAAGCGAACGGCAATAGCTACCGGAAGAATAAAAATGAAGGAAGAAACAGTAGAAAAAATAAAACAAGGTCTTATTACCAAGGGAGATGTTTTGTCTGTAGCCCAAGTAGCAGGAATTATGGGTTCTAAAAGGACAAGCGATATAATACCCATGTGTCACAATATAAATTTAAACGGATCGGATATCCGATTTTCAATACAAGAAAATTATATAGACGTGGAGGCTGAGATAAAAACAACAGGTAAAACCGGTGTGGAAATGGAAGCTTTGACAGCTGTATCCATAGCTTGTCTTACTATTTATGATATGTGCAAGGCTATTGATAGAGGCATGATTATAGAAGAAGTAAAATTGATAAAAAAGACCGGTGGAAAGTCCGGTGAATATAGGAGATGTTTGGGTAAGGTTGTTTCTGTCAATATATCAGATACAAAAGGTATAGCTAAAAAGCCTATAGGAAGCGGGTTATTTATAGAAGATTATGGACTGGAAAATGATGCTCATAGCGGTAGTTGGCATAGACAAGTAAGCTTGCTTGCAATCGAAAGCATCAATAAAATGCGAAAAGAAGGTCTGGAAGTATATCCGGGAGATTTTGCTGAGAATATTACAACCGAAGGAATAGTTGTATATGAATTGCCTATAGGCACAAAATTGAAAATTGGTGAGACCGTTCAGGAGGTAACTCAAATAGGAAAGGAATGTCACACGGGATGTGAAATAGCTAAGACTGTGGGGAAATGCGTAATGCCAAAGGAAGGCATATTTACTAAGGTTTTAAAGGGCGGGACGATAAAAGAAGAGGATTCAATAGAAATTTACTAAATCCATGTCTATTCATGAAAAAAGGACTTGGTGCAGGGGGAGCACCAAGTCCTTTTATTAATTTTCGAATTTCATATAATTCAAAAGCCTAGTATCTTTAAATATTTCAAACCCTATATAGCCATCTTCTATTAGTTCTTTTTGTTTTTCAAGATTAGCCCATTTGGAGACTACTAAATCTACCGGATTGGAATAAGGATTTTTCAAATCCCTATGTAGTATAAATCTCCACATGCCTTCCTCATTTTCAGTTCTCGCATATTTTTTCTTCAACTTTTTTATCTTTAGACCATTTTTCATTACATTATACAAACTAAAAAAATTATATGGTGAAACTGTGCATAGCAAATGTTTGTAGCCTTCTTCTTTAACCAATTCAGTTGCAATTTCTAGGGTCAAACTTTGTAAGTTATTTCCCCTATAAATAGGTTTCACTACTGTGGTTTCTAAATGCACTACACTATCCAATTCATCTTTAGGGAGGTTGATATCGTACCCTAAATTTCGAGAATCTTTTCCCGGAAAGCCAATATATCTATATGAGATGAGTTTACCTCTATTGTTGCGGACACCAATTACCTTAGCTCCATTTTTTAAATCTTCATACATTTCATCATAGGAATCTAAATATAATATTTCTTTATTATCAATTCCTTCATACACTTCAAGCTGTAAATCTATAACTTCATTTAAATTAGCCTTAGGTATCAATTCAATAGTATATTCTTCGCGTTTTCTTGTATTATATTTATCCTTTATTAGGTATCCAGTAGTTAATAACATTTTATTGGCCTCCTTTCCATATATTTGCCAACTGACAACTCAATGCAATATAGTAAGTTGTTAAATTTAGTATATAATAAAATATAAAGGATGTCAACAAAATATTATAAAAAAATGCGAAAAATTTTAGGTTGTCGATTTCACATCAACAACCTTACTATATCCCTTTTAAGACCCCGATTCATTGCTTGGGTAATTCTTGAGCGTAGCGAAGAATCTTATAGCATTTATAATATCAATAAAACAGAGATCCTTCGCTTTATGCTCAGGATGACAACAGCAGAAATCTTGGGTCTATAAGTGCAGTATAATCATTGATTGAGTCATTCTTGAGCGTAGCGAAGAATCTATGCGTAATTCCCCAAAGTTCGACCCTAACAAACTCTTCACTCTTCACTCTTAGTTCTTCATTATCTTTTACCTCTTACCTTTTACTTTTTACCTATCTTTAAAACCGGAGATCCTTAGAAAGCAGTGCTTATACTGTCCACCTCACCCTTAGACTACAAAGGGTACACGGCAGGATGACCCAAGGGTCGATTGTGCATTGTGAATTGTGAACTGTGAATTGTGAATTGTGAACTGTGAACTGTGAATTGTGAATTGTTTTTTATCTATCAGCCAGTTCCATAAATTTTTCAATATCCTGTTCAATCAATCTCAATGAGCTTCTGAAAAACTCCGGATCATGAACATCAATTCCCATTCTCAATGCCACGTCTCTAATATTATTCTTTCCGGTAGCACTTAGCAACTCATCATACTTTGTAACAAATTCTTTCCCTTCATTTAGATATTTTGCATACAGTCCCTTGGAGAATAACAGTCCAAAGGCATATGGAAAGTTATAATAGCTTAGCTCTGCATTATAATAATGAGGTTTATTTACCCACATATATGGATGCAGGATATCGTGATCAAGTCCATCCCCATAAGCTTCTTTTTGCGAATTCATCATTATTTCTTTAAGTTCATTAACCGATAGGGAGTGTGTTTTTCTTCTTTCAAATACTTCTGATTCAAACAAGAAACGGCTCAATATATCAACTATTACTTGACCGGCATCCGAAATTGAAGATTCCAATATTTCAAATGCTTCTTCTTCATTTGCTTCCTTTAAAGCCGCATTTACCACTATAGTTTCACAGAATATGGAGGCTGTTTCTGCAATTGGCATTGGATATCTGCTATTTAAGATGGATTCATCCCTTAAATTCAATCCATGATAGCCATGCCCCAATTCATGAGCCAGAGTAATCATATTTGAAAAGCTTCCATTGAAGTTTGCCATGATCCTGCTTTCTTTTATTGGATGGAGATTGGAGCAGAAAGCGCCACCCCTTTTACCATCTCTTGGTTCTACATCAAGCCAATTGTTTTCATATGCATTTTGTGCAAAATCAGCCAGTCTATCGCTAAAGGTTCTAAAATTATCAACTACATATTCCATAGCCTCTTCATAGGTAAAAGTTCTATTTACCTTTCCAACAGGAGCAAACATTTCGTAGAATGGTAATCCATTCTTATAGCCTAGAATTTCAGCTTTTTTTCTATAATATTTGTGAAATACCGGCAGAAATTCTCTTATAGCGGTAAGCATAGCATTCAAGGTTTCTTCATCCATTCTGGACATAATAAACGTTTCGTCCAACGGAGATTTGTATCCTCTCAATTGGCAAGTGGTGATAACTTCGCCTTTTATCCCATTTAATGCGGCTGCTGAGGATTCTTCAATTTTCATATATGCTGCTTGTTCTGCTTCATAGGCTGTATGCCTTATGTCAGAGTCTTTGTCATAAGCTAAATTTCTTACAACAGGTAGAGGCAATTGCTTTCTTTCTCCATCCAATGTTATATCAACAAGCAATGTTGAGGATATTTTATTTTGAAGATTTGACCATGCAGTTGAACCGCTGTTGGACATTTTAGATACAAGTATTTCCTCCTGTTCGCTTAGCATATATTTTGACTTTTCTTTTATTTGATTTAAATAAAATTTATGTTCATTTAAGGATTCGGAGGTTTCAACCAATTCATCCAGGTTATGGATATTTTTCATAAAACTTTGAAACATTACATTGGGTTTAGTCATTTCAGAAGCTTTAACAGATAATATATCCTTATATTTTGATGCGGATTCATTTTTGGCATCTACACTAGATGTAAGTGAGGCATAAGACCTTAATTTTGTAAGGATAGTTGAAATTTCTGCTGAAAATTTTATGAAATCTTCAATTTTTTTGGCCGGATTATCCAATGATAATAAGTTTTCATTAGCCCAATTGTTAAATTCAATAATTTGTTCATCTAATTTTCCTAAGTCGCTTTGAAATTCTTTTGATTCAAAAGATGTATATAGCTTATCTAAATTCCATCTCATAACAATCCCTCCTATATTTCGATGCTCTTAATATTATATCATATTGTAAATGGGTAACAATATAATTGAGGTGAAAAATATGAAATATAAGGATTTTAAAAAGCCAGAAAGGGAGTCTTTAATTGAAGAATTGTCTCCAATAGAATATAAGGTGACACAAGAAAATGCAACAGAAAGACCATTTACACATGAATACAATGAAAACTATGAAGAAGGTATATATGTGGATATTGTTTCCGGTGAGCCATTATTTTCTTCTAAGGATAAATTCAATGCAGGCTGTGGATGGCCTAGTTTTACAAATCCATTAGAGGAAGAGCATGTAATTGAGAAAAATGACACATCACATGGTATGAGAAGGACAGAGGTCAGAAGCAAATACGCAGACTCACACCTAGGCCATGTATTTCCTGATGGACCTAAGGATAAAGGTGGACTTAGATATTGTATCAATGGCGCATCTTTGCGGTTTATTAAAAAGGAAGATATGGAAAGAGAAGGGTATGGGGAATATTTGAAATTGTTTGAGTAATATGGTAGCTATATTGTACAATATAGCTATTGAGTGATAAATTTAAAGAATTGGGGGAATTGGGAATGTCTGAATCTAAGAAAAGTAAATCATATAGGATAATTTTAGTTTCATTAATTATTATTTTGATATTAAGTGCTTGTTATTTTTTTAAGACAAGAGAGGTATATAAAGATGTATATAGTTTAGATGATGGAATCGTAGTCAAAGAGATAGATATAGATAGGTTAAGAGATAAAAAGTTAAATGATTTCATAACTGAAAATAATCTTGCAAACGGAGTCTTTGAGTATTATTATTCAAAGGGAGATAAGCACTATATATTATTTAATGGAGTAGAAAATACTTATAAGAATGTTACATTCGATTTAGAAAACAAGATATTTACAATTTCCTATGAATCTCAAAGCACCAGTGGTAATAGTAAATTGCTTTATTTAATAGAAAAAGAATCCGGAGATGCTTTTGATACAATAAAATTGTTGAATAATAATAAGGAAGATTATTTTATTAATGTATATACGCGTGCGACAACCCCTTTAAGTGATAAATTTTGATAAAGTGGACTTCTTTTGCTATAATGAGATGAAAGTAAAATGAAAAGCCAGATGTATTTTTTAATCTAATTTTAATCTTTCTTGAATTGTATTTAAAGCTTCCACTACTATAATTTAATCATATTAAATAGTAGGAGGTATTTATTTTATGGTTACTTTACAACAAGTAGAAGAATTAAGAAGGTATGCAAATATTACTTTCAACGAAGCAAAAGATGCACTAGAGGAGACTAATGGAGATATTCTTGAGGCCATAATAAATCTTGAGAAGAAAGGTAAAATCAAAGCCCCTAAGGATGGAGGCTATTACAGTTCCAAGGATTCATATCAAGATAATCAAAGTAATGATGCTGTAGGGAATGTCCAACCAGAAATTTATGATGAATCCGGCTCATCCTTTTCGGAGATTTTGAACAAATTCATTTCCTTTGTCAAGAAACTGTTTAAAAAAGGAAATAGAAATAACTTTGAGGTTATAAAAAATGAGACAAGAATTATGTCAATCCCGGTTACTATTCTAGTAGTTTTAATAATATTTGCTTTTTGGATTACAATTCCAATTATGATTATAGGACTATTCTTAGGTTATAAATATGCATTTAGTGGTCCTGAACTTGGAAAGGATACGGTTAATTGTGCGATGGATTCAGTTTCCAGTGCAGCTGAAAACTTAAAGAAAGAATTCAAAGGTGATAATACTAATGGTAAAAATTCTAATAATTGAGGATGAAGAAAAACTTGCACGTTTTTTAGAGCTTGAACTTAAGTATGAAGGGTATGAAGTAGAAAAGGCATTTGATGGAAGATCGGGGCTGGAGTTAGTCAAATCCAGTCTTTTTGACCTTGTGTTATTGGACATTATGCTTCCAGGATTGAACGGTATAGAGGTTCTTAGGAGAGTAAGGCAGTCCTCTGATATACCCATTATATTGCTTACTGCAAGAGATACTATAGTTGATAAAGTAACAGGGCTCGACAGTGGGGCTGATGACTACATCACTAAACCTTTTGCAATAGAAGAGTTATTAGCGAGAATTAGAGCTGTTCTTAGGAAAAAAGAGGTTAATAATGAGGGTCAGCTGAAGGACATATTAGTATCAGGAGCTTTAAGTCTTAATACCAAAAATAGAGAGGTTCATGTAAATGATGAATTGGTATATTTAACAAAGAAAGAATTTGATCTATTGCATTTTTTATTAGAGTATAAAGGGATAGTCTTAAGTCGTGAAAAGATACTTGATCGTATTTGGGGATATGATTTTTATGGCGGAACAAATGCTGTGGATGTATATATTAGGTATCTTAGAGTAAAACTTGAAGAGCCTTTTGGAATAAAAATTTTTCACACTGTAAGAGGAGTGGGGTATGTAATAAAAGATGAGCTTTAAAAAGGAAGAAAACCCAATTAGTTTTTCTAGTAAAATACGTTCATCACTTGTATTAAAACTCAACTTGGAAATGATAGGAAGGTTATTATCCGGATTTTTGGCGATTAATATCCTTATTTTCCTGATGAGTTTTTTTGTAATTTTATGGGAAACCGAAATAGAGATTCAGGAGGTAATTGAAACAATAACTACCTCGGATATCAATAGAGATTCTGTTAGACATCAGGAACAAGGATATACGATATTAAAAGAGAAATCATCCAGAGGAATTGTTCTTCCAAAGCTTATACAAAACTATTTGCCTGTCAAAATCAACAATGCAAGGAGAAATATTTTTATATCTCATACATATGATAACGGAACATTATCAGATAAGATAAATTCTATAAGTTATTCCATAGGATTTTCTATAAGTTCATCGCATTATCAGGTGGTATATCCTATCGGTCTTGAAGTGATGAGTTTTTTAAGGTTATTTGCTATTTTAATAATAGTAGAAGGAATAATTTTATTTAGAAATATAGGAAAGGGTCAAAAAATAATTAGAAGGACATTAAGACCTCTTACGGAATTAGCGGAAACAACTAAAAGTCTCAATACAGCTCAATCTTTTGATGGGCAAAATCTTAAGGATTTGGCAGGAGAAATCAGCAATATAGATGCAAGTAGGCTTGACAGACGTATATCTGTGGATAGCTCACAGAATGAACTAAAAGCTTTAGCATCAGCTATAAATCAGATGTTAAATCGTATTAATGACTCCTATCAATCACAGGTAGAATTTGTTTCAAATGCATCTCATGAACTTAGAACTCCAATATCTGTTATACAGGGCTATATAAATTTACTTGATCGGTGGGGTAAAAAAGATGAAAAGACTCTTCAGGAGTCTATTGATGCGATTAAAAGTGAGATAGAGGGCATGAAGGAGTTAGTAGAAAAATTATTATTTCTTGCCAGAGGAGATAGTGAAACTATTGTACTTCAAAAGGAGTTGTTCGATTCCTGTGAGATAGTGGAAGAAATTGTACGTGAAATGCAGATGATTGATGAAGACCATATGTTTAAAATGGATATGACTATTCCTGCATATGTGGAGGCCGATAAACAGCTTTTTAAGCAGGCTGTTAGAATTGTAGTTGATAACAGTATAAAATATACACCTAGTGGAAAGGAGATTATATTGAAGGTAGAAAGAAATCAAGGTAAAGTTAATATTACGGTACAGGATAGTGGAATTGGAATAGATTCTAATGATCTTCCTCATATATTTGATAGATTTTACCGTTCAGACGAATCAAGAGCACGAAAAAGCGGAGGTGCAGGATTAGGTTTATCTATTGCCAAATGGATAATAGAACGTCATGGAGCATATTTTGAAATATTAAGCAGGATAAATGTAGGCACTCGTATAACTATTGCATTTCCTGAGGCTGATAGTACAATTCAAATGGAAGATTATTGACTAAATATCGACAGTTAAGTAAAGAATAATATTTGACGCTGATATAGAAATTAATGCTTGACGAAACAATATTTTTCTTGCATTTTGTAGGTATTATATATATACTTAATAAGTTAAGGATTAAGGAGGACGAATTTATTTAATGGAAAAATTACGTTTTGAAGAGATAAATTTATCAAATGAGATAAAAAAAGGAATTCAAGAGCTGGGATTTGAAGAAATGACGCCGATTCAGGCTAAATCCATCCCATTATTGCTAAAAGGTATGGATATCATAGGTCAAGCTCAAACAGGAACGGGAAAAACAGCTGCTTTCGGCATACCGATTCTTGAAATGTGTGATTCCGAGGAAAGAAATATACAGGCATTGGTCTTGTGCCCAACGAGGGAATTGTCTATACAAGTGGCAGAAGAAGTAAGTAAGTTGGGAAGATTTAAAAAAGGATTGCAGGTATTGCCTGTATATGGAGGGCAGCCTATAGAAAGACAGCTTCGTGCTTTAAAGAAAGGCGTTCAAATAGTTATTGGGACACCCGGTAGAGTAATAGATCATATCAGAAGAAAAACCATAAGGACTGACAACATAAAGATGATGGTACTGGATGAAGCCGATGAAATGTTTGATATGGGGTTTAGAGACGATATTGAACTTGTAATGAATACATTGCCTAAAGAAAGACAGACTATATTTTTCTCGGCAACCATGCCCCATGAAATAGTCAGATTTGCATCCAAATATCAGAAAGATCCGGAAATGATCAAAGTAGTGCATAAGGAGCTAACAGTTCCAAAGGTTGAGCAATGCTATTTTGAATTAAAAGAGCATATGAAAACTGAAATCTTAAGCAGGTTGATTGATATGCACAACCCTAAATTGACTATTGTATTTTGCAATACTAAGAAAAGGGTAGATGAGCTTACTACTGAGCTGCAAGGCCGTGGATATTTTGCTGACGGACTTCACGGGGATTTGAAGCAACCTCAAAGAGATACTGTAATGGGCAAATTCAGAAAGGGTACAATCGATATATTGGTAGCTACAGATGTTGCTGCAAGAGGATTGGATGTTGACAATGTTGACCTTGTAGTAAACTATGATATGCCGCAAGATGAAGAGTATTATGTCCATAGGATTGGAAGAACAGCCAGAGCCGGCAGGGCTGGGGTTGCATTTAGCTTTGTTGCAGGCAGAGATATCTATAAATTAAAGGATATTCAAAAGTATACAAAGACTAAAATAGAGAGAAGAGACTTGCCGACCCTTAAGGATATAGAAGAAAGATATACTTTGAGTATGCTTGAAAAGATAAAAGAAGAAGTGGATAGAGGAGAATTATCCAAATATGAAAAGATAGTAGACTCCCTATTGCAAGATGACTATACCTCAATCGACATAGCAGCAGCGCTTCTTAAATTCTACATGCAGGAAAACAGACTGGATGGGCATGAAGAACTGGATATGGTGGATAAAGGGAATAAGTCCAAATCAAGAGGTTGTAAAAACACCGGAGGAATGGTAAGACTTTATATCAATATAGGGAAGAGAAAGGGAGTAAGTCCTAGACATATATTGTCTGCGCTGCTTCAGGAGACTAATTTGAATAAGAATTTAGTAGGCAATATTGACATGTTTGATAAATTTACTTTTGTTGAAGTACCGAAAGAATATGGTAAGGATGTAGTAAGTCAATTAACGGATAAGAGGATAAAAGGTACTAGGGTAAAGGTGGAAATTGCCAACCCTAAAACCAGATAAATATTGCTGAAGCTAATGCTCTTTATGGCCATAACTTAAGGTTTAAAAGAGCATTTTTGTTTATCCTTTCAGTTGAGTGACACCTTTACTCTTCACTCTTAGTTATTAGTTCTTTACTGTTTTTAATTATGAATTGAATTAGGTTGTGAATTGCATTACATAGGAGGTTTAAACATTGGCAACTGTTAAAGATATCTTATCTATACCTGCATTAAGAAAATTAAAAGTTATCGGTGGCAAACAAGGTTTAAATAAAAGAGTTTCATATGTAACTGTGCTGGAAGTCCCGGATATAGTTAAATGGTTAAAGGGTAACGACTTTTTAATTACAAGCCTTTTTGCGTTCAAAGACAGTATAATAGAACAAACAAAGCTAATAGATAGTTTGGCAGATGAAAATTGTTCATGCTTGGCAATTAAAATAGTTCCGTATGTGAAAGAATTGGATAAATCAATAATAGAAAGAGCAGATTGCAGGGGTTTGGTTTTAGTTGAAATTCCGGTAGAAATGACATATATTGAGATAATTGTAAATGCTATGGATAAAATCCTTGAAGATAGGGATATTGATTACATGATTGAAAAATATATGAAAGATATAATATTTAACAATTATGACAATTATGCAATCATGCTTCAAAGAGGAAAGCTTTTAGGGTTCAATATACAAGAAAGTTATACATTAGCCATAACCTTAAATATCAATCATAAAACAAATGATAAAGAAGAAAATATATTGAGAAAGACTGCAAAATCAATAGCTAAGGAAAGTGATACTTTAATAAAATTCACATATAACCCGGTAGTTACTATGGAAGAAAAATCAACAATATTGTTTTTTGCAAGTGAAGAAAAAGATATCGAAAATAATTTAAAAAGTATCCTTGAACTTATAGATAAAAACGTTAAGATCTGTGGATTGGAAGATGTAAAAGTAGGTGTTGGTTCTATAGGAGAGGGTTTAGAATGTCTCAAGAAATCCTATTTTCATTCATTAGAGGTTTTGGAGCTTGGTAAGGTATTTAACAATCATAACTATGTATATTGCTACGTATATTGCTACGATGAATTAAAAATCTATTCAGTTTTGGAGAAATGTCTAAGGGAAAATGGAGATGTAATCTTTGATAAAAAATTTGATAATATAGATAGTGATTTATTGCTTACATTAGAATCATTTTATGCCAATAATATGGATGTTGCAAAATGCAGTGAGGATCTATTCATCCACAAAAACACCGTACGATATCGTTTGAAGAAAGTCAAAGAGATAACCGGATATGATACTTCAATCTTTGAACACAATTTCAATTTATATTTATTTTTATTATATAAAAAGATTAAAGGCTGACCCTAGGATAAAAATCCTAGGGATTTTTTTATACAAATAATTGATGGTAATTTTGTACAGTTGTACATATTGGAAACAAGTAAAGTGTGATAATATTTAATTGAGTAGAAGTGAAATGGTTTGCATCAATTAAATTCAATAGTGTGGAGGTGATTAGCATGGAATTAGAGAAATCAACTGATTACTTAAATTATATTATGAAAAGATTTTACCATATTGGTGCCGATAAAAACGGTGGAGTTACAAGACTTGCATATACTGTAGACGAAGATAAAATGCATGAAGAATTAAGTCGTATCGGTTTAGAGGAAGGATATATAGTAACAGCTGATGAGGTGGGAAATACCTTTTTAAGCTTAGGTGACTATGAAGAATACTACTTGGTTGGTTCACATTTGGATTCTGTGGTAAATGGCGGAAGGTATGATGGTGTATTGGGAGTTGCCGTAGGCTTATTGCTCATTAAGATAATAAAGGAAGAAAAGCTTAACATTCCTTTAAAAGTAGTTGCCTTTCGATGTGAAGAGTCAAGCAATTTTATGAAGAGTACTCTTGGGAGTGAGTTGATTACAAACGGAGTTAATCCGAAATATTTTCAAGTTCTTAAGTCCAAAAAAGGAGAAAAACTGGAAGATATCTTTGCAAATAGAGGATATAATGAATCACCGGAAAAGATAAAAGGAGTTAAGAACTATTTGGAACTTCATATAGAACAGGGCAGAATCTTGGAAAGTGAAAGTCTTAGAATTGGAGTTGTAAGCGCAATTGCAGGTAATATCAGACTACAAGTTAAAATCAGAGGATTAGCTGAACATTCAGGCGCAACACCCATGAATCTTAGACAAGATGCACTTTGTGGTGCGGCAGAGATTATTTTAGGCATTGAAAAGATCGGTCAAGGAGATTTTACTTCCAATGCAGTAACAACAGTAGGTGTCATAGACAATTTTCCAAATTCAATCAATGTAATTCCAGGAGAAGTCATATTTTCAATTGATATTCGAGATGGAGACAATAGCGTTATGGAA
Source organism: Paratissierella segnis (assembly GCF_014385195.1). Taxonomy (GTDB): domain Bacteria; phylum Bacillota; class Clostridia; order Tissierellales; family Tissierellaceae; genus Paratissierella; species Paratissierella segnis. The sequence goes on from NZ_JACRTG010000008.1 coordinate 110,602, forward strand.
GATATTAGAATTAAGATTGAGAGATTGATCAATGAAGTATGTAAAAAGAGGAACTTATCTTGTGATATACAATTTATATCTTCAACAGAAGCAGTGAAATTGGACGTAAATTTAATAAAAGAGCTTTCGAGTATTGCTGAAAACTTAGGAATAGAACATAAAATTATGCCCAGCGGTGCAGGACATGATGCCATGAAATTAGCTAACATAACTAAAACGGGGATGATTTTTATACCGTGCAAAGAAGGGATAAGTCACAATCCCGAGGAAGAAGCAAGAACTGATGATGCAGCTCTTGGTGCAAAGATAATCTTAGAATATTTGAAAGGAGACCAACAATGATAATAAAAAATGGGAGAATAATAGACCCAAGTAGCGGATACAATGAAAATGCAGATTTGTTGATTAGAGATGGTAAGATTAAGGCAATAGGTCAATTTGATGATATTTATGATGATGAAATCATCGATGCTGAAAATATGGTAGTTGCTCCGGGACTTGTAGATGTTCATGTCCATTTTAGAGATCCGGGATTTACCTATAAGGAAGATATACAGACAGGCTCAGATGCAGCAGCAGCAGGAGGATTCACTACTGTTATTGCAATGGCAAATACCAATCCGATAATAGATAACGAAGACACATTGAAATCTGTGTTAGAAAAAATGGGAAAATCAAAGATAAACGTTCATACAGTAGCGGCAGTCACTAAAGGATTTAAAGGGGAAGAATTAGTCGATATGGATTTGCTCTATAAATTAGGAGCTGTGGGATTTAGCGATGATGGGATACCAATAAATAATGAAGCTACAATTCTTAAGGCAATGTTAAAAGCAAAAGAATTGAATGTACCTTTGAGCTTTCATGAGGAAGATCCTAATTTCATCGGAATACCGGGGATAAATGATGGTAAGGTTTCAAAGAGATTAGGAATCAAAGGTGCTTCATATGTTTCTGAAGATGTTATGGTAGCAAGGGATTCTATGTTGGCATTATATACAGGAGCCACCATTGATATACAGCATATCAGTTCCGGTAATTCTGTGGATATGATTAGATTTATAAAAGGATTGGGGGCTAATGTATATGCTGAGGTTACACCACATCACTTTTCATTAACGGAAGATGCAGTTTTAGAACACAAATCCTTAGCAAAGATGAATCCTCCTTTGAGGACAAAAGAGGATAAAATGAGAATTATCGAAGGGATAAAGGACGACACAATTGAGATTATAGCTACAGACCATGCACCCCATAGTTCAGAAGAGAAGATGAGAGAATTAACAAAAACTCCTAGTGGGATAATAGGGCTTGAGACATCATTGCCTTTAGGAATTACCAACTTGGTTAGAAATGGGCATTTATCCCTTATGAAATTACTTGAAAAAATGACAATTAACCCTGCAAGGCTTTATAATCTAGATTGCGGAAGCTTAAGTATTGGCTCAAAGGCCGATATAGTAATATTCGATGACAATGAATCGTACGTAGTCAGTAAATTCAAGTCAAAATCCTCTAATTCTCCGTTTATAGGGGAGACCCTTTATGGAAAAGTAAAGTACACCATCTGTGGTGGAAACATAGTATATAAAAATTTAAAATAGGAGGGTACAAAATGAATCATAAATTAATTTTAAGCATTTTTGTAGTATTGTTATTGTTAGCAATAATTCCGTTTTCATTTACTGCCAGCCCGGAACCATATATATTTGGTTGGCTACCATTACCGCTATTATATTGGTGGAGCTTGATGGTTATAAATCTAATATTTGTACTATGGGTAGCAAAAAAATTCACTGAAAGTGCAAAGGAGGAAAAGAAATGAATACAGATCTACTTAGCTTTTTGATAATTGTAGCTTATTTGATAATGATGCTTGGTATTACCGTATGGCAAGGCAAAAGAGCTAAATCAAAAGACGCTACAGGTTTTTTCTTGGCAGGCAGAGGAGTAAGTTCTGTTTTGCTTCCGCTTACCATGATAGCAGCCATGCAAAGTACCTTTGCATTTTTAGGTGCTCCCGGAATGTATTATTCTCACGGGATATCATATATTGTTATAGTACTTAGTCAAGTTTGGGTTGCATTGATGGTAATTTATTTTGGAAATAAGATTAGAAAGCTTGCAAACAAATACAATTATATGTCAATTGGAGATTATTTTAAAGATAGATATGACTCCAATTACATCAAAGTATTGGCTTCAATAATATCTGTACTTATGACAATGGTATTCTTAGCTATGCAGTATGTAGGAAACGCAAGAGCAATGCAGGTAATTACAGGGAATGTAGTATCATATCAAGTTGCTATTATACTCTGTGTACTATTTTCACTAGCTTATGTATTGATAGGAGGAGCGGGGGGAGTAGTTTTACTGGATGCTATTCAGGCAATAGTTCTGATGGTAGGCATAGTATTAGCTGCATACGTAGCTATCTCACCTGCAGGGGGAATTGTAAATCTATTTAAAACAGCAATTGAAAAAACTCCGGAATTGCTCTCTAGACCGGGAGCACAAGGAATGTATACCAACAAATATTGGGTTATGCAATTTATAGTGCTTCCCTTTGGAATTTGGTTCTGTCCTCATATTTGGACTAGATCGTTAATGGCTAAGGATGAGAATGCACTGGCTAAATCAGCTATCAGCATTCCGGTATCTCAAATACTAATATTTGGGTTTTCAACATTATTTATAGGATTGGCAGGGCATCAGTTATTGACAGATGTACAGGCTGCTGATACTGTATTGCCGCTTATGATGAGAAATTATTCCAATTGGTTTGTAGCGGCCCTAATTATGGCGGCAGCTATATCAGCAGGTATGTCAACTATAAACTCAATGCTGTTGGTTAGTTCTCAGATTGTATCTCAGGATTTAATCCTATTAAAAAGTAAGGATAAGGTTTCTGATTCTAAAAATATGATTATATCAAGAATCGTAGTATTTGGATTAGCTATATTGGCGGCAATAATTGCACTTAAACCACCTGAATCATTAGTACAAGTTGTTCAGGATATAGCATATACGGGATTGGCACAATTAGCGCCTGCATTTATATTGGGATTATATTGGAAAGGCACAAGAAAAGAAGGCGCAGCTTTAGGAATGACAGTGGGAATTATACTATTATTTGCTATGAGGATAATGCAGGTAAGTCCTCTTGGATACCCTGGATTTATGTGGGCATTCTTCTTAAATATAATCATTACAGTTGTAGTATCATTGGCATTTAAATCTAAGGACAATACTATTGTTGAGGAAAAGTTTTTTTCAGAACTTAGGGGGTAAAAATGGGAAACATAATTTACAATAAAAGGTTGACAGATGAATATTATTTGATAAAGATTGAACATAAAAACAATGGGAAAATGGGGCAGTTTTGTATGTTAAGAGCATGGGATGATGATCCCTTATTATCCAGACCATTGAGCATCTATGACAGAGATGATTCATCTCTAACATTTCTATATAAGATAGTAGGCAAAGGTACAAAGATAATGTCTAAGCTTAGAGCAGGAGATGACATCATTTGCCATGGACCTTATGGAAGCAGCTTTCCCAAGGTAAAGGGAAAGATTGCTTTAGTAGCAGGTGGCGTCGGGATTGCCCCTATGTATCTTGCAGCAAAGGAATTGTCCAAAGACGAAGATAATATAATAGATATATATTTTAGCTTAAGAGGTGTGGAGATACTTCGAGAAGAGCTATCATCCGTATCAGACAATTTAATTCTAAAGACAAATGAAAGAGTAGTGAGCCTTGTAGACGCTGATAAATACGACTATATTTTCACCTGCGGACCAAAAAGCTTAATGAAAGATATATATACTAATGCAAAAGATAAAAAGGCTACAGTATATGCTTCCTTAGAAAATAGAATGGGTTGTGGCATAGGAATCTGCTATGTATGCACTTGCAAGACAAAAAACGGAAATAAGTTGACCTGCAAAGATGGTCCGGTTTTCTTAGGAAGCGAGGTATTTATAGATGACTAAATTGAATGTTAATTATAGCGGGGTTGATTTTAAAAATCCGGTAGTCTTGGCCTCGGGGACTTGCGGCTTCGGAACAGTATTAGATGATATATTTGATATAGAGAAATTAGGCGGGTTATCATCTAAGGGATTAACACTGAACAAAAGATCAGGCAATGAAGGCATAAGAATATGGGAGACCTCCTCAGGAATTATGAACAGTGTTGGATTGGAAAACCCCGGAATAGACGGATTTATTTCCGAATACTTGAGCTTTATAAATTCCAAGGATTTGGTCAATATTGTTAACCTAAGTGGACATTCATTTGACGATTATTTTCAAGGAATCGAAAAGCTCAATGACCAAAAACTTGATATAATTGAATTGAATATATCCTGTCCCAATGTAAAAGAAGGCGGAATGAACTTTGGTATAAAAACTGAAGTTGCAAGGCAATTGGTAAGAGAGGTTAGGAGGCTTTGCAAGCATAAGCTTGTAATCAAATTGTCCCCTAATGCTGAAGATATCGTTGATTTGGCTAGGATGTGCGAAGAAGAGGGTGCAGATGGCATTTCATTGGTAAATACATTTTTGGCAATGGCAATAGATATATATAGAAAAAAGCCAATTTTCGACAATGGTTATGCGGGACTTTCCGGCCCTGCAATAAAACCAATTGCCCTTAGAATGGTTCATCAGGTATCCAAAGCAGTTCAAATTCCGGTTATGGGACTAGGTGGAATTAGCACTTGGCAGGATGCTGTTGAATTTTTAATGGCCGGAGCCAGAGTTATCCAAGTAGGAACTGCAACATTTACAAATCCTAAGATTGCATTGAACATTATAGATGGTCTTGAGAAATATTTAGAGTCTCAAAATTTAGAATCAGTAGAAGATATTATTGGAATATTATAAATAAAAAGAATTATACGAAGAACTAAAGGCTGGAAGCGAAAATTTAATAAAAAACTCTTTTCGGTAAAAATAAAACCGGAAAGAGCTTTTTTATGTATTTTACTTTAATCTTTCTTATCATGTATTTTACTAAAATCTATATTATTTATAATCAATATCACCGAAAATACAATAATCAATAAAAAACCAACTAGTGATACAATATTAGCTAAATTCACTATAATTACACCTAAAACATGAGAACCATATCCGCCAGGAAACAATCCAAGTCTTGAGCGTTCAAATATGCCATGATTTAAAAATGCCAATATAAAACTTCCCAAAATACAAAATGATATTCTGATATTCTTTTCCATACGTATCAACTCCTTTAAAATACCGCATCATTCTCAATGCATATTATCTGTTATTATCTTATCATACAACCCTATGATTAACAATGAAGGGTTCAAAGAGCTTGTTTCTTCTCAGTTACAATTCACATAATAAAATTTTTAAATTTTGACCTAGGTCAATGTATATTAATCCAATATTCCCTATACTAAGATTAAGAAAATAAATATAGGAGGAATTAAAATGATTACAAAAATATATCAACTGGAAACATTGACTTGCCCAAGTTGTTCAGCAAAGATTCAAGGAATGTTAAAAAAGACCGACGGAGTAAAGGAATCAGAAGTCTTATTCAACAGTTCAAAGGTGAAGGTCACATTTGATGAAACAAAAATAGAATCTGAAACAATTAAAGGGAAAATCAACAAGCTAGGCTTTGATGTATTATCAGAAAAATAATTTTTAAAAGAGGGGGGTTAGTGATGCTTAAAATGACAAAAGGACATAGAGTTTTAATATCCGGTATATTGGTGGGGACTTCCTTTATATTAAAAGAAATTCTCGGATATGTTCCGATAACTAAAATTGTAATGATTTTATCTACGCTAATAGCCGGTGCCCCCATCTTTAAAAATGCTTACGAGGCAATTAAATACAAAATAGTTGGCATAGATGTACTTGTTACAATTGCAGTAACGGGGGCCATGTTTATCGGTGAGTTTTGGGAAGGCGCAGCAGTGACATTTCTTTTTATGTTAGGTGATTATCTGGAGTCAAGAACTATAGAAAAAACTCGATCATCTATAAAAGAGCTCCTAGACTTAGCACCTGATACAGCCAGAGTAATAAGAGATGGGATGGAAATAGAAATAAATCCTGATGAAGTATTGAAAGATGATTTAGTAATAGTTAAACCCGGTGAAAAGATATCAGTAGATGGAACAGTTATGGAAGGCAATGCTTATGTAAATCAAGCAGCAATTACAGGAGAATCCATTCCTGTAAATAAAAATTTAGAAACTTCTGTTTTTTCAGGTACAATCATAGAATCAGGGTATCTAATTATAAAGGCTGATAAAGTAGGGGAAGATACTACTTTTGCAAGAATACTCCAAATGGTAGAAGAAGCTCAAGACAAAAAGGCAAACACCCAAAAATTTCTAGAGAAATTCTCCAGATATTATACTCCCGGAATAATAATATTAGCAATAGTTTTATATTTGATAACCAAAGATATAGTATTGGCTTTAACTCTTTTAGTGATAGCTTGCCCCGGAGCATTGGTCATATCCACCCCAGTGTCAATAGTAGCGGGAATTGGTAATGGAGCAAAGCACGGAGTACTAATCAAAGGCGGAGAAATCATGGAAAAATTGGGTACGATTAAGGTTCTTGCCTTTGATAAAACCGGAACCTTAACAGTAGGAAAACCATCTATTACCCACATTGGGACAAATGACATAACAGAGAAAGAACTTTTAAGGCTTGCAGCTATAGGTGAATCCTACTCGGAACATCCATTGGGCAGAGCAATAATTCACAAAGCAGAGAAAGAAATAGGGGAAATAGATGCCGTACCGGAAGAAGCGGAGATTATCACAGGTCAAGGATTAAAGGCTGTAATAGAAGGAAAGACCTATCTAATAGGCAATAGGAAACTATTTTCAGCAAATGGAGTAGATATAAAAGCTTGGGAAGAATATTTAAAAAAAGAAGAAGATAAAGGTCAAACATCAGTTATAGTTGGTAACACCGAGAATGTTTTGGGTATAATCTCCATAGCCGATACCATTAGAGAAGATGCCAAAAAACTAATAACGAATTTAAAATCTCTTGGAGTCAAAAGAATAGTTATGTTGACAGGCGATAACAAGAGGGCAGCAAAGGCAATATCGGAAGAACTGGGTATAGACGAATACTTTGCTGAACTGTTACCGGAAGATAAGGTAAGACTCCTTGGTGAACTTCAAGACAAATATGGAACAACTGCAATGGTGGGAGACGGAGTAAATGATGCGCCTGCGCTGGCATCAGCTGATTTAGGAATAGCAATAGGTGGAATGGGTACAGATGTAGCCATGGAAACAGCGGATGTGGTATTGATGTCAGGGTCTATTAGAAAATTATCCCATGCAATAGGCTTAAGCAGAGCTACTGTCAGAAATATGAAACAAAATATCTATTTTGCAATATTAGTTGCAGCTTTATTGTTGATGGGAGTATTAGTTAAGACCGTAAATCTATCCTTTGGTATGTTGGTTCATGAACTTAGCGTACTCATTGTTATAATCAACGCAGTAAGACTTATTTCATATGGAGAAAAGATAGGAAAAACAAATCACAAATCACAGTTCACAATGCACAATTGAAAGAAAAGTGAAGAGCTAAGAACTAAGAGTGAAGAGTTGTTGAGGTCGAGCTTTAGGGCCTTTAACAGAGATTCTTCACTTCGTTCCAGAATGACTCCTGCAGTGATTATACGGCATTTATATACCCGAATTTACTGCTGATGTCATCCTGAGTTTAGCAGTATAAGCACTGCCTTCGAAGGATCTCCGGTTTTAAAGATAGGTAAAAAGTAAAAGGTAAGAGGTAAGAGGTAAGAGGTAAGAGGTAAAAGATGACACTTTCTGGGTCAGTTCATTTATAGAATATTTATGGCTTTGAGGAATTTTTAAGAGGTGAGGTTATGGGGCAAAGTAATTGCATGAAAGGGAATGAGAGGAACTGTATAGAATTGGTTCCCATATTCAGCAACTTAACACAGGAAGAAATGCTGGAAGTAGCGGCTATTACAAGCCAAAAGATTCTAGAAAAGGGCGAAATGATTTATAGAGCCGGAGAAAAACTAGACAGACTTTATGTAATTCACAGTGGAAAAGTAAAGATTGCAAGACTCAATGATAGCGGTAAAGAACAAGTTATCAGAATTCTAGGGCAAGGGGATTTTCTGGGAGAATTATCTCTATTTAGTCCCACGCCAATGACCGATTTTGGAGAGACATTGGAAAAGACCACCATGTGCATGATTGATGGAGCTCAGCTCAAATCGCTGATGTTAAAGTTTCCGGGGGTAGCCTTTAAGGTAATGGAAGAATTAAGCAGTAGGCTGGAAAAGGTTGAGAACTTAGTTGAAGATATCAGCCTTAATTCTGTAGAAAAAAGATTGGCAAATACACTCTTAAAGATGTCAAATGATAATAACGAAGTAGTACTAAAGATGAGCAAGAAGGATTTAGCATCCTATATTGGGATGAGTCAGGAGACGTTGAGTCGCAAGCTGTCATATTTTCAGGAAATAGGGCTAATTAAGCTTGTAGGGCATAGAAGGATAATATTGTTGGATAGAGAGGGTTTATCCGATTTTTATTAATCGTTATTTAGCAAGATTTCAGAGAGCAGTATTTTTCATTCTGGATATAACTTTATATTTAGAATAATAAGAATGATTAATATAAAATATTGAACTTTAGGGGGTATATTTATGAGTTTTAAAATTACGGATAAAGTAACTTGGGTTGGGAAAATTGACTGGGAGTTGAGACATTTCCATGGAGATGAGTATTCAACGGATAGAGGCTCTTCATACAATTCTTATCTGATTAAAGATGAAAAAACAGTTCTGGTAGATACCGTGTGGCAACCCTTTGGTCAAGAATTCATAGCAAATCTAAAAAAAGAAATAGACCTAAATGAAATTGACTATATAATAGCCCAACATAGTGAAGTTGACCATAGCGGTGCACTGCCTTTACTATTGAAGGAAATCCCGGGAACTCCGGTTTACTGTACATCCAATGGTAAAAAAATACTTCAAGGGCATTACCATGAAGATTGGAATTTTGTAGAGGTAAAGACAGGGGATACACTGGATATTGGAAAGTCTACACTTACATTTGTAGAAGCCAGAATGTTGCATTGGCCTGATAGCATGATGACCTATATGAGCGGAGAAAATATATTGTTTAGCAACGACGCCTTCGGTCAGCACTTAGCGTCAGAATTGATGTACAATGATTTAGTAGATCAATGTGAACTGTTTGAAGAAGCTATAAAATACTATGCAAATATACTTACCCCATTTAGTACATTAGTAACTAGGAAGATTGAAGAAATACTCAAACTCAAATTACCATTAAATATGATAGCAACATCTCATGGTGTAATATGGAGAGATAATCCTGTACAAATAGTTGAGAAATATTTAAAATGGGCAGATGCTTATCAAGAGGATCAAATTACATTAGTATATGATACGATGTGGAATGGCACCAGAAGAATGGCAGAGGCAATAGCGGAAGGAATAAAATCTGCAGACCATAATGCTACGGTCAAATTATATAATGCAGCCCATACTGATAAAAACGATATAATCACAGAATTGTTCAGATCTAAAGCATTTCTGTTTGGGTCGTCAACAGTAAACAAGGGGATAATGAATGCAACAGGCGGTCTTCTCGAAATGCTTAGGGGATTAGGGCTTAAAGACAAAAAAGCAGCTGCATTCGGCTCCTATGGTTGGTCAGGTGAAAGCGTAGATATTATAGAACAAAAGCTTAAGGATGCAAAATTTGAGATAGTGAAAGATGGAATTAAGGTACTATGGAATCCGGATGAAGATGCATTGAAAGAGTGCTTTGAATTTGGAAAGAGCTTTGCAGAAAAGTTATAATAGGCGAGGGGTCATATCCCTTGCTTTTGTTTTTTAAATAAATGTATTCGGTTGCAATAAGATTATAATAATATATCTAATTATACCATTGTATATTAACTATACATAATAATATTATTAAAAAATGAAAACGGTTGCAATTTATCTTTATAGATGATATTATATATTTAATGGAGATTAAATATCCTAAAAAATATAAGGGGGCAGCCAAATGAAAAAGAGGTATATAAGTATAGTACTTGTATTAGCATTACTGACAGTTGTTTTTACTGGATGTTCTAAAAATACCACTTCAACTTCAAATGGAGGAAAGAGTTTCAAAATTGGCTACAGCTGTAACAACTTCAATGACACATTTCAAACATACATAGTGGATGCAGCTAAGGCTTATGTTAATGACAACCCGGAATTGTCCATTGATGTCCAAGATGCACAAGAAGATGTTATCAAACAGCAGGACCAAATCAATGCTTTTATTGAACAAGGAGTTGATGCTCTAGTAGTAGTACCAGTAGATACCAGTGCAATGGATCCTATTACAGAAGCAGCAAAAAAGGAAAACATACCATTAGTATATGTAAACAGAAATCCATTTGGTGAAGATACAGTTCCTGAAAACGTTTACTATGTTGGATCCCAGGAAATAATTGCGGGTCAGCTTCAAATGGAGTTTGTTGGTGAGGAGCTTGGCGGCAAAGGAAATGTAGCGATATTAGTGGGTATTCTTAGTAATGAGGGAGCAGTAAAACGTACGGAAGGCAATGAATCTATAATCGAAGAGAAATATCCGGATATTAAAGTTTTGGCTAAAGAATCAGGAAACTGGCAACGAGATCAAGGTTTAACGATAACAGAAAACTGGCTAACGGCATATGGAAATGATCTAAATGCAATTCTTTCAAATAACGATGAAATGGCATTAGGAGCATTAAAAGCTTCTCGAGATGCAGGGCGTGATGACATAATAATAGTAGGAGTAGATGCAATACCTGATGCACTTGCTTCCATAGAAGAAGGAGGATTAACAGCTACCGTGCTTCAAGACGCAGTTGGTCAAGGGAAAGGAGCTCTTGAGGCTGCACACAAGGCTTTAAAAGGAGAATCTCAGGATAGCATTAATTGGGTACCGTTTAAGCTTATAACTACTGACAATTTAGATGAATATAAGTAATTAAGCTATAAATCTAGTAGTCACTTTAGTTAAAGTGACTACTAGATAAATTTGTAATATATGGGATTACATGGAGAGTGGGTTAATATGGAAAATAACGAATATTTGCTTCAAATGAAAGATATTAAAAAGAGATTTCCCGGTGTTATGGCTTTGAAAGGTGTAGATCTCAATGTAGGTTATGGTGAAATCCATGCACTGGTTGGAGAAAACGGTGCTGGAAAATCTACTTTAATGAAGTGTCTACTGGGAATTTACCCTCCGACATCTGGTGAGATATATTTTGATGGCAAATTAATTAAGAATTATAATGTAGCTGAGGCCTTGAAAATAGGAATTTCGATGATTCATCAGGAAATAAGCCCTATTTTGTATCGACCGATAATGGAGAATATATGGAGTGGAAGAGAACCCTTAACTAAATTTGGATTAGTCGACCATAAAAAAATGTATGAGTCGACTAAAAAACTCCTTGAAGAGATCGAGTTAGACGAAGATCCCATGAACATAGCAGCTAATCTTACTGTTGCAAAGTTACAGCTTATTGAAATTGCAAAAGCAATATCATATGACGCTAAGCTGATAATCATGGATGAACCGACTTCTGCACTTCCATCTAAAGAAGTAGAAGGGCTTTTTAAAATAATGAAAAAATTAAAATCAGAGGGAAGAAGTATAATATACATTTCCCACAAAATAGACGAGATTTATGCAATCACCGATAAAGTTTCAGTATTAAGAGATGGTGAATACATAGGCACAGAGGATACAAACAAGCTAAGTAAAGATAAATTGATTAAGATGATGGTTGGAAGAAATATTGATGATATGTTCCCAAAAACACCATGCGACATTAAAGATGTATATCTTGAAGTGAAAAATCTAAGTCATAGCAGATATTTTCAGGATATTTCATTTAATGTACGGAAAGGGGAAATTTTAGGCATAGCAGGTTTGGTAGGCTCGGGAAGAACTGAAATTATTGAAAGTATTTTTGGGATAAGAAATTTTGATTCAGGTGAAATATTTATTAATGGCGAGAAAGTAGAAATTAAAAGCCCTATTGATGCAATCGATAAGAAGATGGCATTTTTAACTGAAGATAGAAGGCAGACAGGAATTTTTCCCATGCTTGATGTAGAATTCAACCTTACTCTAGCTAATATATTGAAATATGTAAAGAAATCTAAATTAATTGACTACAAAAACTTAAAAGAGGACTGTAATAAATTTATTGATACAATTAGTATCAAGACTCCCAGTCCAAAACATAAGATTGAAAATTTATCCGGTGGTAATCAACAAAAAGTATTAGTTGCAAAATGGCTATTGACTGAACCGGATATATTGTTCCTTGATGAACCGACAAGAGGAATAGATGTCGGTGCTAAATCGGAAATTCATAAACTCATTAGCATGCTAGCCAGTCAGGGTAAATGTATAGTTATGGTTTCATCGGAATTGCCGGAGATAATAGGAATGAGTGATCGCATAATTGTAGTTCATGAAGGAAAGATAACAAGCATATTGGACAATAATGAAAACATAACTCAGGAATTAATAATGGAATATGCAACAGATACCTATAAGGAAAGGGTTAATTAAGTTAGGGGGAAGATTAAATTGACAATGAATAATGAAAGCGCAAGCCTTTCTGAAAATAGAGGAAGCAATTTAGCACAATTATTAAAGAAATATGGTATTGTGTTGGTACTCTTACTTATGATTGTTGTAATTAGCATACTTGAACCAGCTTTTTTGAGACCTAAAAATATATTCAACGTTCTTACTCAAGTTTCAATATTTGGAATTATGTCATTGGGATTAACTATAGTAATAATATCAAAAGGTATCGACCTTTCAGCAGGATCTGTTCTTGCCTTATCAGCAGTTTTGGCAGCAAGCGTTGGTCAAGCAGCAGATGCAACTGCAAAATACTTTCCGAATCTACCCGTGTTACCGATATTTGTTCCCATAGCAGTAGCACTTTTAGTAGGGTTGATATGTGGAGCTGTAAATGGATTATTAATAGCCAAAACAGGTATACCGGCTTTTATAGCAACTTTAGGTATGCAAACAGCTGCAAGAGGGTTTGCCCTAATCTATACACAAGGAAAACCAATAAGCAATTTGACTAAAAGTTTTACCAATATAGGGGGAAAAATATTTAGTGTAATACCCGTTCCGGTTGTGATATATGCTATTATGATAGGGATAACCTACATAATGCTCAACCATACAAGGTTTGGAAAGAACATATATGCCATAGGTGGCAATATAGATGCAGCGGAGGTATCGGGAATTGATGTTAAGAAAAATCTAATAATGATTTATGCTTATTGTGGATTATTAGCAGGCCTTGCTGCAGTGGTATTCGCAGGACGTACAGGTAGTGCTCACCCAGGTGCTGCAAGTGGATATGAGCTTACAGCTATTGCAGCGACAACGATTGGTGGGACTAGCCATTCAGGCGGCATTGGAACGATAAGAGGAGCTGTTATAGGAGCTCTCATACTTGGAGTGTTAAGAAATGGGCTTACCTTGCTTGGGGTTCCTGCATATTGGCAACAAGTGACAGAAGGCGTAATTATAGTCGTAGCTGTAATTATTGATATGAGAAAAAATAGGCAAAAGAAATAATTAAACATTATATTAGAAGCGATGGTGATAGAATGACGGTAACTATAAAAGATATAGCAAAGGTAGCGGGAGTAAGCAAGGCTACAGTATCCAGAAGTCTTAATGACAGTCCGCTAGTAGCCGAAACAACAAGGGAAAGAATAAAGGATTTAGCCGACACTATGGGATTTGAGTTTAATGCTAATGCAAGAAGTTTAAGCACTAGTAAGACGGGAACAGTAGGAATAATTTACCCGGAGCGGTTTGGAAAGTTTGGAGTAAGTTTATACTACAGCTCCTTGTTGAATCAGATTAGAGATTTCTTAGAAAAAGAAGAACTAGATAATATAGTTGCTTTTCCGAGAAATAGATATACAGGTGAGAGCAATATAAAAAGACTGATACAGAGTAAGAAAATTGATGGTCTTCTTATTATCCATCCAAACATAACCGATGTAGATCAAAAGATAATGAATTTTATTGAGATTTCAAAGATGCCCTATGTATTTCTTCATCATTATCCCAGCTTTTGTGATGTGGAGACGGTTGATGCCATTTACACTAATCATTTTGGAGGTGGATATGATGCTACGAAACATTTAATTGATCTTGGGCATAGAAATATCATATGTTTAACATCATACGGGGACTCCATGGAGTTCAGGCAAAGAACAGAAGGTTACAGAGCAGCTTTGATTGATAATAATATTGAGATAAATGAAGATTTTATATTTAGAGGTTATAGAGATATTGGCTCCGGATATAAGATGATAAAAGAAAATATGGATTTTATAGAGAAAAACAATATTACAGGAATGTTTTCACAGACGGATTTAATGGCAATTGGTGTGATGGAGGGGCTAAAGGAATTTGGCAAGAAAATTCCCGATGACTATTCTATAGTGGGGTATGACGATATAGAAATGGTTATGGATTTCAAACCGAATTTGACAACGATACATCAGCCAAGAGAAGAAATTGCAATTCTGACGTGTAATAGATTATTGGAATTAATCAATGGTGTAAAAAGCAATAAGAAAGTAAATATTAGTCTCAGTACCAAGCTCATTATACGGGAATCTACAAAGAAAATTGAATAATGATCCGGAGGTTGACCATGAGAAAGTTAAAAATGGGGATTGTAGGACTTGGGCGACTTGGGAAAAAACATGCTGAAAATATTGCCTTCAGAGTACCCAATGCAGAACTTCTTGCAGTATGCAGCATTAAAGAAGATGAAGTGGAAGAAGCTCAAAAAAATTGGGGAATTCCATTTGGCTATACAAATTTCAAAGAAATGCTAAATAACAAAGAATTAGAGGCCGCTTTCATTGCATCTTCATCAACCGAGCATAGTAAACAAATTGAATTGGCACTCAATGCCGGGCTTCACGTTTTTTCTGAAAAGCCGTTGGGAATTACCAGAGAAGAGGTTATTTACATTGCGGATATAATAAATAAACATAAGGACAAAAAATTCATGTTAGGATTTATGAGAAGGTTTGACCCATCTTATGTATATGCAAAAAAGAAATTGGACAATGGAGAAATAGGCAAACCTATTTATATAAGATGTTACAGCATAGATCCTATTAGTGCTATAGACGGTGCCATTGCTTTTTCTGAGAAAAGCGGTGGACTGTTTTTAGATATGATGATACATGATTTGGATTTGAGCAGATGGTTTTCAAATTCAGAAGCAAAAACAGTATTTGCTGTAGGGGATAATTATATATATCCTGAATTTGAGAAATATGACGATATTGACAATGGAGCTGCCATGATTCAGTTTAACAACGGAACAATTGCATCTTTCTTTGCCGGACGGACGAGTATTCATGGATATCATATCGAAACGGAGATAATTGGAACTAAAGGAACTCTAAGAATAGGTACAATTCCCGAAAAAAATCTTGTAACGATATTTAATGAAAATGGTGCAGTAAGGGAATGCCATGAGGGATTTCTTGAAAGATTTGAAGATGCATATTTAAATGAACTCCAAGAATTTGTTGATTGTGTATTGGAGGATAGAAAAACGCCTGTGGGAGCATTTGACGGATTGAAAGCAACGGAAATCGGTTATGCATGCAGGAAATCGTTTGCTACCAAACAAATTGTAATGTTATGAGGTTTAAGCGTGAATAGTGGTAAATGAATTTCAAAACTTGAATTATTTATGAAGGAGGAATTTTTATGATTAAGGTTGGAGTTGTTGGTTATGGAGTTATAGGACAAAGGTTGGCAGATGGTGTAATCTTACAAGAGGATATGGAGTTGGTGGGAGTAGCTGGTAATTCAAAACCGACTCTTGCTATAAGAGCTTTAAAAGAAAAGGGAATGCCATATAACCTTTATATGGCCTCATTTGAAAATAAGGAATTATTTGATGAGCTAGATATTCCTTTGTCAGGTACATTGGAAGACTTAGTTCAAAAATGTGATGTTATACTAGATGCAACAAGGGCAGGGGTAGGAGCTAAAAATAAAGAACTATATAAGAAATATAACAAAAAAGCTATATTCCAAGGTGGAGAAAAAAATGAGGTTGCTGATGTATTCTTCCATGGTTATGCAAACTATGATAAGGGTGTTGGAAAGGATTTCTTAAAACTGACTTCCTGTAATACAACTGGTTTAATAAGAACTGTTGATTGCTTAGACAAAGCATTTGGAGTGGAAAAAATAGCAATTACTATTATAAGACGTGTAGCCGACCCAGGTGATTATCATAGAGGATTAACAAATGCTCTAAAGGTAGATCCGGCACCAAGTCATCAAGCTGTAGATTTAATGACAATTATGCCACATGTTCAAGCAACAGGGATTTTAGTTCATACCCCTGTCACCCATGGACATATAATTACAGTAGTAGCTTCCCTTAAAGAAGACATAAACAAAGAACAACTATTAGAAGTATTTAAAGCACATCCAAGAATAAGAGTGGTAAAAATTGCAGATGGTTTCCAAGGAAATGCAGCATTATTTAGATATGCTAGAGATTTAGGAAACCCAAGAGGAGATATGTATGAAACTGCAGTTTTTGATGAAACAATTGTTAAATCCGGGACAGACATAATGTTTGCTATCAATATACCGCAGGAAGCTGTTGTTATTCCAGAAAGCATTGATGCAATAAGAGCAGCATTAAAAATGCAAGTAGACGGAAACGAAGCTGTAAGCTTAACAAACAAATATTTAGGAATGGGGAAATGGATGTAATGTTAGACATAGGTATAAGATCCATAAAGGAATTTGACTATGAAAACAAGGTCGTATTATTAAGGGTAGATATAAATTCACCTTTAGACCCAGAAACTAAAAAAATAGTTAATGAAAATAGAATCAATAAAAGCCTCCCAACTATAAATTATCTGATTGAAAAGGGTGCTAAAGTTGCAATAATAGCACATCAGGGAGATACACTGGATTATCATAATCTTATACCACTAAGTGAACATGCAGAAATATTATCTAAAAAACTTGGCAGGGAAGTTAAATACATTGATGATGTATGTGGACCTGCAGCACAAGAAGAAATTAAAAAATTAAACCCTGGAGAAATTATCATATTAGGTAATTTAAGATATTTATGTGAGGAGGTTTCATCCTTTGAGGATGTTGTAAAGCTAGAAGCATCTGAGATGCTAAACACTTATTTGGTAAGAAATCTTGCACCTTTAATTGACATATATATAAATGATGCTTTTGCGGCAGCGCACAGAAATTCGCCTTCAATGGTTGCTTTTCAGGAAATAAAGCCTTCTGCCGGAGGGATTCTTATGATGGATGAGATAGAAGCATTAATAAAGGTTATGACTTCGCCTACTAGACCAAATGTATTTGTTTTAGGCGGGTTAAAAATTTCAGATGCCTTTGGAATGATGAAACAAGTTCTTGAAAATGGTTCAGCAGATATTATTCTTACGAGTGGTATTACAGGACATATAATGCTTCTGGCTAAAGGATATAATTTAGGGGAAGGAAATGAAAGGTTTATTAAGGATAGAAAATTAGATGCATTTATTGAACCAGCAAAAGAATATCTAAAGAACTTTCCAGAAAAAATAATCGTTCCAATCGATTTAGCCTATGAAAAGGATGGAAATAGACAAGAAGTAAATATAGATACTCTACCAATTAATGAAATATGCATGGACATTGGCGTCAAAACAATAGAGATATATAAAAAATATATATTAGACGCAGGAACTATATTTGTTAATGGACCAGCTGGTGTATACGAAAACAAATTGTTTGAAAATGGAACTAAATCCATTTGGAATACGATTGCCGAGAGTAAAGGATATTCCGTTATTGGTGGAGGGGATACAGTAAGTGCAGCTTCGAGGTTTATTGACTTAGAAAAAATCAACTATGTATGTACTGCCGGAGGAGCAATGGTAAGATTTTTATCCGGAGTAAAAATGCCTCTTATAGAATCAATGAAAAAGTCATACAGCTATGCTTATTTTTAAATATGACTTAAGACTAATAGGATAGGGGGGTGCAGCATGTTAAACGAAGAAAAAATAAAAGAATTAAAGAAATTTGCTATAAATATTAGAATTGAATCAATGAAAGCATTTGGGAATTTGGGATTTGGACACGTTGGCGGTTCGTTTTCTATAGCTGATACATTAGCAGTTTTATATGGGGATGTAATGAAGGTAGATCCTAAAAATCCAAAATCGGAAGATAGGGATTGGCTAATAAGCTCAAAAGGTCATGCTGGACCAGCTATATATGCAGCATTAGCTTTAAAAGGATATTTTCCGTTAGAAGTTTTAATGACTTTAAATAAACCGGGAACAAGATTACCTAGCCATTGTGATAAGAATTTGACTGTAGGCGTAGATATGACTACAGGTTCATTAGGGCAAGGTTCATCCTTGGCTGTGGGGGTAGCTTTAGGCCATAAATTGGATAGAAGGAACAATTATACCTATCTCATCTTAGGGGATGGAGAACTTCAAGAAGGTCAAATATGGGAAGCAGCATCCTATGCGGCCCATGCAGGGTTGGACAATCTAATTGCTTTTGTAGACTATAATAAAAAACAGCTGGATGGATTTTTAGTAGATATAAACAAACCCTTTAGTATATCTGGGAAATTTACTAGCTTTGGGTGGCATGCACAGGATATAGATGGACATAACGTCGAATCCATATATAATGCCATCGAAGAAGCTAAACGAATCAAAGGGAAACCTTCCGTAATAGTATTAGACACAATAAAAGGTAAAGGCTGGAAGTATTGTGAAACTGCAGCATCAAATCACCATGTAACGGTAAGTAAGGAACAGATGGAAGAAGCTATAGAAGAGCTTAAAAAACAGTTAGAAGAGGTGATGATCTGATGACCGCAATTCCTACTAAAAATAGAATTGAAGAAGATAAGGAAATGAGAGTCGCATATTGTGAAGCCCTTATGGATTTAGCTTCCGAAAATGAAAATATCGTAGTTCTTGACGCTGATCTTATGAGTTCAATGGGAATGGTTCCATTTTCAAAGAAATATCCCGAAAGAACATTTAATGTTGGGGTTCAGGAGGCAAATATGATAGGAGTGGCAGCGGGGTTATCTGCAACGGGGAAAATTCCATATGCGCACACATTCGGTCCATTTGCTTCCAGAAGGTGTTTCGACCAGATTTTTCTTTCCTGCGGATATGCAAAAAATAATGTGAGAATTACAGGTAGTGATCCTGGAGTGACAGCTGCATTCAATGGGGGGACTCATATGCCATTTGAAGATATTGGATTGATGAGAAATATTCCGGATATTACTATACTGGAACCGGTAGATACAACTATGTTAACAGATTTAATAAAGCAAATTGCAGCACCTTTTGGTGTCTTTTATATAAGATTATTAAGGAAAAATGCTATAAAGATATATGAAGAAGGTTCAACTTTTGAAATAGGGAAGGCAGTGAAGTTGTTGGATGGAGATGATGTAACCATTATCGCCACGGGAATAATGGTAGATGAAGCACTTAAAGCTGCTGAGGAATTAAATAAAAAAGGCATATTTGCAAGAGTATTAAATATGTTTACTATAAAGCCAATAGACAAAGAAGCAATAATAAAAGCAGCAAGGGAAACAAAAGCTATAGTAACCTGCGAAAATCACAATATAATTAATGGATTGGGATCAGCAGTTGCAGAAGTAATAGTAGAAAATTATCCTATACCAATGGAGAGAGTCGGTGTCAATGATTTATTTGGTGAGGTAGGTCCTGAAAGTTACTTGAGAGGGAGATTTAACCTAACAAAAGAAGAGATCGTAAAAAAGGTTGAGGTGGTTTTGAAAAGGAAGGAGAGAAGGTGATGCAAATGTATAGAATCAGACAATCCCAAGAGTTTATATATGGATATAATCCAATTACCACAATAGATGAAAAAGTCAAAAACACCATGATGGATTTTGGGATATTGAAAATGAAAAAGGAACAAGTAGAGATAGATATGGAATCCAAAGAAAGGGTATATCTTCTTATTGAAGGAGAAGCAAAATTAGAATGGGAAGATAAATCGGTAGTAATTAATAGGAATTCTTGTTTTGATGAAAGTCCTTGGACTTTACACCTACCTAAAAATACAAAGGTGAAGATTACAGCATTAAAAGATGACACGGAATTTTCAGTCAGTAAAACTTTTAATGATACTATATTTGAATCAAAACTGTATACCCAAAAAGAATGTGTTGATGAGCACAGGGGAAAAGGAACAATGAAGGAAACTTCAACCCGAATAGTAAGAACGGTGTTTGACTATTCAAATGCTGATTATTCAAATTTTGTAGTTGGGGAAGTAATTGATTATCCAGGTAAATGGTCTAGCTATCCTCCACATCATCATCCGCAACCTGAAGTATACCATTATAGATTTAATCCTAAACATGGATATGGATTCTGCCAACTTGGCGAAGATGTAGTGATGGTAAAGCACAATGATACGGTAAAGATTGTTGATGAGCTATCTCATCCTCAAGCTACAGCACCGGGATATGCCATGTACTATATTTGGGTTATAAGGCATATTGATGGTAATCCATATATAGCACCTACTTTTGAACCTGAACATCTCTGGGTTATAAAGGAAGATGCTAAGATTTGGCCGGATAAATAAATCCTAAGTTAATAAATAAGCCAGAGGTGATATAAGTGAAAACCATTAGACTTACGGTGGGACAGGCACTGATGAAATTTTTAGATAATCAGTATGTAGAATTTGATGGGGTTGAAAATAAATTCATTGAGGGAATATTTACGATCTTTGGGCACGGAATAGTTGTGGGATTTGGTGAAGCTCTTGAATCCTATAAGGGGGATATAAAGATATATCAAGGGCGAAATGAACAGGGCATGGCACATGCGGCAATTGGATATGCAAAACAAAAAAACAGAAGAAAAATCATTCCATGCACATCTTCCATAGGACCTGGTGCATTAAATATGGTAACAGCTGCCGGAACCGCTACAGCCAACAGAATACCCCTACTTTTATTTCCAGGAGATACTTTTGCCTGCAGACAGCCCGATCCGGTATTACAGCAAATAGAACAGCCATATAATTTAAACATAACTGCCAATGATGCATTTAAAGCCGTATCTAAATATTGGGATAGAATTGTTCGACCTGAACAGCTAATAAGTTCTATGATAAATGCCATGAGAGTATTGACTGACCCGGCTGAGACAGGAACAGTAACCATCTGTTTGTCTCAAGACGCGGAAGCAGAAGCATATGACTATCCTATAGAATTTTTTAAGAAAAGAGTACATCATATAGCAAGGAGAACTCCTTCAAAGGATGAGATAATTCGGGCAGCAGAAATAATAAGAAGTAAGAAAAAACCATTGTTAATCTGTGGTGGAGGAGTAACTTATTCTGAAGCCGGAGAAGAATTATTAAGCTTTGCAGAGAAATTTAATATTCCAATTGGTGAAACTCAAGCCGGAAAAGGAATTATTGATTGGAATAATTCATATAACTTAGGCGGAATTGGCGTTACGGGCACAAAAGCTGCCAATTTAGCTGCAAGAGATGCTGATGTAATTATAGCAGTCGGCACGAGGCTAGGTGATTTCACTACAAGTTCTAAGTGGGCATTCCAGAATGAAGATGTAGAAATAGTAAGCATAAATGTAAACAGCTTTGACGCATATAAGATGAATTCAACTGCTATAGTAGCGGATGCTCGAAAAGGTTTAAAAGCACTTAAATTATTATTGACTGAATATGAATACAAATCATCCTATGAAAATTGGATATATGATCTTAAGGAGGATTGGAATAAGGAAGTAGACAGATTATATAATATAGATTCTGTAAATGGCTTCTCACAGACGAGAGCACTGGGCATTATCAATGAATTCATAGATGAAAATGTCATTGTTGTCGGCTCTGCAGGTAGCTTACCGGGGGATATGCAAAGAGTGTGGAGAACCAAAGGCTATAAAAACTATCATATGGAATATGGATTTTCATGTATGGGCTATGAAATTTGTGCATCTCTGGGAGTAAAGATTGCGGAACCTGCAAAGGAAGTATATACAATGGTGGGAGATGGAAGCTATTTAATGCTGCATTCTGAGCTCATAACGAGTATTCAGGAGGGAAGGAAAATCAATGTGCTCCTATTTGATAATAATGGGTACGGATGTATAAATAACCTTCAAGTGGATCAGGGAATTCCATCCTTCAATACTGAATTTAGATATAGAAATCCGGAAACAGATAGACTTGACGGAGATTATATTCCTATTGATTTTGCCAAATCTGCAGAGGGATATGGAGTCAAGACATTCAGAGCAACAAATTCAGATGAATTAAAAGAGGCTTTGATAGCAGCAAAGAATGAGAGCAAATCAACTCTAATCGATATAAAGGTTTTGCCTAAGAGCATGACAGACGGCTATGAATCTTGGTGGAGAGTTGGTGTGCCTGAAGTATCGAATTATATAAGCGTTAATTCTGCCTATAGGAAAATGGAAGAGGAGCTTTCTAAGGCTAAAAAGTTCTAATTAGGGGGTCAATATATGTTTGATAGCAATAAAGTTAAATTAGGAATTGCCCCAATAGCATGGACAAATGATGATATGCCTAAACTCGGAGAGGAGAATACCTTTGAGCAATGTATAAGCGAGATGGCACTTGCTGGTTTTACGGGAAGTGAAGTCGGAAACAAGTATCCAAAGGATACCCAAGTGTTAAAGAAAGCATTGGGATTAAGGAACATACAGATAGCAAGTGCATGGTTTAGTTCTTTTGTAGTGTCAAGACCATTTGAAGAAGTTGCAAAAGAATTTATAAATCATAGGGATTTTCTTTTCGAAATGGGAGCAAAGGTTATAGTAGTTTCCGAGCAGAGTAAAAGCATACAAGGCAAAATTGATGTGCCCATATTTAAGGGTAAGCCATATTTTACTGATGATGAGTGGAAATTGCTTGCAGAAGGGCTCGAAAACTTAGGGAAACTAGCCGCAGAAAAAAATATGAAGATAGTTTATCATCACCATATGGGGACAGGTGTTCAAACAGCTATGGAAATAGAACGGTTAATGGATATGACTAGTCCGGATTTGGTATATCTATTATTTGATACAGGGCATTTAGTTTATTCAGGAGAAGATCCGGAATATATATTAAAAAAGTATATTCATAGAATTAAGCATGTTCATTTGAAGGATATAAGAGAGAATATACTGCACATGATTAGGAATGAAGATTTGAGTTTTCTTCAAGGTGTTAAGAACGGAGTATTTACTGTGCCCGGAGATGGGTGTATTGAATTTGAACCATTGTTTAAGATACTTGATGAAAATAATTATGAAGGCTGGTTTATTGTGGAAGCAGAGCAGGATCCTGATTTGGCAAATCCATTGGAATATGCTATTAAGGCAAGAAATTATATAAAAGTGATGACTAATTTGTAAATTTCCTTAAGAGGAGGAATGAACTATATGGGCAAAAAGCTTAAAATAGGGATAATAGGAGCGGGAAGAATTGGAAAACTTCACTCAGAGAATATAGTAAATAACTTCAAGGATATAGAGATAAAGGCTATTGCGGATATATTTGCTGATAAAATCGAAGATTGGGCTAGGAGTATAGGAATTCAAAATATATATGAAGATTACCATGATATATTAAATGATGAAGAGATAGAAGCGGTTTTGATATGTTCATCTACGAATACTCATGCAAGGATAACAATAGAAGCAGCTAATAGAGGGAAACATATATTTTGCGAAAAGCCGATAGATTTTGATGTAAATAAAATAAAAGAGGCATTAAATGTCGTTAATAAAGCAGGAGTAAAATTTCAGATTGGATTCAACAGACGTTTTGATCATAATTTTAAAAAGGTACATGAATTAGTTAAGTCTGGGAAAATTGGTGAACCGCATATAATTAAAGTAACTTCAAGAGATCCTCAAGCACCTCCGATTGATTATGTGAAGGTGTCTGGGGGAATGTTTATAGATATGACAATTCATGATTTTGATATGGTAAGATATTTATCAGATAGTGAAGTAGAAGAAGTCTATACAAATGCAGCAGTATTAGTTGATCCTCAAATAGGTGAGGTTGGAGATGTAGATACTGCTATTATTAGTTTAAAGTTTAAGAACGGTGCTATCGGAGTAATTGACAATAGCAGAAGCGCAGCATACGGATATGATCAAAGGGTTGAGGTATTTGGTTCTTTAGGTGCTGTTACTGTTAGCAATGATACTGAAACTACAGCCGTTCTGCATACGGTAGATGGAATATTATCAGATAATCCCAAGTATTTCTTTTTAGAAAGATATAAAGATTCATTCATAGAGGAAATGAGGGAATTCTTTGATTCGATTATTAATGATACGGAAACACCGGTAACAGGAATTGATGGATTGAAACCCGTATTGATTGGTATGGCGGCGAAAAAGTCATATGAAGAAAATAAACCAATTAGACTTGACGAAATAACTGTATAGATTAGGGTGGTAAGATGATATATAGTATGGGCTTTGGAAAGACAAGAATTGAATTTAATGTTAATGAAGGAAATATATTAGGAGAATTAAGACCTAATGAGGTTGAAGTTCATTCTACAGGGGAGATGGAAATTAAAAGAGCGTTGGATAATCCTATTAATTCTCCAAAGCTTTCTGGAATAGTTAAACCGGGGGAAAAGATTGTCATTGTAACGAGCGACATTACAAGGCCTATGCCTAGCCGTATAGTTTTACCTTATGTAATAGATGAAATACTAAAAGCAGGATGTTCCAAAGAAGATATTACAATAGTGTTTGCCCTTGGTGCTCATAGATCGCATACAGATGAAGAAAAAAGGTATATAGTAGGAGAAGAAATTTTTAATACTATAAAATGTATGGATAGCAATCAGGATGATTATATTCATCTTGGAAATACGAAAAACGGCACTCCAATTGATATTTTTACGCCAGTGGCAACAGCAGATAAACGAATATGCTTGGGTAATATCGAATATCACTACTTTGCAGGATATAGCGGTGGCGTTAAGGCCATAATGCCTGGAGTATCAACGAGGCATGCAATACAAGCTAATCATAGTATAATGATTGATGATGGAGCAGTAGCCGGAAATATTGATACTAATCCTGTTAGATTAGACCTGGAATCCATAGGAGAAGTTATATCAATAGATTTTATAGTTAACGTTGTATTAGATGAAAACAAAAAAATAGTCAAAGCAGTGGCAGGTCATTTTATAGATGCCCATAGGGAAGGCTGTAGGTTTCTTGATGAGCTTTATAAGATACCTATAAAAGAGAAGGCTGATATTGTAATAGTATCTCAAGGTGGTTATCCAAAGGATTTAAACCTTTATCAAGCTCAAAAGGCACTGGACAATGCTAAACATGCTGTGAAAGATGGAGGAATAATAATCCTTGTTGCTTCGTGTAAAGAAGGTCTGGGAGAGGCTGTATTTGAAAGTTGGATGACTGGAGCAAAAACATCCAAAGAATTGATAAAAAAGATTGGAGAAAATTTTGTCCTTGGGGGTCACAAAGCTGCAGCTATAGCATTAACCCTTGAAAAAGCTAAAATATTTTTAGTATCGGAACTTGAAGCAGAATTTATAAAAACAATCTTTATGAAACCTTTTAACAATATACAAGATGCATTAGAACAGGCACTTATAGAAAAAGGGTTAAATGCTAAGATTATCCTAATGCCAATTGGAGGATCTACTCTTCCGGTTTATGACAAGGAGCTTTAATTAAAAAAATACAGCAAAAGCATTGCGTATTGCATTGCTAATATTTTTAAATAGAGCATCATATATTTAATTGAGGGAATATCACCTCAAAATTAAAGGAGGGGGAAAATATGTCAGGCATTTCTCTTATTATTTCATTCATAATTTCAGTCATACTAATGATAGTTGCAATTTCAAAATGGAAGATACATCCTTTTATCTCCATTATGACTATCTCGCTGCTTTTTGCAGTAGTGGCAGGTATACCTCTAGAGGATATCCCGGGGGTAATTGGAGCTGGATTTAGCAACACGTTCAAAAGCATTGGAATTGTTATTATTTTTGGTGCGCTTATAGGTACATTATTAGAAAAAACAGGAGCTGCGATTAAGATGGCAGACTGTGTAGTAAAACTGGTGGGTAAGAAAAATCCGGAGCTTGCTATGCTTATTATGGGTTGGATTGTTTCCATTCCGGTATTTTGTGATAGTGGGTTTGTTATCTTGAATCCTATTCGTAAAGCGTTGGTAAAGAGAACCGGAAAATCTTCCGTAGCTTGTACGGTGGCGCTTTCTATGGGACTTTATATATCCCATTGCTTTATTCCGCCTACTCCGGGACCTATTGCGGCAGCAAATACTTTGTTCGAAGGCTTAGGTCAAGATACAAACTTATTGCTAGTAATGATTATGGGGGCAGTATGTTCCATTCTACCATTAATAGCAGGGTATTTATTTGCTATTTATATAGGTAAAAGGGTTAAAGCCCATGATGAAGCGGATATCGACAACGGTGAATTGGTTCAGACATATGATGAATTGGTTGCAAGTTTTGGTAAATTACCGGGAGCGCTTATTTCCTTCGCTCCAATAGTAATACCCATATTCCTTATGGGATTTTCATCGGCTCTTGCAATGGCAGGAAAATCTATAGCGTTCATAACATTCTTGGGAACTCCGATTATTGCCATTGGTGTGGGAGTTGTTTTTGGACTTATTATACTTGCAAATCAAAATATGATGGGTGAATTCTACAAGATAACGGAAGAAATACTTAAAGTATCAGGACCGATTTTATTTATTACGGCAGCAGGAGGTGTACTTGGCAATGTAATCGCATCATCATCAATGGTCGATTTTATAAAGGACAATTCAACATTCTTAGCAAGTTTTGGATTGATGTTCCCATTCTTATTATCGGCAATTTTGAAGACTGCACAAGGCTCATCAACAGTTGCTATGACCACAACCGCAGGAATTATAGCTCCGATGCTCACAAGTATTGGTCTGGGAAATCCTACATTAGCAGCTTTGAGCGTTATAGCGATTGGAGCAGGTGCCATGACGGTATCTCATGCAAACGATAGTTACTTCTGGGTAGTAACTAATTTCGGCGAGATGGATGTGGAAGACGGATATAGAACTCAAACACTGGGTACATTGATAGTGGGCATAGCATCCATAATCAATGCGTATATTGTATATTTTATTGTAAGATAACGTAAAAATATTTTATTTAAGAGAGGAAGAGATATATTGAATCTTAGATATGATGCTCAGAGGATAATTGAAGCCGCCATAACAGCTGCTCTTCCCAATACAGCCATAAAGAAAGCGCTTGATGGTGAGGATTTTTCCTGTGATAGGCTAATACTTGTTTCTATTGGGAAGGCTGCTTGGTCTATGGCACATGCAGCTTATGATATTCTCGGTGACAAGATCAATGAAGGCATTGTAATTACAAAATATAATCACTCAAAAGGGAACTTACCAAATATTCACATATATGAAGCAGGTCATCCTATACCCGATAAAAATTCTTTCTTAGCCACCGAGCAAGTGATAAATCTTGTATCAGATCTTTCTGAAAATGATAAGGTACTTTTATTGATCTCAGGCGGAGGGTCTGCGCTATTTGAAAAACCGCTTATTGCACCGGATATGCTAGAGGATATAACGAAGCAATTGCTCGCTTGCGGAGCAAATATAGTGGAGATGAATACCATACGTAAGAGATTATCGGCTGTTAAAGGTGGGAAATTTGCAAAACTGTGTGAACCAGCTCAAATAATATCTGTAGTCCTTTCCGATATAATTGGTGACCCTCTTGATATGATTGCTTCAGGCCCTGCGTATCCTGATAGTTCAACCGGAGAACAGGCATTAGAAATCATTGCGCGATATGGCATTAAAATATCGGAGGAGATTAAAGATTTGCTTTTGATGAAGACTCCGGATAAATTAAACAATGTCAAAACCAAAATTACAGGTAGCGTCAGTCAGCTGTGCTATGCGGCTGAAAGGGCTTGTATTGATTTAGGTTATGAACCAATAATACTTACAAACAGTTTAAGTTGTGAAGCACGTGAAGCAGGCAGCTTCTTAGCTTCCATAGCACAGTACTACAATGATACTAAAAAATCCCTTGCATTTATTTTAGGGGGAGAAACGATCGTTCATCTTAAAGGCAATGGCAAAGGAGGGCGAAATCAGGAATTAGCTCTTTGTTCTGCAATTGGGATTGCAGGGCTCGATGATGTGGCTATATTTTCAATAGGATCTGATGGAACCGACGGACCGACAGATGCAGCAGGTGGGTATGTGGACAATCACACCTATAAGATTTTATTGGATAGTGGAATAGATATATATAAGGTATTGGAAAATAATGACGCTTATCATGGACTTAAGGCTTGTGATGGACTTATAATTACAGGACCAACCGGTACAAATGTTAATGATTTCTCGGTTTTATTAATCAAAAGATAATAATATAAATATTAAAAAATAGGGCTTTATTATAGTATTTAAAAAATGCTTATGTATAGCCCTATTTTTATATATTTTTAGTAAATTATCATAGATTTTAATAATTTGCAAAGATCTTCCTTGCGGATAATTGATTTAATTAATTTTAAAGTTCTCAATTTATATGATATAATGAGTAATTATCTTACAATTATAAATGGTGCAAAAGGAGGTGAAAATAAATGGATAAACAGTTAGATAATCAGCTGGAAAAAAAGTATGGACTCATAACAGCTATATCAATGGTTGTAGGAATAGTTATTGGAAGCGGTGTGTTTTTTAAAGCGGAGGCAGTGCTAAAAGCTACAGGCGGAAATGTTGTAATCGGTATTGCTGCTTGGATTATTGTTGGACTTATTATGATTATATGCTCTTATACTTTTGCAATTATGGCGTCGAGGTACGAAAAGGTAAATGGGGTAGTTGATTATGCTGAAGTAATTGTTGGCAGCAGATATGCCTATTATGTAGGGTGGTTTATGACAACAATATATATTCCTGCATTGACATCAGTGCTTGCTTGGGTATCTGCCCGTTATACATGCGTACTTCTTGGATGGGACATAACCGGCGGATCTGCTATGACCATTGCATGTTTTTATTTAGTTGGAAGTTATGCTCTAAATGCGCTTTCTCCGGTACTTTCCGGGAAATTTCAGGTATCATCTACTATAATAAAGCTCATACCATTAGTATTGATGGCGGTTATTGGATTGATTGTCGGTCTAATGAATGGAATGACTGTAAGCAATTTTACTAATTTAGTTGACACAAGCGTAACTAAAGGCGGCGGCATTTTTGCTTCGGTTGTTGCTGTTGCATTTGCATATGAAGGTTGGATTATTGCAACATCTATTAATGCAGAGTTAAAGGATTCCAAGAAAAACCTTCCAAAGGCTTTGGTTATTGGTTCACTAATAGTGGTTTTGGTATATATTTTTTATTATATAGGTTTAACAGGTGTTGTTAGTACAGAAGTTCTGATAGAAAGCGGAGAAACCGGAGTTATGTTGGCTTTTAAAAATATATTTGGGAATCTTGGGGGTACATTAATCTTCGTATTTGTTATATTATCATGTATAGGAACATTAAATGGTTTAATGCTTGGCTGCACACGGGGAATGTATTCTCTTGCTATTCGTGGAAATGGACCTATACCGGAAACATTTAAGCAGATAGATAGAGCCACTAATATGCCGACAAATTCGGCTGTATTTGGAGTATTAATTAGTGCTATGTGGTTATTATATTTTTATGGAGCTAATCTTACAGATCCATGGTTTGGACGGTTTTGCTTCGATTCATCCGAGTTACCTATAATTACCCTTTATGCTCTTTACATTCCTATCTTTATAATGATGATGAGAAAAGAAAAGGACTTAAGTACCTTTAGAAGATTTATTATGCCGGTATTGTCCATAATAGGCTGCTTGTTTATGGTTGTAGCAGCAATTTTCGCTCATGGCAAGGCGGTAATGTATTATCTCATAATCTTTGCCATAATAATGGGAATCGGTTCATTTTTTAATAGAAATGTTAAATAATAATATAAATATCAAAAAGTATAACAGATAAAAATCTATCCGGTTATACTTTTTTTATGAATAATTATAAATCAACTCTTCACTCTTAGTTCTTAGTTCTTCGCTCTTTATTATTTTTTTATTGACCATATATCATAATTATGATAACATAAATGTTATGAAAATATGATTTAAATGATAATTTTGTTCATATTAAGTTCATAATGCAGTTGTATAATGGAGGTGCATTATAGATGCCACTAATACGTCCAATTTCAGATTTGAGAAATCACTTTGCTGAGATCTCAAAAGTGATACATGAGACACATGAACCTATTTTTTTAACCAAAAATGGTTATGGAGATATGGTTGTTATGAGTATGGAATCTTATGAAAAGAAGATGTTTGAAATAGAACTTTATCATAGATTGATGAAAGGGGAAAGTCTTCTAGATAAAAATAAGAAATAGGCTTAAATAACGAGGTTGAAATTAGTTGTAGTAGTTCTGAAAGAAACTGCTTGCAGTTTCTTTCTTGTTTAAGTCTAGAGGTAGGAAGTGACTTTTATGAATAAGGACCTTCTATTTAAGGTATCAAAAGTTGTAATTGCATTAAGTCTGTTTATTGTGGGATTCATGGTTTTACTTTTCGAAAATCCCAAATCGATTATTTTAGGATATATATTTGGTGTTTTGATAAATATATTATCTTTCTATTTGATCAATGATTCCGCTAATAAGCTAATTATGATGGAACCGTCAAAGGCAAAACGTCGTGCCCATTCCAATTATTTTTTTAGGTATTTAATATACTTTATAGTTCTACTAATTTCCGCTCTAGCAGACTATCTAAATATATTTGCAACCTTTTTTGGATTAAACATGGTTAAAATTGCAATTTATATTTTAACTATTATTGATAAGGACTTTTTGTGATTACAATAAAATATTATAAATTTATAGGCAAGGAGTTGTAAAAATGGCTTTAACATTTAGTGGAGGAGGATCAATAATAATACCGGAAACGGTGATGAATGCTATCTTAGTTGTTGCAGTATTATCAATACTAGCTATAGTTGTAAATAAAAAAATAAAGAAGGCTAGGGTAGATAAAGCTCCCTCAAATTTTTTAAATGTAATAGAGATATTTGTGGAATTTATTAACAACATGGTTAAAAGCAACATGGGAGAGAATAAAATGCAATACGCACCGCTTATGGCAGCTTTGATCAGTTTTATAGCCTTTGCAAATATACTTGGTATATTTGGACTTGATGCCCCTACGTCGGATTATAGCGTTGCGCTTACTTTAGCTCTTTTTGTATTTTTTATAGTTCAGGGAACCAAAATTAAAAGCTCAGGCGGTTTAAAGGGATATTTAAAAAGTTTTACAAAACCTGTTGCCTTAATAGCTCCCATAAATATTATTTCCGAAATAGCGAATCCTATATCCATGTCTTTTCGTCTCTTTGGGAATATAATGACTGGTTCTTTAATTATGGCATTGCTTCATGGAGCTTTAGGATATTTTTCGCCATTGGTAACTGCACCGCTTCATTTATATTTTGATTTATTTTCAGGAATACTGCAGTCCTATATCTTTGTTATATTAGCAATGATTTTTATAGATGGAGCAACAGAATAACAATTGAAAGGAGGAATTTAAATGTTACAAGGTATATCAAGTGAAGCTTTTGTATTGGGATGTTCAGCAATAGCTGCAAGTATTGCCATGTTAGCAGGTCTTGGAGGTGCTCTGGGTCAAGGTATTGCAGCAGGAAAAGCATGCGAAGCAGTAGGCAGACAGCCTGAAGCTTCCGGTGAAATAACCAGAACTATGATTTTAGGTCAGGCTATAACAGAAACCAATGCTATATATGGTTTGATAATTGCTATTATACTGCTATTTGTACAGCCTCTATTAGGTGGTTTATAGAATTAGAATCGTGGAATATAAATGGATATGTTCTACGGTATGGGAGGTGTTATTTTGGGTGATTATAAGGTGATGGTTATACCTGATTTGCAAAGTATGATTATTACTGCTATTACTTTAATTATTTTATATATATTATTTAAAAAGTTTTTGTATACGCCTGTGAATATGTATTTACAGGAAAGAAGAAACTTAATTCAATCAGAAATCCATGATGCTAAAGAACTAAAAAAACAGGCTGAAATCCAAAAAGAAGAGCAGGAGGCACAAATTAATAGTGCACAGCGACAAGCTCAGGATATAATTGAAAATTCCAGAAAATTCAGTGAAGAAATGAAGGGAAATATACTATCGGAAGCGAGAGAACAAGCCGAAGAAATTGTTCTTAAGGCTGAAAGGGAAGCAGAAAGGCGAAAGAAGGATAGTTTAGAGGAAATAAAAAATCAATCCGTTGACATTGCTGTTATGATAGCTTCTAAGATAATGGAAGAACAAATAAGTATAGATAAACAAAATTTCCTAATTGACAAATTTATTGATGAGGTAGGGACATCAGAATGGCTAAATTAAATAAAAAAATGAATAATGCGGCAGCAAATGATTTTTCTTTAACTGATTTTTGGCTGGATCTTTATAGAATACCTGATTCCCAAAAGCAACTGGATTTAGTAAAGAAGATTCTCAATAAGGAAACTGAATTTGTGGATTTGATAATGAATCCGGATATTAAAGTAAATGAGAAAAGGAATTTAATTAACAATACTTTTAAAGATAATGTGTCAGAACCAATGTTAAAATTATTGAAAAAAATATTTCTTCAACATACTGATGTACAGACTGTTACAGCTGTAACAGCAATACCTATGGATATTAAGGCGCGGGAGAAGCTTAACGACACCTTATGTGAAAAACTTAACAAGGAAATCATACTCATAAATGAAGTGGATACGTCTATTATAGGAGGAGTTCTTTTAAAGGTCGGAGATAAAATAGTGGATGCAACATTAAGAAATGAACTAAAATCCATTGGTAAAACCTTAAAAGAAGTATCAATATAGGAAGTTGAGGTTATAAGATGTCTTTAGAACCATTAGATATAAGTTTATTAATAAAGAAACAAATAAGTAAATATGAAAAGAATTTAAATTATGTAGATACGGGTACTGTTGTTCAGGTAGGTGATGGTATTGCACAAATCCAAGGCCTGGATGCATGTATGTCGGGAGAGCTTATAGAGTTTCCTAAAGAAATTTATGGAATGGCTTTAAATCTGGAAATAGACAGCGTTAGCTGTGTGCTGTTAGGAAATGATAGGGACATAAAAGAAGGAGATACAGTAAAAAGAACCGGGAAAATAGTTGAAGTTCCCGTGGGAGAGGAGCTTATCGGAAGGGTGGTTAATTCTCTTGGTCAGCCTATTGACGATAAGGGCAGCTTAAATGCTACGAAATTTAAACCGATTGAAAATATAGCTCCGGGAATTAATGATAGAAAATCGGTTAGTGAGCCGCTTCAAACCGGTATAAAAGCCATTGACTCCATGTTTCCCATAGGAAGAGGTCAAAGGGAATTGATAATAGGAGATAGGCAGACCGGAAAAACTGCATTAGCGATAGATACGATTCTAAACCAAAAGGATCAGGATGTTATTTGCATTTATGTAGCTATTGGGCAGAAGAGGTCAACAGTTGCTCAAATCGTTGAGGTGTTTAAGCAAAACGGCGCAATGGATTATACTATAGTAGTTTCATCCACTGCAAGTGAATTGGCACCGCTTCAATATATCGCGCCTTACGCAGGAGTGACTATTGCAGAGGAATTTATGTATGAAGGTAAGGATGTTTTGATTGTATATGATGACTTATCTAAACATGCTGTTGCATATAGAACCATGTCATTGCTTCTCAGAAGAGCACCGGGTAGAGAAGCATTTCCCGGAGATGTCTTTTATTTACATTCAAGATTACTGGAAAGAGCAGCAAAATTGGATGATATACATGGCGGAGGTTCAATTACGGCGTTGCCAATAGTTGAAACCCTTGATGGGGACATATCGGCATATATTCCTACCAATGTTATCTCAATAACAGACGGACAGATTTTTCTTGAGACGGATCTTTTCTTTGTAGGGCAGAGACCTGCTATAAATACGGGACTTTCCGTATCTAGGGTTGGAAGCTCAGCTCAGATAAATGCTATGAAAAAGGTATCCGGAAGATTAAAACTTGAACTTGCTCAATATAGAGAGCTGGCGGCGTTTGCCCAATTTGGTTCTGAATTGGATAAGGATACCAGAGTTCAACTTGATCAAGGAGAAAGAATGATGGAGATATTGAAACAGCCTCAATATTCACCTATGAATGTTGAAAAACAGGTTATTATTTTTTATGCAGTTATCAATCAATATCTTTTAGATGTTCCTGTATCAATGGTAATAGAATTTACAGAAGAATTTATTAAATTTGTTGAGGGGAATTTCCCTCATATATTAACAAATATTAGAGAAACAAAGGATTTAACTGAAGAAATAGAAGAAAATATAATATTAGCTATAAATGAATTTAAAAAATTATTTAGCTTTTCTTAAAACCGGGCGGTGAAAAGATGGCACAATCAACACGTGATATAAAGAGGAGAATAAAAAGCATAGGCAGTATTATGCAGATAACCAAAGCTATGGAGCTGGTTTCTTCTGCGAAACTTACTAAAGCCAAGGAACGATTAATAAGGACTCGTCCCTACTACTATACTGTTTTAAAAAATATACAGCAAACATTCAATATAGTTGGAGATCGTCATCCTCTATTAATGGATAAAGAAATAAACAAATCATTATATATTGTCATTTCAGATGATAGAGGACTGGCAGGAGGTTATAACAACAACATTGTAAAGCTTGTGGAAGATGAAGCTAAAGGTAGAGAAAAAGATGTTTTTTTAATATTAATTGGGACTAAGTCAATAGATTATTTCAGAAATAGTGAATATAAAATTATAAAGAAATTTACCGGAATCACCGAAGACCCTCTTTATTCTGATGCTGAAAAAATTGGAGAATTGGCATTTAATCTATATAAAGATTATGAGGTTGATGAAATAAAAGTTGCTTTTACAAGGTTTGTCAACAATCTGACTCATGAACCGGAAATAAGACAATTACTTCCATATGTAAGTTTCTGGGAGGAAGAAGATAGAAAAAACAAGGTAATAGACTTTGAACCATCTCCTGAAGAAGTTTTTGATTATTTGATACCTAAGTATGTAAATAGTTACATTTATGGTGCTTTAATTGAAGCATCCTGCAGTGAACAAGCTGCGAGAAGAATTGCAATGGAAGTAGCCACAGATAATGCAAAGGAAATTATTGAGGAATTGAAGGTAAGCTACAATCATGCAAGGCAGTCAGCTATCACTACAGAATTAAATGAAATCATTACAAGTGCGGAGGTTCTCAAAGAATAGAAAGGAAGGTGCTTATGGGAAAAGGAAAAGTAGTCCAGATAATCGGACCTATAGTCGATATAGAATTTGATGAAGATGAAATGCCGGAGCTTTTAAATGCTATTGAAATATATGCAAATGACGAGAAAATTATCGTAGAGGTAGCTCAACATATGGGCGATGATATAGTACGATGCGTTTCAATGGGAATTACAGACGGTTTAGTTAGAGGAATGGAAGCAAAGGATACAGGTCATCCTATAAAAATACCTGTAGGCAGAGAAACCCTAGGTAGAGTCTTTAACGTATTAGGCGAAACCATCGATGGGAAAGAACAGGTAATTACCGACAAAATGGAATCCATACACAAAGATGCTCCATCCTTTGAAGAACAAGATACCGCAAATGAAATACTTGAAACGGGTATTAAGGTAGTTGATTTGATAGCTCCATACGCAAAGGGTGGTAAGGTTGGTTTATTTGGCGGAGCAGGGGTAGGAAAGACGGTTCTTATTCAAGAACTTATAAACAACATAGCAAGGGAGCATGGCGGGCTCTCTGTATTTGCAGGAGTTGGGGAGCGTTCCAGAGAGGGTAATGACCTCTATCATGAAATGATTCAGTCAGGGGTTATCGACAAGACTGCATTAGTGTTTGGTCAGATGAATGAACCACCCGGAGCACGTATGCGAGTTGCTTTGTCGGGACTTACGATGGCAGAATATTTTAGGGATGAAGAGGAACAGGATGTACTTTTATTTATAGATAATATATTCAGATTTACTCAAGCTGGTTCGGAAGTGTCAGCGCTTCTTGGCAGAATGCCAAGTGCAGTAGGGTATCAACCGACTCTTGCAACCGAAATGGGGCAGCTTCAGGAAAGAATCACTTCAACCAAGAAGGGTTCAATTACATCGGTTCAAGCAGTATATGTGCCTGCAGATGACTTGACTGACCCTGCGCCTGCCACTACATTTGCACACTTGGATGCGACTACTGTACTATCAAGAAGCATATCTGAATTAGGCATATATCCTGCGGTAGATCCACTGGATTCAACTTCGAGGATGCTTGATCCTAAAATAGTAGGAGAAGAACATTATCAAGTAGCACGTGGAGTACAGGAAATACTTCAAAAGTATAAGGACTTGCAGGATATTATAGCCATTCTTGGAATGGATGAGCTCTCTGATGAGGATAAGCTTGTTGTTAACAGGGCTAGAAAGATACAGAGGTTTTTATCTCAGCCATTTCATGTTGCTGAAGAGTTCACAGGAATCGAAGGCAAATACGTTCCGATTCAAGAGACAGTAAGAGGATTTAAAGAAATTCTTGAAGGCAAACATGACGATGTTTCAGAAACGGCTTTCTTTATGAAAGGAAGCATTGATGATGTTCTTAAAGATACAAGCAATTTGGAGGGATAAATATGAGTTTATTCCATCTTGATATAGTAACCCCTAAAAGACAGTTTTTTTCTGATGATATTGATATGGTTGTGGTAAAGGGAATTGATGGAGAGCTTGCAGTGCTTAAAGGAAGAGCGCCTTTGATAACTCCGCTAAAAATAGGGAAGATCAGAATATTTAAGGAAGATACGGTTCTAGTAGCTGCAATAGAAGACGGTTATATAAGTGTTGACGAGAATTCCACAACTATCGTCACCAAGGGTGCAGAATGGCCTTATGAAATAGATATAGAAGGTGCTATGGAAGATAAGAGAAGAGCTGAAGAAGCTTTGAGAAGAGATCGCGGCGTGGATGTAGTTCAAGCTGAATTGTTCTTAAGACGAGCACTAAATCGCATTGAAGTAGCACAATACCATAAGAAGGATTAATAGAAAATATATAAAAAAACGAGTAAATATCCATTATCATTTTTGGATATGTATTCGTTTTTTTTATATATATTTAGATTTTGATTTCTTCTTTAGAGCATCTCTTACTCTACTTTCCTGATTACTTATTATTTTTTTTATATTAGGTAAATGTTTATAAAAGCTTTGTAAAGCTATAAAAACAGTAATTAAAGTACAAGCAGTGCCGAAATTTAGATAAATAGTAGCCAATATAAAGAATGCAACTAAGGACATAGTTCCTAATGCAATGTAATCAGTTAACAAGGTAACTGTTAATATTATTAAAAAACCAATAATTCCAATTCTGTAATCTATACCAAATAACATACCTAAAGTAGAGGCGGTTCCCTTACCACCTTTGAATTTCATAAAAAAGGGATAGTTATGACCAAGGATGACTCCTGTGCCATTTAGATATAAATTCAACATATTATTCTCTAAAAATGATATCTTGAATAAATACCTTATTAGAAGCAGAGAAATCACAGCTTTGATTATATCCAAAAGCCCTACCGTTACACCCATTTTCCAGCCAAAGACTTCTACTGTATTTGATGCACCGGCATTTCCGCCTCCAAGAGTTCTTATATCGACTTTTTTAATAATTTTGCTCAAGATATAGGACCATTGTAGACAGCCTATTAGATAGCCAATTAGTATAACTATTATAAATTTATACATAAATAACATATTCATTTTCTAATTTTTCTGCAGCCTGAAAACACCTCATTTGCAATATAGTCATATCTATTCCCCCTCATATAAGTTAGCTTTATATTATCAAAAAAGCCTATAGAAATCAATAAATATTATTTAACAAATAGGCATGTGATTATGTCCGATTAAATAGGGGTTGATAAATAATAATATGGTATGTATACTTGGTTATGAAAACATTGCTATAATAGATATTATGATAGAGTTTTTACAAGACAATAAAGACGCTATAATAAGGATCTTATGTATTAAGGAGGGAATATAGCATGAATAATCATGAATTTTTTACCTATATAAATAGTCTTGCTACGAAATCAATGCTGTATGAATTAGCAGCAACGCCTAAACCCGGGTTGGTTGATAGGTCTAATTCAGGCGCCCACAATGATATGGATATATTTACCTTCATAGATAGCAGCCTATCCATTAATACATATTTTTGTGAATGTGCAAAGGTCGGATATGAGTATAATGAAGATGATTATTCCAATTTATTAAATAGCTTAAGACCAATAGGTATAGTTGCAGAAAAGAAAATGTTTGAGGCAACAAAAGGAGTAAACACCCATAAGGGATTGATTTTCTCCTTAGGTCTTATATCTGCTGTATCAGGTGTTATATATAAAAAAACAAACAGCATATATATTAATTCTTGTAAAGTATCAAGGTTAATGAGAGAAGTCGCCAAGGGGCTTACTAATGAATTATCGAATATAGAAAATAAAAGCAAATTAACTTACGGAGAAATATTGTATAAAAAATATGGCATACAGGGAATAAGAGGGGAAGCAGAATCCGGATTTGAAACTGTATTAGAGCATTCATTGCCTTTATTTATATCTCTAATTAATGAAAACAAATATCATATAAATGATATATTGGTACAGGTTTTATTGAGTTTAATGGTAAATACCGAAGACAGCAATATATTAGGAAGACATGATATAGATACCTTAATATATGTTAAAGAAAAAGCTAAGCATGCTATTGGATTGGGAGGTTATCTGACTTATGAAGGGCAAAACTATGTACGAGAAATGGATAAAGATTTTATTAAGCGGGGTATAAGTCCGGGGGGAGCTGCCGACTTACTTGCAATTACAATTATGCTGCATATGCTTCAATATGGGAATGATTTAAGAGGTGTAAGATGATTAATGAAAAGATATTATTAGAGATTCTAAAATCCAGAGAGGATAGGGCAAATAGGCAGGAGGAGCTTTTAAAGAAATATCCATATAGTTTAATATCTTTTACTTTAAATACTCCCGGTGAAATTAAAGATAGCATATTATATAGAAAAGTACACAAAGAAGGTATAGAAGCGATAAGAAGTACATTGGGGAAACATGGAGTTAATATGGTTTTTTCTGAAGAATTACATAAAAATACAGGGCCTGAGTTTTACGCAATAGTGGATATAGATGCTAATAGCTTAAAGGGATTAATGGTAGATATAGAAGATAATCACAGGCTTGGACGTATCTTTGATATTGATGTGTTTGACAAAGGACACAATCAAATAGGCAGATCGAAATTGGGCTTAAGTAGCAGAAAATGTTTGATTTGTAATGAAGATGCAAGGAATTGTATGATAAACAGAACACATTCATATGAGGATTTAATAAAAAAGGTGGAGGAAATAGTCTCAACCATAGAAGATTAAAATGTGTATGAGATAAAGCAAAGGTACCAATAAACATAGATAATAAATTAAGCAATTAGAATTATAAAAAGGAAGAAGATGAATGCAAATGTTAATCTTATTTGGGTTTATATTATCATTTATTATACTGATTTTTGTTGCAATAAAAGGGCTGTATATTGGATACGGTATATCATTAAGTTTTTTAATATTTGCAGCTATATCCCTAAAGTTGGGAAAATCGTTCAAAGAAATTGGACAAACTGCATTAACAGGAGGGAAAAAGGCTTTTGTTGTGCTTAAGGTTTTTATGCTTATAGGACTTGTCACTGCTTCGTGGCTAATTGCAGGGACAATTCCTTCAATAGTATATTACTGTATGAAAATTTTAAATCCGAGTTTTTTTATACTATTCGCATTTTTGGCAACATCTATGGTTGGTTATATTCTTGGAACATCTATGGGTGTTGCAAGTACAATAGGGATTGTACTTATGATAATGGCAAGAGGCGGAGATATTAATTTGAATCTTATAGCGGGAGCGATACTTTCAGGTTGTTATTTTGGAGATAGAACATCGCCAATGTCTTCCAGTGCTGCGCTTGTAGCAAATCAAACCGGAGTGGAATTTTATCCTATGCTAAAAGGCTTTAGAAGGACTACATATATACCGTTTTTAATAGTTTCACTTATATATCTTATATTATCCTTATCAAACCCATTAAATAATGTAGATAGCAATATATTAACGGAAATTAAAGATAATTTTACTGTCAACTACATAGTGCTGTTGCCTGCAATAGTAATGCTAATTCTAAGCATATTTCAAATTAATGTAAAGAAGTCCATGGTAATAAGTATTATTACCGGGGTAATTATGGCTCTAATAGTTCAAGGGGCATCTTTTGTTGATATAATAAAAACACTGATATTTGGATTTAGAATGGAGCCTGACAATCCTTTAGCAAATATTATAAAGGGCGGCGGATTGATATCAATGCTAAAAGCATGTTTTGTAGTATTTGTATCATGCTCAATGGCAGGATTATTTGAAGGGATGGATTTATTTAATAGAATTGGGAATTTATTTAGAAATGTCCATACAAGAGCTAAAATTTTTATGGCAACAGGGATTACAGCGTTTATAAGCGCTTGTTTTGGCGGAAATCAATCTATTGCGATTGTTATGACCAGTGAAATCATGAAAAAAGTATATGAGGATAACAAAATTGAGCATTATGAACTGGCCATAGATTTAGCCAATACTGCAGTACTTTTTGCAGCAATAATACCTTGGAATATTGCATGTCTGATCCCTGCCAATGCTTTGGATGTGCATCCGGCATCAATAGTGCCTTATTCATTCTATTTATTTATACCTTTCATATATAATTATATTAAATTACATATTAAATTAGGATTTAGTTGTAGTAACTCTTAACCACTTTTTTGCATAGTATATAGTGCATAGAATAATGAAAGAAAGGTGGTTATTAATGTACGACTATAATGAATTATCAGGTAATTGTAATTGTCCTTCGGGCAGTTTTTCCTACACAATCAAATCAGGGGACACATTGTATTTATTGGCTAAAAGATATAATACAACGGTAGAAGCAATTAAGAAATTGAATCCGGGTATCAATCCAAACAATCTGCAGATAGGTCAGAAAATATGTATACCTGGTTCAACTACTCCAACTCCTCCTCCACCGCCAACAAGATGCCCATCAGGGTCGTTTGCTTATACAATCAAATCAGGGGATACATTATACCTATTAGCAATTAGGTATAATACAACAGTAGAAGCAATTATGAGGTTAAATCCCGGAATAGATCCAATGAATTTGCAAATTGGTCAAGTGATTTGTATACCAAGTTCAACTCCACCGCCAACAAGGTGCCCGTCAGGAACCTTTGAGTATACAATAAAAGCAGGTGACACATTATTTGAATTGGCAAATAGGTTCAATACAACAGTACAGGCAATAATGGCAGTAAATCCCGGGATAGATCCAAACAATCTAAGAGTAGGTCAAGTAATCTGTATACCGGAAGTAACCCCGCCGCCAACAAGGTGCCCGTCAGGAACCTTTGAGTATACAATAAGAGCAGGAGACACGCTATTTGAATTGGCGAATAGATTCAATACAACAGTGCAGGCAATAATGGCAGTAAATCCCGGAATAGATCCGAGTAATCTAAGAGTAGGTCAAGTAATCTGTATACCGGAAGTAACTCCACCGCCAATGAGATGTCCGATGGGAACCTTTGAGTATACAATAAGAGCAGGAGACACATTATTTGAATTAGCCATGAGATTCAATACAACAGTGCAAGCAATAATGGCAGTAAATCCCGGGATAGATCCGAGTAATCTAAGAGTAGGTCAAGTAATCTGTATACCGGAAGTAACCCCACCGCCAACTAGATGTCCGATGGGAACCTTTGAGTATACAATAAGAGCAGGAGACACATTATTTGGATTAGCAAATAGATTTAACACAACAGTGCAGGCAATAATGGCAGTAAATCCCGGAATAGATCCAAACAATCTAAGAGTAGGTCAAATAATTTGTATACCGGAAGTAACCCCACCGCCAATGAGATGTCCGATGGGAACCTTTGAGTATACAATAAGAGCAGGAGACACGCTATTTGGATTAGCAAATAGATTCAATACAACAGCGCAAGCAATAATGGCAGTAAATCCCGGGATAGATCCAAACAATCTAAGAGTAGGTCAAATAATCTGTATACCGGAAGTAACCCCACCGCCAACAAGGTGCCCGTCAGGAAGCTTTGAGTATACAGTAAGAGCAGGGGACACATTATACGAATTAGCCAAAAGATTCAATACAACGGTAGAAGCGATAATGTCAATAAATATGGGATTGGATCCATGTAATCTAAAAATAGGTCAGGTAATTTGTATACCTAAAGCTATGCCTCCGGAATGTGATGGAATGTATTATGTTGTTAGAGCAGGAGATACACTATATTCAATAGCCAATATGTTTAATGTAAGCTTGGCTGATTTAATGGCTGCAAATCCAGGGGTTGATCCTAACAATCTAAGAGTAGGTCAAATGCTTTGTATACCAAAACCAAAATGTTAATATAATAAGCCTCCTTTTGGGGGCTTATTTTTTGTAATTGTATTGTAAATACTTTATTTAATTAGTATGATAAAATTAGGGTATAAAAGAATATAATGTGAAAGAAGGGAAACAAATGAAAAAAAGATTAATATTCTTAACTATACTGGCAATGGTACTGACAGGGATCTTATCAGGTTGTAAGAAAAAGGCACCTGCACAGGAATCTGATCCTACACAGGCTAATAAAGGAATAGTCGAAGTTGATGAAGACGAAAAGGAAAAAATTATTAAAGAATTCGATAATATCGTGGAAAAGCATGAAGATTTAGAAGATATAGTAGCATATGTGAATCAAAATATAGGAAAAGTGGACGAGCTAAATGCCAACGATATGATAGATACATTGGAAAAGACTTTGGAAATAAATCTTGATGATGTTTTTGATAGAATACTTGCTACTGATAAGAAAAATGAATTGATGGAGATTGCAGGTACACAAATTAATTTTCCCGAAGATAAAATTGGAGAGATAAAGAATAAAAAGTTAAAAACAGAGATAACAAAAATATATAATAGCAAACTAAAACTTGTAAATTTGGAAGGTGCTTTTTATCCAATTATAGATTATGCAAAATTCAGCGAATATAACGGTTTTGTTTCTGAAGAGTGGAGAGATTATCTATCGCTTAAGGCATTTGACTCGGATGATATTCCATTTGTAGATGGGTCAATTAGAATCCCTTTTGATTCACTTGCAGATAGGATATTGAAAACCGAAAATTTCTTAAACAAATTTATCGATGGTCCCAGACAAGAAGAAATACTTGATCAATATGAACAGAAACTATCAGCATATATGAAAGGCTTAGACAATACAGCTATATATGACGGAAATAATACAAAATTAATATTTGATGATGTGATGGACAGCTATGATAAGCTATCAAAGGTAGATGGATATATAACACCTACTATCGTATATAAATATATTGAAGTAATTAAAGAAAATAAAGGCGTAATAGATGAAAATGTATTTAAAGAAGCCGATAAATTTATAGCTGAAGCAGTTGAGATGTTGAAAGAGTTTAAATAAGAGGGAGGGATTATTATGACCAAGGTAATTGTATTATTGGCTGAAGGTTTTGAAGAGGTAGAGGCTTTAACACCTGTTGATTATCTAAGGAGAATGGGTGTTGAAGTAGATATGGTGGCTCTGACTGAGAATTTGATCGTTGAAGGAGCCCACGGCATAAAGATAATAGCAAATAAACAAATCGATGAAATTTTAGATTATGATAACTATAACGGAGTGATCATACCGGGAGGATTACCCGGGGCTACAAATCTAAGGGATGATGACAGAGTAATCAAATTGGTTAAAGAATTCAACGAGAAAAAACGACTGGTAGCAG
Organism: Paratissierella segnis; assembly: GCF_014385195.1. GTDB lineage: Bacteria > Bacillota > Clostridia > Tissierellales > Tissierellaceae > Paratissierella > Paratissierella segnis. The sequence goes on from NZ_JACRTG010000008.1 coordinate 154,973, forward strand.
CTATATGTGCAGGTCCTATAGTACTTGCAAGAGCAGGGATTATAAAAGGAAAGTACGTAACCTCCTATCCCGGATTTGAAAAAGATTTGCAAGATGGGAAATATAAGGAAGATATTGTAGTGCAAGATGGTAATATAATTACGGCCAGGGGTCCGGCTATTGCAGTATATTTTGCCATTAGAATATCAGAGTATTTACAAGGTAAAGAAAAAGCAGAAGAGCTTAAAAAATCTATATTGTTGGATTTAGTTTAAAATAAAGAGATAGAGTAAAAAGGGGGCTTTACCCTCTTTTTTTATGTCCATAGCTCGCCCCTAACAACTCTTAGTTCTTACCTATTCACTATCTTTAAAACCGGAGATCCTTCGAAAGCAGTGCTTATACTGTCCGTCTTACCCTTAGACTACAAAGGGTACACGGCAGGACGACCCAAGGGTAGATTGTGAATTGTGAATTGTGAATTGTCTTGTATCCATATTGTAAACTAAAAAAGTTGATTTTTAATTGTAATTCTATCTTTTTTATAGTATTATTTAATAAGTACGTAAAAGCAGGGGTTATTCTTTCGTTACCCCTTGGCATAAAAAGAAGAGGTGTAGTTATGAAAAAAAAGTTTATCGTTGCCTTTTTAGCATCCTTAGTATGCTTTACATTATTATATTCGACGGTATTAAGCTCGGTTTTTAACAGGCCTGCATCAGCTGTCACAGATGATCCAAATGATTTAAACAATGAAACTAGCGATATTAATCCAAAGGTTAAAGATGAGATATTGTTTTTATTATTAGGTGTAGATGCACAAAGTGTAAAGAAATCAAAGGGAACACGTACGGATACAATGATGCTTACAAAGGTAAATTTTGAAACCGGTGAAATAAATATTTTATCGATACCAAGAGATACAAGGGTATATGTTAATGGCAAACAAGATAAGATAAATGCGGCACATGCTTATGGGGGAGCTGATTTGACATTAGAAACAGTAAATGATTTCTTAGGGTTGGATATAGATTATTATGTAAAAATTGATTATAATATTGTTCAGGAAGTCGTAGAGAAGATTGGCGGAGTTACAATAGATGTACCATTTGATATGAAATATAAGGATCCAACAGCTAAGCCACCGCTTGATATAAATATTAAGAAGGGTGTTCAAACATTAGATGGAAAAAATGCGCATGATTTCTTAAGGTGGAGACACAACAACTCTTATACCGTAGGCTATAAGGACGGGGATGTCGGCAGAATTAAAGCTCAGCAATATTTTATGAAGGAGCTTGTAAAGCAAACCTTAAAACCCAAAAATCTGCTTAAATTGCCTGGCTTAATAGAAGCATACTTCACTAATGTTGAAACCAATATTCCATTGGGGACAATGCTTAAAGCTGCAGCATCAGCAAACAAAATAGATACGGAAAAAATGGTAACAGAGACTGTGCCCGGTGAAGGGAAGTATATTGGCGATATAAGTTACTATATATATGACAGGGAGAAAATAGATATTTTAGTAAATGAGATGTTTGAAAACTACCTAAATTAGGATTCTTTACATTGTATTAAAAATAAAGTATTATATTAGTATACCTTAATAATAACGAGATAACCTCGTTGAAACGGTGTTTGAGATAACTGAAAGTAGTTTCGTGGATGCTTAAAACATTAGAAGAGGTGTAATAATGAGAAGGGCAAGAAAAAGAGAACATATTGAAAATTATTTAATGACATCTTTTAAAGGAGATAACTTGCTGGGCGATGTTTATTTAGAGCACAATGCATTACCTAATTTGAGTTTTGATGATATTGATACAAGAACACTCTTTTTAGGGAAAACAATCGATTATCCTATTTTAATCAACGCAATGACGGGTGGAGCCGACTTTTCCCAAGAAATAAATAGAGATTTGGCTACTTTGGCAAAAGAATTTAATATTCCAATGGCAGTAGGCTCTCAAACAATCGCATTAGAGGAAGAAGATAGTCGGGAATCATTTAAAATAGTAAAAGAGATAATTGGTGATGATGGAATAGTTATAAGCAATTTAAATGGACAAGCAAGCGTAGATGATGCAAGAAATGCTATAGAATTGATTGATTCCGACGCGCTTCAAATTCACTTGAATCCTGCTCAGGAACTCGCAATGGAAGAAGGAGACAGGAATTTCGTTGGAGTTTCAGACAATATAAAAAGCATATTGGACAATATTGATAAGCCAATAATCATAAAAGAAGTGGGATTTGGCATATCCAAAGATGTTGCCAAGACATTATATGATATAGGTGTTAGAAATATTGACGTTGCAGGCTATGGTGGCACAAATTTTATGGAAATAGAAAATCTGCGAAATCCTGCAATAGATTTAACTGAGCTTTATTCTTGGGGAATACCCACTGCGGTAGCATTGATTAATTTAAGACAATTGCCCAATGATTTAAACATTATATCCAGCGGTGGAATAAGAAGTGGTATGGATGTAGCAAAATCTATAGTATTGGGTGCTAATATATCCGGTATTAGCGGAGAACTGCTATCATATCTTGTTCATGGCGGCTATACAAACGCAAAGGCATATTTAGAGGATATAATATATAAGATGAGAATGATAATGTTGTTATTAGGCAAGAGAGATATTGAAGAATTAAAAAAGACCAATTATAAGGTCACTGGGAAATTAAAGGATTTAATATAAAACAAGGATAGAATCCCCTTTATCACTATGTTATACTGTTGTGAGAGGGGGATTTTTTATGCTAAAAACTATTGGATTTTTATTTAAAAAGATTAAACAATATGATGTACTGATGATACCCATAATGATTATTTATACGATTCTTTCTGCAATTAATCAGATGGATACAGGTATGACTCAGTTAAAAAGTTAGGGATTAAAGCCGCTAAAATAGGATTACAAGACATTGAGAAGAAGTCCAATCTAGATTTATTGGAAAGAGGAAAACAAGGAACTCATGATATAATGTCCTTTACAGAGACTATTTCAAACATGACAGCTTCTTTGATTACTATTATTATGGTAATAACTATATTGGTAAAAAATGATTGGAGATTGATAATAGTTGTCCTATTATGTAATATAGCTACAATTCCGTGTTTTAATAAGATTAGAGATTTGGATATAGATAATGCAAAGAGGGGAATTCCTGAAAACAGAGCTTATAGGTATTTAGTTTCAGTTTCAACAGATTTTCGCTTTGCAAAGGATTTAAGAATATATAGAGGAGATAAATTTTTTCTAAAAAAGGCAGAAGATACTATGGATAAAATACTCCATATAAATCATGAATATTTTACTAAGAATGGTATTTGGAATGGGTTTGCGCAATCTATTGTACAAATCCAATTAACCCTAACATTTATAATACTGGGCTTTAGCCTATTGACAGCCAAAATAACGGTTGGTACATTTACAATGCTTTATGGTGCCAGCAATCAATTAGGAAGGTCATTTAATAGTTTGATTCAAGGATATACAGATTTGATTACATTAAGTGTTAATTTAGATCCCTATTATGAATTTCTAAATATTGCTGAAATAGGAAAAGAGGGAGAAAAGTTTAGCCAATCTTTAATTAAACCTGTTTCTCTAACCTTTGAAGATGTTACCTTCCGATATCCAACTGCTGAAGAGGATATATTGAAAAATGTAAGTTTTCATATATATCCCGGGGAAACATTAGCAATTGTTGGGAAGAATGGGGCAGGTAAGACCACCTTAATAAAATTATTATGTAGATTATACAAGCCGCAAAAAGGAAGAATATTAATAAATGGAATGGATATTGAGTCGCCTATATCTCTACAGCGCAGCATATGCGCTACGCTGCAGCTAGGCGAATTTTGTCCGCCTTAAAATCCTCCTGCGCCTCCACCGCCTGAGCCACCGCCTCCACCACCGGAAAAGCCCCCGCCGCCGCCAAAGTTAGTGCTTGTTCCGGTTGAAGAACCTGTGTCTCCATAAAAGCTTGCATTGAAATTATCTTCAAAAGTAGAACCGCCTTTTTTACCTCGGGTGAAATACCATAATCCCCAATACATTGGATAATAATCATCATCTACATTTACTCTATAATTATCAAGATCTTCCATATTCACGCCAAGGGCCATAGCATTTATCATATTTTTATCTTTAGGGATTCCGATATCAATTTTTCCTAGGGACTCAACTTCCTTTTTAAAATCTTTCCACAACCCATGTTGGATATACCCTTCGTCTGATTTTCTGGATATCAGAATAAATCCATATACTAAGAAGAAGACACCTATAAGTATGCTTCCTATTCCATAAAGGGCTTTATATACTACAGAAACAATACCTATTATGAGAAATACAAAGCTTAATAATAATAAGATGAACCCAAATTTACTACTAATTGGATCATTGTATCCTTTATTATCCAACTCTTTTTTAACGAGGGTCATCCATGAATTATATTTCTTACTGTAAATGTTTGATCTTTTAGAACGATATTTATCAATATCATTTGTAGAGACTTGATTACCATCGCCTATTTCATTAATGAACCAATCTAATAAAAAGGACTCATGAGACAACAATTCCGAATCTCGTTTTCCCGTATCGATAAATAGGTAATCCTCTTTCCGATACCTTTTCTTAGCTGCTGGGTTTTCGATTACATCAATTGTTAGATAACCTCTTCTGGATAGGTCAAATATTGTAGCTAGCATACCTCTAGAATTTATAGCCGAATTCATAAACAAATTCAATTCAGCAGGGGATAGATCTTTTGGATAAAGGCTCGCCATATTATTGTAGATTTCAGGGTCTCTTTTAAATTTCTTAAGTACAAAGCCTATGACAGCCAAACCAATAACTAAAAATATTGCAGAGACTGAATTAAGTACTTTATTGACATTTTGTTTTCTTGATTCTTTTTCTGCTATTTCTTCAGCAAATTCCTTTTCTTCCTGAAGTATACCATCTAAAGTATTGTTTCCTGCTATATTGCTAAAAGGTACATACTCCGGTGGATACAACACCCTAGCCTCTACGAATGTGTTTGAAGAAACATCATCAACTTCTAATCTAATCTTGTTATCATCTGTAAAATTGATATTTCCATTCAAAGGACCATGCCCAAATATCCTGATTCTATTTTTATCAAATTGAGGCAGCAATATTGTTGCTGAAAAGTGATCTACATCAGTTTCATTTTCATTACCTATAAATTTATAGTACAATTCTCCTGTATCTTTATGCACAACAGCTGCATTTACAAAATCATATTTCAATCTAAAAGTTTTTTGCTCATCATTAGACGGAGAAAAGATTTTGATATTTAGTCCGTTTTCACTTTCCTCATAATTATAGACATTTGTATCTCCATTTTCAGCATTTTCATCAAAATTAAATTCAATTTCCTCGCCATCAACGATTCCATAAACCTTTAGGTTGGCAACATCCTGTATTTTGTCATAATTAATAAATCTATAAACACCGTTAAACTCATCTTTGAAGTTAAATGTTATATCCTCTGAAATCTGCAAATTTCCATTTTCCTTTAAGTTTGAATCAACAATCCAATTGGATATCTGTAAACTATTCTCTGCGAAAGACGAAAAGGGAATCATACAAATTATAAACGTCAAGGATAATGCAATAAATTTTTTCAAAAAATCACCTCCATTTAAAAACCCTAAAGCTCGACCTGACAATTCTTACCTATTATCCATTACTCATTACTTATTACCTATCTTTTCTGTTATTCACTCTTCACTATCTTTAAAACCGGAGATCCTTCGAAAGCAGTACTTATACTGCTAAACTCAGGATGACATCAGCAGTAAATTCGGGTATATAAATGCCGTATAATCACTGCAGGAGTCATTCTGGAACGAAGTGAAGAATCTCTGTTAAAGGCCCTAAAGCTCGACCTCAACAACTCTTCACTCTTAGTTCTTAGCTCTTCACTTTTCTTTCAATTGTGAACTGTGAATTGTGAACTGTAAATTGTTATTATATATTATATACCCAAATTATGTTTTTGAGTTGTTTTTATGTTAAAATAAATTCAAAAGAAAAAAGGAGCAACCCAATTGAAAAGAAAAACATACCATTATACTACAATTGATTCAACCAATATTAAGGCTAAACAATTGGCGCCAACAGAAGAAGAGGGTACTGTAATAATAGCCGAGGAGCAAAGGATGGGGAAAGGCAGACTTGGAAGAAGTTGGCTTTCTAAAAATGGGAAGGGAATATATATGTCCATTATATTGAAACCTAAAGCTGATATAATGAAGGTTCCGAGTATTACATCTATAGGAGCAGCTAGCGTATATTTAGCTTTAAGGGAAATGGGCGTAGAGTCAAAAATAAAATGGCCAAATGATATATTGGTAGGTAATAAAAAAATATGCGGCATACTTACAGAGATAAGTGGTGATACGAATAAGGTAAATTATGTGATAATGGGCATTGGAGTCAATGTAAACTTAGAGGAATATGAAATACCGGAGGAATTAAAGGGCATGGTCACATCTTTAAAGATATATTTGGGAAGAACAATAGATAAGGGGAATTTGTCAGAGCTGATATTGGATAATTTTGATAGATTATATGCCCCCTTTAAAGACGGGGGCAATATATCTCATGTTTTGCATATATGCAAGGAAAATTCTTCACTATTAGGTAAAGATATTAAAGTAATAAGCGGAAATGAAATTCGAGTGGGAAAGGCATTGGATATCAATGAATCCGGAGAACTGGTAGTAGAATTTGGTGATTGTCTAGAAGCTATTAACTCAGGGGAAGTTTCAATTAGGCTTTAATTTCTTTTTTAAATTTTCTATTTATAAAATCAATTAAAGTTATTATACCTGAAATAATCAACCTTAGATAATAGTCTATAAATCTCCAAATAAGCAGTGCAAAGTTCATAATATCCTTGGGGAATACAGCGTTGAATATCATATAAAATCCGCCTTCAGCAGCTCCTGCTGTTCCCGGGGTAGGCATAAAAGATACAGCCATGTAATGCAATGATTGCAGAGCCAATATATCCATAAAACCGGCATCGTTAAGTCCCACTGCCCGATATACAAAATAAGTAATGCCGAGGCTGAAAGTCAATTGAATAATAGATATTATTACTAATTCAATAGTTGATTTCTTGTTTCTCCTCATTTCTTCAATGCTGTTTTTATAATCATTTAAACTTCTATATGCCCTTTCTTCGGTTTTATCTATATCCTTAACTATTTTAATGCGGTGTCCAAAGTTTAACAACTTTCCCAAATTCCTTTTAACCAATTTTTCGTTGAGAAAGAAGCCGAATATAACAAATAATACTAATAAATTCAACAAAAAGCCTATGATGATAAAAGGAATTCCTAAGCTGATTTTGTCGATTAAAAACTTAAATTTAAATATAAGCATAAATAAAGAATAGGATATAACTACTACTTGAAAAATTAAAAATTTATTGGCAAATATGGATGTAGCTTTACCAATCGGTACTCCCTCTTTTACTAAGGAATAGACTTGAAGAGGTTGACCGCCAGTTGAAAATGGCGTAATCGCACTATAATACTGACCGATCATAGTTACGTTTAGGGATTTTAAATAACTGCCCTTAATATTTAATGTTCTTTTCATTCTAAATACAATATAGGCCTCACATAACCAATAAATAATCAAGCATAAAAAGGCCATCAATAGGTATAGTTTATCTGTGTTTTTAATTAATGTCGGCAAATTTCCAATAAAGCCTTCATTAAGAATAAGCCAAAGGGTTAGCCCGAAAAGTCCAAATAAAATAATATAATTTAATATTTTTTTCATGGATATTTACCTCGTTTCTATTTGATGATTATTAAATTATACTACTTTAGCTGAGTTATTAAAAGAGAAAAAAATCCCTTGACAACTGTACACACTGTACATATACTGTATATAATAGATAATAACGGTATAATCAGTAGGAGGTGTATTATGAGGATTTTGATTTCTAACTCATCCAATGAGCCTATTTATAATCAAGTGATGAGTCAAATAAGAACTAATATTCTAAAAGGTGATTTGAAGGAGGGAGAACTATTACCTTCAATACGAGGATTAGCTAGAGACTTACAAATATCGGTTATTACAACAAAAAGAGCCTATGATGAATTGGAGAAAGAAGGATTTATAGAAACAGTACCAGGTAAAGGCTCATATGTGGCGGTGCAAAATAAAGAACTTATGAAGGAGAAAAAGTTAAAAATTATTGAAGAGAAACTATTGGAAGTAGTTGAGGATAGCAGGCTTATGGGATTTACTTATGAAGAAATAAATGACATGCTCAAGATCTTATTTGAGGAGGTAATATAATGCTAGAAATAAACAATCTATCTAAAGAATTTGTTTATGAAAAATTTAAATTAGACAATGTATCATTTAAGCTGGAGCCTGGATATATCATGGGATTCATTGGGCCGAATGGCTCAGGTAAAAGCACTACCATAAAGTTAATAATGAATTTATTGAAAAAGGACTCCGGGGAAATTAAAATTTTTGGGAAGGACCATTTAAAATACGAAAAGGAAGTTAAGGATAGAATCGGTTTTGTATATGATGAATCTCACTTTTATGAGACATTTACCATTGAAGAAATGAAAAATGTTATTGCACCCTTCTATAGTAAATGGGACGATAAGTTATTTTATGATTATCTAAAGGATTTCGATTTGGGACCGGAATATAAGATAAAAACATTGTCAAAGGGTATGAAGATGAAGTTCTCCCTTGCAATAGCTTTAAGTCATAACCCCGATTTGATTATAATGGATGAACCTACATCAGGGCTTGATCCTATTTTTAGACGAGAAATACTTGATGTTTTGTATAGTTCTGCGATTTGCTCCAAATCAGATGTAATATGAGTTGAGAAAAATATGGCTTTGTTTTCATCTTGAATAATAATTGGTTTAGAAAATACTATCTTGCCTTTGTTTATATATGTGGCATCTAATTAAGAAAGACATATTGTTATGTAGAGTAGGTATTGTCTTCATCCTACTAATAAATATATTTTTTGGGTGGCGCGGCTTAATTTTTATGACTATACTAAGATCTGAAACCATAATATCAACATTTATGTTATGCTATGTTTTGTTTATGGGCTTATTTCTTACCCTTGGAATAATATATTAATTTATTGGATAAAAAAATGCTAGCTTTGATATCATTTGTAACTTCATTGATCTTGTATTGGGTATCAATGGAAGTGTCAAAACGTAATTACTCAAAATAAATCTGGAGTGGCTAATTCACCACCCCACTAAATAAATAGCTGTATATTGGACTTTAATGCATCTTTTAAATAATCTTCAGCTGTAATTATTTCCACTTCAGGTAAAAAATCCCCTTCCCTAAAGCCCATTACTTCGCAGGAAAGCTTACATGCTTTCATATTCACACCCTTTTTCAATGCGCCCTTTAAAAACGCCTCAATTGTAGGTGTATCACTGTCTTCCATCATACCAACTAACATTTTCTTACCTATGCCTGCAAAGTTCATCTTAGATAATGGTAAATCTTCTATACCCTTTGGAGTCATATTCGCAAACATCTTTTCCGATATGGTTTTGTCATCCTTAGGGTCATCATTAGGTTTTCTAATGAGTAAAAGTCCCCAAAATGCAAAAAACATATTTACATCTACATTTATTTCCATAGCCGTATTGGCTAAAATTAATGCAGCTAAAGCCTTGTCATAATCTCCGCTGAACATAAGTATACTCATTTTTTCGTTCAAAAGATTTCCTCCTTAAGATTATCATTTTAATCCTTAATTATCTTTATTGTTTAGTTTAATCTAAAGGAAAATTTCTATACATATTCGCATAATATCCTATGTTTTCACTTATTTTATTTATCAGAAATATAAATAAATCAATCTCATTATAATCATTATAAAGCCCGAAGCTTATTCTAACCATGCCGGGCAAATTACATCTATCATTGTGCCTATATCTTTTAGAATCCTCATTTGAAATGCCAAGCAATCTTTGCACATAAGGTTGGGCGCAAAAGCAGCCATTTCTTACGGCGATTCCGCCTTCTTTATTTAAAATGTAGGCTAATTCAGTGTGATGCAGACCATTCATATTGAATGAAATAATTGAGACTTTATTTTCTGTTTGGAAATCATCATAGATTATTAGATTGGGTATGTTTTTCAATAAATCAAGAAAATAGGCTGTAAGATTTCTTTCATATGCCTCGATTCTTTCCATTCCGATACATTTAAGTGTTCTTATGCTTTCTGTCAGCGCTACTACACCCATTAAATTGGGAGTGCCCGCTTCCTCTTTTTCAGGGACATCAGCCCATATTACATCATCTGTTGAGACAAATTTGACCGTTCCTCCTCCTACCAATTCGGAGTATCCGTCTTTAAATGTATCTTTAGGCGCAATTAGTGCGCCTGTTCCAAAGGGGGCATACATTTTATGACCGGAAAAAGCAACATAATTTATATGTTCCGGTGAATCTACAGGCTTCATATCAAATTTTCTGTGAGGGATAAGCTGAGCTCCATCAACCAATACCTTTGCTCCATGCTTATGGGCTATGCGCGCAATATCATATATCGGATTTATATATCCGGTAACATTTGAAGCGCCGGATACAGCCACAAGTCCTACTTTTCCCCTATATCTTTTTAATTTGTTTTCTAAATCATTCATATCCAGTCTGCCATTATCATCTATACCAACAAATGAAGTATTGTATTTTAGTGTCCAAGGCAGCATATTTGAATGATGCTCCATGTATGTAGCTAAAACAATTTTATCCTTTAAGGTATTTTTAAGCCTATATGAAAGTTTATTGATGCATTCGGTTGTATTTTTAAGAAATATTACGGTGTGAAAATCCCTATCCCCTCCTACGAAGTCAAGGACCTGTTCTCTTGCCTCATCGTAGAACTTGGAGGATAATGTGGATTTAAAACCTGTGCCTCTATGAATTGATGAATATATGGGAGCAAAATCAACTAACGAGTTTATTACTGAATGAAACGGAGGAGTTGTTGCAGCATTATCAAAATTTATATAATGTACTAAATTGCCATTTGAAAGCGTAACATCATAATTTTCTCCTGATACCAAATTCTTAAACATAAAATCACCCTAACTAAAATAATATTTTTAAAAATTTCCTATTTAAAAATGAATAAATCTATAGTATATATTATTTATCGTTAGAGTTTTGGTGAGTAATAAGCAAAAAAAGAACCCGTTGAAGGTTCTCTAATAAGGTTCGCCATTTCTATATTTAGTCATAATAGTTGCAAATATTTCACCTGATGTTGGCGGGGTATAAGTAATCGCGTTAGCGCCGGCTTCAATTGTTTCCAAAATAGTTTCTTCTCTCGGTCCGCCTGTTGCTATAATTGGAAGCTCCCTGCCATATTGATTTCTAATTTGTCTAACTATATTTGCGGTATTTGCACCTCCGGATATATTCAAGATGCTAACTCCGGCTTCAAGTTTTCCGTCATAGTCATCATCCAATGAGGCCACCGTAGCTATAATTGGAATATCAATTTTATCCTTCATTTCACGAATGACTTCATTTTTAGTGGGAGCATTTACAACAACGCCATAAGCTCCCATAAGTTCTGCCTGAAGAGCAATTTGAATACTGCGATGTCCAGTAGTAAGTCCGCCTCCCACTCCAACAAATACAGGGACCGCTGCCACTTCCAATATTGCCTGTGTAATGCTCAATTGAGGAGTAAAAGGATATACGGCTATTATTGAGCCTGCATTTGTGTTTTTTATAATAGCCACATCTGTGGAAAATAAAAGGGATTTAATTCTGGTTCCTAAAACTTTAATTCCGCTTGCTTTGTAAATTGCCGGTGGAACTTCTATGCTTCTAGACCTAAGCTGTGACTTTATTTCAGGGATATATTTTTCTTTTTCCAAATTACCATACCTCCAAATCATATTTCAGTAACAGTTTACCCATTATTACTTTTGTCAAACGTTAAATATTAATATATAATGGATATAATAATTACAATTCACAGTTCACAATTCACAATTCACAATTGAAAGAAAAGTGAAGAGCTAAGAACTAAGAGTGAAGAGTTGTTGGGGTCGAGATTTAGGGCCTTTAACAGAGATTCTTCACTTCGTTCCGGAATGACTCCTGCAGTGATTATACGGCATTTATATACCCGAATTTACTGCTGATGTCATCCTGAGTTTAGCAGTATAAGCATTACTTCCGAAGGATCTCCGGTTTTAAAGATAGGTAATAAGTAAAAGGTAATAGGTAAGAGTTGTTGAGGCCGAGCTTTAGGGTCTAAAAAGAGTAGATACGGTCTATCTTACTTTTTAGTAGAATATATAAAGGGTTAAGGGGATTTTATGAGAAAAGAATTTGTAGAATATTTAAAAGACCTGCCAATCAACATTCGTCTGGCGAATATTATGGAATACCCAATCCATTGGAAGGATTCCATAGAGATTTTATTTGTATTAAAAGGCAATATAAAATTGGGAGTGGAAACGGAAACCTATACATTGAAGGAAAAGGATATGGAAATCGTCAACCCCAATGAGGTTTTTTGGATAAGCGCCGGTGATGAAGCAAATTTAGTTCTGATATTGGACATAGATCCAGGATTTTTTGAAAAGTATTATGATGATGCGAGGGACACGTTTTATTACACGGATTCCTCAGAGGATAAAGCACAAGAAGATGAAACGTATTATGCCCTAAGAAGATTTATATCAATTTTGCTCTATGAAGTAATCTCTAAGATAGACGACTATGAAGATGCAATTGAGGAAAATCTTTTAAATTTGATGTATCATTTGTTAAACAATTTCCACTATCTTTTTTATGAAGAGGAAAGTCTAAAAGATGATGAATATCAACTTGAGAGATATCATAGAATTGTCAAATATTTAAGCAACAATTATATGAACAAGGTAAGCCTTCAAGCCATTGCAGATCAGGAGTTTTTAAGCTCTCAATACTTATCATATAAGATAAAGGATGTTTTTGGACTTGGATTCAATGAATATCTAAATCAGATAAGGGTGGAAGAATCCACAAAACTACTCCTCGATTCAGATAAAAGCATAAGCGAAATATCCGAGGAAGTGGGATTTTCCCATGTAAGATATTATAACAAACATTTCAAACTTCACTACAATCTCACACCCATGCAATACCGTAAGAAAAACAAATTAAGCAATAAAGAACTTGAAAGCATGAAAAAAATTACTTATTTCAAGTTAAACGATGCATTACCCTATATCATATATTATATAGAAGATTATGAAAGATATGATTATGATAATAGGATAATAAAACTCGATGTGGATTTAAACAAAGAGTCTATAGAAGAATTTAAAAGGCCAAATTTGATAGATTTAGGAGATGCCTCCCTTTTATTAGAAGAAGAAAATAGATATATACTTAAGGAAATCCAAAAGGAAATAGGGTTCAGATATTGTTTGATAGATAAGTTTTTTTCTGCTGATATGGATATTTACAGAGGGAAGAATCATAGATTTATCAACTGGACCAGAGTGGAAAATATATTGGATTTTATAAAGGAAATGAAGTTATTTCCGATTATTAAAACAAATGGCGTGGAAAGGCATATATTGGATGACTTTATTGAGAATTTTTCAAATGTATACGATACAAATGCAGGAGATTGGCTTAATAAGGATATAGATGATTTAGATTCACATATGCTAAGGGAAGAAATAAGTTCTGTATATGACACAATGTATATGGTTCCATATATATTATATAATTATATTCATAAGGGGAATAGAGTTGTATTTAAAATGATAGACGAAATCAACAAGGAAACCGTACTTGATAATGACACATTTTTTGGAGGCAGCGGATTATTCACTTCAAATTATCTCAACAAACCATCTTTTTACGCTTTTAAGTTTCTATCATTATTAGGAGATGAAATACTGGACAAAGGAGACGGATATATAATTACAAAATCAGATATAGGCTATCAGATACTTTTGTTCAACCCTATAGAAATAGACGAAGATGTGGTATATGATAGAAAAACACAAGAAAAATCTCAAATTAGGAAAATATCCATTAACCTTTATAATATGGAAGAAGACTTTCAGATAACAAAATATGATCTGAATACAAGCTTTGGTTCCGTCTATGATAAGTGGATATATTTAGGCAGACCCGAGCGTATAGACAATGAACATTGGTCTTTGCTGGATGAGTATGTACATCCCAATGTGTCATTTTATTATGGCAAAAAGTCTCCGGTATTCAATATTTTAACAAAGGTCAAGTCAAACGGAGCGGTGTTATTTACATTAAACAATGTACTAACTTAAGATTTTTTTGGATTATCTTAAGATATTTGAGAAATGAGAATTTTATAAAATCCCCTAAACAGTCCCTGAATATGGCTAATTAAGTGAATGAAAAAAAACCTCCATAATGATAACATTATAAGGCAATCTAATGGAGGTTTTATTATGAGCAGTAACAGCAAGATATTTGAGGAAGAAAAGATTAGCAAACTATTAGTGAAATTTTCTGTGCCGATAGTTTTTTCTTTATTGGTAAGTGAACTTTACAATATGGTAGATACGTTTTTTGTAGGTCGTGTGATAGGTGGGAATGGAATTGGAGCATTGGGAGTAGTATTTCCAATTCAAAGGATAATCGTAGCCCTTAGCGTACTTATATCTGTAGGTACATCCACTGCATTTTCCAGGAGCAACGGAAAAAAAGATACGAAAAAATCAAAGAGGATATTGGAAAATGGATTTACATTATCCTACTGTATAATGATACCTTTAACGATTTTTTTATACTTTTGTAAAGAACAAGTATTAATAATATTTGGAGCAAGTAAGGATATATTGCCTCTTGCTCAGGACTATTTAGGGCTAATATTATTCGGCAGCGTATTTTTATCATTGACAATATTTATATCGGATATTATGGTAGCACTGGGAAACAGCAAAATATCCATAATTTCAACATCAATAGGTGCAATAATAAATGTAATTCTTGATTATATAACGGTAATGCATATGAATATGGGTGTAAAAGGTGCAGCACTTGCTACAAGTGTGTCTCAATTTATTGGATTCATATATGCATATTATAATTATAGGAAAATGACTAAAGAATTCAATGTAAGCTTAAGATTTGAATTGGACAAAAAGATAATCATGCCCATAGTATTGGTAGGAGTATCAGCATTTATAGTTGAAGCTGAAGACGGGATTCTTATGGCGGTTTTAAATAATCTTCTAAAGGGATCCGACATGGGAATAATCGTCCTCGGGGTGATTTCCAAGGTGTATATGTTCTTGTTTGTAACCTTGTGTGGGATAGCGTCAGCTATGCAGCCTATAGCAGCCTACAATATCGGCTCAAAGAATTATAAGAGACTAAAATCCATAATGAAAAAGACAAATCTATATGCATTTGTAACTTCAACCATCATTTGGGCGATTTCAATGATTTTCGCACCTCAGTTTATCCAAATATTTGTAAAAGATGCGGAAATAATCAAAGAATCTGCAAAGGCATTTAGGATAATGATATCGGTATTCCCTGTAATAAGTGTTTATTATGTATCAATATATTATTTTCAAGCCAGAGGAAATGCCAAGACGTCGGTTTTATTGTCTGTTTCAAGACAGTTATTAATAATGATCCCCATATCTGTAATATTGGTTAAGGGATTTAATTTAGGTCAAATGGGAGTTTGGATATCATATCCGATTTCAGATATCTTAGCGAGTTTGGGGTCATATATGCTAATTAAAAATGAAGGAATGGAGTTAAATATTGCAATTCGAAAACAGAATGAAATAGAAAAGACTAAGGGTCAGTATATATTAAATTAAATAGTAAAGGCCATTGGAGTTAATTGATTCCCAGTGGTCTTTTTTGTCTTACACTTCATAGTTGTTTAGTGTATAATGTGAATTAATGGTATTATTTACAGACTGTAAGGTGAACGTAAAAAATATGGAGGTGCTGAATGGATAAAGAGTTTTTCACGAGGAATAGAAATAGATTAGCGGATAAATTGAAGGATGAGAGCGTTTTGTTGTTATTTGCAGGCGATGCTCCGTATAAGTCTGCCGATGAACAATACCCATTTATACCAAATAGAAATTTCTATTATATTACCGGCATAGATGAAAAGAAGGTTATATTTTTAATGAGCAAAATAAATGGCAAGTTATCTGAAGGACTGTTTATTGAAAGACCGGATCCGGTAATGGCTAAATGGGTAGGAGCTACGATTTCTGCGGATGAGGCAGCTCGTAAGTCCGGAATAGAATCCATAGAGTACTTGGATCAATTTAAGGATGTAATTGGTTCGATACTAAATAGAAATAAAGTGGAAAATATATATTTGGATCTTGAAAGGCAGGAAATAGGGACGAGTGCAACCGAATCTCAGGATTTTGCCAAAATGATAGTTGAAAACTACCCTTATATAAAAATCAAGAATATTTATTATGATATTGCAGAATTGAGAATGATCAAATCCGATGAAGAAATACAGTTGATTAGAAAAGCAATAGAAATAACCAATGAAGGAATAAACAATATGATGGATAATACTACGCCCGGAATGATGGAATATGAAATCGAAGCTTATTTTGATTTTGTATTAAAGAAAAACGGAATCAACAATAGAGCATTTGAAACAATTGCCGGCAGCGGGATAAATGGTACAGTACTACATTATTCATCAAATAATAGAAGAACAAAAGATAAAGAACTTATTCTATTTGATTTAGGAGCACAATATAAATATTATAATGCGGATATTAGCCGTACATTTCCTGTAAATGGGAAATTCACCAATAGGCAAAAGCAAGTTTATAATATTGTGCTGAAGGCAAATAAAGCTGTTGAAGAAGCCGCGAAGCCGGGGATAAGATATAGAGAACTAAACGAGATTGCCAAAGAGGTCCTCGCAGAGGGTTGCATGGAATTGGGTCTAATTGAAGATAAAGATGAATTATCTGGATATTATTTCCACGGTGTTTCCCATTATTTAGGGTTAGATACTCATGATGTAGGATTGACTGATGTAGAACTTAAACCCGGAATGGTGATAACCAATGAACCCGGTCTCTATATTGAGGAAGAGGAAATAGGCATTAGAATCGAAGACGATTTACTTATTACTGAATACGGATGTGAAAATCTATCAAAGGATATTATAAAATCAGTTGAAGATATAGAAACTTATATGAATAAAAATTAAAAAAAGCCATTGGGACTGTCTGACAGCCCCAGTGGCTCTTTTGTCATTACATTGCAGGAGGAAGAACTAACTCCTGTCCAATTTGAATCATATTAGGATTTTTAATCTTATCTTTATTTAGGTTGTAAATCTCAATATAACGTGAACCGTTGCCAAGCTCTTTTTGAGCTATATTCCATAAGCAATCGCCCTTAATAACCACATAGGTTTTGACTGAAGGTTCTTCTTTAGGTTCTTCTACTATGTTATTATCATTTTCAATAGCGGTCTCTTCTTTATCAGTGGTTTCTTCAACTGCTTCCGGAATTTCTTCCACTGACTCTTCTTCCGCCAAAACGACTTTGTTTGAAAGATTATTCTTCAAATGAGAAATCTTCTCTGCTGTCATACCGCCTGCAAGCAAATAGTTTTCTGCAGCTTTTTCTAGATTGACATCCTCTAATTTATCGGTATCAGCAATATGTTTTAGCATTTCTATTACATCTTCTGAAATTAAATTATATTTATCGGTTCCTTTTTCAACGCCATAATAATTTATATAGCTTTGCATATAATCTTCGACTATCTCATCCTTAGTTGCTCCCATTAGGGATTCTATAAGGGCTGCGAAGTATCCGGCTCTATCCTTGCCTTCTGTACAATGGAAGTGATAAGGTCCTGAATTGTCAGCCATAAATGATAAGCCTTCAATTAAGCTTGCTTTGAATTCATCGCTTTTATATGCAGCTCCCATGCTTAGGGGTAATACCTTATTGCCTTTATAAAGTTCTGCATAATAAGGAGAAGCAAAATCCTCTGCCTTTAGATATTCATCTATGTTTTCATGAGAATCAGCAAGATTTACAACTGTATTTACCTTAGCTTCTTTGATAAGTTTATCTGAATAAGAAGCACGTCCAAGTTCGTTGTTTATTGGACTTGAACTGCGATATAATACTTCCTTAGGGATATTGCCTATTGCTATGTTGCGGAAGTTAGCAAATTCCTCATCAGAATTGTAATCTTCACGGTTATTTGTGCGTTCCAGTTTACGAACTTCATATTGAAGCATATATTCTTCAGGACCTGTCAGCATAATTGTAACTTTATCACCAGCATCAACTTTAGCAATTTCATTTAGCTTACCATAGTTGATACATATGCCTATATTGGTGTGTCCCGGATAAGCACGAACCAATGGCTCTCCATTATCTACATAATAATTATCCAAGAATGGAGCTTCAAGTACGAATCCATTATCAAATATAGCCGTAACCATGTCTCCTTCTTTGAATCCAAGATTATGAAAATCTTCTATCAGAACGTCGGTTGAAGCGTGTCCGTATTTTTCAATTTCAGTTATTGCTGCGGAAGCATGGGGAGATTTATAGATAGAGTCAACTGAAAGTTTTGATTTAAGTGTTTTTATTTCTTCATTACTCATACCTATTTTTTCAAGATATTTTTCTGCAGCCTTTGCTAAATCAACATCCGATATGTCTGCACCTTTTTCTAATCCTGCTACAACAGTTGTAAGGGATGAGATGATGTTGCTTTCAGCTATTGAATTGTATTGCTCGCTGCCCTTTTCAATTTTATAATAGTTTTCATAAGTAGTCATATAATCATCAACTACTTCATCATATGCTGCTCCCATTAAGGATTCCAACAATGCACTTACAAATCCTGCACGATCTTTACCTTCAGTGCAGTGAATTAGATATGGTCCTTCATTTTTACTTAAAAAACGAAGTCCGTCAGCTAATTTTTTACCAAAATCTTCTCCTGAAATATCAACACCCATATTCAAGGATATGACTTTACCTGCATCATAAAGAGATTTGTAATAATCGGAATTAAAATCATCTGATGCAATATATCCTTCTATTTCTTCTTTTGAATCGGCTAAATTCAATACTGCATTGACACCAACTGCCTTGGTTAATTCATCGGCATAAAGAGCGCGGTTTAAATTATTATTAACAGGGCTGCTGCTTCGATATATAACCGCCGGTTCAATACCCGTAGTCGTTATACTGCGGAAATTGGCATAAATAGAATCGGTTTCATAGTCAGAGCGTTCGTTGGTACGAGTCAACTGATGAATAAGATATTCAGCCAGATACCCTTCCTTCTCTAATAGTGAGAATGTAATTTTATCTCCAACCTTTACGTTGTAAGTAGTTGCAAAGTTACCCATATTAATAGCAACAACAAGCAAATTATCATCTTGATCATCGCGAACTACAAGACTTCCGGTATCTACATCACTGTAAGATGAACAGAAAGGAATTTCAAGTTCGCTATCACCGGCTGTAACCTTTAGCATATCACCCAATTCATAACCTGCATCATAAAGCGACTCGGGCTTTATATCTAAAGTAATATTGCCGTATTTCTGTATTTCTGCGATATTCCCCACTACTTCAGCATAATTATCTTCTGCTAGTGTTGTAAATGATATTGAAAATAACATTGCAACCATTAAAAGCAGTGAAATGATTCTTCTTGACCTTTTCATGTTTACTTCTCCTCCTTTTAATTAATATGTAACATTTTAATTATATCATTTTTTGCAGTTGATTTCTATAAATCCTCAATTGTCATCAATTCCGTATTATTTAAAGAAGCTTAATTGACTTCTCCGGATACGGTGGAAAATTATTTTAAAAAATTTTCATTGCAAGTTTTATTATTACATGATATAATTGAAAAGAGGTAATTTTAACACTAATTATACGAAAAGTGAATATATCGCTGAATTCTTTTTTAAAAGAGCGGGGGAACCAATCACAGGGGTGAATCCTTTTAATAGGATGGGCAAACCTTAGTCCTAATCCGACAGCTAACCTCGTAAGCGAATTTAAGGTGGCGTTATCTTGTACTGAAAATCAGAACTATGGAAACTCCATAGTATTTTTTTTCCCCATTATGGTTTACATAATATCTATTATAATTATGAAGAAAGGTGATGTTATGAGAAGAGATTTGACCTATTGTGTTATAGGAGCAGGGAATGGTGGACTTGCTATGGCAGGTTATCTGTCAAAGATTGGTTATAAGGTGAATTTATTTAATAGGACATTAGAAAAGATAATTCCTTTGCAAAAAGATCCTACAATTCATCTAACAGGAGAAGTAACAGGATCCGGTACCCTAAATAGGGTTACCAGCAACATAGAAGAAGCAATAGAAGATGTCGATGTAATCATGGTTACAATACCGGCTATGGGACATCGTTCAATAGCCATAGAAATGGCACCATATTTACAAGACGGACAAATTATAATACTTAATCCGGGAAGAACAGGCGGAGCGCTTGAAGTATATGAAATTTTATCAAAAAAAGGGAAAAATAATATAACAGTAGCGGAAGCACAAACCTTAATTTATGCGGCCAGATCAACATCTCCAAACAGCGCCCACATTTTCCAAACAAAGAAAGAAGTAACATTAGCAGCAATTCCTGCCATAAAAACAAATTACGTACTAAAACTTATTAATGATGCATATCCTCAATTTATAGAAGCAAAAGATGTATTGGAAACAAGCATAAATAACTACGGAGCAATATTTCATCCGGGACCAACATTATTAAACAGCGGACATATCGAAAGGGGAATTCCTTTCCAATATTATATCGATGGAATCACCCCATCTATTGGAAAATTTTTGGAAAAGATGGATATGGAAAGGATGAAAATTGGAAGGATGCTTCAGATTCAAACTCTTTCGGCATTAGATTGGTTGGAGGAAACCTATGGCTCATATGGCGACAGCCTTTATGAAGGAGTACAAAATACTTCTGCATACCAAGGTCTTCAAGCACCGAAAGGACTTCAAATAAGATATATATATGAAGATGTCCCTTGTAGTTTAGTCCCGATGGAATCAATAGCTCGTGTACTGGGATTTAGAACTCCTGCCATATCTTCAATTATAGATATTGCACAAATTATCACCGGAAGAGATTTTAGATTAGAGGGTAGAACTGCGGATAAACTAGGATTAGCCGGGCTTAGTATTGCTAATATGCATGATTTAGCACGAAACGGGTCGGTAATAAAGTCGGAATTGGAAGAGGTGATGTAGTTGAAAAAAGTAATTGGAGGAACTTTAGGCAATTGCGTTCATGTGGCAGGCACTATGAACTATTTGAATTTGGCCGAAAAGGAAAATTATAAGACGGAATTCATTGGCATAGGCCTTAGCATAAAAGAGCTTATAAAAAATATATACGAAAAGAAACCTGATATAGTTGCTTTATCATACAGACTAACACCGGAACCGTTAAATGAAATTTTGAAGGAATTGGCGGAAGAAATAGAAAGCGATTCATATTTAAAAGAATTAGAATGGTTGTTTGGGGGGACACATCCTACAGCAGAGGTTGCTGCAAAATATAATATATTTGATAAGATATTTGATGGGCGTGAGGATATAGATGAAGTTATAGCATATCTAAAGGGGATTGAATATACAGATGATCAAAACTATCCGAAAGATATAATATCCAGAATAAAATCAAAATATCCATACCCGGTATTGAGACATCATTTGGGACTTACATCCATAGAAAAGACAGTTGAAGCTATAGAGAAAATAGCTGACTCTAAAGTTTTAGATATTATTTCAGTAGCTCCCGATCAAAATGCTCAAGAATTTTTCTTCGACCAAGAAAATATGGATACCAAATTGGACGGGGCAGGAGGAGTACCTCTTAGAAGTGAGGCAGACTTTAAAAAATTATACAATGCGGCTCAAAGAGGGAATTATCCATTGCTGCGATCTTATAGCGGCACTAGAAATATTATCCAGTTTGCTCAAGTATTAAAAGACAATATTGATAACGCTTGGTGTGCAGTACCATTGTTTTGGTATTCCGAATTGGATAAAAGAAGTTTAAGACCTTTAAAACAAGCAATAGAAGAAAATCAGCAAGTAATGGCTTGGCACGGAGAAAGATCAATTCCGGTAGAGGTAAATGATCCTCATCATTGGAGTTTAAGAGATGCCCATGATACCATAGGCGTTGTAGCAGCATATCTTGCAGCATATAATGCTAAGAAAATGGGTGTAAAGGATTATATAGCTCAATATATGTTCAATGTACCGGCTTTTATATCTCCTGAAATGGATTTAGCCAAAATGCTTGCAAAAATACAGTTAGTAGAAAGCTTGGTTGATGATAATTTCAGAGTTTATCGTCAAGCAAGAGCAGGGCTTGCCAGCTTCCCGGCAAACTTGAATCAAGCGAAGGGACAATTGGCAGCTTCAGCATATTTGGCAATGCAAATTAAACCTCATATCTATCATGTAGTAGGATTTTGTGAAGCGGACCATGCTGCAGAAGCTGATGATGTTATTGAGTCCTGTATGATAGTAAGGGGAATAATCAAAAATGAATTTTTAGGCTCAATAGATATGACACAGCAAAAAGGTGTCATAGAGAGAAAGGAACAATTAATTGAAGAGGCCAAATTGGTTATTGAGGCGATAAAATCAATTGGTGAAGGTGCGGAAGATCCGCTATCAGATCCTGATACTTTGGCAAGGGCTGTTAAACTTGGTATATTAGATGCACCTCAATTAAAGGGTAACAAGGCGGCGAAAGGAGAGCTTAAGACAAAAATGGTAAGTGGAAGCTTATATCCATATGATGAAGAAAATGGTAGGATTATTTATGAGAAAGAAAGATTAGAGGAGATCATGGCGGAATATAGGGTTAATAAATAGGTCACTGGGACGTCCCAGTGACCTTTGACTTGAATTGGTGGGCGATATTGGGCTCGAACCAACGACCTCCACGATGTCAACGTGGCGCTCTACCATCTGAACTAACCGCCCTAGTTAGATTACATATTACCATAAATATCTTTATAATTCAATAGTCTCATTCACTATCTTAAAACCGGAGATCCTTCGATAGTTAGGTTAATCCTGCCCGGCTCACCCTTAGACTACAAAGGGTACAGGACAGGACGACCCAAGGGTCGATTGTGCATTGTGAATTGAAAAGGTTGTGAATTGAAAAAGGTTGTGTTGCTTTTTTTACCAATAAAATATAAACTAAAGGTGTATAATATTAATGTATTACCGAAAGGGGATATAGATCATGCAAATTGTACAGCGGATTATTGTACCAATTACATATATATCTTACTTGACTATAATTTTTCTTATAGGAAGATATATGCATACCAATTCCCCTGGAAATTGGTATTATAAGGTATTTGGGAATTTGTCCTATTGCTTAGGAATAGCAGATGCTATTTATCTAATCCCAAGACTATATGCTATTCTAACAACCGGCATAGAAGATAATTTGAAGGTAATCGGATGGGGCAGATTAGGGTATTCTATTACCATAACCCTATTTTTTATAGTTTTATACAATGCATACAATATTAGATTCCATAAGAAACGAAACAAAAGATTAGACTATACAATATATATATTAAGTTTTATTAGAATATTTATTTGCTTATTGCCGGGTAATGATTGGTTCGAATTAAATACCTCTAAGACCTATGCAATAATAAGGCTTATTCCTTTAGGTCTAATGGGATTGTTGCTGATTATGGTTACATTCTTACATGGCAGAAAGTTTAATGACAAAAAATATAAAATAGTACCGGTAGGCATATTTTTTTCAATTCTTTTTTTGGAACCAATTGCTTTAGTACCGGGAGATCAAAATAAAATATTTATATTTACAATATTAAGGACAATATCCCTATTATGGATAATCATTCTTGGGTATAAAGAGTTAAGAGAAAAAAATGTATTAAGCAGATACTAAATAATAGTGAATAGTGAACAGTGAATTGTATGCTTATATAAGGAGGCATTTGTTTGAACAATTTATTTTTATCCCTGGGGCTAACGTTAATCGTTGGAATGTCCATGGGATTAGGAAGCTTATTATCCTTTTTTATAGATGATACTCATAAACGACTTATGGCGTTATCATTGAGTTTTGCAGCAGGGATTATGATTTATGTTTCATTTATGGAAATGCTTCCGGAGGGAATACATCTTCTGGAAGATTATATGGGAGAAAGGGGTCATTCAATAGCTATTGTATGGTTTTTTGGTGGAATGTTTATTACTGCAATTTTAGAAATAATAGTGCATAAATATGCAGGTGGGTTTCATGACCACAATTACAATCATAGCCATGAAGGACACAATAATGACGGAGAGCATCTATCAAAACTTGGAGTATTATCGGCCTTGGCAATCGCCGTTCACAATATACCTGAAGGGTTAGCATTGTTTACAGCAGGATTAAAAGATATTACATTAGCACTGCCCATAGCAGCCGCAGTTATAATCCACAATATTCCACTTAGTGTTGCTATTTCCGTTCCGCTTTATTATTCCACAGGAAGCAGAAAAAAGGCGTTTTTATATACACTGTTAGTAGGGTTGTGCCAACCTCTTGGAGCGATTTTAGGATATGCGGTACTTTCACAGGGGTTTAATGATCTAATAATAGGAATCTTGTTTAGCATAGTTGCCGGAACGATGGTTTTTGTAGCAATAGATGAATTGTTACCAACGTCACAAGAATATGAGGATCACCATTTATCGGTTTATGGAGTTATCCTTGGCATGATAGTTATGGCTATATCATTAACCTTATTGGGGCATCATCATTAGTATAGACTTTTTAGATAAATATAAAATAGTTTATGAGGTAAAATCGCTCTTCTGTAACAAAGTGTTAAGTACATTAAATTTAATAATTGGATAAAATAAAGGAATAAATTCAGAGGTTAATCCTATATTATAATAAGGAAGTAAGGAGGGATTTTTATGGGTGTTAATTTATACACCATAGGAGCGTTTTTACTCGGACTAGTATTATTATATATAGTTGGTATGCTTTTAGTAATACCTATAAAATTATTGATTAAGTTATTAATCAATGGATTTATAGGAGGTGTAATTCTATTTTTTTTCAACTTAATTGGGGGAATTTTTAGTTTATCAATAGCAATTAACCCTCTAAATGCACTTATTGTAGGTATATTAGGTGTTCCCGGGGTAGTTTTGCTGCTCATAGCGCAGATGATTTTGTAACCAAAAGTTGTGAATTGCTAATGATTGCATAAACTCTCGCACTATGGTAATATTATTATAATTAACAGATTAAAGGAGGATCCTAAAGATGAGCATAAAGATGAAAGTAGACTTAAGAACAGGAATCGGATCAAATAAAATAAAGCAATTAAGAAAAGAAAATTATATTCCTGGAGTAATATATAGCAGAGGAAAAGAAACAAAGCATGTAATGGTAGATAATATGGCGTTTGAAAAAACCTATAGAATTGCAGGGACTACTTCAATTATCGATTTAGATTTGGAAGGAGAGACTGTGCCTGTAATTATTAAAGAAGTACAGAAGCATATTTTAAAGGACAAAGTGCTTCATGTAGATTTTCAAGAATTAAAAATGGACGAAAAACTTAAAATGAATATTCCTATTGTCCTATTAAATAGGGACAATATAAAACTTCAACCGTCTGTATTAATGCAATTATTGGACCAAGTTGAAATTGAATGTTTGCCAAAGGATATACCACAAGCTGCCGAAATAGATGTGGAAAATATGGAATTTAATGCACCGAAATTTGTAAAGGATTTAGATATTGCGGGTAACGAAAATATAACAATATTAAATGATTTGGAAATGGTAGTATGTTCATTGTCAGCACCATCACTACGAGATGAAGAAGCAGAAACTGAAGAAGAAGTGGAAAATGATGTTGAAGTAGCTGATACTGCTTCCGAAGACGATGAAGAATAGTATTTAAAAATTTAATCACCTTGCCAAGCACTTTATATCTTATCTTGAATAAAATATAATTAAAGGATATCAAAATTATATTGCTATTATGGTAAGGGGTGGGATTATGTATTGTAAAGTTTGCGGGGATGAGAATGAAGGTTATAGAATCTTTGGAATATATATGTGCAAAAGGTGCTTTAATAAACTTGAAACAGTCTCTATAGATGATGAAGACTATGATGAGTATAAAAATTTAATAAGAATACTACTTAGCTATTATATAAGCAAAGAACTAAACCCTGTAAATTGATACAGGGTTTATCTATTACTTACTACCTTTTACTTATTACTTATCTTTTAAAAGGCCTCAAAGCTTGACCCCAGTAATTTTTACCTATTCCCTATTACCCATCTTTCCCTCTTCACTCTTCACTATCTTAAAAAGCGGGGATCCTTCGAAAGCAATGCTTATACTGTCCGTATCACCCTTAGACTACAAAGGGTACACGGCAGGACGACCCAAGGGTCGATTGTGAATTGTGAATTGATTTTAAATTATTAAAAATAATAGTTTATAAATATTTTTCAGTGATATATAATAAGTAAGAAAAAATGATAATATGAAAAATAGGAGGCAGGAAATGAAGACACCCGTATTTGATGCACTAAAGAATTTAATGGAGGAAAACAGTGTATCTTTTCATATGCCAGGTCATAAAAACAGAAATACACTTATTGAATGGGGGAAATATATACCCTATATAGATACGACAGAAACTGAGGGAATGGATTATCTCTTAGAACCAAGAGGCATAATACAAGAATCTCAAGAATTAGCAGCAAAAGTCTTTGGCTCTAAGGCCACGTATTACGCTGTAAATGGTTCTACAGGAAGTGTATACATTGCAATGGCAACAATCACCAAGCCGGGTGACAAGGTACTCATTCAAAGAAATTGTCATAAATCTGTTTATAATGGACTAATTTTAAATAGATTAAATCCGGTTTATGTATATCCGAATTACAATGAAAAATATAATGTATTGACAGGACTGTATCCGGAAGACATAGATAAAGCATTGAGTGAGGACAAAGAAATTAAAGCAGTAGTAATCACTTATCCGAATTATTATGGTGTCTGTTCAGATTTAAAGAGGATAGCTGAAATAGTTCATAAACACAATCGAATTTTAATGGTTGATGAAGCCCATGGACCCCATATGACTTTTTCTGACAAACTGCCAATGCCTGCATTGCAAGCCGGTGCCGATATAGTAATTCATAGTACACACAAAACACTGCCTAGTTTTACTCAAACATCCATGATTCATGTCGGGTCTGACAGGATAGATTTAAATAAATTGCGAGATAGATATCAGCTCTATACTACTACCAGTCCTTCCTATTTATTTACGGCATCCAATGAAATAGCTACGGCATATATGGATGGAGAAGGCAGAAAGAGATTGACATGGAGTCTTGCCAAGATAGATGAAGTCATAAAGAGATTAAATGCAATAGATAGGGTAAATGTATTTACGGGGGATCCTGAAGACCCAACAATATATGATAAGGACAATACAAAGATATTAATAAGTATAGATGGAATTAAGGGAACTAAAATTAAAAGTATATTGAGGACTAAGTACAATATTAGACTTGAAATGTCAGATTATTATCATGCACTGATTCTCACATCTGTAATGAATGAGGATTTAGATTATGAAAAATTGTTGTCTGCAATCGAAGATTTAGCAAAGACCTCTCCTTATGAAGAAATAAACAAAGTAAGCATAAAGATGCCAAATCCTAAAATTGTTATAAAACCTGCAGATGCTTATTATGGGAAAAAGGTACAATTAGAATTGAAAAATGCAATAGGCAAAGTTTCAGCGACACCTATTATTCCATATCCACCCGGGATCCCACTAATAGTTCCGGGTGAAGAAATAACTAAGGAAATATATGAACATATCATGTTCTTATTAGAAAATGGTATGGAAATAGTTGGACTAATGGGGTATAATAAAGACCATACAGTAGTAATAGAGTAAAGGAGTTGTTGTCTATTGAGGGGTAAGTTCATTACCTTAGAAGGTCCTGATGGCTCCGGGAAGTCCACTATATTAAATTTAATTGGTGATTATCTGGAACGTAAAGGCATAGATTTTATTATATCAAGAGAACCGGGAGGCACTGTAATAGGTGAAAAAATTAGGGATATTGTATTAGACAATAAAAACACAAATATGGGACCGGAAACAGAAGCCCTACTCTATGCGGCAGCTCGTGGGCAACACGTTTATGAGAAAATAATGCCTGCCCTAGAATCAGGTAAGACAGTAGTGTGTGATAGATTTGTATTATCAAGTCTTGCTTACCAAGGAGTTGGAAGAGATCTTGGCATTGAAAAGGTAAAGATGATCAATGACTTTGGATTAAGGGGAATCTACCCGGATTTAATTCTATTTTTTCACATAGACCCGGAGCTTACATTAAAAAGAAAGATGCTTAAAGAAGCCGGGGATAGACTGGAGCAGGAAGGTGCCGAATTTCACAGGAAAGTATATCAGGGTTATATGGAATTATTAAAAAAGTACCCGAAAAATATTAAGATTATAGATGCAGATAAATCTATAAATGAAGTTCTTAGACAAAGCATTATAGAAGTTGAAAACTTACTATTTTAAAAGGAGGCGTAATATTTATGAAACTTATAGTAGCAATAGTGCAAGATCAAGACGCTCCCAGTTTACTAGATGATTTGACAGAACAAGACTACAGAGTAACAAAATTAGCATCAACTGGAGGATTTTTAAAATCAGGTAATACTACGCTATTAATAGGCGTGGAAGAGGCACAGGTTGAGGAAGTTATAAAGACCATAGAAGAAAATGGTAAAACCAGAGAGATTACAACATCATTGATGACGGTTACAATGCCGGGAGACACTTATGTTCCATATCCGCTGGTAGTAAAAGTAGGAGGAGCAACTGTATTTGTGTTGGATGTTGAAAAACATATAAGGATATGACGAGGTGAAATTCAGTCTCGTTGAAACTTCCGAGAGGTTTTTGCAATTGCAAAATCTTATTGAAATCTTGTTATAAGGAGTGAAAATTATGAAATTAATTATAGCAATAATTCAAGATGAATATATAAATAAAGTAGTCAAGGCATTGATGACAAAAAAGATAAGGGCTACCAAGCTGTCATCAACCGGAGGATTTTTAAAATCAGGAAGCACTACTCTTTTAATCGGCATTGAGGAAACTCAAGTTGATGAGGTAGTGGAACTTATAAAAGGACAGGTTATAAGCAAGAAAGTCAAAGATGGAGAAAATGAAATAACTGTTGGAGGAGCAAATTTATTTATAATGGACATCGATAAATACGTAAAAGTTTAGCCGGAGGGTATGATGGATTATAAGGAAATAATAGGCCATGAAAAAAATATAGAATCCCTAAAAAGATTAGTACAAAACGGGACTATAAGTCATAGCTTTCTATTTGAAGGAGAAGAAGGCCTAGGGAAAAAGATGACTGCAGAAGCCTTCGGCAAAACCCTTTTATGTGAAGAACAAAAACAGGAGCCATGCAACAGATGCTCTTCTTGTATCAAATTCGATAGAGGAAATCACCCGGATTTTAGATTATTAGAGCCTAAAAAAGGATTAATCAAAAAAGGTGATATTGAAGCTTTGATAAAGGATGTTGCCATGGCTCCTTTTGAATCCAAGAGGAAAGTTTTTATCATAAACGATTGTCATAAGATGAATCGTGAAGCTATGAACTCACTCTTAAAGACTCTGGAAGAGCCGCCGGAGTATGTAGTTATCATATTGATTACTTCCAATGCAAATAGTCTCCTACCCACAATATTATCCAGAGCAATGAGTATAAAGTTTTATCCCATAGAAGTTGCAAAAGTTGTTGACTATTTAGTAAATAATTATGATAAGTCTAAAGATGAAGCAAGATTTATTGCTGAATTTACAAAAGGGTCAATAGGAAAATCGATAGAACTGTCAACTTCAAATGAATTTTTTCTGAAAAGAGATGAAGTTATAGATATCGTTGACGACTTGGTAAAAGGTAATAAGGTGCGAGCTTTTGATTCAAAAGATTTTTTTGATAGCAACAAAGAAAATATTGATGAAGTGTTGGACTTGATTCTTTTCTGGTTTAGGGATTTAATGATATATAAATTTGTCAGTGATAGCAATTTAATCATAAATAAGGATAAAATGCCAATCTTATCAAAGGAAACCTTTTTGGATTTTCAAAATATTAATGATATAATAGAAAGAGTAGAACAAGCCAAAAAAGATATAAGTAGAAATGTAAACTTTCAATTATCTATAGAAACAATGCTTCTCAATATAGGAGGATAATATAAATGGTAAAAGTAGTAGGAGTAAGATTTAAAAAAGCAGGTAAAATCTATTATTTTGACCCGGATGATATGGATGTAAAATTCAATGAATTTGTAATTGTTGAGACAGCTAGGGGTCTGGAGTTTGGACTTGTAGTTATTGGTCCCAAGATGGTTAACGATGAAGAAATAGTCGCACCTCTAAAAAAGGTAATTAGAATAGCTCTGGATGAGGATTTTGAAATTCATAGGGAAAATATCAAAAAGGCAAAAGAAGCGCTTATCATCTGTCAGCAAAAGGTAGAAGAACATGGAATAAAAATGAAACTTGTTGATGTTGAATATACTTTTGACAACAATAGAGTTATTTTCTATTTTACAGCTGACGGAAGGGTGGATTTTAGGGAGTTAGTAAAGGATTTAGCAGCGTTATTTAGAACTAGGATAGAATTAAGGCAAATTGGAGTACGTGATGAAGCAAAATTAGTTGGCGGTGTTGGACCATGCGGTAGAACTGCGTGTTGCGCTCAATACTTAGGTGAATTTGAACCTGTATCAATAAAGATGGCCAAGGAACAAAGCTTATCTCTAAATCCAACAAAGATTTCCGGCCTTTGCGGAAGGCTCATGTGTTGCTTAAAATATGAGCATGAAAATTATGAAGAATTGATATCAAAAATTCCCCAAGTTGGCAGTATAGTTATTACACCGACGGGAAGAGGAACAGTGGTAAATTCTTATACTCTGCTTGAAAGGGTTAAGGTACGTATCAAACTTAAAGATGGTACAGAAGATATATTGCAATTTCAGGTAGATGAGATTGAAACCACCGGGGAAATCGATCCGGAATATCAGAGGACGATTGAAAATAGTGATGAAGAGCATGGCATTAATGAATTATTTGAGATGGAATAATTATATTTTATTACCTCTTTAAAATTGATATAATATCTGTTAGAATAATACCGTAAACACAATCTTGGAGGTGAAAAAATTGGCATATCATATAACTGATGAATGTATTGCATGTGGCGCATGTGAACCGGAATGCCCTACTGAAGCTATATCCCCTGGAGATATTTATGTTATAGATCCAGAAAAATGTATTGATTGTGGCTCTTGCTCAGATGTTTGTCCTGTAGACGCTCCACAACCAGAGTAAAAGTACTTATTTAAAGGAGACCCTTTTGGGTCTTTTTTTATCACGAAAGCAGTTCTTAACTCTCTTCACTTTTCTTTCAATTGTGCATTGTGAACTGTGCATTGTGAATTGTGAGTTGTGAATTGTGAATTGTGAATTGTGAATTGTGAATTGTGAATATCTATTGAAATGAGGTATACAATTTTGTCTAAAGAAAATATTCATATTGATATAGTCCCCGGAACGAATTACAAGATAAAACAATTAAAGGATAAATTTTCCTATGGAACAGATGCAATCTTTCTTTCTGACTTTGCTAAACCTAAAGGACTTGTGATGGATCTGGGTACAGGTACCGGAATTATACCATTAAGGTTAATTGACAAAGGAAAAATTGATATGATATATGGTGTAGAGATTCAGACACAGGTTGCAGAATTGGCTAAGGAGAGCATAGAATTAAATAAATTGGAAAATAAAATTAAAATATTACATATGGACTTAAGGGATTTACAAAAATATTTTCCAAAACATACATTTGATGTTGTAACATCAAATCCCCCTTATATGAAAGAGGGAGGAGCTATAGTAAATTCTGATGAGAATTTTGCCATATCAAGACATGAAATCAAATGCACCCTTGAGGATATACTCAATATAACAAATTATCTTTTGAAGCCACTAGGCAAATTTTATCTGGTACATAGGCCGGATAGATTAGTGGATATATTGTATACTATGAGAAAATATGAAATAGAACCAAAATATATAAAATTTGTTCAGCCTAAGATAGAGAAAAAGCCAAATTTGATATTAATAGAAGGATTAAAAAATGGTAAAAAGGATTTAAAGTTCTATGACCCTTTAATAGTGTATAATGAAGATGGAACATATACAGATGAGATATATAGGATTTATAAATAATAGGTAAGAGAGAGGCAGTGAATAAGTAACAGTGAACAGTGAACAACAGTTAAAAGATAGGGAATAGGTAATAGGTAAAAGATTAAAGCATTGTGCATTGTGCATTGTGAGTTGTGAATTGAAAATAATTGTGAATTGTGAATTGAAATCAGGTGTCAAATATGAGTACAGGAAAACTATATATATGTCCAACGCCCATTGGGAATTTAGAGGATATAACCATAAGGACATTAAAAACTTTGAATGAAGTGGATCTGATAGCAGCAGAAGATACGCGGCATAGCCTTATACTTCTTAATCATTATGAGATCAAGAAGCCTTTAACCAGTTATCATGAGCATAATATTAGGGAGAAAGGCCCCAAGCTGATAGATATGCTGTTAGAAGGCAAAAATATTGCTCTCATTACAGATGCGGGAATGCCCGGCATATCTGATCCCGGGGAGGATTTAATTAGATTGGCTATAGAAGAAGAAATCGAAGTCATTGGATTGCCGGGTCCAACAGCATCTATAACGGCATTGGTAATATCGGGAATCAGTACGGATAAATTTGTTTTTGAAGGATTTTTAAGCTCCAAAAAGAAAGACAGGATAAAAGAGTTGGATATGCTCAAAAATGAAAGGAGGACTATTATATTTTATGAATCTCCTCATAGAATCAAGGACACTTTAGATGATATGTTAAATATTCTTGGAAATAGAAAAACAGCAATAGCAAGGGAGCTTACTAAACATTATGAGGAAATATTTAGAGGCAACTTGGAAAATGCAAGGGAATATTTTTCAGAAGGTGTTAAAGGTGAATTTGTAATAATAGTTGAAGGTAATAAAGAAGAGATTAAAAAAGAAATAAATGTCGGGGGAGAATTGAAAAAATATTTGAATTTGGGGCTATCGAAGAAAGAAGCAGTAAAAATAGTCTCGGAAGAAAATGATATTCCGAGAAATATTGTGTATAAAGAGAGTTTAAAGCTATAAAAAATAGATATTCTAAAAGGGGAAGTTCTTTAGAATATCTATTGTGAAAATTAATACTTTAATTCTTCTTTACACTTTGGACAGATGTATTTATTTTTAAATGGTTGTATGCCTTCAGTTTGTCCGCAGAATGTACAAGCCGGTACATATTTCTTTAAAACAATCATATCTCCGTCCACAAAGATTTCAAGAGGTTCTTTTGGCTTAATTTCTAAATTTTTTCTTAGTTCCTTTGGCAAAACTATTCTTCCTAATTCATCAATTTGTCTAACTATGCCTGTAGATTTCAAATTATTACCTCCTTTATTATACCAATTTATAACAAACATATTATACCATATTGCGATTCAATGTCAATTAAACTGTCTAAATGTTACAAATACTTCAATAATTAGGTGATAAAATGTATAATTTAAATAATGAGTTAAAAGAAAAAATTTCAAATCTAAATGATGCATTAGAATATAAATATAACCATTACTTAGATTTAAATAAAAATGATTTTCGTGCATTCATAAGGCAATATATTGGAAGTATAATTCCAATGGAAAAACTGGATAAAGATATATTGTCAATATATGAGGGGAAAGGCGGTATCGTAGGTGTTGACGGATCCAACAATAGAGTTGGCGGTGCCTATCCGCACTATATTGAAATATATCAAGCACTGGCGAAATCAACCGTATATACGGATAACCCCATTTTTAATTCAGATGTATATTGTCCTTTATACCCAGAAAATGGGGAAAACCCACTGGAAGATGAAAAAATTATAGAAGATAAAAGAAATACCTTACTTGCCACATTGGAAGTTAAGGCGGCAATAGAAGCAGTTTCGAAACATAAACCTTACGCAATTTTAATGGACGGCGGACTTATAAGATACAATATATATGCTTATGATATGTGGATGGAATTGAAAACCAGATGTGAAGAAGAAGGTATAATCCTAATAGGAGTGATAAAGGATATAAAGACTTCTATAATAGGAGATGTGATGCAAGAACAAAATCCGGATATAAAGGATATTTTCTATGATCGGGAGTTACTGTTTGGGGTATTGGATTATGGAGAGATGATTTTAATAGATGATGAAGTAAACAGAAAGAAAAAAGAAGGATATTCTTCGGTATTTTTACGTTCATCGTTGGCTCCGTCGGTTATCGGAATGGATATCATAGATACCCAAAAGGAATATATAGAAGAAATGGCTCGTCTGGTGTTTACCCTTACACCGGAAAACAGCAGAGGAGTACCCCTTTGGCTTGATATAGTTGATAAAGAAGTAAAAATCTCAGATGATATGATGAGAGCATTGCTGGAAAGATATTTGGACAGAGGAGTTTATGAAAGATTCTTCGTCTCAGAAAGAGATAAAAGGACGTAAAGATATAGTGAACAGTGAACAACATCGCATTTAGTCTTTAGATTCATCTTCTAACTTTTGACTACACAATAAAAGCCTGTCTTGCAAAATGAAGGGACTAGATAATTCTCTCATAGGTCTATCTATATGGTCGTATCATTCTACTAACATTTTGCTGTGGCATCCTTTTAAGTGCAGTTACCAAAAGTTGCTTAATGAATTTGCCTCTAAAGCCAGAAATGTTCTATAAGTAAACACTGTTTAATGCAGTATTATTTCCGCAGGATGTCATCTTGAGTGTAGCAGTATAAACTTTACTACCGAAGGATCTCCGGTTTTAGAGACCCGTAAACTCGACCCTAACAAATTGTGCATTGCCGTGTGCCCGACAGTAGAAATTTCCAAGGTTATACCTTGTGAAATTTCACTGAGTGGGGATGAATTGAAAACGAGGTGTTTATTTATGAAAGTAGTAGGCATTACAACACAGCAGGAAGTATTTATAGGTTCCAAAGAAAGGAACTTTAGAATAAATGAATTTTTAATCATAAAGGATAATTTCCAGGGAAATTTATTGGGAGAAGTTGTCGAAGCAAAGACATATAATAGGTATATACCTCTAAATATTTATGGGGATTTTGTCGACAACAGCGTATTAGAATCCCTCAAAGCATTAGGATATAATGTAGACGAGGATACCATCTTTATAGCAAAGGTAAGATTATTGAATGAAGCCCTCTATCCGGTACAAACAGGCTCGGATGTTAGATTGCCGAGTTTTCACGAAGTAAAAGATTTGATGATAAATGCCGGAAAAGAAGAAGGGCTGGTATTGGGTGTTATCAGAAATACGGATGATATGGCAACTGATATGGATGAAGATTTGAAGGATATTCTATATACATTTGAAGAAGGAGAACTCAAACCTCAGAGGGAAATACCATTTATATTGGATATTAAATCAATGCATCAATATCCTCATATAGGCGTGTTCGGAGGATCGGGTTCGGGGAAATCCTTTGGACTAAGGGTTTTGCTGGAAGAGCTGATGTTAAAAAACATCCCGACTATTGTATTGGATCCGCATTATGAAATGGATTTTAGCAATATAGCCGGTTATATCAAAGACGATTCAGTTGATTTTGACGGAAAATTTAAATGCCTTCAAATCGGGGTCCACGTGGGCGTGCGATTTGAAGACATATCAGCACAAGATTTAAAAAACCTTTTAGACGCAGCAAGCAAATTAACTGATGCAATGATAAACGTTGTAGATGTATTGTTTAAGAAAAGGGACTCCTATATGAGCTTTTCAAATAGATTGCAAATGCTGTCAGAGGCACAGGAAGAAGGCTCAATTGCTAATATTCAGATGAGAATAGATACTGCAAATAGCGGGGAAGAAAGAAAAGCATGGCAGGAGAGAAAGGCTCTATATGAAATATATGATAAGAACTGCCCAAACAGCTCAGTAAGGGGTATATCCTGGAGACTGAGAAGACTTGGGAATGAAGGTGTTTTTTCCAAGGATATCAGAGAAATTGAAGAAGGCTTAAATAACGGCAAGTTGATAGTCATTCAAGGCAGTACAAGAATATTACAGGTATTTAGCACTTACCTTTTAAATCACCTCTATCATAAAAGAAGGGACTATAAGGATGCATTGTATAAAAAGACAACGGCTGAATATTTTCCTCCGTTTATTATTGTAACGGATGAGGCCCACAATTTTGCTCCAAAGGCTTTTGAATCCCCATCAAAATCCATAATAAAGGAAATATCACAAGAAGGTAGAAAATATGGTGTATTTCTCATATTGGCTACACAAAGGCCTACATTATTGGATGAAACTATAACAGCTCAATTAAATACAAAATTTATATTTAGAACTGTAAGAGCTTCTGATATTCAGACCATAAAGGAAGAAACAGATCTTACATTTGAAGAATCCAAAAGGCTTCCGTATTTGAGAACGGGAGATGTATTTATTTCATCAGCTTCTGTAGGAAGGACAATCTATGCAAGGATTAGAGCTGCTAGCTCCTCAAGCCCTTATACTGAAAACCCATTTGACGAATTGTGGAAAAAGTCCAAAGAAGAAGATGAGAAATTCTTAAACATCATCATGAAGAAACTGCCTGTAAATGATACAGAACTCATTCATGTAATTGCAGATATAGAAAAAACGGATAAGATTACATTTACAATGGATGGATTAGAAGAAAAATTAAATCAATTGGTAGAAAAAAACTATATAAAGAAGGAAGAAACCATTTTTGGGTATAGATATAAAAAGATATAATTTTGAATTGAATTAAGGGAAACAAGAGATCCTTCGTTACACTCACCCTTAGACTACAAAGGGTACACGGCAAGATGACACCAGCAGTGATTTTGGGTCTATAAGGGCAGTATAATCAATGCTTGCGTCATTCTGAACGCCAGTGAAGAATCCCATAGCATTTAGAATATATCAATAAATCGGAGATCCTTCGATAGTTAAGTTAATCCTGCCCAGCTCACCCTTAGACTACAAAGGGTACACGGCAGGACGACCCAAGGGTCGATTGTGAACTGTGAATTAAGTTTTGCATTGTGAATTTTGAATTGTGAATTTTCCAAGGTGGTGTGATAGAAATGGAGATTTTTTATATAGAAGATGGACAATTAGATGCTTATTTATTTCATGAGGGAACATATTATAAATCCTATGAATTTTTAGGTGCCCACAAAATAGACGATGGAGTTCGTTTTGTAGTATGGGCGCCCAATGCTCTGGAAGTCTATCTTATGGGAGATTTTAATTCATGGGAGGAAAACGATTTACCGTTTAAAAAAATTGAAAATAGCGGACTGTGGAATATATGCATCAGCAATATAAAGGAATATGATTCATATAAATATAGGATAATTTCTAAAGACAAGAAGGAACTTATAAAGTCTGACCCTTATGCCTTTCATGCTGAAACAAGGCCAAATACAGCATCAAAATATTATGATATTAAAGGTTTTAAATGGACTGATAATAAATGGATTAAAAACAAATCGGAAAGCTATCATAAGCCCGTATCCATATACGAAGTCAATTTGATGTCTTGGAAAAGGAAAGAGGACAATAGTCCATATTCTTATAGAGAACTAGCAGATGAACTCGTCTCATATGTTAAAGAAATGAATTACACCCATATAGAATTAATGCCAATAATGGAACATCCCCATGATGGCTCTTGGGGATACCAGATTACGGGGTATTTTGCACCAACAAGCCGATTTGGAACGCCAAAAGATTTTATGTACTTTGTAAATAAATGTCACAATAGCGGGATAGGTGTAATCCTGGATTGGGTTCCTGTACATTTTTGCAAGAACGATTATGGATTAATAAAATTTGACGGTACAAACTGTTTTGAATCGGAAAATAAAAGATTAGCGGAAAATGAGCAATGGGGAACGCTAAATTTCGATTTTTCCAAGCCTGAAGTTTTAAGTTTTTTAATTTCCAATGCACTATATTGGCATGATTATTACCATATAGACGGTCTAAGAGTTGATGCAGTTGCATATATGTTATATTTAGACTTCGGCGGAAAGAAATTAAAAAACAAATATGGGGGAAGAGAAAATTTAGACGGAATTGAATTTATTAAGAAATTGAATATGGAAGTTTTTAAAAATTACCCTTATACAATGATGATTGCGGAGGAGTCTACAGCATGGCCACTGGTCACTCAGCCAATAGATAAAGGAGGGCTCGGATTCAATTTCAAATGGAATATGGGATGGATGAATGACATGTTGAAATATATGGAGCTAGATCCCTATTTCAGAAAAGGAAGTCAGAAGGCGTTAACATTTTCCATTACATATGCCTTTTCAGAAAATTATGTTTTGCCATTGAGCCATGATGAGGTGGTTCACGGGAAGAAATCATTGCTTAATAAGATGCCCGGAAGCTACGAGGAGAAATTCTCGAACTTAAGGCTATTGTACCTATATATGTATGCGCATCCGGGAAAGAAGCTTGTCTTTATGGGCGGAGAATTTGGGCAATTTATTGAATGGAACGAATGGCAGGGACTTGATTATTTTCTACTGGATTATGAAATGCACAAAAAGATGCAAATATTTGTAAAGGAATTGAATAAACTTTATAAAAGGGAGAGTTGTCTATATGAAGAGGATACATCCTACGATGGGTTTGAATGGATAGAACATACCAATCATCAGGAAAGCATAATAGCATTTGAAAGAATCGATTCTCACGGAGACAAGTTAATTGCCGTATTCAACTTCACACCTATAGAGAGAAAATCCTACCCCATAGGGGTTACAGAAGAAGGAACATTCAAAACGCTCATTAACAGTAACCATAAAAGATACGGAGGCAAAATAAAGCGAGTAAAATCGTATAAATCCACAAATGAACCTATGCACGGAAGGAAGTATTCAATAAGAGTGGATTTACCATCGTTAGGCGGATTATATCTAAAATTAAGGAGGGATGACCAATGATTGAAAACAAAGTAGTAGCCATGCTGTTGGCAGGGGGACAAGGTTCAAGACTTAAGGCTTTAACCAGGAAAGTAGCAAAACCCGCTGTACCTTTTGGCGGCAAATATAGGATAATTGACTTTGCCTTAAGCAATGCTGCAAACTCAGGGATATCGGACATTGGAATTCTTACACAATATAAGCCTTATTTATTAAATACACACATAGGAATTGGTTCGTCTTGGGATTTTGACAGAAATGTAGGAGGGTTGCGCATACTTCCGCCATTTACATCAGAGGATGGCGGACGGTGGTATACGGGCACTGCAAATGCAATATATGAAAATATCGACTTTATAGACGAATTGAATCCGCAATACGTTTTAATTTTATCAGGAGACCATATTTACAAGATGAATTACAATGATCTACTGGATTATCACAAGGAGAAGAAAGCAGATGTAACCATTGCAGTATTGGAAGTTCCATGGGGCGAGGCATCTCGATTTGGGATAATAAATGTGGATGAAGACATAAGAATTGTAGAATTTGAAGAAAAACCTTCAAAGCCAAAAAACAATATGGCGTCTATGGGCATTTATATGTTCAATTGGACTGAACTTAGAAAGTATTTGATAAAAGACAATAAGGATGATCAGTCTGATCACGACTTTGGAAAAAATATATTGCCTAAAATGTTAGAAGACAAAAAGAAAATGTATGCATGGAGTTTTAATGGATATTGGAAGGATGTAGGCACTGTTAGGAGCTATTGGGAAGCAAATATGGATTTATTAGATGATAAAAATACACTAAACCTTTATGATAGAGATTGGAGAATATATACACGAAATAAAAATCTCCCGCCTCAATACATACAAAGAGGAGCAATAGTCAACAATTCTATGGTCAATGAAGGCTGTTATATAGAAGGAGAACTCAATAACAGTATCCTATTTAACGAAATAGTAGTTGAGAAAGGGGCAGTAATCAATAACTCGGTCATACTTCCAAATTGTACAATAAAATCAGGAGCTGAAATCAATAATGCAGTCGTATTAGAAAAGACAACAGTTGATGGGGATCAAAATATCGGAGAACTAGATGATGGAAATATATATCTGGTATCAAATAAGAAGATCCCGGTAGAATAAGGGGGGGAAAATGATGGAAAGGTGCCTAGGCATAATAAGCGTCGGTGATGGAGAGAACAATTTTGGTTTACTTTGCAAAAACCGCCCATCATATATGTTGCCTTTTGGTGGGAGGTATAGACTTATAGATTTTACAATTTCCAATATGGTAAATCATGGAATAAGGACGATAGCAGTTTATACAGGTGAAAAGATCAGATCCACAATGGATCATCTGGGAGAGGGCAAGCCTTGGGATTTAAACAGAAGGTTAAATGGACTGTTTATTTTTCCTCCAATATATGATGGTCATAGCACATCACCGGGTGATTTAGTACAATTTTATAGTACAATGGAATTTTTTGACCAAAGGAGAGAAGAATACGTATTTATCAATCATCCGAATATTATTGGCAAAGTGGATTTGGATGATGCCTTTAAGCATTTCATAAATTCAGGAGCAGATATTACATTAATTTACAAAAAACAAGAAGATCCTTCAGGAATGTTGATAAATTGTGACAAAATCCATATCGATAAAGATGGAGAGCTGATAAATATTGGATTGAATTTAGCGACAGAAAGGGAATTCAATCATTTTCTGGGAATGGGGTTTATGAAAAAAGATGTTTTTATAAAAATAATTAAGGAGTCAATGGAATCAGGCAACGCCGGATTTTTAAAAGACGCAATGCTAAAATCCAAATATAAATATAAAATCAATACCTTTGAATTTGATGGTCACGTGGAGACCATAAATAATTTAAAATCCTTTTATGATGCAAATTTGAATCTGCTTAATAGAGAAATTTTTAATGAACTATTCTATGAAGGCGGACATATATTGACAAAGTCAAAAGATGAGCCGTCAACATTCTATACAGAATCTTCAAAGGTGCAAAATTCATTAATAGCAAATGGCTGTATAATTGAAGGGAACGTGGAAAATTCTATAATATTTAGAGGTGTAAAAATAGGAAAAGGTGCAATAGTAAAAAATTCCATAGTAATGCAAAAATCTGAAATATTGGACAATGCAATTGCAGTAAATGCAATTTTAGATAAACAAGCTTCCATTGGAAAAGGGATGAGAATTATAGGAAGCAGTGTAATGCCTTACGTTGTAGAAAAATACCAGAAGATTGGAAAGGATTGATCTCTATGAAGATTCTATATGCTGCTGCAGAAGTAGCTCCTTTTGCGAAAACAGGTGGTCTCGCAGATGTAGCCGGTTCATTGCCAAAGGCTATAAAGATAAAAAAACATGATATAAGAGTAGTAATGCCCCTGTATTCAAGCATTAGTGAAGAATATAAATCGAAGATGAAAAGAGAAAAAGAAATCTATGTTGATTTAGGGTGGAGAATACAATATGCAGGAGTTCTATCTATGAAAAATGAAGGAGTAATCCATTATTTCATAGACAATGAATATTATTTTAAAAGAGATGGTATTTATGGAGAATACGATGACGGAGAAAGATTTATCTTCTTTACAAAAGCAGCAGCATTGCTTCTTAAAGAATTAAAATTCAAAGCTGATATAGTTCATTGCAATGATTGGCATACAGGACTTCTGCCGTTATACATAAAAGATTTTGCAAAAGGCGATATATATTATAAAAATATGAAAACCGTATTTACAATACACAATTTAAAATACCAAGGTATATTTGAACCGTCCATTTTAGAAGAAATAGCTGGCTTATCAAGAGAATATTATAACGATGACGGCCTTAAATTTTATGACAAAATCAATTTAATGAAGGCGGGCATTGTATATTCTGATGTTTTAACCACTGTCTCAAAAACATATGCAGAAGAAATTAAATATGAATACTTTGGTGAAAATTTAGATGATATTATAAGAAAAAATGAGCACAAATTAGTTGGGATAGTAA
This sequence comes from Paratissierella segnis, assembly GCF_014385195.1. Classification (GTDB taxonomy): domain Bacteria; phylum Bacillota; class Clostridia; order Tissierellales; family Tissierellaceae; genus Paratissierella; species Paratissierella segnis. Next base: position 197,345 of record NZ_JACRTG010000008.1, read on the forward strand.
ATGGAATAGATTATGATATATACAACCCCGAAAAGGATAAAAACATACCCTGCAATTATAATTACAAATCAATAGAAAAAAAGAAGCTAAACAAACAGGAAATGCAAAAGCTATATAACCTTCCGGTAAGAGACGTTCCATTACTTGCAATGGTTTCCCGTTTAGTTGCCATGAAGGGTATAGATTTGGTGAGACATATATTAGATGAACTGTTGCAAGAAGATATACAATTTGTCATTCTCGGTACGGGAGATAAAGAATATGAGGATATGTTTGAATTTTTCCGCAGCAAATATCCGGAAAAATTAGCCTCAAGAATTTATTTCAATATAAAGGAATCTCATTTGATATATGCAGGTGCAGATTTATTTATCATGCCGTCGATGGCAGAACCTTGCGGGATTTCCCAGCTAATATCCCTACGATATGGGACATTGCCGATAGTAAGGGAAACCGGAGGGCTTAAAGACACAGTAATTCCATATAATGAATATACTGGAGAGGGAAATGGATTCAGCTTCAAAAACTTCAATGCACATGAACTGCTGAATTGTATAAAGGATGCATTAAATCTGTATAAAGACAGTGAAAAATGGCTTGGACTCATTGAGCAAGCAATGGATTCAAAAAATGATTGGGAGAAATCTTCCGAACAATATGTAGCAATGTATGAGAAACTAATAAAACAATAGAGGTGGAATTCTCAAATGACAAAAGAATTATTTTTGGAAGAATTGCAAAAAGCATTATACCAAGTATCGGGAAAAGATATAAAGGATGCAAGTGATAGGGAATTATATATAGGCTTGGGAACGCTTTTGAAAGAAAATATAGGGAAGAATTTCTCTGGTAGAAACAAGCTGTATAGAGATGAACATGTTAAGCAAGTATTTTATCTTTCCATGGAATTTCTGACAGGAACCTTTACAAAGAAAAATTTACAATATCTTGGCTTATATGATATAGCCAAGGAAGCATTTGCGGAACTCAACAGACCTTTAGAGAAAATTCTGGATGAAGAGGAAGATCCGGGGCTTGGGAATGGAGGATTAGGAAGGCTGGCAGTAGCGTTTTTAGATTCGTTGGCTTCATTGAAAATGCCCGGGCATGGCTATGGTTTAAGATATGAGAAAGGTCTGTTCAAGCAGGTAATCTACGAGAATAAGCAATTGGAACTGCCGGATGATTGGGTGCATAATGCAAACATTTGGGAGTTTAAGCGGGAAGATGAAAGCTATGAAGTGCAAATAGGCGGGCGTATAGACATCTCCGGATTCAGGAACAAACTTATATTCACACATGTTGACTATGACCGGGTAAAGGCAGTTCCCTATGATATACCAATGCTGGGATATAAAAACAATGCAGTAAATTATTTGAGATTATGGTCTGCAGAATCCTATGAAGATATAGACTTCAGAGAATTTGCCAAAGGCAATTTTCAAGCATCCTTTAAGAATATCATCAAGGCTAAGACTATAACCCAATTTCTTTACCCCGAAGATTCCAATATAGAGGGAAAGAAGTTGAGGCTTAAACAGGAATATTTTCTTGTTTCAGCCAGTATACAAGACCTCGTTAAGAAATATAAAGATGAAGGCCTGCCCTTAGCTGACTTTTATAAATACAGGGTCATCCATATAAACGATACCCATCCGGTTTTGGCTATACCTGAACTTATGAGAGTGCTTATAGATGAAAACTACATGGAATGGGAGGACGCTTGGGAAATTACTACAAAGACCTTTGGATTTACCAATCATACAATACTATCGGAGGCTATGGAGCGATGGAATATAGATTTATTTAAAGAAATTCTCCCCAGAATTTGGATGATTATAGAGGAAATCAATCATAGATATATCTATTTTCTAAAAAATGAAAAGGGAATTGCAGAGGGAGAAATGCTGGATAAACTTTCAATAATATCAGATGGTCAGGTTAGAATGGTAAACTTGGCAATAGCTGGGTCATTTAGCGTAAATGGAGTCGCAGAACTTCATACCAATATACTCAAAGAAAAGGTTTTAAACGATTTTTATAATGTGTATCCGGAGAAATTTAACAATAAGACAAATGGCATAGTTCATAGGAGATGGCTCCTTAATGCCAATTCGGAGTTAAGCAGTTTCATACAGAAATTAATAGGCGATGAGTTCATTTCAAACCCATTGGCTTTAGAGGGGCTGTTACAATATACTGATGACAGCAATGTGCTTAAAGAACTTGCAAATATCAAACATCATAACAAGGAGAGATTGGTCAAATATGTATATGATACTCAAGGGATAAAGTTAAGTCCATATTCAATATTTGATATTCATATAAAGAGGATACATGAGTACAAGAGACAGCTTTTAAATATACTTCATATTATGTATCTATATGAAAGATTAAAACAAAATCCAAATCTGGATATAGTTCCAAGAACGTTTATCTTTGGAGGAAAGGCAGCTCCCGGATATCATACTGCAAAGGAAGTCATTAGGTTAATAAACTCGGTTGCAAATGTTATAAACAGTGATTTAACGATTAAGGATAAATTGAAAGTAGTATTTATTGAAAATTACAATATTTCCAATGCAGAAATACTGTTCCCTGCAGCAGATATTAGTGAGCAAATTTCCACAACTACCAAGGAAGCTTCAGGCACAGGCAATATGAAGTTTATGATGAATGGTGCCATTACCTTAGCAACATTGGACGGAGCCAATGTAGAGATATCCGGAGAAGTAGGAGAAGACAACATCATAATCTTCGGGTTAAAAAGTCATGAAGTATATGAGTATTATGAAAATGGAAACTACAATGCACTTGATATATATAATAGTGATAAGGAATTAAAATCCGTGGTGGATAAATTAATATCTAAAGACTCTATAACGGGATATGAAACCTTTGGAGAATTGTATGATTTATTGACTAAATACAATGATACCTATTTTGTGTTAAAAGACTTCGATAGCTATAGATTAGCCCATGAGAGGATAAATGATTTATATAGAGATTTTCATAGATGGAACAGAATGTCCCTTATAAATATTGCTAAATCGGGCATCTTCTCATCGGATAATACAATCAAGAAGTATGCTGAGGAAATCTGGAACATTAAACCAATAGGTAATAGGTAAAAGGGTTGTCATTCGTAGGGGCAGGATGACTCTATCCGCCCGCTGGAATCTCCGATTTTACACCGAAGGTGTCATTCTGAACGCCAGTGAAGAATCCCATATTAGTATTTAGTAAAAAGGTAGTAGAGATCCTTCGTTTTACTCAGGATGACACCAGCAGTAATTTAGGGTTTATAAGAACAGTATAATCAATGCTCGCGTCATTCTGAACGCCAGTGAAGAATCCCATATTAGTATTTAGTAAAAAGGTAGTGAGATCCTTCGTTTTACTCAGGATGACACCAGCAGTAATTTAGGGTTTATAAGAACAGTATAATCAATGCTCGCGTCATTCTGAACGCCAGTGAAGAATCCCATATTAGTATTTAGTAAAAAGGTAGTGAGATCCTTCGTTTTACTCACCTTTAATGGTCTTTATTATTAACTCTTAGTTCTTAGTCCTTCACTATTTTTTCAATTGTGAATTGTGAATTGTGAATTGTGAATTGTCTTTCGAGGTGATTATATTGCAATATGATAAATTTCCAATTACAAATAAAAAACTGGGAATCACATATACTCCGCAACAGACAACATTTAGAATATGGTCTCCCCTAAGAGAAAAAATTGAGCTGTTAATCTATCCTGATGCCAGTTCCATAAGAAGAAGATCCTATCAGATGATTAAATATGAAGATGGAGTCCACGAGACAACCATTGAAGGTGATTTAAAGGATTACTTCTATACGTATTTAATAAAAGGCAAATGGGAAGTAACCGACCCTTATTCAATAGCTTGTTCTATCAATTCAATTCGTTCATCAATAATCAATTTAAGAGATACTAATCCTGAAGGCTGGGATACACCCTTTATACCTTCGAATAATGCAAATTGTGATGCTATAATATATGAAGTTCATATAAAGGACTTTACAGTACATCCTTCCTCCAAAGTTAAGCATGGGGGCAAATATTTAGGATTTATTGAAGATAAAATGCTCAATCATCTAAAGGGTTTGGGAGTAACCCATATTCATTTAATGCCCATATTTGATTTTATAACAGTCCGTGAGGATAAGGAATTTTTTTTAAATGAGGATAACTACAGCTGGGGTTATGACCCTGAACTTTATAATGTCCCCGAAGGCTCTTATTCCACTGATTCAAGTAATCCCATATGTAGAATAAAAGAATTGAAGATGCTTATTATGGAATTACATAAATCGGGATTTAAGGTGATTATGGACGTAGTATATAATCACACATATAGAAATTATAATTCCAATCTCAATATTATTATGCCGGGATATTATTATAGAAGTTATGAGGATGGCAGGTTTAGTAACGGTTCCGGTTGTGGCAATGAATTAGCAACAGAAAGACCTATGGTTCAAAAATTTATAATTGATTCCTTAAAATATTGGATTTCAGAATATAAGATAGATGGGTTTAGATTTGATTTGATGGCGCTCATTGATATAGATACTATCAAAGAAGCAATCATCCAATTAAAAGAAATAAATCCCCATATTTTCATATACGGAGAACCTTGGATAGGAGGCAATACATCTCTTCCGGAAGATTTACAGACTACTAAAGGAAAACAAAAGAATCTCCCCTTTGCATTTTTCAATGATGATTTTAGAAATGCCATAAAAGGGGACAACGATGGGGAAGAAAAAGGATTTATACAAGGGAATCAGGACTTAAAAGTGCAGGTTGAAACGGGAATAACAGGCTCCATATGCTATGATGATGTACATAATGGATTCACAGAAAACCCTTGTGAATCCATTAATTATATAAATTCACATGATAATTTAATAATTACAGATAAAATAGCTAATGTATTTCCAAGTTTGGACAATGAGGGCATAAAGAGATTTAGCAAATTGGCATTTAGTATTTTGTTTACATCTCAAGGTATTCCGCTTATTCATGCAGGCAATGAGTTTTTGAGAAGTAAAAACATGATACACAATTCATACAATTCACCACTAAGTATAAACGCAATTGATTGGGCATTAAAAGAGAAGAATATGGATTTCTATAATTATTTTAAAGACTTGATTAGATTGAGAAAATCCTATAGAGAATTTAGATTAGAAAAAGCGGAAGATATAAGAAATAAACTTAAATTTATAGATCATCCCAAAAATTTCGGTATCATAGCCTACACTATTTTTATTGAAGAAGGCAAATACTTTTTGATAATACACAACGCAAATCGGCATAACTTATATATTTCCATAATTTCCGTTAAAAGCCACTTGAAAGATAAATATGGATATTCATTTACTGAGCTCAAACTGACACCTATATTTGATGTAGACGGGTTGGTAGATGAAAATATTGAAATGAAAAATGAAAATGAATATGAATATGAAAATGAAATAGAAGTGCCATACCTGTGTACGGTAGTGTATGAAATCCATGCGCCGGCAAACTTTAAATCGTTAATCTAAAAAGATTCCCTAAAGGGAACCTTTTTAGTGAAAACTTAGTTTAATATATAAACCTTTACTTTTCTTCTTCCAAAATTATAAACATCATTAGAGGATTCAAAGAACAAATCTATTTTTTTGCCCTTTATAGCTCCTCCAGTGTCTTCTGCTATAGCAAAACCATAATCTTTAGTCTTATCCAGGGATTGAACATAAAGTCTTGTTCCTAAGGGTATTATTCTTGGGTCAACAGCTACGACCCCGGGTCTTACTTTTGTACCAGAAGCAGTAAGACCATAATACCTATCCCCTTGATTTTTTCCTGTACTCTCAAAGGATAAATCATATGCAGTTGCTGTCATGACCATGGCATTTCTATATCTCGTATTACCCCTTGATGTAACGATGAAATCCTTAGAACCCTTTTGAGTTATCTGCGGTATAGGCTCGGTAATTATTTCATCCTTTAATATAACAGATGCAGTAAGAACATTATTTATATACTTCTTTTTAATATATGATCTTTTTAGTCCATCTTTACCTTCTTGGACAATTTGTGTAACGCCAACATCCAATTTATTATTTTTTTCTACGTGTTTTTCAAATGGAATAATAGTATCTTCCACATCTTCAACTTCCCTCACTCGATACAATTCAATTGTGGAGTTGGGCTGAACTTCAGAAGATAATTCAGGATAGGTATAATCCTCACCTTCTAATCTTACACCTATGTCCTTAAGTACATCCCCAACATTAGTATGAGTAGAAGTTATATCCGCCAACATTCCTCCTTCATCAATTATATAATGTTTAGGATTCTTTATAGTAATTTCTTTGTTGTCCCGTAACTTTGCATCTAATGGAACACTAATATATGCTCCATCTCTTATCGGTATTGATTCAGATTCAATGAAATCCTCAACAGTCTTAGCATAAGATACCTTTTCGATAATCTTACCATCCAAGTCTAGTGTAACTTCATTTCCCTGGTACGAGAATACGCCTAAAGATATTGTAACTGATATAGCTAGGATCATAAGGGCTCTGAATTTACGCGCCTTCTTGATCATGCTACTTTCCATAAATTGTTCCTCCTTAAATTACGCTACAAAAATAATTAACAATAAATACCATAAAATTGTAACTATTTTGTAACTATTTGTGACTATTTTAGTATTCTATACGATTAATTTATGTTTGTCAAATTTTTGCTTATATTTACGCAATATTCAAACAATTCTCATATGTCAATACGTCGAATCTTTTCTTTTAAATCTATGCAGGATGTCATTCGTAGGGGTGATGATCCTATCCGCCTGCTAAAGCCCCTTCTCCTTTAAAGTATCAAAAGTTCTCCCTCAACCAAAGGCAGTATAATCATTGCAGGAGTCATTCTGAACGCAGTGAAGAATCCCTGTTAAAGGCCCTAAGGCTTGACCCCAACAACTCTTCACTCTTCACTATTTTTTAATTGTGAATTGTGAATTGTGCATTGTGAATTGAATTAAGTTGTGAACTGTGAATTGTGAATTGTGAATTGAATTAAGTTGTGCATTGTGAATTGTTACTATCCTTTCCAAGTTCTTGCTAAAATATTCCTCTAATGTTTGTCCACTGTCAGTTTTCTCAAACAGAATGTGAAATTAATTTCCCATCATTGGATAAAGTATAAATTATTACCTACAGAGGATAAAACTTCACAAATAAATCGAACAACCTATATATTATCCAATTCTATTAAAGAGGACATAAAATTATTACAACAAATTTTCTGTTCTTCACTCTTCACTGTTTTTTAATTGTGAATTGTGAATTGAATTAAGTTGTGAATTGTGCATTGACATCTTGACTTTAATCAAATATATTGGTATATTATAAATTAAATTGATTATTCTAAATAGATATAAAAATATTGATGGGAAGAGTAGAAAAATCCTTTATCCAAAAGAGAGCCGGAGAAGGTGAGAACCGGTGGGTAAAACTTTTCGAAGATGGTCTCTGAATTTTATAGCTGAAATCTATTAGGCTATAACGGCGCAGTCGTTACACTGTAAGGTTGTTAACCTATTGAGGACTAAATCGAGAGATTTAGTTAAATTAGAGTGGTATCACGGATAGCCCTTCGTCTCTATTATATGGAGACTGAAGGGCTTTTAATTGTGTATTTGCATTGTATAAAGGCAGTATAATCATTGCTCGTGTCATTCTGAACGCTAGTGAAGAATCCTTGTTAAAGACCCCAAGGCTTGACCCAGCAACTCGTCACTCTTAGTTCTTCACTCTTAACTATCTTTAAAACCGGAGATCCTTCGAAAGCAGTGCTTATACTGCCCAGCTCAGGACGACCCAAGGGTCGATTGTGAATTGTGAATTGTGAATTGCCGTGTGCCCAACAGTAGAAATATCCCAAATCTTGATTTTGTGATATTTCACTGAGTGGGTATGAATTGAATTAAATTGTGAATTTTGAATTGATCAAGAAAGGAATGATAAAAAATGAAGAAATACTATTTAACAACCCCGATTTATTATCCAAGTGACAATCTACACATTGGACACACCTATACAACAGTAGCAGCGGATACATTAAAAAGATTCAAAAAACTGTTAGGCTATGATGTATTCTTTACCACAGGTACGGACGAACACGGACAAAAAATACAGGAAAAGGCAAAAGAAAACAATACTACTCCTAAAGCATATGTAGATTCAATAGTAGCAGACATCAAGGAATTGTGGAAAATGTTAGAGATTGACTATGACGCATTCATAAGAAGCACCGACCCCCATCACGAAAGGTGCGTCCAAGATATCTTTACAAAATTATATGAAAAGGGAGAAATCTACAAATCAAAATATAAAGGACATTATTGCACACCATGTGAGGCTTTTTGGTCAGAATCCCAATTAGTTGACGGAAAATGTCCGGATTGCGGCAGACCGACTCATATTGCAGAAGAAGAAGCATATTTTTTCAAACTATCAAAATATCGTGACAGACTTTTAAAACTATATGAGGACAATCCAGACTTTATACAACCGGAATCAAGAAAAAATGAAATGATCAACAATTTTCTAAAAGAGGGACTTGAAGACTTGTGCGTAACGAGAACCAGCTTTGATTGGGGAATAAAGGTTCCATTTGATGAAAAGCATGTAGTTTATGTATGGATTGATGCTTTATCCTGCTATTTAACAGCTCTTGGCTATGGCACAGACGATGAAAGTAATTTTGAAAAATACTGGCCGGCAGATGTTCATCTGGTTGGAAAAGAAATTGTGAGATTTCATACCATCATTTGGCCTGCACTATTGATGGCATTGGATATAGAACTACCTAAAAAAGTATTTGGGCATGGATGGATACTATTTGACGATGACAAAATGTCAAAATCAAAAGGCAATATAATATATCCGGAACCAATTATTGAACTCTATGGCATAGATGCCTTTAAGTATTTTCTATTAAGAGAATTTTCCTTTGGTCAAGACGGTACATTTACAAGAGAAAAGTTTTTGCAAAGACTAAATTCAGATTTAGCCAATGACCTAGGAAATTTAGTAAGCAGAACAATATCCATGGTAGAAAAATATAATGATGGCATCATACCTGCACCCGGAATTGAAGAGGAAATTGACGATTCATTGAAAGAATTGGCAATCGGTGTGGCTGACAAAGTAGAAGCATTTGTAGACAAATTGAATTTCTCACAAGCAATAGAGGAGATTTGGAAACTTGTCAGAAGGTCCAACAAATATGTAGATGAAACTATGCCTTGGATTTTAGCCAGAGAAGGAAATACAGAGAGATTGAATACAGTTTTATATAATTTGTCAGAATCATTGAGACTCATTTCCATACTCATTAAACCTTTTATGGATAAAACCTCATCTGAAATACGCAGGCAATTGGGACTAAAGGACGAGGTCAAATGGGCTGACGCTTTAACTTGGGGATTATTAAAACCGGAAACAAAGACAGAAAAAGGGCAAATAATATTCCCTAGATTGGATATAGACAAGGAATTGGTAAAACTAAATGATGCTAATCAAAAATTGATAGATGAAAGATCAAATAAGAAAAAGAAGGATGAAAAAGAGGAAGAAAAGCAAACTAATACTAATAATGTGGAAGAATATATAACTATTGATGATTTTGAAAAAATTCAGTTAAAACTTGGTAAAATAATCGATTGTGAAAACCATCCAAAGGCTGATAAATTGTTGGTGCTTAAAATAAAAATCGGCGAAGAAACTCGTACTGTTGTATCAGGGATTAGAAAATGGTACAATCCGGAGGATTTAATAGGCAAAAATGTAGTAGTTGCATATAATCTTAAACCTGTTAAATTGAGGGGAATTGAATCAAAGGGTATGATATTAGCCGCTCAAGACAGCACCGGTAACTTAAGCCTATTAACGACATTAGAAGAACTTGAGGATGGAGCAAGTATATCTTAGGAGTGAAAATATGTTTATAGATAGTCATGCACATTTAGATGACAATAGATTTGATGCGGATAGAGATTTGTTGATTAGAGATTTAAAGACCAATGGGATAGACATAGTTGTCAATATAGGAGCTGACCTTGAGAGTAGTATAAACTCTGTAGAGCTATCAAAACGGCATGAGAATATTTATGCATCAGTGGGGATTCATCCCCACTCTGCAGATGAGATGAACGATAATACACTTAGAAAAATAAGAGAGTTGGCTCAAAATGAAAAAGTGGTTGCCATTGGGGAAATAGGATTGGATTATTACTATGATAATTCTCCAAGGGATATCCAAAGGGAATGTTTTAAACAGCAATTGGAATTGGCGAAAGAAGTGAATTTACCGGTAGTGATTCATTCCAGAGAAGCATCACAGGAAACCTTCGACATCATACAAGAGGCACAGGACGTAAGACTTAGGGGGGTAATGCATTGTTACTCGGGCAGTGTGGAGATGGCGGAAGAATATATTAATAAATTGGGATTTTATATTTCTATAGGTGGACCTGTTACCTTTAAAAATTCCAGAATAGTAAAAGAAGTGGTGAAGTCCATTCCATTGGACAAATTGTTGATTGAAACCGACTGTCCCTATCTCACACCGGAACCTTATAGAGGAAAAAGAAATGAACCCATGTTTGTAAAATATACTGCACTTGAGATAGCAAAACTTAGAGAGATAACGGTAGAACAATTAGCAGAGGCAACCAGCAGGAACGCAAAGGCACTTTTTAATATTGAATAAACGGTCACTATAAGAGATCCTTCGTTTGTACTCAGGATGACATCAGTAGTAAATTCGGGTCAATGAATGCAGAATAATTCCTGCTTGTGTCATTCTGAACGCTAGTGAAGAATCCCATGTTAGTATGTATTAAAGAGATAGTAGAGATCCTTCGTTTGCACTCAGG
>NZ_JACRTG010000030.1 GCF_014385195.1 Paratissierella segnis
TAGTAACTCAAATTATAACAGAAAATAGGGGGTCATTGTTTTTATTTTATAAAAAACTCTGTAACCCTTGATAATATAAGGCTTTAATAAAAAAAGAGGGGTGTCTTATTGACACTACCTACTATTCCTAAGGGGTGATCTTATGAAATTAAATACTCATATTATTAAAGAAGACTTATCAAATCTATGGGCTGATTTAAAAATAGAGGATAAAACGGATTTGAATTTACTTGATGTGAAGATTTTAACTGATTTTAATTCTAAGCCTAAAGAAGATATTATATATATTTTAAGCGCTAAGAGTTTAGAAAAATATGATTATAAAGATTATTTTACCGCCATTATTATAACTAATTCTAAATCTTATAATAGTTTTGTTCTTACAAAAAATATTTTTTTTGTCAAAGAAGATTATAATGAAATAGATGTCATGAACAAAGTACAAGATTTATTCAACTATTATAATAGGTGGGAAAATTTAGTTTATGAACATTTGCTTAAAAATGACAGTATTAAAGAAATTCTAAATTTAGGAAAAGAAATCATGGGTAATCCAATTGCACTCTTTGACTCTAATATGTTCTGTATTTCTTTTTCAGGAGAAGAGCTAATACCATATGATGATCCTATTTGGACTGACGTTGTAAAAAAAGGGCATACATCTATTGATTTAATCCCTTTTCTAAAAGATTCTGATTCGGATCTTTATAGTTTTATAAAAACTTCACATAATGCATTTATATATAAGTTCCCAAAAATAGATTGTAACTGTTTACATTGTAATTTGTATAATAAAGAAACAAGATGTGGAAGTATATGTATGACTGAAATAATATCTCCACTGACAACAAAATCGATTAGCTTAGCTAATTACCTTAGTTATATATTATCAGCATCAATGGAGAGACTAACTATATATAGAGACTCTTATTCTGAAATTGAACAAATTTTTATAAGATACATAAGTAATAATCCATATACCGACTCTTATCTCAACCATATATTATCTAAATTTAATTGGTTCGCTACGGATATTTTTAGGGTGCTTGTAATAAAAGGCAATGAAAAAAATAGTACCAGTTGGAATGCAATTTTTCTCTTTCTCAATGAAACATTTAGCTATTGCCAGTCTTTTGAATATAATGATTCAATAGTAATTTTCCAGAACATTACTAGACAAAATAATGATATTCTACTTGAAACCGCGATGTCACCTCTTATAAATAAACTAAATTTATATTGTGGTATAAGCACGGAATTTTCAGAGTTTAAGAAACTAAAAATGTATTATGAACAAGCAGATACAGCATATTCTTTTGGAATAAGTTCCACTACTGATCGTAGAATATTTTATTACCAAGATTATATCTTAGATACTATCTTAAATGTGTTAACAAGTTCAATTAACCTAGAAACTTTGTTAATGCCTGAAATAAAAAAATTAAATGAATATGACAAAGAAACAAATTCAAATTATGTTGATAGTTTATACATATATCTATCAACTGGTAAAAGCTTGAAGAGAAGTTCAAGCAAATTATTCATACATAGAAATACCTTTATATATAGGCTAAATAAAATAATAGAGCTTATTGGAAAAGATAATATTGATAATCCTGACAATACTCTCCCATATCTATTATCCTGTTGGATAATAATAAAATCAATGAGATGAAATTTTGCATTATGCATTTTATTTAACAGTCGTTGTAAATAATTTTGCTCATGTCCACTGTATGATGCTAATCTATCAGCTGAAATGGTATCAAATATTACAAATAGAATATTCCCTATAGTTACAGAATTGAAAAATAGACCACTTAAAAATACTTACTCATTTGTATTCATGGATGCTATACATTACAAGATCTGTGAATATAAACAAATTGTAGTAAAAGCTGCATATGTAGTGATAGGCTATGTCCTAGATATAATTGATAAAGTGAATAACTTGATATATAATCTAATACAAATATAAATTGAAAGAAATTTATAAGAGGGAGTAAATTTATGTATATTTATTTTATTGCATATGGATTGTAACAACTCATAAGAGGTCCTCCTTAAAAGATATTTTATTTTAGATTTTAGTAGTATTTAAAAGGAGGAATATTAAGTATGAAGAGAAGATTAGCAAACAATGAACTGTTTGATTATCTAATAAATATATCAAATGAAAAGTTTGAGGGATGGGATTTTTCATATATAGAAAGAACCGGAAGAATGCAGGAGTTCCCACTGTCTTGGAATTATAGAAATAAAGTAATGAGGGAAAAATACGGAATTTCTTCCTTACTTGATATGGGTACAGGCGGGGGAGAATTTTTATCCACTTTAAGTCCACTCCCTAAATATACTTGCGCTACAGAAGGATATGAGCCTAATATATCTATTGCAAGGAATAGATTGGAACCTTTAGGTGTAAAAATATATAAAGTTGAAGATGATGAAGAACTGGCATTTAATAATGAAACTTTTGAACTCATACTAAATAAACATGAATCCTATTCACCTAAAGAGGTTAGAAGAATTTTAAAGAATAAGGGCATATTTATTACTCAGCAGGTTGGCGGACTAAATGATAAGGAATTAAATGAGATTTTGGGAGCTTCTGAATTTGAATTTATTGATTGGAATTTAAAGGTAGCTATCGCTGAATTAGAAGAGATAGGCTTAAATATATTTGAACAAAGGGAAGATTTGGTAAAAACAAGATTCTACGACATAGGAGCTATTGTATATTATTTGAAGGCCATACCATGGCAAGTACCGGATTTTGCAATAGAAAAATATTTTGACAAATTGTTAAAAATTCATGATATGATTGAAAAATTAGGTTATATTGATTTCACATGCCATAGGTTTTTCATTATAGCTAGTAAAGAATAGATTATAAAAAGGAAGTGGGTGATTATATGCAAAATATACAAAAATGGATTGAAAAAATTCCGGTAATGGAAGATATTGTTGATTTAAAACCAACAGTTTGGATCAATCCTAACAAAAAAACAGATAAAGAAGCTTGGGAAAATATTGATTTTACTGAGAATGATATCTATGAAGCAGATCAAAGATTGAGAAGATTTGCACCTTTATTAACAGAGTATTTTGAGGATACTGAGGAATCAAATGGAATAATAGAATCTCCTTTGAGAAAAATTGAAAAAATGGAACCTTTGTTAAAGGAAACTAGCGATATAAAGGGAAATTTATTTCTAAAAATGGATTCTCATTTAGCAATAGCCGGCTCTATTAAAGCACGCGGTGGTATTTATGAGGTTTTATATCATGCAGAAAAATTGGCATTAGAGAACAGTTTAATTACACTAAAAGACGATTATAGTGAATTAGCAAATGAAAAAAATCGGGAATTTTTTTCAAAATACACTATTCAAGTTGGATCTACCGGAAATTTAGGTCTTTCTATTGGCATTACGTCAGCTGCCTTAGGATTTAATGTAGTTGTTCATATGTCCTCCGACGCTAAACAGTGGAAAAAAGATCTTTTACGTTCAAAGGGAGCAACAGTTGTCGAATATGACGGTGACTTTACAAAAGCAGTAGAACAAGGAAGGATACAATCAGCGAAAGATCCAAACAGTTATTTTGTCGATGACGAAAACTCTGTTACTTTGTTCATGGGATATGCTGTTGCAGCTTTAAGAATAAAAAAGCAGATGGAGGATTTGAATATTAAAGCGGATAAAGATCATCCTGTGTTCTTCTATATTCCATGTGGTGTTGGTGGTTCTCCCGGCGGTGTAACCTTCGGATTAAAAAAAGTCTTTGGAGACAATGCACATGTTTTCTTTGTTGAGCCAACTCATGCACCAAGTATGTTAATTGGAATGGCAACAGGTCTAAATGATAAGGTAAGCGTTCAGGATTTTGGCATCGATGGAAAAACCGAAGCAGATGGTCTGGCTGTAGGAACACCTTCGAGATTTGTAGGTACCATAATGGATACATTGTTAAGCGGCATATTTACCATTGAAGACAAAGAACTGTTTAATTACATGAGAAAATTGAATAAATCTGAAGGAATTCAAATAGAGCCTTCGGCTTGTGCAGCATTTGAAGGAGTAGTCAAGTTATTTGAATATGAATCAGCAAAGAATTATTTAGATAAGTACGATTTAATGGATAAATTAGATAATTCGACTCATATTGCTTGGGCAACGGGCGGTAATTTAGTACCGAAAGAAGTTATGAATACTTATTTAGAAACTTATCTATAATCATTTTATCATCTGAAAATAACTTAATGTATAAAAGGTCATTGAAAACAATGACCTTTTATACAACAACATTTATTAAATAAATTTCCTTTCACTGATAACAGCTTCATAATCCTTGATTTTTATTTTATCACCAATTTTTAAAGCATCCTTTTTTGCTAAAATGTATCCAACGTTTTTGTCCAGCACATAGCTATAATTAAATTTGGATAATCTTCCTATTTCCTCTCCATCTACAATAATAGGATCTCCCGGACCTCCTAAATCTTTTGCATTAAGATGAACATCGTCTTGGTCCATGGTAAATCCAAGCATTTCTCGAGCAGGACCATTTTCCTTTACTTTCAAAAGAGCTTCTTTCCCGATAAAATCCTTATCCCAATCTATTCCGGAATCCAACCCGACTTCTATGGGATTGGTATGAAGAAGATCTCTTAAATAGTAAAATCCGGCTTCTGTAGGTAATGTCCATGCCATAATTTGGAATTCAGTAACTTCTTTTGCTCCAAGTGGCTCACCATGTTTTTTAAGCTCTGCTTCTATTTTCCCGATTTCTTCTGAAGGAAAATAAATTTCATAACCGAATTTTTCTCCGGTAAATCCTCCATAATTAATCTTTACAGGGATTCCATCAATTTTATTATCTTTTATACTGAAAAACTTCTGATCATCTATGTTTTCTTCAACCATTGAATTAATCAATTCTTTTGCTTTAGGTCCTTGGACAGCATACATATGATATTTTTTTGTTATATTAGTATATTGCACTTCATATTCTCCCTTATGCTGATCCAGCCAAGGCTTTAACTTATTCATAAAAAGCGTGGATATCCAAAATTTTTCTTCACCTAATCTAAATACTACTACATCGTCAATTATCTCTGCATTGTCGTTAAGCATGGTAGTATATCTGTCTCTTCCAACTTTTAAATTTGCAATTGGATTTGCATATATCTTGTCAAGAAAGATTGCACTGTCTCTGCCTGTTACCTCCATTAAATGATGAGTCCATAAATACCACCCGGCAGTTTTCCTAACAGCCATATGTTCCGTACGTTTCATATTATCATATTTATATATATTTTTATTGGTCATGATTTCACTCCTTCCTATTTAAACACAAAATCTTAACAGAATTTATCGATTTTCTTTGCTATCTTAATGCGCAGTTTATCAGCCGGAGTATCGTTAGGCTCCTCCCATAAAGACCACTCAGCGCTTACTAAAGTCTTAGTCATCCCATACCACATATATACAAAAGCATCAACGGCCCTTGGTGTATTGAATGTAAGTCTATTTCGATCAATTACATAAATAACCTCTTCATTATTGAAGGCTTCGATTTCATAATCAACTAGCATACATTGCAGAAACATTTCAATATGCGCGCCCATAATACGTCCATCATCAATATCCCTTGGTACGCCAAGCCAATTTCTTAAACCTTCTTTTGCATAAAATTCTCCAAACGCAGCCTTGCCGGATGCTTCAAAAACACATCTAAGTATATGATTTACAAATTTTTCATCGAATTTTTTCTCCGCTATTAATTGCTCAATTGCAGGGAAAATATAGGTAGTTGCAGCAGTAGCCGGCTGTTTATATACACTGCTTGCATCTCTTTCCCAACATGTTCCGTTGCAGAAAGTGTTATTGCACTCTTCACGGAAAACTTGGGATTCTTTAACCATATCTTCTTCCGGTGTATACCTTATTTGATCTTCAGTGGCTATCGGACCAAAGCTTTCCCAAATTTCATGTTCGGGCATAGGATATTTGTCTCGACTCTCAGCTACAATACGGCAATGCGGATCCCCGCACCCTTTGGCCTCAACCATGCAATACTCCAGCTTGGTTCCGGGCTGTAAATGTGTTGCCTGTCCATCTGCAGTTCCCTGCAAGGATTGTGTAGTAGCACGGCACAAATCGGAGCCTACGATATCCCAGTCACAGACATCCAATTCTTTCTCAACACGATATGTTCCAAAATCATTAACCCTTCCGCACATCAATAGAGCATCATCACCTGCATCTCCCGTTAATCCGCCGCCAAAATTGCCCCTGAAAAATGGATGCGAATTTTGTTCATCCATTGCATATGGCCCGTATTGACTGGTAAAGACTTGATACAATCTTTTGTATGCATTATCACTCATAAGTGTTGCTCTCTCCTTATAATCCGGAACCAATATACGAAGTGCTTGGAGAGCTGACGCACTAAAAACTGCATTATATCGAGCAGAATAGTGAATAGCATCTCGATAAGAAACTAATTTCCCCCAAGGAGATCTTGCAGCAGGATTATCAGGAAGCACACCTGACCCAACTTCTCTGGGAATTCTTTCATCAACTTTTTTACTCATAATATCTCTCCTTTCAAAATAATAAATTTAACCATTTAAAACCCCTATTTACATTTATAAAAAATATCTATATAGCTCCCCATCCACCATCTACCAGTAATACTGCACCGCTAACAAATTTTGCTTCATCACTTACAAGGAAAAGTGCTGCATTTGCAATATTTTCCGCTTCACCAACGGCAATTTGACATTTAAGCAAATTTTGGATTCGGCCATATCCATTGGGATTAATAGAAGTCATGGTGCTTCCGATTTCTGTACTTATACCACCGGGTGCAATTGCATTGCATCTGATTTTATCCGGTGCATACATCATAGCTGTATTTGTTGTCAATGCAATCACAGCGGCTTTAGAAGCCACATAAGATGCTCCTGCACTATTGAATCTATACCCGCCTATAGATGCTATGTTTACAATCGCCCCTTCTGTACCTGATTTTTTAAATACATTCACAGCTTTTCTCATGGCGCACATAGGTCCATAGGTATTGACAGCCATCAATCTTTCATACATTTCATCTGTTAAATCTCCGACACCCGACATATCATCCATGATGCCGGCATTATTAATCAAAATATCAAATTTACCAAATTGTTTTACCGCAAAGTCGATCATTGCCTCATTGGTTTCCCGCTTTGAAATATCTCCTACATAGCTAACAAACTTACCGGGTACATCCTTTAATTCTGTTTCCAACGCTTTAAGCCTTTCTTCTCTCCTTGCGACTGCAATTACATTAGCTCCTTCTTGGGCAAAAAGGGTTGCAATCGCTTTCCCCATGCCTGAAGAAGCACCTGTTACAACAACTGACTTGCCAGATAGACGTTCCATATTATTCCTCCCCATTTTTAAATTTTATTAATAATGCACAGGAAAAAATCCCTTCTGTTGATTAAATTATACTATATATAATTATGTGGGATATAGTCTAAATAGTCAGATTATTTATCGGGTTTGGTATACATTTTGTAGACTTTTCAACTATCTGCACAAAAAATATATACAATTTCAACATTTTATTATATAATAATTAATTAATATATTTTTTAAATGTGAAAATATTATAAATTTGAGGGTGTATCACATGAAATTAAATCTTGATATCATTGCTGAAAACTTATCAAAGTCTTATCATATAACGCGTTTGGGGTCAAATGATTTCCGTTGTTTCTATAAACGCCCATTTCTTTATGAGAAAGATTGCGTTTTTGAAAAAGAGCGCATCTATATTGCACCTATTGAATCCTTTAAGCATTTATTTGTCACTAAAGAAATCATTTGCCCTAAAGACATTGCTTTTGTATTCATAGGTGATTATCAATTTGATGAGATATTTACCTCCGTAGATATCCAGATTTTATTTATAGACAATGCTCCAAATTTTATTTCCGTATTTCATGACATACAAAAAATATTTGATAAGTATGATGCTTGGGACTGTTCACTACGGGATGAGTTGGAAAACAGTAATGATATCGATCTTGAAAAAATGTTAAATATGGGAACAGAAATGCTGGAGAACCCTATGTGCGTAACAAATCAAAATTTACAAGTATTATTTGATTCTTATTATTATTTAAAAGAAGACGAACAAGGACAAGCTACTACTACAGAAGGTAAGCGTCATCTATCAATTGATTATTCTATTAAGGTAAAAGAAGTATGTAAAAAAGAACAAAAAATTAAAGCACCATATATTTCCTCTATTCGTATGGAATATCGCGCTTATTGTTTCAATCTTTATCCTCTGGGATATTTTGCCGGATGCATTGCCGTTTCCGAATCAAATAGGGCATTTCGTGACAGTGATTTTGTTATTGCAGACCACTTTTTCGTTTATTTCCAAAAAGCTTTTTTAAAACATTTAAGATATTATCATCCTAAAAAATCTACTTTTGAATTGGCCTTACGTAAAGCATTAAACAAGGAGCCCCTTAATAAAGAAGCGCAAAGGGAATTATCCCCAATGCCCGGAGAATGCTGGGTTTGTTTCAAATTAGAAGAAGTTAATCAAGAGTATATGCCAAAACAGTATATGGCGTCATTACTTAATGCGTTAATGCCCAACATTGTAACCTCCATTCTTTATCATGACACTATAAAAGGCATAATCAGAATATCTGAGAGCCAGGATAATAAGGCTGCAGAAGTTATTGATATGTTCAAATCTCTGTTAAAGCAAATGAACTATGTGGCCGGAATCAGCAGCCCATTTACAGACATACTCCAAATTAATGATTATGTTGACCAAGCTGATTACGCTCTTCACAGAGTTACTGAAAGCAATTGTAAAGACACGATTTATTCCTTTCAGGATCATATTTTGGAATATATGTTGTCTCAATGCATAAAGGATATATCTCTTCCTAATCTATATCCACATGGATTACAGGCTTTAATCGAATATGATAAAAAGAAGCAATCAGACTATGTTAAAACTCTGGATATCTATTTACAAAATGAGATGAATGCAACCAAAACTGCCGAAGCCTTATATTTACACCGAAGCAGCGTTTTGAAACGACTAAAGAAAATTGAAAACCAGTTTGGTATTGATTTGTCCGATTCCAATACCAGACTACATTTGCTAATTTGCCTAAAGCTTTTGAAGATATCTAATAATTAAATTTTAGGCTTATTGCACATCCTAAATTATGCCCCCACTACACCGGGTCATACAAAAAGAATCGCATTACATAACAGATTTCATTATCCGATATTTCCACGCAATATTTATTGCATAAAAATATAAAACACTCCTTAATAGTATTATAGCAATATAGATTTTCATCTATAAATTCATCTTTATCGGGGTATTCAAAAGGAACTTCCCCGCTCTTTAGCTTGCTTATCATAAAAGCAATATGCAAGATTATTCCGATGGTTTTTTCACTTTTTAATTTAATGGAAAGTTCGTTTTCTACTCTGCCTAAAAAATAGCTTATATCATTATAAAGTACCTCTCCATCAAGATTCGGGATATTTTCTTTAAGAATCATCGGCATTTTTATTAAAGTAGTTTTTATATTTATGCTTTCCTGTATTTCATCCATAACATTCATATTTATTACATCATACATATTATACTGTTTAATATCTATATCAAATGAAAATGAAGAAACAATAAATAATATTTCCTTTTCTTCGCGTATTTCATTAATCCTTTGCTTAAAATATTTTTTATCCAAACAATTGAGTGGTATTATTTCAAATATCTCCTTATCGTATTTAAGGTTGTTATCCAAAAAGCTCTTAATCGCTATAGCCCCTCCTTCTCCACTCAAGCATGATACAATAATTGCCACCTTCGCTTTATTTTTTTCTTCTCCTGCCAATGACTTATTCATCTCAAAATATGAATTTACAGCTAAAACCGATTTATAGATTTCATTTAAGGAAAGACCAATCAGCGCTTTCCTCGCAGCTTCCAGTGTATGCAAAGTTGAAACAAGAGGAACTGCTTTCATTGAAACATCAAATTCTTTTTCTATAGTATCCGCAAAAGTAGTAAGGGAGCCCATGTCCACGAGCAAAATATAATTCTTAATCTCCTTATTTTCCGACACGAATTTTCTCAATTCATCCAAAACTTTTAAAGGACTTAAATCTAAGGGTGCATTTATTGCATGAACACATGGCTCCTCCAAAAGTTTATTTACAACATCAGCCATTGATGTAGCAGTTGAATCTCCGTGAGCAATAAGTATAACCTTAACCTTATTGTTTCCGTTCTTAATATGATCTTCAGGAAGAAGAAAAATGGTCAAATAAGCTGCCTCATCTTCGGCTATTTCATGATGTACATAATTTTCTATAATAGCCTTTGCCTTTAAAGCTATTTCAAACTCTTTAGGATACAATTCTTTGATTTTATTTAGCTGAGGATTGGTAATGGATTTATTGTTATAAACTCTATTGATTAAAGTATCTATATGCAAAACCAAACACGTATAGGTATTGCCGCTAAAATTCCTTCCAAGTTCAGTAGCCATATAATAAATAACCCTATCAATTAGATTAAAGTCTTCTTCTCCTATAATGCTCAATAAATTCTTTTTATTTATTTCTTCAGAAACTCCGTTGATGTGTTTCTGAAAATATGACGATATGTCTTTGCCTAAAATGTTTTCTATGGCTATATCCGATATTCCTTGAGATTTTAACCTCTCTAACTTTTGTTCTACAATTTTATATACTCCGTTATCTTCATTCTCAAACTGCTCTTGATTATGATCTATAGTGCTTGAAAACTTAAAAAACTCTATTTCCTCCCCTACCAGCTTATTCCAAAGTGCCCTGTGCTCTTTTTCTTTATAAAGACCTTCTTTTATATATAAAGGTAGATTACCGTTTCTAATTCTCACATCAGGCTTTATATTTGTAAGAAATTCTGAGTAAGCTTTAGCACACACAAGCTGAACATCGCTTTTTAATTGTCCTACATTATTGGGGCAGTCATATGATAAAAATGCCCTCATTGTATTCAACGATACATATATTTCTCTATTTAATCTAAGGCTTTCCTGCTTAAAAAAGCTCTTAATCAGATAAAGCCTTTCTTCCAGAGTTCTTTCCTTTAGAGAAGGAATTTTTATTATTATGGGGATTCTCCTTATAAAAGTTCTTAACAATGTGGAATTTGGATTCTCCGTAGTAGCTGAAATTATAAGTACATCGGATTTTCTTGTCTCCGAATCC
This sequence comes from Paratissierella segnis, assembly GCF_014385195.1. GTDB lineage: Bacteria > Bacillota > Clostridia > Tissierellales > Tissierellaceae > Paratissierella > Paratissierella segnis. The sequence goes on from NZ_JACRTG010000030.1 coordinate 11,301, forward strand.
CCAATTCGTCTGAAATATCCTGTATCTAAAAATGTAAAAAGTATTTCTTGCCCCTCAGGAGGAAGCCTATGAAGTTCATCTAGGAAAAGAACGCCTCCGTTGGCTTTTTCTATAAGTCCGACCCTATCAACTTCAGCGCCGGTAAAAGCTCCTTTTTTAACTCCAAAGAGCTGGGAAGTAAGCAAATTTGGATTATTGCTATAATCTGCACAATTAAAGACTACAAAGGGAGAATCTTTTTTTCTTATGCTCATTTCTTTAGAATACTCATACATCATTGAAGCAAACATTGATTTTCCAGTTCCCGTATCTCCCAAAAGCATTGAAGGCAGCCCCTTGGGCGGATACAAAATAGCAGCTTTCATCTGTTCTACTACCTTTTTCAAACTTATATTATTCTTAACCAATTGATCGAGTTTACCCTCTTTTTTAGCTGCAGTCTTACTTTTGGCAACAAAAAATAAAACAGGTCTTCCTGAAGATTTATATAATTTCCCTTCTCTTACCAGATTGTTTAACTCATGGCTTACATTAGCCCTGCTCATATTTACAAGAGAGGATATCGTTTTAGTATCAATGCCTCTTTCATCTCCGATTTCTAAAACTTTATTATATATCATGTCTTTTTTAGCCACGAATTGATCCCCCTTTCTAATCTAAAAATCATATCCAATACATAAAACTTCATCTTAAAAAGATTATATCATAGTTTTATCCTTCCATAATGTGTTTAATTCACTTAAACGCTAGTTGTTTAAGTGTTTAGAATGTCAAACACTAGTATATTTAATCAAGCATTATTTTTTAATATATATTTAAACCTGCAAATGCAATATATGCACAACAAATAAATTAAAATTAGTGTTTGGTACAAAAAATGCATTTAAATCTTAATAGATAAACATAGAAAAATATTTTTATTAATTTGTCTTAGATTAAAATTCACATAATGGAGGAATTGTCTATGGAAAAAAAAGCTAATTCTGTTGAGGCTAAATTCAACGAAGAATATATATTCAAATTAATAAGTCTCTCCGGTGATGCCAGAAGTAACATATATGGAGCATTTGAATCGGTTAGAGACAATGAGTATGAAAAAGCAGAAAAATATTTAAAAAGAGCTGACGAATATATCATAGAAGCTCATAATCTGCAAACCGATTCCATTCAAAAAGAAGCTCAAGGAATCTATATGGAAATAAATCTATTGACTATTCATGCTCAAGATCATCTGATGACCACCCTTCTAGCCAAGGATATGATCAAATACATGATAGATATGCAAAAAGAAATCAATGAACTGAAGAAAAACAGCAAAGAGAAGTAACGCTAACAAGATGGCGCAGTTATTATGAATTCAGAAAGGGGGTGAATCAATGAAAAGAATTGCTTTGTTTTGTTCTGCAGGAATGTCAACAAGTCTGTTGGTAACTAAAATGCAAGAAGCAGCAAAAAAAAAGGGACTGGACGTATCAATTGAAGCCTTTCCTGAAGTTAAAATGGAAAAGCTTATAGATGACTTGGATCTGGTGCTTCTAGGTCCGCAAATAAGGTATGCATATAAAAGAGCCCAAAAATTATGTGCCGAAAAAGGAATTCCGGTAGATGTAATCAGCTCCGTAGACTATGGTATGGTAGATGGGGAAAAAGTACTGGAAAAGGCAATGAAAATGATGGAAAAATAAATATAAGGAGGATTAGTTATGAGCAAAAAGATGGAATCATTTGAGAACAAATTAATGCCAGTGGCAGATAAATTAGCAAACAACCGATATTTACTCGCAGTACGTGACGGATTCATGCTGACTATGCCTTTACTTATAATCGGTTCCATATTTATGTTACTTGCTTATTTGCCTATTAATGGATACGATGCATTTATGGCAAGAACATTTGGAGAAAATTGGATGAGTTTCTTTTCAGTAGCCTACAATACAACCATGTCCGTAATGACAATATTTGTAATACTAGGTATCTCGGGAAGCTTATCGGATTATTATAAATTAGAAAAGCTAAATACTGCAGTTATATCTCTTGTAGCATTTTTTGTATTGACGCCTTTTGTTACAAGTTTTACGCCGGAGGGAATGAATGAGTCATTTAACGTTACAGGTATAATCCCAACGGAATGGATGGGTACAAAAGGGTTATTTGTAGGAATTCTTGCAGCTATACTTTCAACTGAAATAGTAAGATGGGTAATTAAAAAAGGATGGGTAATCAAAATGCCGGCAGGAGTTCCTTCTGCAGTCGGAAAGGCTTTTTCATCTTTAATTCCGGCTACAATTACTATAATAGTTTTCGATATAATAAGATTAATATTCACATTTACTCCTTTTGGAACAATACACAATTTCATATATACCATTTTACAACTACCTCTTACGTCTTTAGGAGACACTTTGGGCGCTGCCTTGATTGCTAATTTCTTTGTAGGACTATTTTGGATATTTGGAATAGTAGGTGCGGACATCGTACAATCTGTAATGAATCCAATTTGGATAGCCTTAGCGGCAGATAATCTTGCTGCATATCAAGCCGGAAGTGAACTTCCTCATATTATAACCCAGCAATTTAATCAGATATATTTGTGGATGGGAGGAGGAGGCGCAACATTGGGATTGTGCATTGCAATACTGCTTGTATGTAAATCAGAACAATGCAAAAAACTCGGTAGGCTTTCAATTTTCCCGGGGATATTCAATATAAATGAGCCTTTAATGTTTGGATTGCCTATAGTTTTAAATCCAATGATGTTAATTCCGTTTATAATAACTCCCTTAGCATTATGTCTATTATGCTATGGTTCAATGGCTATAGGACTTGTCCCTAAACCAAATGGTATATTGGTTCCGTGGACAACACCTCCGATAATAGGCGGTTTCCTTGTCGGAGGTATAAGGGGAGCCTTATTGCAACTTGTAGGATTGATTGTATCATTCTTTATTTATCTACCTTTTATAAAGACTGTTGATAAACAATATCTTGAACAAGAAAAATCCTATAAGACAGCTCCCCAAAAATAAATTAAAATAATTAGCATTCAGGTGACTTTCGCACAGTCACCTGAATGTCTTTTAAAAGATTAACGAGAATTAATCTTATGTTTTATTATAACTAAAATCTCGCTTTTTGTCGAATTAAAAAAATGGAGGAATTATTATGAAAAAAATCGGATTTTCCGTATATCCTGCTCATGTAAAATTGGATGAAAACTTAAAATATATTGATAAAGCGGCTAAATACGGATTTATGAGAGTATTCACATGCCTTCTTTCCGTTAAAGGAGATAAGGAAAAAATACTTGACGAATTTAAAAAAACAGTAGCTAATGCCAACAAATACAAAATGGAGGTTATAGCGGATATAAATCCTGAGGTATTTAATTATCTGGAAATAAGCTATGATGACTTAAGTATCTTTAAAGATATGGGACTTTATGGGATAAGGTTGGACAATGGATTCACAGGAATGGAAGAGTCCATAATGACTTTTAATAAATTTGGATTGAAAATAGAATTAAATATGAGTGCAGGAACAAAATATGTGGATAACATATTCAGCTTTCAACCTAATTCGGAGAATATTCTGGGATGCCACAATTTTTATCCTCACAGATATTCTGGTATAGGATACGATCATTTTATGAGATGTAATGAGCAGTTCAAAAAATACAATATAAGAACGGCCGCATTTGTCTCATCGAAAAATGCCGATTATGGGCCATGGCCTGTAAGTGAAGGATTGTGTACATTGGAAGAGCATAGAAACCTTCCTATAGAAGTTCAGGCAAAGCATTTGTTTGCTACAGATTTAATTGATGATGTAATAATTGCAAATGCATTTGCCTCTGACGAAGAATTAAAAGCTTTAAGCAGTATTGATCCATATATGCTTAGCCTAAAAATTGAAATGGAAAATAGAATCCCTGATGCTCAAAGAGACATGATTTTTAACAATATTCATTTCAATAGGGGAGATATATCCGAATATATGATAAGATCCAGCAGATATAGAGTATCACCGGATACTCCCGGCTTTGAGCCCTTTAATACAAGAGCCGTCAAAAGAGGAGATATAACAATAGATAATTCTCTTTATCAAAATTACACAGGGGAGCTTCACATTGCATTAAAAAATATGGACAACGACGGAAAGACAAATGTAGTAGGACATATACCGGAAGAAGAAATATTTCTAATTGACTATATAAAACCATGGCAAAAGTTTAAATTTAATCTTTAAGGAAATTACTATAATTTTAGGATGATTGCAGTAGAGCCATATATCGTTTTCTATAGATTTATTGATGATATAGTCTATATTTATGAATACTTCATGGAGCTCGTGATTATATAGAAGCACTTAAATCAAGTGAGGACTAACTTAGCTATGGAAAATAATGTGAAAGGGTCACTGGGATTAGTAGTCCCCAGTGACCTTATTTATCCAATTTTATTGCTCCTGATTTTATAAGAGCATATTTTGCGCTAATTGGTCCAATAAGCTCATATAAAACAGATGATGAAAGTATTATCGATAACAACATATTACCAATTTCCACCGGATGAATCCGCTGTGCTAAAAATGCCAGACCTATGGAGACTCCTGCCTGTGGAATAAGCGCTACCCCTAAATAGTTCCTAATATTCTTTTCAGCCTTAACAAATTCGCACCCTAAGAAAGCACTATATCTCCTATAAAACTCATTTTATCTGCCAATTCTTGTGTTATAATATTTAGGAAATAAGGTCCTACGATAATACCTGCAATTATATAACAAGTTACATTTGGTAAAGATAATATCTTTGTGAGACGTGTCAATATAAATCCGGCTGTAAACATCACTGATAAAGAAATCAATGTTACCGAAACACTATTTAATTGGAATTGATTTAAATCTAAAGCCATAACATCACCACTCTGTATTTAATTTTGAGATTTAAAAATTATTCCTCCATTAAAAAACATCCCCTATTCTTAGATTAATTAAAGAATACGGGATGCTAATGTTTTACCCAATCATATTATGGATATTTGATAACATATTTGTTATAGGCGGTATTACTTGTTTCTTCCTGGATACTACTCCCGGAGCAAAGAAAGAGTGGTTCTCCAATGTCTTATCAAATGCTTCTGCAATTAAATCCTTATTGTGCCCTACTACTACCATTTCAGAAGATTGGTCAAATATATCCGTAAGCATCAAAATAAATACGGAATAATCATATTCCCTTGCTCTCTCTTCCATCAACTTCAACAGGTCATCCTTCATTTCCCCTAAACTATCCGGGTCCATAGTATATACTTGGGCAATACCTATTTTATCTCCACCAACTGTGAATAATTTTAAATCTTGTGCAAGTAGCTCTTGAGGGGTTTTACCTACAAGAGATGTCCCTGCTTTAAACATTTCTATGGAAAATTTGTCGATATCCAGATCTGCTATTCTTGCTAATCTTTCTAGCATAATCTTATCTACATTTGTAGATGTAGGAGATTTAAATAGAAGGGTATCCGATATAATAGCCGCTGCCAAAATTCCTGCGGTTTTCTTAGATGGTCTTCTTCCATTCTCAAACATAATAGAAGCAATAATGGTTGAAGTGCTTCCAACAGGTTCATTTCTAAAATATATCGGATTACCCGTAAATACGTCAGCTACTCTGTGATGGTCTATTATCTCTAATATTTCACATTCTTCTAATCCATCTACTGATTGGCTTCTTTCGTTATGGTCAACTAATATGACTTTCTTTTTCATACTGGAGATCAAATGATACCTTGATATCAGTCCTATCACTTTGTTTTCATCGTTTAAAACCGGATAGGATCTATATCTTGTTTGGGACATTTTAACCTTTACATCATCTACCAAATCATCAAGTGCAAATATGACTAAATCTTCTTTTGTCATTGCATAATTAAGAGGTATGGATTGTGTTATGAGCCTTGAAGTAGTAAATGTATCATATGGGGTTGAGATTACCGTAATCCCTTTTTCCTCGCCAATCTTTATCAAGTCTTCATCAATTTGTGAGTTCCCTGTTACTATTAACAGGGATATATTGCTGTTTACAGCTATTTCTTGAACATCTCTCCTGTCCCCGCATATTGCTATATCATTGTCCTCTATGAAATCAGTTATTGAATCGGGTTCCATTGCCAAAACCAAAACCTTACCTATAAACGGTCTGATTTCTTCAGGCATAATAATAGGATTTGCTGATAATGTATCTATTATATTATCAATTGTCACACCGGATTTTCCAAGTATAGCATTATCCCAAACATCTATATAGGATTGAATAATATCCGAAATCGTAGCAATGCCAACTATTTGGTCATTTTCATCTGCAACAGGCAGGCTATGCAAATTGTTCGTGTCCATTAGGTTAAGTGCCATCCGAAGCGATATATCAGGACTAACCGGTGGTATTATATCAAAATCTAAATCCTCTACACTTTGCCTTACGGTCTCTATAAGAGCCGGTGCTTCAACTCCAAAATAATCCAATATAAATTTTGTTTCCCTATTTAATTCTCCAAGTCTTACCGGTATAGCATTTACTTCTCCGGTTCCGTTTTTATATTCAGCATATGCTATTGCTGCGCATATGGAATCGGAATCAGGATTTTTATGCCCAGTTATATATACTGTATCCTTCATTTTATTCCTCCCAACAATCATTGTACGGATATTATACCACAATATCTTTGATTTTAGGAAAAAATATAGGGTCATATCATGAATTATCAATCATTCTATATCTGAATTTACACCACTTAATATAACTATTACAGTGGATTTAAAATTCTCCTCATTTGATGCAATTATATGCAATTTGATATTGTAATTGTTCTTTTTGCCATTAAATTCATATGCATTGATTTTTTCATGAAGGTTTATATCATCATCATCGCTAAATAGCAATTCATAATGATCATATAATTCCTGCGGTTCTGTATTAGAATAATAATATACTTGATAATAATTTTCCCCTGCGAAAATCCCTCGTTCCACTCTATCAACTGCATATAAAGGAACTATGTCCTCCGGAAAGTCCTCTGGTGTTGTCTTACTCAACATGGGCTCAGGTTTTGAATCCCCGCTATTTACTATATCTTTATCTTCCTTTTTCTCAGGCTTAGTAGTTTGAGGAGTACAGCCTACAATTAATGATAAGACTAATATTATAAGTATAAAAGAATTAAACTTTTTCATTATATCCTCCTTAATCTCTTAGTACTTATATTATTTAATATTAGTCTAGATTTTATCCAGTAGTTACATTTTAATCTCCATTATTACATCTTTATTTTTTTTCACATCTCCATTGATTTTTGAAAATTCTTTTACTTTGTCCATATTGGTTATCAGTATTGGAGTTATTGTAGATTTAGCATTTTTATTTATATAATCTAAATCCACTTCCAATAATTTATCTCCGCAATACACCCTGTCGCCTTGTGATACAAAGCTCTTGAAACCATTGCCATTTAATACTACTGTATCAATTCCAATATGAATCAATATTTCTAATCCTTCGTTTGTTTCAATACCTATTGCATGTTTTGTCGGAAATATCTGGACTATCTTCCCGTCACATGGCGACAATATTTCATTATCAGACGGTTTTATTGCTAAACCATCTCCAATCATTTTACTCGCAAAAACCTCATCCGGAACATCCTCTAGCTCTATTATTTCTCCAGTCATTGGTGCCAATAGTTTAACGTTTATTTCCTTTTTAAATAGATTTAACATTTATGTCCTCCTATCTATTTACAGACTTTATTTCTGTAAGTATATTTTTACCTTTATAGTTAAAATTATCTTTATCTAAATTTTTTTCAATATCACAATCTCTTTTATTATACCCTCCTTTACTGAATTTTTGAACTCAAAAAACTAAATACTATTATATTTAATTTTTTCAACTCAAAATAAATAATCTTAAAAATCGGGTGGGTTTCCCCACCCGGCTTTCATTTAACTTAAATTTTTTGCTTTCCTCATCTTTTCTATTTCATCTGCAACAAATTGAACTTGATGTCCAACGATTACATACAAGCTCTTCACCCAATACCACTGATATTTGCTACCTCAAAATAAAATACTGAATTTAATGCATGATGCAATCCCAGTATTACTATTGGCACCAACCTTTTACCACTGAAAAAACCAGTGCATCCATGAGTTTGACATAACTAAATCTATTATACATAGCTGCAGACAACCATCTGAAAGCTTTAAGAAAAGTCGATTTTTTGACAAAATACAGTTTCACAATAATTTCCACATAATGGGTTCATTTCTTATTTGACTCGGTAACATTACGCTTCATCAATTTTTTTGTTTCATTTATTCTCTCAATATGAAATGCTAAATACCCTAATTCATCATCCGGTACATCTACATTCTTCTCTTTTTTTATATATTCGCCTATCTTTCCGGCTACGGCAAACGAGTATTTAAATTGCTCCTTAATACTGTCCAAAAGTGGATTTTCTATGTATTTTTTCTCATCAAGCCTTTGTATTGACAATCTAAGATGGTTTATCAATCGCGTATATATTAAGTCCCCATTATCAATAGTAACGGATAGTTCATTTTCAATTAACTCGATAATATCCTTAATGAGTTTTGTATCCTTTAAGGTTTCATTTACTTTTTTATTTTGTCTTGCAGAATGAAAATGAAGAGTAATAAATCCAATTTCCGATTCAGAAATCTCTACATCGAGCCGGTCCTTAATAATTTCAGCTGCCATCAATCCAACCCTAAATTCTTCCGAGTATAAGGCTTTTATTTCATATATAAACGGATTTGATATTTCCATTCCCATTTTAATTCTATCAAGGGCAAAACCAATATGATCTGTTAATGCTATATGAATATGGGAATTTAATCGCCCCAAGTTTTCCTCTGCTAAGGCTATGATTTCTTCACTTACACCCAATACATTGCTATTCATCTGACTAATAAGTTGAAAATATTCGGTTTTGGTCTTTTCATCATATGCAATGAAGGACTTTTCTATATCACTTTCTGATAAAATGACTTTTTTCCCATCCTTTTTGCCAAAGCCTATGCCTTTGCCAACCAGAACAAGTTCCTGATTCGAATTTTTATCAGTTACCAAGATAACATTATTATTAAACACTTTTGAAATTCTATATTTCCTATCCATTGTCATACCCCCAAAGGAAAATATTTAAAAAGGCATAAACCTATATATGATAATACAATTCCATATATAGGTTTATGCCTGATTGTCATCAGTAACACACCTTTTCCGGATAATGTTAACTCTGATGTTTTATATTATTCATGTTAAGGATAAGATTAACATATAAATTGGCGATATGTCAACAGTCTATTTTTTGCTCTTAAAATCAAAAATATCAACATATAATCACTTTGTTACAATACTTCCTTTATCTGCTTCAAATATTATACCTGCGTTTCTTCTTGCAACAGTAGCAATTCTAATTACTGCCTTTGTATGTTCCAGTAGTTCATAACATGTTTCATATTCTTGCTCCTCATAAATCCTTTTAAATTCGACTATTTCGTAATACAATATGTTCTCTTTGTCCTGAATATCATATCTTTCTGTTTTCCCATCATTCAATATTAATCTAAAGCCAGCACATCCATTCGAACCTTTCTCAACATAAATATATCCTTTTTCTCCCTGAATTTGAACAAAGTTTTCTCCTAAAACATCTTTGCATCCAATACACGTAGAAATAAAATCCGGATATTCAAGGATTAGGATCCCAGATGTATCAATGCCATTTTTATGTTTATTGGCAAAATAGGATATATTTTGGGGATCCCCAAATATCCCCAAGATAAAGTGTATATTGTATATATTTATATCCATCAGCGCGCCCCCGGAAAACTTCCTATTAAATACATTGGGTGTTTCGCCTGCCAATAATTGGTCATATCGACTAGAATATTGGCTGTAATTTGATTGTATTATTTTAATGTTTCCCAGCCTTTTAACATTATCTTTTACAAGCTTATAATTAGGAAGATGAATCGTTGTAATCGCCTCAAACAAGAACAATTTCTTTTTTTTGGCTACATTTATAAGATTAACAGCTTCAGCAAATGAAGATGTAAATGGTTTTTCACAAATTACATTTTTACCGCTTTCCAATGCTTTTAATGAATGTTCATAGTGAAAACTATTAGGGCTTGCTACATATATAAAATCAATATTTATATTATTTAACATTTCAAATAAATCTGTATAGACAGTTTGTATCTTGAATTCATTTGCTAAATGCATTCCTTTTATTCCATCCCTTGAATACAACGCAACACAATCTACTCCATCTATATCTGAAATTGCATCTAAAAATCTCCTTACTATTCTCCCAGTTCCAATTATTCCAATTTTCATAGTCCTTCCACCCCATGTTACATTGTGTTCATATTGCTAATAATATTCCAGAAAACCTTATGATATCAATTTATGCTAATTTCCTGCCCGAATAATTTACTATTCTAATATACTTTCTGGATATACTTTACCCTTTATTCTTTTCTCATATTCTTCACGTACACTTTGTAATGAACAAGGATCTGTTAATAATTCAATCCCACTTAATGCCATCACTTTGGCTGCAGTAAGCATACCATTATAGCAAAGTTGTGTTTTGCCTTGTGTTGTCACTTGCCAGCAATGACCCGGTGTATCTTTTGCATAACATGCAGTTGTAACTTGAGCTACTGGAGTAAACCAACTTACATCACACACATCTGTTGAGCCTAATTTAGATACCTCAATAGGGACATACGGATAAATGATATCATTAATATCCTTGTCCTTAATTTGAGGAATAAGTGTTTCGGCAACATCTCCATAGAGCATGCGTAATGCTGAGAAAGTCATTCCCTCCGCATTGGGCGGCAAGGTATTCCGCAATTCTTTTGCATAATCAAGATCATCTTTTGTAAAAGGTGTAGGTCCCACATCCAAAAAATGCTTATATAAAATCTTTTCCAAAGCACGATTAGGTATTAGTTCACTTGTACCAAATTCGGTTACATATGTCATGGTAGTTCCGGTCATCTTTGCAGCGCCTTCTGCAACCTCTACCAAACGAGTGAAAATATGATTTACTGACTCCTTTGTCCTAGCACGCAACAAATATATCACAGATCCATGTGCAGGAATAGCATTGGGTGCAATACCCCCTGCATCAACTACCGCATAATTTATATAACTATGTGATTCAATGTGCCCGCGTAAATAATTTGCTCCTACATTCATCAACTCTATTGCCTCAAGTGAACTGCGCCCTATAACAGATTGTCCTGGAGCAGCAGCCGGGGTTCCTTCAAAATTGAACACTACACTCTTAGAAGCTAAGAAATTCATTGACCAAATGTTATTGTCATCTGTAGGATGCCATGTTATAGCAGCATCAACATCATCAAATGCTCCTGATACAGCCATAACCTGTTTTCCTTTTCCTCCTTCTTCCGCAGGACATCCATAATATCTCACTGTGCCACCTTTACCGCTTTTTTCTAAGTAGTTTTTTACCGCCAGTGCTGCACCAAGCGAAGCTGTTCCAAGCGCATGGTGTGCACAACCGTGTCCAGCTCCCCCTTCAACAATTGGTTGTCTATATGTTTTACATGGCTCCTGACTCAAACCCGGCAAAGCATCATATTCACCCAAAAATGCAATCACCGGTTTCCCCTTACCCCAACTTCCGATAAAGGCGGTTTCAAGACCTGCTACTGTACTTTCGACAACAAACGAATTTTCTTTAAGAGCATTCTCTAAAATTGCTGAAGAACGGTATTCTTCATTTTTAGTTTCTGCAAAATCCCATATTTTGCTTGCAATGCTTATAAGTTCTTCTCTCCTAGAGTCTATAAATTCTATTGTTTTATCCATAATGCTCAATCCCCCATTCATTAAATACAAATTAATTTACTCATTTATAATATTAAACAATCATTGTATAAAACAAGCCATCTCATTATATTAACTTCATAGCATTATTTTATGAACCATTTATATAATCTTTAAAACACATATAATCTACTTATAAAGCAAGCATGATACATAATGATCTCGTTCTACCTCAATCATCCTATTCAACATATCTGTTTTATCGCAATCCTTTCTAACATTGGGGCATCGTGTATGAAATCGGCAACCACTTGGAGGATTTGCCGGTGATGGGATATCGCCCTCAAGGATAATTCGATTTATTGGTATGTTAGGATTTGCTATAGGTATAGCAGACATTAAAGCCTTCGTGTATGGATGTAAAGGGTTATTAAACAGTTGATTTTTTGATGCCAACTCAACAATTGTACCTAAATACATCACACCTACCCTATCGCTAATGTGTCGTACCACACTTAAGTCATGGGATATAAACAAATATGTCAGTCCAAGATCCTTTTGAAGATTCCTGATTAAATTGAGTACCTGAGATCTTACAGATACATCAAGCGCGCTTACAGGTTCATCAAGAAAAATAAACTCGGGATTCATGATGAGTGCCCGTGCTATGCTGATTCTCTGTCGTTGTCCACCAGAAAATTCATGAGGATATCGATTAGCTGCATCCGATTCAATACCAACCAATTCAAGCATTTGTTCGACACGAGACTGTAATTTATTCCTAGATAAACTACTTTCATGGATTCGTAGTGGTTCTGCTATAATATCTTCGACTAACATTCTTGGATTTAAAGAAGCAAACGGGTCTTGAAATACAATCTGCATTTGCTGTCGCATACTCCTTAATTTTTTAAAGTCCATATTGGTCACATCCTCACCTTTAAATAGGACATGTCCACCAGTAGGCTTAATAAGTCCTAATATACTGCGCCCTAATGTACTCTTACCACAACCGGACTCTCCTACAATTCCAAGGGTTTCCCCTTGATCTATGGATATATTTATATGATCTACAGCTTTTACTTCTCCAACTTTTTGTCGTAAAACTCCCTTATTGATGGGGAAATAGGTACATAAATCTTGTACTTCCAGCAATCCTTTATCACTCATCATGATTCACCTCCCTCTTGCTCATATAACCAACAACTAACACTATGATCGTTCCCTACCTGTATACTCTTTGGCTGTAATTGTTTGCAAATCGGTAATGTATGCTGACATCTCGGGCCAAACTTACATCCGCTAGGCATATTACTTATACTTGGAACAATACCCGGAATTGTATTTAGTACATCCACATCTCGATCTAAACTAGGAATAGATGAAAGAAGCCCTTTAGTGTATGGATGTTTTGGATAATTGAAAATTTGATATTTATCTGCAAATTCAATAACATTACCAGCATACATGATTGCTATATTATCACACATTCCCATTACTACACCCATATCATGTGTAATAAGTATGATCGACATTTGTAATTTTCTCTGCAATTGTTTCATCAGCTCCAATATTTGTGCCTGTATTGTCACATCAAGCGCTGTTGTGGGCTCATCAGCTATAAGTAGCTCTGGCTCACATGAAAGTGCCATAGCAATCATTACACGTTGTCTCATCCCCCCAGAAAGCTGGTGTGGATACTCCTTCATGCGTTGTTCTGGAGATGCAATACCTACCATATGCAGCATTGAAACTGCATAATCATAAGCATCTTTTCTGCTGCATCTACGATGTAAACGTATTGGGCTTATTAATTGATATCCAATAGTAAAAGAAGGATTAAGCGAAGTCATTGGTTCCTGAAATATCATTGAAATTTGATTGCCACGAATCTGCTGCATCTTCTTTTCATTCAGTTTTAGCAGATCTTGTCCATTTAATAGGATTTCACCCTGTGTGATCATTCCTGAGTGTGGCTGAATCAACTGCAAAATAGATAATGCTGTCACGCTTTTGCCACAACCCGATTCACCCACTATACCCAACGTTTCGCCTTTCTTAATGCTAAAATTTACGTCGTTTATAGCACTTACAATTCTTTTATCCTTGCTATAAAAACAAGTCTGCAGATTCTTAACCTCCAATAGCTTCGACATATAATCCGCCCTTTCCTTTATTTCGTCATAAATACGTCATCAGATAACACTCAATTATCTGGAGACAAAATTTCAATATTACTTAAATGTCCACTCCATAACTCTCATGTTATTAGCTAAAGAATCCTCACAGGGATAATGATCAAACTTATCCTTGTTGTAGGCAAATAATGTGTTAGGATGATAAAGCCATACAATGGGTGTCTCCTCTAAGCACATTTCTTGCCATTCAGCATATAACTTCTTACGTTCATCTACACTTGTAACACTTCTAGCTTTGTCAAGCACTTTATAAAAATCAGTATTATCTAGATGGCTGAAATTATTTGACCCCTCAATATCAAAATTCAAACGGACATCATCTGGATCTGTACCTAAGCCACCTAAAAATCCAAAATCAAAATTACCTTCACGCATTTCCACAATTATTGTAGCAAAATCTAGATTTCGTATCTTACTTTTAACACCTATAGCCTCCAAATCTTGCTGAATCAATACTGCTGAGTTCTCACGTACCTTATTTCCAATTGGAACAACCATATCAATTACATGATTGAAATCCCATCCGGCATTTTCCAAAAGTGTACGTGCTTGTTCGGGGTTATAAGGGTCTGCAGCAATGTTCTTATTGAAATAGATACTGCTTGGCGGAATAGAACTTACAGCGTATGTTCCTTCTCCATTTAACAGTTGAGCAATAATAGCATTGCGGTTTATTGCCATGCTAAAAGCTTTACGCACATCTGAATTCTTAAAATAGTCTTTCTTTTGGTTAATGTTCATCCATTGATAAGTATAGCTAGTAATTGATTTTGTTTCAATGTTGTCCAAAGTCTGAAGGTATTGCCAATCATCAATTGGAATTTCACTAAGTTGTGTATTTGCGTCAATCTGTCCGCTCGCAAGCGCTGTAGCGTAATTAGTAGGACTCATAACAACATACACTAAATTATCCATATTAGCTAAACCACCATAATAATCTGTGTTGCAGCTAAACTCATATCGTTCGCCTACCGTCATATTCTTAAATTTAAATGGACCAGATCCGACAGGATTCTTCCAAAAATCAGATTGATGAAGATCTGCCGCTGGAATATCTCCCAAAAGATGTTCAGGTAAAATATATTGAAAACGACCTTCTATGGTAATATATGCGTCAATGTTACGCATTCCCTTAAGAGTATATTGTACTGTATGATCGTCTATTGCTTTGACACCTAAAGCATCTGAATCTTTACATACTCCACTATCATCTGTACCTAATAAACTTGACCAATAAAAACGTCTTGTTGTTACAGTTTCAGGGTTGGTTATTGTCTTAGCTGTGAAGACCACATCTTTGGCAGTTACAGGTTCCCCATCATGCCATTTTGCCTTATCATCCAAATAGAAAGTCAATACTGTGTTATCCTCACTATCAGTTTCAACATCGTAATCAGTACATAGACGATTAATTAATTCTCCTGTATAAGTAGTATCGAAAAACTTATCGTAAATTACATCGTTTATGGGATCCCCATATGCACCACTTACATTATATGGGTTCAATGTATCAGGCGAACTCTGAATCGCAATCGTAACTTGATCAACTCGTTTATTAGTATTCTCGCCCTCAGCAGGTATTTCAGGTGCTACACTTTCATCAGAATCACTACTCTTACAAGATGTAGACAGAGCCGTCATGGCTATTACCAATAACAAAATAAGCATGCTCAAAAATCTTTTTCTTCTCAACTTCATAAAAATTCCTCCTTTTATAATTATTATTTCTTCTTAAATAAGACCAAATTATTCAAAATAGAGCATTAATCATTGATACTGAACCTACAATAATCTAGTTTGACAATATCTATTTGTACAGTCTGAGATATCTTTATGCATATAAAGACCTCTTTTTTCATGTAAAATTATACTTTCATCTTAGGATCAAGTGCATCACGAAGCCCATCCCCAATAAAATTTATTGATAATACAATGAACATCAACAACAAACCCGGTGGTATCCAAAACCACGGACGCATTGTCAAGGTTGTTATAGATTGTGCATCATTAAGAATGTTTCCCAGCGAAGCAGTTGGCGGTTGAACACCCATCCCCAAATAGCTCAAAGACGCTTCCTCTAAAATTGCAGACGCCGTTCTGTACGTCGTTGTCACAAGTATAGGAGAAATTGCATTTGGGAGAATATAATCCTTTATAATACGGAAGTGTGAAGCTCCAATAGCATGGGCACTTTCAACGTATTCTTTGGAAGTAACTGATAAAACACTTCCATATACTATACGTGCAAAATTCGGCCATCCCATTATTCCTATTATAATTGTCACAGACCATATTGAAGGACCTATAATAGATACAAATACCAAAATCAAGATCATCGATGGAAATACCATAAATATATCAACCATACGCATAATAATCACTTCAAATGGTCCTCTAAAATAACCTGCACAAAGACCTAGTGGAACACCTATTATGATACTAATAAATGTAGACACTAATCCAACCAACAAAGATGTACGGCCTCCATATAGAAGTCGAACAAAATTATCTCTTCCTAATCTGTCAAGACCAAGTATAAAAATTCCATCCGGTTCTTGAAAACTCTTCCCAAGAGTTGCCTTTGATGGGTCTAAGCCTAATAGCGGGGGTATAAACAAAACTGCAATTATTATAAAAGTCATTATACCTAGACAGAACATCGCAATCTTATGTCGTCGAAATTTCCTAAAAACATCACTATAATAGGAGCTATGTTTATTCTCTACAGATTTCATTTACATCTATCCCCCCTTAATCATATTTCACTTTTGGATCCAATATCCCATAGGTAATATCTACCAAAAGATTGCCCAATAAAACTGTGGTTGCAACCACGACAGTGATACCTATAATTACAGGATAATCACGTGTTGTGATACTAGTTACCATCAGACTACCTATCCCAGGCCATGAAAAGACTTGTTCAGTAACTACAGCCCCTCCAACTAAAAAAGGTAATGAAGTGCCAAACAAAGTAACAATAGTACCCATTGCATTTCTCAGAGCATGTATATACACGGTCTTTATTTCTGACAATCCTGTTGCTCGAGCTGTACGCACATAATCTTCACTAAGAACCTCCAACATACTGCTTCTCATTTGACGCATCACATTTCCTAACTGTTGTAATGCTAAACAAGTGACAGGCATTGCCATATGCTTTAATAAGTCTATAATAGAATGTTCAGCACTGGACGAATACATTCCACCCATAGGAAGCCAACCAAGTTTTGCTGAAAATATCCAGATCATAAACATACCTATAAAAAATCCCGGTAAAGCCATTGACACAAGTGCGGCAGTAGCGGAAAAAAAGTCACCTATGGAGTAGGGCTTTCTTGAGGAGTGAATTCCAATGGGAATTGCAATGAAATAAGCAATCAGCAATGATGAAAATGTCAGCAATAATGTATTTCCAAATCTTTCTCCAATCATTTCTGTTACACTTCTATATTCACGAAGTGAAATACCCAAATTTCCTTTAAAAAATTCCTTTAACCATGTAAGATATTGTTTATAAACCGGCTGATTTAAGCCTAATTGTGAAGCACGTAATTCTATTTCTTCAGGTGACATATTAGAGTTTGCCAATATATAATCTAAAGAAGAACCTGGTGCCAAATATGAAATAAAAAAAACAATTATTGTAATACAAAAAAATGTTAGAATAGATAACACAATTCGCCGTACTATATATTTTGCCATTTCGTCACTCCTTCTACTTCTAATGTAATGGATGAAATTATATTACGATTAAAGCATAGACAACCAAAACATGTGCCAAGGATTTGTAGCATTGTTTCTAATAATTTTTTGAAATATGTGTCTATATTTAGCTTAGTCCAAGTTATCGCCGTTTGATTGGATTACCTTCCTATACCAATCATAAGATTTTTTCTTAATACGCTTGCCAGTTCCATTTCCATCATCATCCAAATCAACATAAATAATCCCATACCTCTTGGACATCTGTCCGGTTCCATTACTGACAATATCAATAGGTCCCCACATAGTATACCCGAATAAATCAACCCCTTGTTCAACTGCTCGTTTCATTGCTTGAATGTGCAATTTCATGTATTCAATTCGGTAATCGTCGTTTATGCTTCCGTCAGCCTCTACTTTATCTATAGTTCCAAGCCCATTCTCGGAAACAAATAAAGGTTTTTGATATCGATCATATAGGTCCATAAGTGCTAACATTAACCCATCTGGATCTATAGACCATCCCCAATTTGTTTTTGGTAAATATGGATTAGATATACCTTCTATAGTATTCATATCAATTTCTCCAGGCTCTACATATTCACTTGAAGCAACCCTTGAACGATAATAACTAAAAGAGATAAAATCGAGTGTATGACACCTTATGATCTCCTCATCTCCCCGTTCCATTTCAATGGTTATATTATTATCGTTAAAAAACTTCCAAATATAGGATGGATAATACCCCCTAACCTGAACATCCGAGAAGAAATATTCCTTTCTTTTTTCGTTTTCACATGCAACTACATCAACTGGATTACAAGTATGCGGATAAACTGTTTTATATGCTATCATTCCACCTACTAATGCGTTAGGATCAGTTTCACGAATTAGCTTTGTAGCTAAAGCACTAGCAACAAATTGATTATGTGCTGCTTGGTACATTTTTTGTAGTAAGTTTTCAGAATCCGGATGGATAGCTGCTGCATCCCAACAGATCGGTGTTACTGCAACATTGCCAATTTCATTAAATGGTAGCCAATAGCTTACAATTCCCTTATATCTTTCTACTATTGTTTTTACAAACTTCATATAAAAATCGATATACTTACGGTTATACCATCCACCATATTTCTCTACTAAAGCAAGTGGTGTTTCATAGTGTGATATTGTAACCATCACCGTCATTCCATTTTTTATACATTCTTTGAACATATTATCATAAAATTTTAACCCACTTTCATTAGGCATATCTTCTTCGCCTGTTGGATATATTCTTGTCCAATTAATTGATGTTCTGAATATATTGAATCCAGCATCTCCTAACAATTTTAAATCTTCCACGTAGGAATGATAAAAGTCAATAGCCTTATGTGTTGGATAATATTCAGCATCCCTTTTAATTCCGCCAAAAAAACCTCTTGCCTTAATATCAGCTGTGGACATTTGCTTTCCATCTTCAAGATAAGCACCTTCACATTGATTGGCAGCAACTGCTCCACCCCAGTAAAAATTTTTCGGAAAATTCTTTCTTACCTCATAATTATTGTTTTTCATACTAAATATCATTCCCTTCATTAATTTTATTCAGCCCTTCTTCTATATCATCAAACCCTAAAATAAAGGCAATTATAAATGACACAAAGAAGGATGCTACTATAGCATAGATTATTGCAATAATCGTGTCTTCAAAAACTGGGATAGATAAAATGCTAGAGTACACTAATGCATAAGCACGAGCACCAAGAAAACCAGCAATACTACCCCCTGCCAACCCCCCAATCATCACTGCAATCAAGGGTCTCTTTAATCTCAAATTGATTCCATATAACGCAGGCTCAGAAACACCCGATACAATAGCACTAACTGCTGCAGCAATTGCATCTGACCTGAATTTCTTATTCTTTGTCTTTAGAGCTACACCAATACATGCACCTCCCTCAGCAATATTATGTAGTATCCATGCCGGTCTAAAAAGATTATCATAACCATTAGATGCCAAAAATTCAGTCATAGGAGCAACAAACAACATATTCATACCACCCATTAAAATAAACGGCCAAACTGCTGCCAGCAATCCTATAGATATCCCTCCAGTAATATTGGAAATCCAGACAAATATATTAACCACATTATTGCCAATGATAATACCAATTGGTGCTAATACCACCAAAACTATAGGTAGAGCAACCGTTAATATACATAGGGGAGCAAGAATTGTGCATAAAGCCGGAGGAATTATTTTATAAAAATACTTTTCTAATTTTGCTAGTAATATAGTTGACATTATTGCGGGTAAAAGGGTATTAGAATATGATGCTGATAAAACAGGCAATCCAAAAAATGTCATTGTCCCACTCTTCTCCAGCAATGATGTCAAATTTGGATACAACAACATTGCAGAAACCGTGATAGCAAATATGGGGTTAGATTTCAACGTTTTAGCTGACCCATAGGCTATTAGAATTGGCATAAAATAAAAAGGTGTTTCTGAAAAAAGATTAAACATTATGTAAGTAGAATTATTAGATAAACTTGGCCAAAAATAGGATAAAAGGCTTAAAACTATTTTTAACATACCCACTCCATACAATACAGTAATAAACGGTGTTAATGAAGATGATAAAAAGCGGGTAATCTTTTCTATATAATAAACTAATCTTTTTTTTGCTTTTTCATTAGATTCAACAGATTCAACCTTTCCTATATAATTATTGTTATCATTGTCACCTGTATTAATGTCATATTCTTTTTCGATAATGTTAAATATAGGCAATACATTTGCTCCAAGTACAATTTGATATTGACCAGATCCATACACAACACCTAAAACCCCATCTAACTTTTTTAAATACATCGTATCTGCTTTTTCTTTGTCTACCAATATAAAACGTAATCTCGTAACACAATGTGTTACAAACGAGATGTTCTCAATACCACCAACCTTTTCTATAATTATAGATGCCAATTCATTCATATTAACCGCCACTTGTATGCCCCCAATTATATAATAAATTTACAATCTATTATTGTTTCAAGTATTCTATACTAATTACATTTAATAACAAAACTTCTCATAGTCTTTGAGGTATCCTTTATTTTTTTATATAAATATCTCATTAACATCAATGTCTCCCAGAAAAGAAATAAAAAAAAGGCATAAATCCATATATGGTTATAAAACCATACATAGGTTTATGCCTGATTGCTATCAGTAACACACCTATTCTCAATAATTTCAGATAATATTAACTCTAATGTTTCTTTGTTCCTTATAATCAAGGATAACATATAAATGAGTGATATGTCAACAGTCTATTTTAATAAAATTTAATAAATTTCTGGAGAAGTCAAACATATGTGACACGGATCTCTGAAAATGCTGTGGTTTTTTATTTTACCAATGATTATTTAATCAACTCCTCTCATTGAATCGACCATCTTAATATTTTTCATAGGTCAATATTATACATGTTTGATTCCTTCAGAACTTGACGCTATCTAACGGCAAGTTTTATATTGACATTGCATTGTTAGTTTGCTAAAATTTAACCTAAAGAGTTAGTTCGTTGGTGAAAAGCAACACTAGGCTCGAAGACAAATGTTTTCGAGCCCTTATTTTTTGGGTAAACTTTCAAAAAACTATGGAGGGGTAAGTATGAAATATTTTTATCTGAAGACAATAAATAATAACGCCATTGTTTCTATAGATGAAAATCATCAAGAGGCGATTATTTTAGGTAAAGCGGTTGGAGTAGACCCTAATCGCTATGTTGGAGGTCAAGTTAATCCAAGTTTAATTGAAAGAGTTTTTACAAAAAATAATGAATATATTGAACCCTTATTACGTGATATTCCCTATTCCTATTATGCGTTAGTTCAATGGATAATGGACTATGCTGAGAAAGAGTTTAATTATGATTTTAAGGAGTCTCTATATCTTACTTTGCTTGATCATATAGTCTTTGCAAATAAAAGATATCAAGAGGGTGAAGTTATAATCAATCCATTGCTTAATGAAATAAAAGCATTTGAAAGAGAGAAGTATGATTTTGCTACCAAGGTTGTTAGGGAAATCAACAACAGATTGGAAACATCCTTTGATGAAAACGAAGTGGGATTTATTGCCTTTCATTTTGTTAACGCAATGTCAGAATTAAGTCAGAGTCAAAACAAAAAAGTAGTTGTAATACTGAAGGAGTTAACGGATTTTTTAACGGATTTTTTGTCTAATTCAAGGCATCTAGAAATTGATCAAGAATCATACTATTTTTCGAGATTGATAACACATTTAAAATATTTGTTGACAAGAGCTCTATCAAATAAGAATATCAAAAATGGAGGTGATGATGCCAAGCTTATAGGGATGATTAAGGAAAACTTTTATGACGAATGGACAATTTCTTTAGAGATATGCGCATATTTAAAGAATGAATACAATATCGTCACGAGTGAACAAGAAGTAGCATATATAACTATGCATCTTTTACCAATTTTAAATAATTCGAAAGGAGAAAACTAGACTGTGGAAATGTCTAAAAAAGAATTGGCTCAACAAATAATTAATGAAGTTGGAGGTGAGGTAAACATCAATGAAATTTCACATTGCATGACTCGTTTGAGACTTACTGTGAATGATCAAAAATCAGCCAATATTGAAAAAATAGAAAAACTTCCCGGGGTAATGAAAGTTATTGCTATAGGAGATCAACTGCAAATTGTGCTGGGTGGAATTGTTGATGAGGTTTTTGATGAAGTAGCATCTTTAATTGAAAACAATGATATTGTTAGTAAGGAATGTGTTAATGAGAATATTGATGAAACCGTCGTCGAAAAACAAGGTATTCTTAATCGTTTGATTACATTACTATCAGGTATTATTTCACCGATTATTCCTGCAATGATGGCATCAGGGTTCATCACGACAACAGCTAGGTTAGCGATAATATTGGGAGTACCGGAAACAAATTCAACTATTCAACTGTTATTAACGTTTGGAGATGTTTTGTACGGATTTTTCCCTATTATAATAGCTTGGTCAGCGGCAAGGTACTTTAAGGCTAATGCAGGTGTAACCTTAATGGTCATTGGAATTCTTGTATATCCTGGATTTACAAACTTATTTAATGATGGCGCTTCTATTAGTTTTCTTGGTATTAATGTAGCTAACGTTTATTATGGAAGCTCAGTTTTACCGGCAATCTTTGGAACATATTTACTTGCAAAGATAGACAATTGGTTGCGTAATATTCTTCCAAGTTTTATGAAAAGTATTTTTGTACCATTCCTGTCTGCCCTAATAGTGACACCTTTGCTTATTACAATCATAGGTCCGATTGGAGTTTGGGGAGGTAAAGTATTTGCTTCAATATTTACTAAATTATATGAGTTCAGTCCAATTTTGGCAGGAGGACTTATAGGAGGTATATGGCAAATACTAATTATCTTTGGAATGCACATAGCAATTTTAGGAATGGTAACTGTGCCAAATATAGCGGCAACAGGAAGAGATACTGTAATAATGACACATGCTCCATCGTTAATATGCCAAGTAACTGCAGGATTAGCTGTAGCTCTTAAAGCTAAGGATAAGGGAATAAAAAAGAATGCTTTTACTTTAAGTATTATGGCTCTCCTATCAGGTAGTGTGGTGGAGCCGGTTATGTACGGCGTTAATTTGAAATATAAGAAACCCTTTATTGCAGTCTGTATTGGCGGCGCAATTGGCGGTGCAATTACCGGAGCAAGTTTTGCTGGAACAACTGCAGCTGTAGCATTTGGAATATACACATTCCCGGTATATTTCGGACAAGGATTTAAAGGGTTATTGTTAGGTTGTCTTGTCGGGGGATTAACTACATTCGCTTTAACTTATGCGATGGGTATTGATGAAAGGATTTAGTTATGGAAGAGATTAAGGTTAATGATATTGAGTTTATTTCAACCGATCATGTTTTGCAAGAAATTCAAGATATGAATGTTAAAGGGGGAAGCCCTTTCGGAAGGGCTGCAGCTTGGGCTTTCAAGCTAGCAGTAGAGAAAGAAAAATTTAACAATTATTCGGAAATTGAAAGCCGTTTTAAAGTAATTAGGAATAAATTACATGATTTAAAGCCTACTATGGCAACAATAAATAATACTAGCTTGATTATTGAAAAAGAGCTGGAACTAAACAAAGAAAAGTCCGTGAATGAAATATCTCATATAATTAGCGAAGTTGCCGATAGTATAATAAGCTATTCTTTTGATTCGGTAAAAAAAGTGGGTGATATTGGGGCAGCTTATATCAAGGACAATGATACAATCTTGATGCATAGTTATAGCAGTACATTGATGGAGGTATTTATTAGAGCTGCAAAACAAGGGAAAAAATTTAAAGTAATTTGTACTGAATCCAGACCTCTCAGAGAATCAAGAAATGCAGTAAATATCTTACAGGAATTGGATGTAGAAACAAAATTCATTTCAGATGCATCTGTTTATGAATTCCTTCATTTAGCGGATTATGTATTAATGGGAGCAGATAGTCTAAGTGCTGATGGGAGCGTAGCCAATAAAATGGGAACTGCACAAATTGCAAAATTAGCAAGTTTTTGCAGAATTCCAGTCTTCATAGCCAGCGAATTGTATAAGTTGGACTTGAGAACTCAATTCGGTTATGCTGTGGAATTAGAAAGAAGAAGCAAATGGGAGTTAGTCAATAAAGATGACTTTAAAAAGATGGAGAAATTAGAAGTTATTAACCAGTTCTTTGATTTAACTCCAGCTAGCGATATACGAGCTATTATTACAGAGTTTGGATTTCTTCATCCGGCACAATTATCAATTTATTGGAATGAATTAGAAAAAAAAATAGGAGTTAGATAAATATTTAATTCTAAGTCTTAAGCATTATATCAGAAGGGATGATTAAAATTAAAAATTACGATTTAAAGGACAGAATACTTGGATGTCTATATTTAGCTGGTATAGGGGATGCAATGGGAGCTCCGTCAGAAGCGCTGAGTCAAAATGAAATATTAGAAAAATTCGGAGGCTACATTACTGAGTTTTATGGACCAGGAGATAGCTTGTACGTTCAAGGAAATATACCCGGAGAAATTACTGATGACACATCTCAAATGTATGAAATGGCAAAGGCTGTAGTAAAATCAAATGGAAAGTTTACAGTTAATGATGCTGCAGAGGCTCTAGTATCGTGGTCAAAGAATTATCCCAAGTATTATCCAAGAAATGCAGGAGCGACAACTAGATTTGTAATTGGAGAATTGATTAGCGGAAAAGATCCTGAACAAGTTGGTATGACTGGAAAGACATATGACCGCGGAACAACAAACGGGGCTGCAATGAGAGTTGCGGCAGCAGGATTAGTGAATCCCGGCAATTTGGATAAAGCCACTGAAATGGCAATCACTATGTCTAAACCATCGCATGGAACCCAGCATGCATTTGCAGGCTCAAGTGCAATTGCTTGCGGCATTGCCGAGGCATTAACGCAAGATTCTACGGTTGTGTCAGTTATTGAAGCTTGCATATATGGAGCAAAAAAGGGATATATAATTGGCAATAAAGAAGCTAGAAATGCTTCAGGTTTGAACTTGCTGCCTAAAATATTTAAAAGCATTGAAGTCGCCTTTGATACTGTAACAATGGAGGAAACGCTTCAGCAATTAGATTCTATAGTAGGAAATGACGGTTCAATTCAAAGCAGTGTGGCTTCTGCTATTGGAATTTTTTTAGCAACTAAAGGGGACGCGAGAAAGACTGTAATTTATGGAGCTAATCTTGGTGGTGATACAGATACTATTGCATGTATTGCCGGTATGTTATCCGGGGCTTTTTGCGGATTATCTTCAATCGAAAAGGATTGGATTGAATTCTTTGAAGATGCTAATCCAGATTTGAAATTAAGAGAACTAGGCGAAGATTTGATACAAATAGCCAACAAAAATATCAAATAGCATTAATAAATGGATAGAAGGAAAGCTTCTATCCATTTTGTATTTTACAAACCATGAGTATAATTAGTGATATGAATTATAATTGACGATGAAGCTATCACGCTGAGCTCTTCTAGGGATCCCTCTTTTAGATCCGATATACTATTTAATTAAAGCATTGTTTATATATTTCTCTAATGCTATAATCAATTATAGCTACTATTCACAATTAAAAGCGGAGGGTTCTCTTTTCCTTAGTCCCAAAGGCTCTACCCAAGCAATCTTTTATCTTTTAATTATGCATTGTGAACTGCCGTGTGCCCAACAGTAGAAATTTCAAAACCTTTGGTTTTGTGAAATTTCACTGAGTGGGTATAGGTATACATTATAAATTGTGAATTATGCATTGTGAATTGAAATAAAGGGGGTTAATCTGTGAAACTTAATTATAAGCGTACTTTTTTTATAGGACTTGCTTTCCTATCTATATCAGCATTTTGGCAATTATATGACAATATCATTCCTTTAATCTTACAAAATACCTTTGAAATCGGCGAAACCTTGACCGGAGCCATAATGGCAGTGGATAATGTTTTAGCCTTATTTTTACTTCCGCTCTTTGGTTCTCTTTCAGACAGGGTAAATACCAAGCTTGGAAAACGTACTCCATTTATACTGGCAGGAACTGTTATTGCCGTCTTATCCATGACACTGATACCCATAGCCGATCAAACAAAGAATTTCACCTTATTTTTTATTTCCTTGGGTGTGGTATTGCTTGCAATGAGTTCCTACCGCTCACCTGCAGTTGCTTTGATGCCTGATCTAACGCCCAAAGAGCTTAGAAGCAAGGCAAATTCGATAATCAATCTTATGGGTGCTGTTGGAGCTATTATTACATTGGCAATGATCAGTATTCTCATCCCAAAAACAGCACATCCAAATTATACTAAGATTTTTAGCTCTGTATCCGCTTTGATGATAATATCTATTACAATCCTTCTAATTACAATCAGAGAAAAAAAGTTGTCGATGGAAATTTCGAACGATAATATAGCGCCGGAAAAAGAACATATAAAAAATACAAATAAAGATATGTCAATGCCAAAGGATGTTAAAAGGAGCTTATACTTTATACTCGCATCCATATTCTTATGGTTTGTAGCATATAATGCCGTAACAACTGCTTTCTCAAGATATGCTGTTAAGGTTTGGAATTTACAGGGAGGAAGCTTTGCAAACGCTCTAATGGTAGCAACAGGTGCGGCTATTCTCGCCTATATACCGATAGGTATCATTTCCACTAACATAGGAAGAAAGAAAACAATTATGGCGGGAATTATTATAATGAGTATTTCATATTTTTTCGGATTTTTATTTAAAGAGTATTCACCAATGATTAATGTCGTATTTGCTTTTACAGGAATTGGCTGGGCAGCGATAAATGTAAACTCTTATCCAATGGTGGTTGAAATGAGTAAGAGCTCTGATGTCGGTAAATATACCGGACTTTATTATACATTTTCCATGGCGGCACAGGTATTAACCCCAATATTGTCAGGTGCCCTGTTAGAAAATATATCCTATAGGACTTTGTTTCCATATTCTCTAATCTTTTCCTTATTATCTCTATGTACAATGTCGATGGTACGGCACGGAGACTCAAAACCTCCTAAAAAATCCAGTGCATTGGATCATTTTGCTGTTGATAATTAACTATAAGTTGCGGTATCATTTTAATTTAAGTCAACCAAAAATTTGGAGATGAGTAAATGTTTTATTTGTTTGGAATATTGATTCTATATCTTTTTTTAATTATGCCAAGGATGATAAATCGCAAAGATTTTTCCCATTTTGAAAACAGAGACTATGCCCATAGGGGATTGCACAAAGAGGGAAATATTGCCCCAGAAAATTCAATTTTGGCATTTGAACTTGCAGTAAAAGAAGGGTATGGAATTGAACTTGACGTACAACTAACTAAGGATGACATCCCTGTAGTTTTTCATGATTTTTCTTTGAAAAGAATGTGCGGACTAGATAAAAAAGTAGATGAGCTTACCTTTGCTGAGCTTAAAAATTTGCGTTTATCCAATTCGGAAGAAAGCATTCCCAGCTTAAAAGAAGTCTTGGATTTGGTGAAGGGTCAAGTCCCTTTAATCATAGAATTTAAAACACACAACAACAATTCAAATCTCTGTGAAATCACAGCGCCTATTCTTGATAATTATAATGGCGTATATTGTGTTGAATCCTTCAATCCTTATATTCTTATGTGGTACAAAAAAAATAGGCCCCTTATTGTGAGGGGGCAGCTTTCTACAAAATTTGTAAAAAAGGGATCTAAAAAAACTAATAAGGTTTTAGATTTTACTTTGCAAAATTTATTGTTTAATTTCATTACAAAACCTGATTTTATCGCTTTTAATCATAGGTATAAAAATATGCTGTCCTTTAAAATAAATCACTGCTTATATAAAATACCTACCATAGCATATACGATACAATCTATTGAAGAATTGGAACGAAATAAAAGCAATTTCGATTTGTTTATATTTGAAGATTTTATACCTATTAAGGAGAATGGTTGATGCCCTTTCTCCTTAATATTTAATCAACTGCTTTCATTGAGTCCACCATCTTAATGTTTTTTAACTTTTTAGACATGAAGAAATTCACTATTATTGAGAAGATAATTGTCATTACAATGGACATTATATAGCTTAAGGTTTTTACATCTCTGCCAAACATATCTTATCAATAATGCATATACGCTTTATTTCTCTATATATTTAACTCTGTTTCCGTTGTAGATATTCTTCTCAGATCTCACAACTACAGGCTCAATAAATTCCAATCCATCTATAGCCGAATATTTTTCATCCCTATCCAATAATGTGACATCTACCCTCTTTACAATGTATTTTTTCTTTAAACTGTCTTTTTCTTCTTTAACGACGAAGATATAATATCCGTTTGCATCTTTTCTAACTGCAGAATTTTCCACAAGAATATCATATATATCACTGCTGTTTTCAATTGTAATATTGCATGATTGCCCATAGATTTCTTGTTCAGATAGGACTCCGATCCTAACTTCATACATATCGCTTCCCTCAATTTTATCTATGGACAAGATTTCACCTTTAATCCCTGAATTGGTACCTGTGCTATTTATCTTGACTATACTGTTTTGATTTATATTTTCTCTTTCTTTGCTGTCAATACGCAGCTCACATATATAATCATCTGATACCACACCGATTACACCTATAGGAGAACTCAAAGTAACCGTACTTTTTAATTCCAAATTATACAAATGGATTATACCGCTGCGGTCAGCATAGATTGTACCGTCTTTATAAGTATTCATGGTTTTGTTTAATGATTCCAATTCCAGTTTCAATACATTTATATTAAGCTCTGTTTCTTTTATGGATATCTTTGTATCTTTTTTATTTAAGTGAAGACTGGATAAAGATTCACTGGAGGTTGTCATTTCTTGGTCCATAAATATATCATAGTCATTTTCCAATTCCTTGATTAAATTTTCTTGGGCTAAGACCTTACTATATGGCTCCGCCCCTATTTCATATAGTTTTTTTATTTTTTCGTATTCTTCCTTGGCGTTTTTTATTTTATCTTTATATTGCTTTACTTCCCCTTTTGTTTCAATATCATTCATCTTTGATTTTTGCTTTTCCATTTCGTCCGTATATTTCTTATCCTCTTCAGATAATCTATCCAATTTTAGTTGGGCTAAGGAGATTTCATTCTCCTTTTTTATAATATCTTGCTTTAATAAATCCACTTCAGATTCTGTTGGTGTGATCTTCACAATGGCATCACCTTTTTCTACAGATTGATTTTCATCAACATATATCTCATGGATTTTGCCTTCTATATCGGAATAAACCTTGTAAGAATCCTTGTATTCAATTTCTGAATTCCCCGTTACTTTATGTACCAATTTCCCTTTACCGGGCATTGCTATAGTAACTAAAGGCAAATTGTAATTATATATTGTATTGGAGAAAAATGTTAAAATTAAAACAATGGTAAAAAATATACCCAACGCCATTGTAAGCTTTTTTGATTTATTCACAACGTTTCACTCCTTTAGCCCAGATGTCTGGATACCAATTTTAAGATAATCATGACAATAAAAAAATACTATTAGAATAGGGGTTGCATAAAAGGTAGATGCCGCGAATGAAAGTCCCAACTGTGGTTCACCCATACCTGCTAAAAATAATGAAAGGGGCTCCTTACTTCTATCTGTGATAAATATTATCCCTTGATCTATTAAATTCCAATATTCAATAAATGTAAGAATTGCTAGAGAAGCTATACCCCCTGTAACATTCGGTAAAACTACATAGAAAAATGTCTCAAGATGATTTGCTCCATCTATTTGTGCTGCTTCCAAATAGGATTTTGGCACAAGCTTCATATGCTGGTAAAGTAAAAAAACGCCTAAAGGGTTGAAAATAGCAGGGAGAATGATTGCCAAATAGCTCTCCTTTATGTGCAAAAATTCAGCTACAATATAGTTAGGTAATAGAGTAACCTGCAGCGGAAGCAGCATTACAACAATATACATAAAAAACAACACTCTCTTAAATTTAAATTCAAGCACAGTAAAGCCATATGCTCCCAATGCAGATACGACCACTTGACCGATTATAATAGGCACAGTAATTATCACTGAATTCCAAAAAGACTTAAGATAGACAGGCGTCTCAATCAACAATTTTTTATATTGTTCCAAACTCACTGGATTCGGTATTAGTTTAAAATCAATATATTTTTTATCCGGTTCAAAGATTGTTTTAATCAGTGCATAATTTTCATTAATTTCCCTTTCAGTCATAAAAGAATTTAAAATAGTGATAATCAAAGGTGAAATATAAATCAAAGTTGCTATGAAAAAAATAACAATTAAAACTGTCTTTATTGCTTTTTTTGAATTGATTTTCATATCTTTTAACTCCTATTCAGATAGATTTTTGGAAACTCTACCTTCAAAAATAAACATTACAATAATCAAACTAACTATAACTGTAATTAGAATTGATATTGAACTAACCAATTTAGGATAATTAAGTGACATAAACATATTGTTCATAAAATGCTGCAATATGTATATATTCTCATGTGGGTTATCCCCGGTTAATATATAAATCTCTTTAAAAACTTTAAATGAGTTTATAAAAGTCATGATAAATACTAAAAAAAATGTAGGTACAAGGTAGGTCAATGTTACAATCCTGAACTGTTGCCATCTGCTTGCTCCTTCAAGCTGGGCACATTCATAATAGGACTTTGGAATATTGTTTAGCCCTGCAATAAAAAGTATCATATTGTATCCGATATTCTTCCATAGAAAAATGAACACCATTATGTACATGCTGTACTTACTGTTTAGCCAATCCACTGCCTCAAAATTGAATATTCCTAAAAATTTGTTCAAAAATCCGTTCAAAGAAAAAACCTGCTTCCAAAAAAATGCCGTTGTTGCAGAAGGAATAGCCAGAGGAATCAAAAAAACCAAATTGAGATATTTACTAAAAACTTTTATTTTATTGCAAATCATAGCTAGTCCAAGAGAAATTATCATATTTAAAGGAATTGATATGCACATAAAAATAATTGTATTTTTGAGCCCTCTTAAAAAATATTTATTGTTGAATAAATCCCTGTAATTAATTAATCCGACAAAACTTTTGCTCAAAGGATTGTCTACGAAAGCATAGAACATAGAAATAAAATAGGGAATAATATAAAAAAACAAAAATCCCAATAGACTTGCAGAAAGCATCAAATACGCCGTCTTATTCTTACGCAATTTCCTCACGCTTTCCAAATTATTATTATTCATTAAAATACTTATCTACTCTATCTTGTATATTTTTACTTGCCTCTTCGGCTGTGCACACATCTTCAAAATAATTATACATTTCTTCATATATAATATTGCTTAAATTGTAGTCTGCAAATCTATTTACCTCTACCTGTTCATACCAAGTTCTTAAAAGATTTTTGTAATCCGATATTTCAAAGGAAAATTCATCGGAATTCATCATTTCCGCATATCGTCCTGCAGAAGCATCAAAGGAACCCTTATTTATACCCGTAGTATAAAATGAAGGCATGCTTTGTACCTCTTCACTCATAAGAAAATAAATGAATTCCCATGCTAAATCCTTGTTTTCAGACTGACTGTTGATTCCAAAAGCACTACCCATTCTCGCCATTACCTTCCCATTTTTATTGCAAATAGGCATGGATTGATAACTTATGCTATCATCATATAGGGTAAATGCAGCGGCTTGACTTGGAAAATCTATATCATAGGCAAAATGATACTCCATATTGTAGAAATCGATGGTACCCTTATCAAAATATCCTTCTTGATCCAGCTTCTTTGCATATTCTAAAATGTCTATAAATTCCTTTTTATCAAAATATGATTTCTTTTTATCGAAATCTATAAAGTCTTCAAGATTTTCCTCTACTAATTGATATGCTACTTCATAGGCTCTTCCTATTGAAAGGTAGGTGTTGTCCCTATTGGTATTGTCAACTAAATCTATTGCTATCTTTAACGCATCTGAATATGAGATTGACTTCAAGTTCTCATTGGGTTTTATCCCTGAATCATCGACCAATTCATTATCGAATGAAATAATATCGAAATATACGCTTAAAGGCATTTCAAATTGTCCTTTTTCGCTTTTCCCCAAGTTGATTATATTCATAAAATAATTTTCCTCATCTATACCCTTTTCATCTATGTAATCGGTTAGATCTTCAAACACACCCATCTCACGATATTTTATCATAGGCAATGGATTGGTAAAAATAACATCAGCAGCTTTTCCCGACATTATCTTTGTATTTAATTGCTGCAGATAGCTTTCAGTTGAAAACTCCTCAGTTGGCGCAACGCTCATAACGGCACCGTCAGTTGTTTCAATAAATTCAGTTTCTCTAAATGTTTCAACATTTATATTTGTATTAGGGTATTTGTCCATAAACTTTTCGGCTGCAATATCTACAAATTCCATTTCATCCAAAAGAGAGACCGTTATTTCTCCCTCAATTTTTTTGTCTGCTTTCTCAGTTTGCGTCACTTCATCTGCATGATCGATAACGTCCTTTGAATTTTGTGTGCATCCTGAAAGGGTAATTAAGACACACATCAATAGCACTAAAATTCTTTTCATATAAATAACCTCCCGTTTCTATCCTTATATAAATTATAGGATAAAAATAGGAGGTTATTCCTTAGGAATTCCTTAGATTATTCTATAGGCAAACTAACAATTGCTTTAAACAAGTCTCCATCATTTTTCAAAATAATACTGCCGTCATGCAGAGATATTATCCCTTTAGCAATAGCTAACCCTAGACCTGTACCTTCTGATGCTCTGGATTTGTCTCCTCGCTTAAATCTTAAAAACAGTTCATTTAGGTCAAAGTCCAATTTGTAGTATGATATGTTTTTGACCTCTATTACTATTTCTTTATCATGGCAAGTTACTTCAATATATACCCTAGTATTGGGCAATGAATACTTCACTGCATTATCTATTAGATTATTGAATGCTCTTGAAATCCCAAGGCTGTCACAAAAATATTGAAGCTCCTTTGAAGATGACTCTATGACAATCTCTTTGTCTTCATTTTCGCAAATTATATTATACTCATAGGCAACCTGTTTTAACAATAAAATCAAATCTATATTTGTCTTAGAAAGTTTTACATTTCCGCTTTCCATCTTAGAAAGCTCAAACAAATCCTCAATTAATAGAAGTAATATCTTGGAATTTGACTCCGCTGCTTCTATATATCTTTTTAACTTCTCCTCCGCATTGCAGGTTTTGGATAAATCCAAATAATTTATAATAGAAGTAAGAGGAGATCTTAAATCATGGGAAACATTTGTTATCAGTTCATATTTCAATCTTTCGCTCTTTTTCTGTTCTTCAATTGCTTTTATATATCCATCTTTAATCAAGTTCACATTTTTTGCAATATCCGATACTTCATCATTTCCTACAACTGATACATCTCTTTCCAAATTCCCTGAGGCAATTTCTTTTATTTCTGATAAAACATGGTTTGTATATAAATTCTTGACTTTTATCATTTTAGAAATTGTCAAAGACAATATTATTATAATTATAAAATGCGTTGCTAAAGTATTGATGTTCTCCTTAATAAAAAAATATCCCTCAATTGAACTAATTGAACTGCCATTAAATCCACTTAGCATTGATATATATAATAAAGCCATCAGTATAAATAAGCTTAGACCCACAGGGACTCTTTTTAGGTATCTGTCATCCCACTTTCTCTTTAGTTCCATATAATTATCCCTATTAGTTCTCATCATATACAGTATATCTAAAAATAATATCATTCCAAATGCAGTTAAAACACTTAACATGCAAAATGATATTATTCTCCTTCTTAAGTTAGAAAATAATTTAAACATCTTGATATATTTATGTGAAAATAATAATATGATTGCGACAGAAAGTATAAGGGATATAACTTTAATATCTATAGGGATAGAGTCAAATTTATCGGATATATATGTTTGTCCTAATTTGAAATTTTTAAAAATTAAAGTCAATCCAATAGCTATTAAAACCAGAAACGAAATACAATCAAAATATAATATGGACTGGAGTTTCAAATTATTTCTAATGGAATATTGAAAGTATCCCTGCAAGTTTTTTGTCATGTCAATGTATATATAGCCTTCTACAAACTCTTCATCCCCTATGTCATCAATTTCATTTAGGATTAAATATCTAATATCAGATTCTGATAAAAAACCCTTATCATTTATATTTTCCTTTACATATATGGAAATAAGCTCTTCAGTATTGCTGTCATCAGGTAAATTTGTATACCATTTTCCATCAATCAAAAAATTGTAATATACGAAGGAATAATCCGTTAACTCCCGGCTGTTAAAATCATCATTTTTGATGGAATTATAAATTAATCTCATATAAGGTCCATAGTCAACCATTGAGTATACATGTTCGTCGAAAAAAAGGCTTCTATTGTTCCAAATAGATACGGAGAGCACTATACTCATACCTATCATAAGTATTGAAATGATATATAAAATTATTCTATTTGTCTTATTATTTGACATTTTATTCCACCATATATCCTTGTCCCCAAACTACCTTCAAGTAAATTGGGCGTTTTACATCGATTTCAAGCTTTGATCTTAAATTGCTTATATGAAACATAACTGTACTTTCAGAGTTAAAAAATTTTTGATTCCATACACTTTCATATATGGTCTTTATGGACAATACCTTGCCTTGATTTCTTGCCAATAAATATAATATCTTAAATTCCGTTGGAGTCAAATTGATAATCTCATCGTTTAACGTTACAGATTTGCTTTCATAATCAATTTTCAGTCCTCTAATTAGAATTTCGGAGTCCTTCGTGGGCATTTTATTTAAGTTTTTATATCTACGCAATTGAGCTTTAACCCTTGCAATTAACTCATCCTTACTAAATGGTTTGGTAATATAATCATCTGCGCCCGAGTCCAAGCCTTCCACTTTATCTTCTTCTTGAGATTTCGCCGATAAAAGTATTATGGGGATATTGTCCTTGTATCTTATTTCTTTGGTAGTACTTATACCGTCTTTT
The DNA here is from genome assembly GCF_014385195.1 of Paratissierella segnis. Lineage (GTDB taxonomy): Bacteria > Bacillota > Clostridia > Tissierellales > Tissierellaceae > Paratissierella > Paratissierella segnis. The sequence continues at coordinate 46,725 of NZ_JACRTG010000030.1, forward strand.
TCAGGCATCATAATATCCATTATTACTAAATCTATTTTACATAATCTCAAGCTCTCCAATGCATCTTTCCCATTTTCAGCTTGAAAAACCTGAAACCCTGCATTTTCTAAGTAAATCGAAATGGTCTCCACCAGCTGAATATTATCATCCACAACAAGTATTTTTTCCACTTATTTTTACACCTCTTTATGAAACTTTTCATAATTCTCAATACATATATTATATAATTTATCCGCCATCTATAGCAAACAATATTTCATTATTGCGCTATCATTTGGTACCCTTTGACAAAAATCCTAATTCGTATTATAATATAATACGAATTAGGATTTTTGGAGGTGTAAATATGACTGAACAGAGAGCGGCTATACGCAGGATTATGATTGCTGTTAATCGAATTGAAAATATTTATGAAAAGATATCCAAAGAGCTCGGTGTCAAAGCAAACATCATACGGCTTTTATATGCGCTTGACGATGGTATCCCCCACTCTCAAAAACAAATTTGTGAGGAGTGGTTGTTCCCAAGGACAACTTTAAATACAATCACAAAGGAATGTGTTGAAAAAGGATATATTACTCTTGAACAAATCCCGGGAAAACGCCGTGAGATGAATATTTGTCTGACGGAAGCAGGAAGGTCTTATGCACGTGAGTCTCTTGACAAGATTTATAATGCGGAGGAAACAGCTCTTGAAAAAGCCTCACCTAATGCTACAATGATTGACGAGTTAGAAAATTTTTGTGATGAATTGAAAATTGCTTTTAAGGTATGATATTTTAAATGCATCGTGAAGAAAGGAGTTAGGACTTATAAAAATGAATTTGAATATAAGAAAAATCGCGTCAAAGGATAAGGACATATTTTTGGCTATGAGCCGAGAATTTTATTCATCTGAAGCTGTTTTGCATGATATAGATAATGAATATCATAATAGAGCATTTAAGGAATTAATGCGTTCCGATATGTATCTTGATTGCTATATGTTCGAGGCAGATTCAAAAATAATCGGTTATGCACTTTTGAATAAAACCTATTGCAGAGAAGCCGGGGGTCCTGCTGTATGGATTGAAGAACTATACATAGTTCCTGAATATCAAGGACGTGGATGCGGAAGTTACTTCTTCAAGTGGATGGAGAAGCATATCCCTACTCAACGATATAGGTTGGAAGTTGAACCGGACAACAAACGGGCAATGATGCTTTATGACAAAATGGGTTATCAGAAGCTACCCTATGTTCAAATGATGAAAGAATAATTAATTAAATATATATGGAAAGCGGCGTAGCCTCAATGGATTACGCCGCTTCTGATTTATTAAATCTCTTATTCTTCTTCAATTATCCCAAGTTTTTTGAATATAAGCTTATATCCGTCAGCACCATAATTTAAAGATCTATTTATTCGACTTATGGTTGCAGTGCTTGCACCGGTTTCTAATTCTATTTGATTATAGGTTTTCTTTGCCACCAATAGTTTTGCAACTTCTAACCTCTGGGCAATTGCCTGAATTTCTTTTACCGTGCAAATGTCTTCAAAAAACCTATAACATTCTTCCATATTTTCTAATTTTAATACTGCTTCAAAAAAGCCGTCAGTCTGTGAATTTTGTATTTTTGAATTGTATTCCATTAATTATCCTCCTGTTTTTATATGCATGTTACATATTAATTCATTAAAGTGAAACTGCTCAAACTAGGGCGGTTAACATACCGCCCCATTTATCATATATATCTCATTTTCTAAAACAGTCCTACTATTTCTCCGCTAGGTAATATGTCAATGTTGTTAGCAGCCGGAACCTTTGGCAATCCCGGCATAGTCATTATATCTCCGGTAAGTGCAACTAAGAATCCTGCTCCTCTTGATACTCTAATCTCTCTTACGGTTACTCTAAAGCCTGATGGTCTTCCTAACAATGTCGGATCATCTGAGAGTGAATACTGGGTCTTTGCCATACATATCGGCATCTTATCAAAACCCATTTTTTCGATATTTACAATTGTCTTTTCACATGATTTTGTAAAATCTACTCCATCAGCGCCATAAATTTCTTTGGCTATTTTTTCAATTTTTACCTTTATTGGTTCGTCTGCATCATATAAAAGCTTGAAATTAGATTGTTTGCTTTCAGCTACTTCGACAACCTTTTTAGCCAATTCTATTCCGCCTTCGCCGCCTTTAGCCCAAACTTCGGAAAGAACAGCTTCTGCGCCTAATTCTTTACATCTTTCCAGCACAAATTTCAACTCAGCTTCTGTATCAGTTGGGAATTGATTGATTGCAACTATTGCAGGGACTCCAAATTTATGAATATTTTCTATATGCTTTTCTAAGTTTTCAAATCCTCTGGAAAGCTGCTCTAAGTTTTCTATACCTAATTCTTCTTTTTTAGCCCCGCCGTGATGTTTTAGAGCTCTTACAGTTGCAACTATTACAGCTGCATCAGGTTTTAAATCACCAAATCTAGCCTTTATATCAAAGAATTTTTCGGCGCCTAAGTCAGCACCAAAACCTGCTTCCGTTATTGTATATTCAGCTAATTTCAATGATAATTTGGTAGCTAACATCGAGTTGCACCCATGGGCAATATTGGCAAATGGTCCTCCATGAATTAAAGCAGGAGTATTTTCCAACGTTTGAACAAGATTTGGATCCATAGCATCCTTCATAAGTAAAGCAACTGCACCTTGTGCATGAATATCTTTAACAAATACCGGACTGCCGTCGTATCTATAAGCTATAATTATATTTCCGACTCTTTCTTTTAAATCCTCTAAGCTGGAGGCCAGACAGAAAATCGCCATGATTTCTGAAGCAACAGTAATATCAAAACCATCTTCTCTTGGAACGCCATTTGGTTTGCCCCCTAAACCTATAACGATGTTTCTTAAAGCTCTGTCATTCATATCCATGACCCTTTTCCAAACGATTCTTCTGGGGTCAATGTTTAGTTCATTACCTTGTTGAATATGATTGTCTAATAGTGCCGATATCAAGTTATGAGATGTGGTTATAGCATGGAAATCTCCTGTAAAATGTAAGTTTATGTCCTCCATAGGAACTACTTGTGCATATCCTCCGCCTGCTGCACCGCCCTTCATTCCAAAGCTTGGTCCCAAGGAAGGCTCTCTTATTGCAGTAATGGCAGTCTTCCCAATTTTATTAAGCCCCATTGAAAGTCCTATATTTGTAGTAGTCTTTCCTTCACCTGCCGGAGTTGGGTTGATAGCAGTGACTAAAATTAACTTTCCATCAGGTTTATCTTTCAACTCTTCCAAGACATCTAATGAAACTTTAGCTTTATATTTACCATAATTGATAAGGTTTTCATCACTAATTCCCAATTTAGCCGCTACATCATTTATAGGAATCATCTTGGCTTCTTGAGCAATTTGTACGTCAGTCTTCAAAAAAATCCCTCCTTACAAAATATTTTACATAATTATATGATACCCACAATTTTGTATAATTTACAATAATTGGGGTATCTCTATAATCATTTTTCACACTATAAAGTAGTATAACAAATTTCTTTTAATTTGTGAACATGAAATACAAAAAAAGACAAGGATATATTAAATTAGTCCAATATCTTTCCTATAGCAAAGACCTTCAAATTGAATGTTCCCTATATTATCGTATACGGCTTCTCTAGCTGATTGCAAATCTTTCCCTGCATTCGTTACAGATAATACCCTTCCCCCATTGGTTAAAAGTTTGCCACTCTTATATTTAGTGCCATTATGGAATAATATAATTGAGTTATCTAGATTTTTAATATCAATGTTAAAATCCTTTTTATATTCCTTCGGATAACCATTGGAAGTTAAGACTACAGTAATACATGAATCCTTAGACCAATTTATATCCCTTTTATCAATAGATCCGTCAATAACCTTTAGGAATAGCTCTACTATATCCGATTTTAATCTTGGAATCAACACTTGTGTTTCAGGATCTCCAAATCTTACATTGAATTCAAGTACCTTAGGTTTTCCATCGGCAATCATAAATCCTATAAAGAGTATCCCCTTAAAATCCATCTTCTCCTGTGTTAATCCATAAGATATTTTATCTAAAACATCTTCTTTTATTATCGAAGAAAGCTCATTTGTGAATATAGGATTTGGAGATATGCAACCAACTCCGCCTGTATTTGGTCCTAAGTCATTTTCATAGATTTTTTTGTAGTCTTTTGCACTTTCAAGAGGAATTATTTTTCCCTCGGTTACAAAACACAATAGAGATGCTTCTATCCCGTCTAAATACTCTTCTATGACTACCTTTTCGCCTTCTCCTCCAAATATCCTATCCACAAGTATTTCTTTTAATGCATTTATGGCTTCTTCTTTAGTATTGCAGATAATCACTCCTTTTCCTAAGCACAGCCCATCCGCCTTTATGACGAGAGGATAGGTAAAATCATCTAATGCTTTAACGGCATCTTCATAATTTATAAAGGATTGATATTTTGCAGTAGGTATATTATATTTTTCCATAAAGACTTTAGAAAATTCTTTGCTTCCTTCTAATTTTGCACATAGCTTATTAGGTCCGAATATCATAAGTCCATTTTCTTGAAATATATCTACAATTCCATTTACAAGGGGATCTTCAGGTCCTACTACTGTCAAATCAATTTTATTATTAATGGCAAAGTCTAACAATTTATCTATTTCATTAACCTGTATATCAATATTTTCTGCAATTTCCCTTGTACCGCCATTTCCGGGAGCGCAATATATTTTTTCAACCATTTTAGATTGGGCTATTTTCCAGCAAAGGGCATGTTCCCTTCCACCGCTGCCTATCACTAAAATTTTCATAACAAACCACCTTCTTTCTATTAAGTTCACTCTTCATTCTTAGTTCCTAGTTCTTCACTCTTTTCCAAAACCGGAGATCCTTCGTTTCACTCAAGGATGACAACAGCAATGAATTAGGGTTTTCAATTGTGAATTATGAACTGTGAATTGGATTAGTGTTTAAAATGTCTCATCCCTGTAAAGATCATTGCCATTCCATGCTTATCTGCTTCTTCAATTACTTCCTTATCTTTAATTGAGCCTCCCGGTTGAATAATCGCGCTGACTCCGGCTTTAGCTAATATTTCGATGGAATCTTTAAAAGGGAAAAATCCATCTGAAGCCAATACGCCGTTTTTTACTTTATCTTCCGCCCTGCTTATAGCATTCTCTACCGCCCAAAATCTATTGACCTCTCCTAGCCCAATTCCTATTGTGGCTTTATCCTTCGCAAGTATAACTCCATTGGAACTAATATTTTTTGCTGCCTTCCATGCAAATAACAAATCTTCCAATTCCTCATCACTTGGTTTTTTCTTTGTCACTACTTTTAGATCATCAATCAAAAGTTTATTGTCCCTGTCTTGAATCAATAATCCTCCCAATACATTTTTAAAATCCAATTCTTCATAGTTATTTTTCATTATATCTTCAATCTGAACCAATCTGATATTTTTCTTTCTGCTCAATATTTCAGTAGCTTCTTCACTGAAGGAAGGTGCTAACACAATTTCTATAAATATCTCATTTATTTTTTCAGCTACATCCTTATCAATCTCTCGATTAGCGGCAATAATCCCTCCGAAGATTGATTCCTTATCACATTCAAAAGCCTTTATATAAGCTTCCAACAAATTTTCGCCGCATCCTATTCCACAAGGATTGGAATGTTTTATGGCTACGATAGTAGGCTCGTCAAATTCTTTTAAAATCTTTAATGCTCCATTGGCATCATTAATATTGTTATAAGACAATTCCTTACCATGAATTTGATTCCCCGATGCTATAGTCCCTTTTACTTCAGATGCTTTTTTATAAAAAGCCCCGCTTTGATGAGGATTCTCTCCATATCTTAACTCTTGTACCTTTTTAAATGGGAAAGTTATTCTTTCCGGATATTTTATATTTTCCTCGCCATTAAAGAAATCTGAAATTACAGCATCATAGTATGCAGTATAATTAAATACCTTTCTTGCCAGATATTTACGAGTCTCAATTGATGTATCATCATGGTCCTTTAATTCATTAAGTACCTTATTATAGTCCTTTGGATCTACAATTACAGTTACATATTCATAATTTTTTGCTGCTGCTCTAATCATAGAAGGTCCACCAATATCTATATTCTCAATAATATCTTCATATGAGGATTTTGGATTGTTTATAGTTTCTTCAAATGGATAGAGATTGTTTACTACCATATCAATTGCCTTAATATGAAGATCTTCAACCGTCTTTACATGGGCTTTATTATCTCTTTTGTACAATAATCCCCCATGAATATACGGATTCAATGTTTTTACTCTGCCATCCAATATTTCAGGAAAATTTGTAATGCTTTCAACTTCAACAGTATCTACTCCGGCATCTTTTAAAATCTTTGAAGTTCCGCCGGTTGATATAATCTCCCAACCCAACAGACTTAAGTTTTTTGCAAATTCGGTTATTCCTTCCTTATCATATACGCTTATCAACGCTCTTTTCACAAAATCACTCCCTATTTATTCTCACTATTCTATCTTTCAGACTCAATTTATCATCGCAAAACAGGCTAATTGCTTCTACAAAAATTTTATGCTCAATCTTTAACACCTTTTTTTGAAGTTCTTCAACCGTATCATCATTATCAACTTTTACTACATCCTGTAAGATTATAGGTCCGGTATCAGTACCTTCATCTACAAAATGAACCGTTGCACCGGTATATTTAACACCATATTTTAATACTCCCTCATGTACCTTTGTTCCATAATAATTCTTCCCGCAGAAGCTGGGTATCAACGAAGGGTGAATATTTATTATCCTATTATTAAATGCCTCTATAAAACTTTTGGAAAGTATTCTGAGATATCCTGCCAATACTATCAAATCAATATTCCGCTGTCTAAATTCATATATCAATCTTTCGTCATATTCCTGATCAGTTGAAAATTCTTTGCGTGGTAAATACATATTCTCTATCCCTGCCAGTTTTCCTCTTTCCAATCCATATGCATCTTTTCTGTTTGAAACAATAAGTTTTATTTCTCCGTTTATATTTCCAGAATTGATATTATCAATTATTGCTTGAAGATTTGTACCGCTGCCTGAGATAAGAACTCCTATCCTCTTTGATGACATAGGACAACACCTTCATTTCCTCTTTTTACTTCACCCAAAAGATAAAATGATTCATTGATGGAATCTAAATAATTTGTTATTTCGTCTATTTCGTCTCTTGATACCACCAATACCATGCCTACGCCCATATTGAACGTGGAATACATCTCTTCCGTTTCAATATCTCCCCATTCTTGTAATAGTTTGAAAATATACGGAGTACTTATCTTTGACGTATCTATAAATGCTCCAAGTCCTTTTGGAAACATCCTAGGTATGTTCTCATAAAATCCACCGCCTGTTACATGGCATAACCCTTTAATATTGAACTTTTCTATTAATTCATAAACGGGATCTACATAAATTCTCGTTGGTTTTAATAACTCCTCTCCTATAGTGCAATTTAATTCTTCAATATAGGTATTTAAATCCAAATTTTGCTTTTCAAACACAATCTTTCTCACCATTGAATAGCCGTTGCTGTGTATACCATTGGATTTTAACCCAATGATATAATCACCTTCTTCGATCTTACTGCCGTTAATTATCTTTCCCTTATCTACTACTCCGACACAAAATCCTGCTATATCATATTCGTCTTTATTGTAAAATCCGGGCATTTCTGCTGTTTCTCCACCTATCAATGCGCATTTTGCTTTTATGCATCCATTGGACACTCCTTCCACAATGCTGGCCATTTTTTCAGGAATAAGTTCCCCTGTAGCTATATAATCCAAAAAAAATAAAGGCTTAGCTCCTTGACACAGTATGTCATTGGCACACATTGCAACACAATCTTCTCCTATGGTATCGTGTTTGTCCATCATAAAAGCCAATTTTAACTTAGTACCTACTCCATCCGTCCCTGAAACCAATACCGGTTCCTCATATTTTGATATATCCAGTTGAAATAAGCCTGAAAATCCACCTAATTCCGATAAAACTCCTGGGATATGAGTCTTCTTTATAAAACTTTTTATAAGCTGAACTTCTCTATATCCCGCTTCTTTATCAACGCCTGCATCCTTATACGTTAAAGGCATTATAAAACCTCCTTATCAATTCACAATTCACTATGTTTTTACCTCTTACTTTTTTCCTTCCTCTACTGCGTATTCTCCTGTAAAGCACCCCTTGCAAAATCCATTATTACCTATAGCTTTTAATAATCCTTCCAAAGTCAAAAAATATAACGAATCCACTCCTATGAGTTCCCTTATTTCTTCTGCTTCCATATTTGCCGATATTAGATTATCCTTGCTTGGAGTATCCATCCCTAAATGGCATGGATAGAGCACCGGTGGTGATGCGATCCTCACATGAATTTCCTTTGCTCCTGCTTCTCTAAGCATATCCACAGTCCTTTTGATCGTAGTGCCACGGACTATCGAATCATCTACTAAGATTACTTTTTTGCCTTCTATATTTTCTTTAAGAACATTTAATTTGATTCTTACACCTTGCTCCCTTAACTCTTGGCTGGGCTGGATAAATGTCCGTCCAACATATCTATTCTTTATCATTCCCTCAGCATAGGGTATTTTGGATTCTTCAGCATATCCTATGGCAAATACTATCCCTGAATCCGGAGCGCCGATTACGATGTCTCCGTCAATTTGGGATTCCCTTGCCAATTGTTTACCAACTTCTATCCTCGATCTATAAATGCTTTTTCCATCCATAAAACTATCCGACCTTGCAAAATACACCAACTCAAATAAACAAGGCCTTCTCTCTGAAAAATTTTTTGATATTGTTTTTATTCCATTATCATTTATTAAAACAACTTCACCCGGTTCTATATCTCTAACAAAATCTCCTCCAATTGCATCAAATGCACAGCTTTCCGATGCCAGTACATAATCATCGCCTAATTTCCCTAAGGAAAGCGGCTTCAAACCGTTTGGGTCCCTAGCTCCTATCAACATATCGTTTGTCATCAATAATAGGCTGTAGGAGCCTATTATTTCATTTAAAGTTTTATTTAATGCATCCTCTAAATCAGCACATTGATTTTTAGCTATTACATTTGCTATAACCTCTGCATCTAAATCTGATTGAAGCACGGTATTTGATTCCTTCAATTTATCCCTAAGTTCATTGGAATTAACAATACTGCCATCGAAAGCCAATGCAAAAGCACCTTTTTTATAACCCATAACTACAGGCTCTGTATTTGTTTGGGTCTGCTCTTCATGAGAGGAGGCATATTTCACATGCCCTATACCCATATTCCCTCTCAATCTATCAAAGATATCCTTTGAAAACACCTCATGAACTAATCCCAAATCCTTATGATAATCTAAAAATCCATTGTTATTAATTGCAATTCCACAGCTTATCTGCCCTCTATGCTGAAGTGCAAAAAGACCATAATATATTATTTGGGAAACACTGTTTGAATTTTTGCTAAATATGCCAAATACACCACTCAAATTTACTTCCCCCTTACGAGTTAATCTGCCTATCCATCATAATAACTTCTTCCGCTATTTCCTTCTTATACTCTTTAAATTTCTTTCTTAACTCCGGATATTTGATTGACAACATCTGTACTGCCAGTAGTGCTCCATTTTCTCCTCCATCAATTGCTACGGTCGCAACGGGAACTCCCTTTGGCATCTGTACTACAGAAAGCAATGAATCAAGTCCGTCCATGGTAGATGATTTAGCAGGAATACCTATTACCGGAAGCGGTGTAATGCCTGCTATGATCCCTGCAAGATGTGCCGCCTTTCCGGCTATAGCGATGATAACCTCTATGCCGTTTTCTTCTGCTCCATTTGCAAATTCCAAGGCTTTATAAGGGGTTCTATGAGCTGATATGACCCTTGTTTCATAATCTACTCCAAACTTTTCTAAAATTTTAATCACCTTGCCGCTTATTTCCTTATCTGAAATACTTCCCATTACTATGCTGACTTTCATTTTTTCACTCCTAATCAAAGTATTTTACACCTGATTTAAATATTTTGTGTGTACCTTTTAAATCTATATTCTTATATATATTGCTGTCCAATCTTTCAATAGATGCGACTGTTCCTAAAATTCTTCCGTCTTTACTGCTTAGCGATTCTACAGCCATTTGTGAGCCTGTAGGATTGGATTTATAGAAGGTAGTTGCCACTTGTCCGTTTTCGATTAACTTATCTGCATTTTCACCTAAAATGATTCTTCCTTCCTTTGTAGCCAACGGTGAAGTATATATTTCTCCTACTTCCATACAATTCATCCATGGCGATAGATTTGAAATGACTTCAATATCCGCAAAGTCGGATAAAAATTTTCCTGAGCTATTATAGGTTAAAAATGGCGAAACATCTATAAGTCCCAATCTCAGCAATCCTGCCAGCCCTTCTCCGATTCCCAGGATCAATCCATCTTTAACATTTAAAAGTTCATTCAAGGACTCTTTTGCATATGAATTTGAGAAGATAAGTTTTATTAGCTTTCCGCTTCCTTCAGGTTCATCTCCATAAATTTGTCCATTTGGAAACCCTAGAATCTGACATTTCTCTATTTTCTTTGAAAGCTCTTTGAAGGACGATTCTATATATTTTTTATTCAATGATTTAAACACAAATGTTTCAACTTCTGCACCTGCATTTATAAAGCTTTGTGCCATATCGTATTCACCATGAGTACCGGTAAATATCGGAATCAATACCCTTGGCTTAACAATTTTGTGTTTGCTCTTTGCAATTTGCCCTCTATTATAGGGTTTGATTGAAGCTTGTTCGGAATCTCTATTTATTGGAAATACATCATTTAATGTACCTTCCCATTTTGCTGTTAAATCTTCTAATTCCATTGTTTCATCATTTATAATTATTTTTTCTTCTTTTATTGTTGTTCCGACTAAATCATAATAAATTCCTTCAAATAATTTCTCTATATTTTTATCGCTCTCTATCTCTAAAATAATTGAACCGTATAGAGGCTTAAATATTCTATCCAGAATATCTTCATTGAACTTAAATCCTATTCCATTTCCAAAGGACATTTCTGCAATGTTTCTGGCTATTCCGCCGTATTTAATGCTGGATGCGGATAGGACATATCCCGTGTCTATTAATTCTTTTATTCTGGTATAATTTTCTTTAAGCTGATCGAAATTCACCAATCCTTTATCATCTATGTTTAAATTTATAATTACTACATTTGAATTTACCTTTTTAAATTCCTTTGAAACAATATTTCCGATCTTTTCAGTTGAGACAGCAAAGCTAAATAAGGATGGAGGTACATTCAATTCACCAAAGCTTCCGCTCATACTGTCCTTGCCGCCTATACTTGGTAAATCTAAGCTTTTTTGAACTACAAAGGCACCAAGCAAGCTTGCAAAAGGCTTCCCCCATTTATGTGGATTATCTCCAAGTCTTTCAAAATATTCTTGGAAGGTTAATCGTATCTTTCTATAGTCCCCTCCTAATGCAACAATTTTTGCTATGGATTCAATAACTGCATAATATCCGCCATAAAAAGTACTCCATTTCCCCAGTTTTGGATCATATCCGCAGGTGAATATCGAACAAGTATTAGTATTCCCATTTAATACCGGAATCTTCGCTACCATTCCCTCTTGAGGAGTTAATTTATATTTCCCGCCCAATTGTGCTAATACTGTTCCTGAACCTATAGTATTATCAAATCTTCCTATAAGCCCTTTTTGAGATGCTATATTTAAATCGGATAAATTATCAATGAAAGCTTTGCATACATTCTGATCCTCTGCATGAACTGGATTTTCACTTAAATAGAACCCACTTTTAGGATTGGAAATATAGGCTTTACTTTCCTTTCGGATGCCATTGGTATCTAAAAATTCCCTATCTATATCAGCTATAATTTTCCCATTAGATTTCATTTGAAGCCTATTTTTATCTGTAACTTCTGCAATTACAGTTCCTTCTAAATCCTCTGCTTCAACTAATTTCATAAATGCTTCTATATCATTCTTGCTTATGACAACTGCCATTCTTTCCTGAGATTCGGAAAGTGCTATTTCTTCACCATTTAAACCCTTGTATTTCAACGGAACTTTATCTAAATCAATTAGTAATCCGTCAGCCAGTTCTCCCACAGCTACCGCTACTCCTCCGGCTCCAAAGTCATTGCATTTTTTAATCATTTTTGTCGCTTCCGGATTTCTAAAAAGCCTTACAATCTTTCTTTCCAATATAGGATTCCCTTTTTGTACTTCTGCTCCGGCTGTTTCCAATGATTCCTTGGTTTGAACCTTGGATGAGCCTACTGCTGCTCCCAAGCCGTCTCTTCCGGTTCTTCCTCCCAACAGTAATATCAAGTCGGTTGGCTCCGACTTTCCTCTAAATACTGATGCCTTTGGTGCTGCAGCAACCAATGCTCCCAGTTCCAATCTTTTTGCAACAAAATCTTCATCATAAAATTCATTTATATATCCTGAGGTAGCTCCTATTTGGTTCCCATAGGAACTATAACCTTCCATAGCTGTTTGAGTAATCTTTCTTTGCGAAAGCTTTCCTTCCAAAGTCGCATCAAAGCTTTGTCTCGGATCAGCTGAACCCGTAATCCTCATTGCTTGGTATACAAATGCTCTGCCTGACAACGGATCTCTAATACCACCACCAAGGCAGGTAGCTGCCCCACCGAAGGGTTCAATCTCTGTAGGATGATTATGGGTTTCATTCTTAAACATAAGAAGATACTTTTCATCTTTATTATCTACATCCACATCTATTTCAATGCTTGCTGCATTTATTTCATCCGTTTCTTCCTTATCTAATAACAATCCCTTTTTCTTGATTTCCTTCATATTGATAGTAGCTAAATCCATTAAACATATAGGGCGATCCTCTTCACCATAAACAAATTTTCTAGAGGCTAAATATTCCCCATAAGCCTTTTCAAATATTTCTTTATATTTCCCTTCTTCAAATTTAACATCATTTATCTCTGCCATAAATGTGGTATGTCTGCAATGATCTGACCAATAGGTATCAATGATCTTTAATTCCGCTATGCTTGGATCCCTTTTTTCACCTTGAAAGTATTTCCGGCAAAATAACAAATCGTCAGTGTCCATACCAAGTCCAATCTTATCCTTCATATCCCTAATTTGTCTTTCACTCATATTAACGAAGCCAGACGCAATTTCCGTCTCCTTCACTGCATCTCTTTCAATTTCATAGTTAAAAGACTCCAATTCAACTTCTTTACATTCTATCGGATTGATATAATAGGATTTTATTCTTTCTAATTCTAAATCGGATACATTTTTTAAAACAATTATCTTTGAATGATGAACATCTATATCTTCAAAGTTCAGATATTTACGTATCATCTCTTTTGTAGAATCTTCCCGCTGATTAAATTGCCCTCTATGATATTCAATGCGAAATGCCTTTTCACCATCATTTAATGTAATACTATCCTTATAAAGCAAATCAACATTCGGATCAAATAGAAGTTTTTCTATTATCTCTTCTGTCGAATGTTCAGTTGCGTTTATTAAGTCATAAACATTTAAAACCCTAACATACGAAAGACTGTCAATACCTAAATAATTCTTGAATTCATTCAACAAATTTTCTGCTTCTGCATTTACGTTACTTTTCTTTTCTATTATAATCCTTTTATATTCCATTTTTATCCTCCTTAAAATCATAAAGCCCAGTCAGGTAGGTGAGCGAAACCTACCCGACTGGGCTTTTATCCCTTCGGTGTAATACTTAAAACAAGTATCTGTACCGCTCGGTCCGGCAAGAATTAAGAATTATTCCTCGGATCCCTAGGTACACTTTCACTCATAGATAAATGATTTACGGTCATTTCGTAGAGACATCCCAACCATATTATGGGACTTATATGAGCCTTATATTATTTAGTTTTTCATCATCAATTCTTCCAACTTAAGGGGTTCTATATATTCCCCATCTTTATATGCTCTCATATTCCCTCCTGATATTTCATCGATTAGGGCAATATGATTATCATCTCCTACTCTTCCAAATTCAAATTTTATATCGTATAATTCCAATCCTTTTTTAGCTAATTCATCCTTGACAATATTGCCAATTCTTTTAGTAAGCTCAACTAAAACATCATATTCTTTCTTAGTCATTATACCCAGCATTTCTAGAGCTTCATTGGTTATCAACGGGTCATTTCTCAAATCATCTTTTAGTGTGACTTCCACATATGCATCCAGAACTTGTCCTTCTTTTGCATATAGTCCGTATCTCCTTAAAAAGCTTCCGACAGCTCTATATCTGCATATAACTTCTACTCCTTTGCCAAACATCTTAGCAGGCAATACAGTCATAGTTGCGTCCTCTATACTTGAGTTGATATAATGAGTCGGTATATCTAAATCCTTCAACTTCTCAAAGAAGAACTTTGTAAGTCTGAGTCCTGATTTTCCCATGCCTTCAATCGTCAAGCCTACGGTATTTGCTCCCGGATCGAATACTCCGTTTTCACCTGTAACTTCGTCCTTAAATTTTAATAAATAATTTCCGTTTTCCAAAGCATATACATCTTTAGTCTTTCCTTTGTATACAAGATTCATAATCATCTCACCTCTTATAAAATATCACAATTAACAAAAACAAATATGCCCAGTCAGGTAGGAAGCGAAACCTACCCGACTGGGCTTTTATCCCTTCGGTGTAATACCTAAAACAAGCATCTGTACCGCTTGGTCCAGCAAGAATAAACTTCGGAACCCTAGGTACACTTTCGCTCATAGCCAAATGATTTCAGGTCATTTAGTAGAAACGTTTCAACCATATTATGAAACTTATATGAGCTATATTCATCTTTACAAATAGATAATAACAGTATGTCCCACATATGTCAATAGGGAAATAAATATCATCGAAATTTTAATTGGTATGTTTATGCAATTAAAACTGATCTTATATTAACCAATCGATAAAACAAAATAAATAAGGAATCACGCATATACCTGATGCAATTAATAGCATAGTACCATTACCAAAACATGAGACAATACTGCCAAAGTATGCTCCAATTATAAATAAAATTACTACCAGCAAATAGCATAAAATATCATTTAAAATATCCAGATTTTTTAGAATCATTAATTTCCCTAGAGATGCATACAGGTTCCTTAGATTCCCAGCCATTATTCCATTGTTTGACACATTATTATTTATTAATCTAAAAAAATTTAATGCCATTGCGGACATAAAACTTAATATAAAAATACTTATAGTATCTGAAAAATAATTATCAAAAATCGAATAAACCCATATTATTGATGAAAATAATGTCCATCTAATTATCAAAGTCTTAAAACTCATTTCTGTTTTCAATAAAATAATAGTGGAAAAAAAACAACCTAGTGCAAATCCAATCACCAAGGAAAATTCATTAGACAAATCTATATTCCCCTTAGAAAGTTTAATAGCCATATTGATCAAATTCCCTGTTTGAACACTAATTAGATTAGAGTCATTGAATACTAGCGAATAAACGTTAAGATATCCAAGCAACATGGTAGGCAAGCTAGTCATTATTGTTAAAATCCTATTAGTACTACTATCAAAAGATTCCATAACCAAACAACAAAATCCTTTCCATTGAATGTCATCATATATTTAAGATTCTAAATGATGGAAACATCTTGTTATAGTTTATTTCTTCTTTCTGGTATAACTAATTCAAAACCATTCTCCCTAATAAAATCTTTCACCTCTTGTGAGCAAAGTGCTTCTATTTCCTTAGTTCTTCCATAGCTGTACCCTGACATTGAGATAAGTTCTTCATCACAGAAACCAGGATTAGTTACAAGCTCCAATGTAGGAACTGGGGTATAAAGTGTCAAAATTTCTTTAATTTTTTCTACCGTTGCATCTTCAGCATAAAACCCTCTTAGAAATAAATATGGTGAATCTACAACTCTTGCAGTAAATCTGTATTCTTCAATTAGTCTTCGAGTTATTGGTTGAAAGCGAGGATAATAATGAAATCCATGGTGCCCATCTATCTGTAATGGAACATAGCCTACATACTTTATAAATTCTTCAATTTGTGCCTTCCATTCAAGATATATCTCGTCAACATCCGCCTCATTTACAATACGATCAATATTCTTAATAAAATATCCATTTTTATCAGTTAACGTATTATTCTTTGTTAATGACTTCCCTATAGTTAGATTAAGGTGTACCCCACCACCCAATGTAGGTGTGTTTTTTAGTTCTTTAGCTGCAATTTTGAAATAATCCATGTTTGTCATTGCAGTTGTAAAAGTTACAATCCCATTATGGTGCGCATATAAAATACCATCTGAAATACCTTTTGTAAAACCATAATCATCCGCAGTTACTACAACTTTAATCATCTAATTCTCCTCCGCATTCTAATTTAAGTCTATTCTTTTCTTCAATCTTAAAAAATGGATAATAAATCACAACAGAAATAAATATTCCACATATTGACCAAATAGCAGCACGAATATCATTTCCTGCAGCTAAGAAAGAACTGATTGGCGTTGGTAATATCCATAGCATATTTAATACAGGTCTTCCAATAATATTAAAGTACATCAATAAATACGTGCTTATTGTTAACACAAGGTCACTTACAATAAACGGAATCATCATCATTGGATTCATTACAATTGGATATCCAAAAATAATCGGTTCGTTAATATTACATATTGCTGGTACAATAGTCAATTTTCCAAAAGTTTTGAAGCCTTTTTCTTTTGATAATAACATCAAAATTGCTAATCCAAGCGTGGCGCCTGCACCACCATGTGATACAAAGCATTGGACAAAGCCTTGCGCAGTGATGTATGGAATGGCTTCCCCTGCTAAATATGCTTCATTATTGGCTGCAAGATAGGTTAAAAATATTGGCATGCCTACAGCATTCATGACTGACATTCCATGAATTCCAAAGCACCAAAGAACCTTAGCAACAAACATGAATACAACAATACCCGGTAAAGTATTTAATCCAAATACAAGTGGAGCAAAAATTGCATTAATAGTTGCTTGAATATCAATTCCAAATACTGCCTTTGTTAAGAATAATACAGTAATAATTATTGCCCCTGGAACAATTGCAGCAAATGATTGAGATACAGCTGGTGGTACGGTATCAGGAAATTTAATATAAAGGCTTTTCTTAACGCAAATACGTAAAACAAATACTGAAAATATTGCAACTATAATTGCAGTAAAGATACCTTTTGAACCAAATCCTGCAGTTGATATCGAAAAGTCTTTATCAATTTGAAGCATCATAAAACCAGCAAATGATAATAACCCTCCTGTAAAGCTATCCATTTCATATGCTTCTGCAATATAATATCCAAGTGAATATGCGGTATATAGTGCAATTATACCCATTGTCATCATATTGGGAACTTCAAGCATATCATGAAATGGAGCAATTATTCTTTGCCATGCCCCGATTGGTAATTGCTGCATGACCAGAAATATACTCCCAATTATTGTAATAGGAACTGTTGCCATCATGCCATTTCTTAATCCTATAAGAAAAGGAATCCTTGCTAACTTTCCAAAAAACGGTGCCATTTTTTCTTCGAAAAATTTTTCTAATTTGTCCATCTAATTAACCTCCCTTTTATATTTATCTTGTATTGAACTATAAATAATTTCGTATTTTAGAAGAAAGTATTATAAATCTACCATTTAATGTTTTTTATCTTAATTATATTTCCAGCATTAACTCATAGAAAATGCAAATATGTCGTGTCCCTAAAGATAAAAACAAAACACCTGCTGCATAAACACAAAAACTATTGTAGCAACAATTCAATATTCAAGGCATAAGTAATTTAATACTGTGGCAAATAATATTTGTTCTGTTCAATAATGTCATCTAATATTTTCTTTGCTATCATCGCTGACGGAACAAGTGGATTTACTGTTAAAGCTTGAAGTGCTGCATCATAATTGCCGTTAACCCCTGCCTCAATAGTCAACTCTTCATAAGCTTTCACTACCTGCATTAATCCTCTTATCTTAGTAGGTACATGTCCAATGCTTAACGGATGAGCCCCAGCTTTATCTATTACTGCATTTGTTTCTATCACGACATCATCAGGTAAGTCCAAGATAGTGCCATTGTTTTTTACATTGACAACTCGTATATCTTTTTTATCGTTATATATAGAATTTATTAATGAACACGCTGCATCAGAATAGTGTGCCCCTCCCCTTTTCTCCAGTTGAGGAGGTTTCACATTAAGATCAAGGTCCTTATATAACTTAAATAATTCTTCTTCTATTTTCTTTACCTGCTCACCCCTTGTACCCAATGTTTGAGCATCTTTCTTTATTTCCTCTAACATTTGATCTGTCAAATAATAATACCTGTGATACGGGCAGGGATACATTCCCAGTGAGCTGATAAACTCCGGCTCCCACGGAATATCAGCCACATTTTTCATAGACATCGATTTTCCGATTCCTAAACTATATATCAATTTATCCGTTACGTCTTCTCCGTCTAAATATACATGTGTACCCCATACAAGATGATTAAGTCCGGCAAAATCAATCGATACTCTATTAACATCTACACCCATTATTTCAGCAGCACCATAAACCATACCTATTGGAACGTTGCAAAGGCCTATCGCCTTTACCTTTGTATGCTTTAGTACTGTTTCTGTTATAATTCCAGATGGATTAGTGAAGTTTATTAGCCAAGCATCAGGCGCAAGTTCTTCTATATCTTTACAAATATCCAATATAACCGGTATAGTTCTTTGAGCTTTTGCAAATCCTCCAGGACCTGTTGTCTCCTGCCCTATTACATCATACTTTAGTGGTATTTTCTCATCTCTAATCCTCGCATCCAACAATCCTACCCTAAACTGTGTAGTAACAAAATCTGCATCTTTTATTGCTTCCCTTCTGTCAAGGGTTAAATGGACATTTATATTCACACCAGCATTTTTAATCATACGCTTTGCTAAGTTTCCTACTATATCTAGCTTTTCTTTTCCTTCTTCAATATCCACTAAATATAAATCTTTGACTGGCAATTCGTCATACCTTTTTATAAAACCTTCGATCAACTCAGGGGTATAGCTCGATCCGCCTCCTATCGTTGCTATCTTAAGACCTTTCTTAGGCATTGGCAAAATCCCCTTCCCTTTGATATATCGTTTTATACAATTCAACCATCTCACCAATTAATTCTTTAGCAAGAATTGCTGTCATAAGATGATCTTCTGCATGCATCAATAAAAGTGTAACCTGCCGTCTATCACCTAATGCCTCTTTTTGCAACATATCAGTTTGTACATGATGAGCCTCTAAAAGTTTTTCATTTGCTTTCTTGATACAATCTTCCGCCTCAGAAAAGCTACCATTTTTTGCATATTTTAAAGCCTCAAAACAATCGCTTCGTGCATCCCCAGAATAGGATATTATAGTAAAAATAATTTGTTCCAAGTCCATTCAATTTTCTCCTTTTTCTGCTAAATCTAGTGCCAACTTCAATGCTTTTTCACCATCTACCCTTCCATAAATTTGAGGCGATATAACATCACATTGTTTACCTTTTGATTCTATAACCTCTTTAACTTCTTTCTCCCTATATCTCACCTGTGGTCCCAACAGAAATATATCATAGCTGTCCACATGTTTTTTTAGTTCATCTATTGGTGCTGCATCAATACTTATATCATTATATCC
Organism: Paratissierella segnis; assembly: GCF_014385195.1. Taxonomy (GTDB): domain Bacteria; phylum Bacillota; class Clostridia; order Tissierellales; family Tissierellaceae; genus Paratissierella; species Paratissierella segnis. The sequence goes on from NZ_JACRTG010000030.1 coordinate 66,539, forward strand.
CATATCATCTGCACTCTTTAGCATCTTTTTTACTAATAAGCTTGTTGACATTCCTGCTCCACACATAAGTAATATCTTCATAGTCGCTCACCTTCCTTATAATTTTTGTGTTTTTTCTAAGCCCATCTTTTTCTAACAATCTTTTTCCACTTCATTCCCCCTTTCAATTATTATTTTCTGTGATTATTTTAAGCAATAATCATGCCAAATATTAATTTCATATTAAAGTGCTGAGATTTAGTGACTTCTATCCGTATAAAGGCATAGTGTATAAATCTGTATAGTTAAATTATTGTGATCTATACTGATACCCTATTGAACAGAATAAGCCATTTTTATTATAACGAGAATATCTTTTTGAATAAAAAAACTCTGAATCACCTTATTTACAAGGTCTATCAGAGTTTTTTGATCTCATAACAGTCAAAGAAAAGATTTATCCAAATAATATTCCAAGTTTAATTTATACGATTACAGCTCTGAGCTTATGTGCTAATATTTATAAATAAACTTGTGTATAGATATGTATCGTTTAATATATTTAGTTTATACAGTTATATATTATTATACTGAATAAATCATTCTCATTATAACAGTATATTCATCGTCTGATAAAAAGACGTTAAAAGCTTTATTTACAGGGCTTAAGGAAGTCTTTATAATTTCATATTTGGTAATATTTCCAGCTATTATGGCTTTACAATTTTCTATTTGTATCAATTCTCCTCCCTGCAATACACGTTCTATAGCACAGGCAATATGAAGTATCAAGCCAATAAGTTTATCACCATCAAGATCTACTCCATTCTTTATAATATTTAAATAAAATTCTTTAAAGGAATCAATATATTTTTCAGCGTCTAAATCAAGGTTTTCTATGATTATATCTTTCATATTATCAATTGTTTTTATAGTACCCTTATAACTAATCTGCGTCTTTAAATTATCAATTTTTTGATTATCAAATAAATCAGTTGTTGAAATATAATTTAACGAGTCGTCGTCTGGATTAAATGCACTTACAACAGCAAGAATATTTTTTTCTCTTTTTATATTTTGAAGCTTTCTCTTAAATTCTTTTTTATTCTCAATATTTAAAGGTATAATATCTACTTCGTTTCCTATATGTCTAAGTTTATTTTCCAAAATTGACTTAAGTTTTAAAGCTGTACCTTCGCCTGTAATACAGGCAGTTATTATAACGTCTTCTTTAAAGCCATTCTGCATTTCAAAATTATCCTTGTATATTCTACCTATATATGGGCTTAGATTTATTGAAGCATCATATACCTCATCAAGGCTGGAATTTAATAGGGCTTTTCTCCCGGCTTCCAACACAATTGGAGTAGATACCATTTCTATGGTTTTAATTGGAATGCCTGTCCTCTCATGGATCATATCCCCAAAGATAACTAAAGAACCCATGTCTACAAGAAGTAATATTCCCTTGGTTTTGTTAGCTTTCTTTATAATCGCTGTTAAATTATTCAATGCCACCTCGAATTTTTGATCAAGGGGCATATTATATCCTATAACAAAGTCCTCCCCAAGCAGTCTGTTAGCAACATCTGAAATAGAGGTCGCCGCAGTATCACCATGCATTGCCACAATTACACCAACCTTTTCATTTTCGCTGGTTTCATCAAGATCTAAACATAGAAACATTGTAATAAATCCTATTTCCTCATCTGGGATATTCAAATCAAATTTTTCACGAATTATTGGTCTTAATCCAGTAGCCACTTTATACTCTTCTGGATAAATATTCTTGATATCAGTTAACTGATAATTTTCTATCTTCTTTCCATTTAATATTCTTTCTATGGAACTTGCTAGATGCATAGACAGTCCAAACAATGTTCTCTCACTAAACTGTCTTTTTAACTCTTTTCCAGATAGTTGCAAAAAATTATCGACTATATCAACAATTTTTTTGTCAACTACCTTATATAATTCCTCTAAATTTTTTTTGCTCATATCATTCATATATCTTTTGATATATGTTTCTATATCTAAATTCATAATGAGTTTTATGTCCGATTCATCTAGCCCTTTTCCCACCAACTTATTCCTTTTATCTTCAAGAACTTCATAGAGATTTAATTCATTTTTATCTATATATATCTGCTTGCTATTATCATCCTTAGAAAATTTAATTATATCACCATTTATAAACTTATCTATTTTATCCCTGTTTTCTTTATATTTTATAAGACCTCTTCTTACATAGGCAGGTAGGTCTTCAGTATGCACAACCACCATTGTATCCTTTTTCATTATCACATCAAGATATGCCTTTGCTGAACAAAGTTTAATATCACTTTTAAGTTCACCTATATTATTTGGACAGTCATAAAGCAAAAGTGCTTTGAGCACGTTTGACGTAATTGAAATGTCATTATTTATTGTGGCAGCTTCATCACTAAAAAAGTACTTGATCAGTTGAAACCTTTCTTCAAGTGCCCTATCACGCAGAGGTGGAATATGTATTATCATAGGTATTCGTCTTATGAAAGTTTTTAATAGTGTGGATTCAACATTCTCTGTCGTTGCACATACTATTAGGATATTCACCTTATGAAGTACTTCTGTTTCACCAAGGCATCTATATAGTCCTTTATCAATAAGATAAAAAAGCATTTCCTGTCCTTCAGGTGGTAATCTATGGATCTCATCTAGAAATAAAATACCATTGTTAGCCTTTTCAACAAATCCTGTCCTATCCCTATCTGCACCTGTATAAACTCCTTTTTTTACACCAAAAAGCTGTGACATGAGAAGTTGTGGATTATTAGCATAATCAGCACAATTAAATTCTACAAATGGTGCATTAGAGTTTATTTTACCAATTTCTTTTGCATATTCATACATAACTTTTGCAAACATCGTCTTTCCAGTTCCCGTTTCTCCCAAGAGAAGCGTATGCAAACCATTAGGCGGATAAATAACTGCTGCTCTTGCTTGTTGAATAGAGTTTTTCAGACTTTTATCGCTACCAATAATATCATCAAATTCATCTCTTTCTGCATTTCCAGTACACACCATATTTCTTGCATCACCTTTAATCTTATAGAGAACGGGTTTTCCCTCCAATTTTATTACCCTATCAGCTTTATATAGGCTGTTTAAATCACTTGATGCATTAGTCCTTTGTACGTTAATAGCATTAGCTATTTCTGTAGTAGAAAATCCCCGAATTTCCCCATCTTCCTCATATTGGTTTATGCACATTTCCTTAAGTTTTAGATAAACCTTTTCCGTTCTTTTCATAAAATTGCCTCCCCATGGCATTAATTATATCATAAAGCGATACACATTAAAACACATACTAGGAAAAGTATACTTTGAAACTTTAAAAAACTTAATTGCAAAAATAAATTAAACAGAATCCCAACCCTTTCAACCAAATAAGTGTACCATAATGTAAATAATAATATAAAGTGGAAAGTTAATTACCTTCCACTTTATATATGCTTTCTATCTGTACTTGAAATAAACAATAATAGTCAATTTTAAATCTTAGCCTTATATTTGTTTAGACGATCCATATATTGCAACAACTTATCAGCATCTTTTACTTTCCCCTTCTGAGAATCTGTCAATGCTTGATAAATGTCATATATTTCTTTAACAGTATCATAATCCTTAATACCCAGTTTATCAGCATCATTTAGGTATCTGATACGAATATCGATAGCTACAGGCTCTATCATCTCTAGGCGGTCAATTAATTCAGGATCAAGTTCACCTCTTTGCTCAGGTGTCAGCTCATTTACCAAATCACGAACACGTTTTACAAATATAGCATCAGAAAGGGTCGCTCCATTTCCGCCACTAACAACTGAACGGTCACCATCGAAACGCTGTCCTACAACATTGTTTGAACCGGTTTCAGTTAAATACTTAAGAAGATTATTAACAACATTTACCTCTTCTGTAGAAGTCATAAGCCAAGGGAAGGTCAACGGATCCTTAAACGAAAAATTAACCCAAGCAATACCAATGTTCTGTTTTGGATTTGATATCTCAGCCAATTTTATACCAAAACTTTTTATTACAGGATCTTCAAATGCATAATACCATTGTCTATCAGCTTGGTATCCTATTTGGTAGATAACATCATTATCAGGATAATAATCGGCAAAAAGCTTAAATTCACGTCCACATCCCATTCCATCTCCGGCTTTTGCTTTGGGATCATCATATATACCACTAGATTCACCATCAAATGATCCAAATCCTTGACTATCGTTACAGAAAACAAGTTTTTCACCTGAACCATTTCCTCCACGATAGGTGGTTGGTAGCCATGTTGCAGCATAATGTTTCAAAATGAGTTGCTTGCCAGGACCCCAAGTCTTAGACAAATACTCATTCCATTCCTTAGCTCTCTCGTCTGTGACTGGGATTCCTGAGTCTTCCTCAACTCCCCAGTACCACTCAACATCAATAGCAAAACCCTTCACACATTTGTGATTTGCAACATCGAAGACATCATAGTAAATATCCATAAGAGTCTTCATATCGGCAAAAGCAGATTCAACCTGCAAATATATATCGATATTATGCTTATCAAAATAGTCAAGATAGACTTCTTGTTCTAATTGTGTCGAGGATGCTTTCCTAAAGGTAATATTTTCATTGCGCCATTCATCCTCTGTCTTTCCCTTATATTTCCCCTCAAAGTCCTTGATATCGTCGAAATTCCTATCTATTAGACATGAACCTGCAGGTCCGCTATCATCATCAAGCATTCCAGTAATCCATATATATGTGGACTTAGACCCCGGGAAATAATTCTGCATTTTATCGTCAATAAGCTGCCAATTTTCTAGGGACAAGCTGGTTCCATAACTGGTGCTACGGGCACCCGATAACTTTATATTTGAAGGAAGAACATCATTAGTGCCCTCCGCCTTCTTCAACACCTCATAATTTGATACAATCGATTTCTGATCATCAGTCAAAGCATCGTATGATGCTCTTACCTCCCTAACCTCAGAACCAACAAATGGGTCCATAGCTTTAATCTTTTCCTGAATGATCTTGGCTATTTTATAATCTTCCTTGAAAGATGGATTCAATACTTCTTCACAATATTCATCCATGGCTTCAAGCTTGGTGTAACTGGTAACAAGCTGCTTTTGCTCCTCACTCATGTTATCATATTCCTCATCCAGCACCCACAGTCCAAGAGAACGTGCCCATTCAACGGGAGCCTTGGGATTACCCGTATATAAATCATCTATCCACAGGTTAAGAATCTTTGCTTCAGCAGTTTCCAACGTATTAAGATTTGAATTAGCTTTAGCATTAATGATCATCATCTTATCAGCATCAGACAGTCTGTCAAACAATCTTCTTGCCAAGACAACTGATTCACGATCCTCAATGGATTGAACATCAATAGCTGCTATGGCGTCTTTCACTGCTTCTGTTGCAGCTTTACGCGCATCATCTATGCCTTGTGTCACAGATACATCAGCATTTTTAAGGGTTTGTGCAAATGAATTCACAGGTAGAATTGAAAACAACATACATAATACCATAATTGCTGTCACTACTTTTTGCCTAAGTTTCATCATTATCATCTTCCTTTCAAATATAAACTATACTATCAGTCAGCACGAAAAACATCTCATATTCAGAAAACTGATACTTTTACACTCCCTTCTCGATTATTGTTTTATCAATTATTTAAGCAAATATCATGCCAAATTAAACTAACATAATAATAGCTTGATTAATGTACCTTCTATTCATATAGAAACAATGTGTATGAATCCGTATCCTTTACTACAATAATCAATACGGATATGTGTATTAGCCTGAATAAATGATTTTATTATAACAATTTATCTATAGTTTGAAAAAGAAATGCAGCTTTCTTCTTTAGTGGTTTAAATTAATATTTTTAATTTATACTTTACTATATTTCCCTTTATTATTAGCCTGCACTTTTATATCTGTATTAATTCTTCGTTCCCTTAATACACGTTCTTTAAATGCAGCAAGAGATGCTCCAACAACTCTTCGCTCTTAGTTCTTGATTCTTCACTATCTTTAAAAGCGGAGACCCTTCGAGAGCAATGTTTATACTGTCCGCCTCAACCTTAGACTGCAAAGAGTACACGGCAGGACGACCCGAAGGTAATTGTGAACTGTGAATTATAAACCGATTCTGTAACCTGTTTGTTACCCAAAATTTGACTAATGATTTATAATTATTATAGAAAGGAGCTATTATATGGTTAAAAAAGTAGCAATGATAATATGCTTAATCATCCTTACCACTTTCTTATTTACAGGATGTGAAAATGAAATACTACCTGAATCCATACCATTGGAAGACTCGTTGAGAGAAATAATCCTTTCCAAAGGAAAAAATTACAATTTTTTAGATGATAAGCTATTTATGTCCAAGGTAGAGGAATATGCAAATACATTGATGCAGTCTAGATTATCTAACATAGAACACTATGCTATCGAAAATTTAGATGATGACAATATCCCCGAGTTAGTTGTATTTATTGAAAGAAACCCTAAAGACGTAGAAGACCAAGGAACACTTGGAGTATATAAATTTACCGGTGAAAAATATGAGCTTCTGGATAAAGTGAATATGAACTATGACAATACAAATTATATACTTAAAATAGGAAAGATTTCGTCTTCTAAAAACGGGATATTGTTGAGCAATCAAGTCGGTGCTCATTCAGGAGTTACCTATGGCTTTATTCTGGAAAACGACAAACTTATGAGTATCCTAAATGATAAAAAAATTTCTTTGATCTCCGTATATACAAATAATGCAATAAGAGATATTGACGGTGATGGCATTTTGGAATTCAGCATTTATACATTGGATCCTGAAGCTGAAAATATGAATACAGAAAATATTGATAAATTGATTCTATGGTATAAATGGGATGAGAAGGATAGCGGTAAACTTGTAAAAGTTGAAAGAAAACCGGCTGAGTATAAACTACAGCATAAAGAAATGAAAGCAAATAATCTCGATTTGACAGAAATATCAAAGGATAAGCTGATAAAATATTTAATAGATAATAAACAACAATTTGAAAAAAATACGCTTACAGAGATTATTGAAACTCATATAAAATATCTAAATAATAAAATGGATGATAGAAATGCTGAACTTTCCAGTAGATTGATTAATTTCAAGAAAAACACATCCTCTGATAACCTTGAACTGTCCATTGAGCGATTAAATGATCCTGAATATCTGAAAAGGGAAACTATACTAAAGACTGAACCTGATTTAAAAGAAAATTTGATTAATAGTTTAAACATGGGATATAAATTGTATTTAGTTGATGGAACATATTGTTATAGAATAGACTATCAAAAACTTTTGGATAACTTTGGAGACAATATGAATAAATATTTTAAAGATTATTTGAAGATTAAAGCCTCAAATATAAATGAACCATATTTGAGAGATGGTATAGTGAATATATCTTTAGATAAATTAGCAGAAAGAATAGTGGAGCTGGAAAAATACAAATTGACATATCCCTATTCAAAATATTTAAATGAAGTAAATGAAATGTATAAATCATATATATTGAGCTTTTTGTTTGGAAGTGAAAAAACTCCGACATATGATTTACAAAATACAAAGTTTAATGAGAAGCTAATTCCTATGTTCTTAGAAATATCCAATAAATATGAACAAACTTATTTTGCTGATGTAATAAAAGACTTTTTAAACAATCTAGTTTTAAACTCAAATTTGGTTGATCCAACAATAAAGGCAAATATAATTAATTCACTATAATAATCATAATTCCCCCTTCCTTAAATATACTATAAAGAGTTGTTTTATACATGGGAGGGGGAATTTTATGTTGCCTAGGGAGAAATATATACAAATTTCCTTGGAGATCAATCTATTCTATCAACGAATAATGAAGGAACATATGTTGCTTATTGAAACACACTTACCATCAGTAGAAACTGCATTAATTACAGAAGCTGATTCACTAAAGATAAGCATGGAACAAATACTTTCCGAAACGGTAATACTTGCAAATGGAAATATCTCAGAAGAATCAATAGAATCACATAGTATCGTTACACCATTTACCTTGCCTTGCGAAGAAATAACTTCCAAGCTCACAGGAGCTACAATTAATACCAATATTACCATGGCAGAATTAAAGCTAGAAGCAGGCACTCCGAGTTGCACCCCTTGGCTGGAGATGGAAATTGATGATATCAATAGGCGAACCCTAAATTTATTAGATGTAATTATTAGTTATAAGAAAAAATTGATGGAATGGGTACTCAATTGCAAAGTGTTCCTAATGATTTATCCCGAAATGCTTGAACATCTGATAAGGGAAGCACGACTTTATAAGAGAATATTGAACTGTTTACTGGATAGAAAACTCCCTGAATTTACTCTTTGTGAAGAATTAGATTTCTGGAACAATATAATGGGAGAACATGCGGAGTTTATAGATGGAATGTTGGATCCAACGGAAAAAGATTTGAAAGAAAAAGCCAGAGGATTTATAGCTAGATTTGAAAGACTAGTCGAGGAATGCATCAAAACAGCAGAAAAATTGATAATCCAAGAGAGCTTAGTGGCTACAGAAGATTTAAGGGATTATGAAATTGATGCAACTATAGGACTTTTAGAATGTAAAATAAGGTCTGTTATACCCCCAATTCTCGCTGATCATGTATTGCGAGAGGCTTATCACTATATTCTAATTCTCAATCATAAATGATAACATACCAAATTAAAGGATGGTTTTTATACCATCCTTATTTTATATGTGCCAAACATAGATTTTTATCAACAGCTAAATCCTCTACTGCAATTGTTTCTTTTACTTCTCCCTCTGATTGAAGCTTTTCTTTAGCCACGGAAAGCATCAACTTAATCCTGTTCTCTTGATTTACTTTAGTGGCACTGGGATCATAGTCTATAGGCACTATATTGGCATTAGGGTATATTGATTTAATATTGCTGATGACTCCTTTTCCTACTATATGATTAGGTAAGCAGCCAAAAGGCTGAGTACAGATTATATTATCGTATCCTTGTTGTATCAGCTCCACCATTTCCGCTGGAAGAAGCCAACCTTCTCCCATTTTGCACCCCAAACCAACTACATCTTTTACCAACGATTTTAAATGTTTAAACGGGGATGGCGGGATAAAATTGCTCTTTTTTACTATGTTAATTATCATGTTTTCCATCCTGCCGACATAGTCAATTACAAAATCAAATACTTTACTCTTTAGATAACCATTGCCATACAATTTATAGTCAATGATGCCATTTTCGACACAATACATTATAAATCCCATCAACCCCGGCACCATTACCTCGCAGTCCTCATTATCCAAAAACTCTTCCAGATTATTGTTCCCCAATCCGGAAAATTTTACATAGATTTCTCCAACAATTCCTACCTTTACTTTTTGAGTATATTCTTTAGGTATAGTATCAAAACTTTTTACTATCTCATTAAAATTAGCTTCCATTTCACCATTTTTAAACCCTCTATTTATTCTAAACTCACCTGCTAATTTATCAAGCCAATAATTTAATAATTCATTGCTTTCTCCTTTATTTACCTCATAAGCTTTTGACTGGTTGTTTAAAAGCATCAATAAATCTCCGTATAAAATCGCTATTGCCGCTTTTTTTAAGATGGGCAGAGTAATTTTAATTCCATTGCCCTTTTCCAGCCCGGAGAAGTTTAATGACAGTACCGGAATATGTCCTAACCCGGATTTCTTTAAAGCTTTTCTCAAAAGATGAATATAATTGGAAGCTCGACATCCTCCACCTGTTTGTGTAATCATCAAAGCCACTTTATTCAAATCATAATTCCCGCTTTTTAAAGCATCGATCATTTGTCCTATAACCAATAGCGCAGGGTAGCAGGTATCGTTATGCACATTTTTCAAACCCTCATCTACGACTGATGGTCCTTGATTTTTGAGTATTTTAATTTTATATCCGTATTTTTCTAAAACCCCCTTTATAAGGGTAAATTGAATAGGAGCCATGTCAGGAATTAATATGGTATAATCCTTTTTCATTTCTTTTGTAAATTCAATTCTTTCCATTATATATTCTTTCCTTCCCTTGTTCTAAAGCAGCTAATAGACTTCGTACTCTAATTTTGACTGCTCCTAAATTAGTTATCTCATCTATTTTTATTTGAGTATATATCTTGCCTTCACTCTCTAACAATTCTTTCACTTCATCGCTTGTAATAGCATCCAAACCGCATCCAAAGGATACCAATTGTATCAAATTCATATTTGGCTTGTCAGTTATATATTTAGCTGCTGCATAAAGTCTGGCATGATAGGTCCATTGATTCAATACATTGGTAGGGACTTTATCTACATTTTGACTTATGGAATCTTCAGAGATTACAGCAACCCCAAATTCATTTATTAATTTTGCAATTCCATGATTTATTTCAGGGTCTATGTGATAGGGTCTGCCTGCTAAAACTATAATTGGCATATTGTTCTTCTGTGCTAAATCTATGATTTCCATTCCTTTATTATGAATCTTATTCATATAAGAATCATATTCTGCAAATGAAAGCTCCACAGCTTTTTTTACCTCTTTAAAAGAAATATCTTCAAAGTAATTATTCAATATTTTATGAATAGATTTTTCAAAGTCCTTCTTTCTATGAATCCCCAAATAATCATATATAAAATTAACTTTATCAAGCCTTGAGACATTTGCCTTTATTACTTCCGGATAATAAGCAACAACCGGACAATTGTAACGATTATCCCCCTTACCTTCATCTAAATTGTAGGTAAGGCAAGGATAAAAAATGGTATCTACCCCTGCATCAAGTAGATATTCAATATGTCCATGAACCAATTTTGCAGGAAAACATACGGTATCAGACGGTATTGTATGCTGCCCTTTTAGATAAATATCCCTATTGGAAGTGGGGGAAGTTATTACCTCAAAGTCCAGTTCAGTGAAAAATGTATGCCAAAATGGCAATAGCTCATACATGTTAAGGGACATAGGTATGCCTATTTTACCTCTTTTCCCTTTTTGAGGCTTATACTCGGATAATAAAGAAAGCTTATAATCAAACATATTGAGCTTAAGCCCAATCTTCTTGTGCTTAATCGGTCTTTCACATCTATTCCCACCAATATACTTTCTATTGCCATCAAAGGTATTAATGGTAAGTCTGCAATGGTTGCTGCACAGACCACATGTCACTGCCTTTACTTTGTGGGTAAAATTAGATAAATCCTCTAATGAGAGAATCGTACTTTCCTCTTTATTTTTCCCTTTAGCATATAAGGCTGCACCGTATGCGCCCATGAGTCCGGAAATATTTGGCCTCACAACATCTTTATTTAATTCCTTCTCAAATGCTCTCAGGACTACATCATTATGAAATGTTCCGCCTTGCACTACTATATTCTCTCCTAAGCTTTCTGCAGAGGATGCACGTATTACTTTATATATTGCATTTTTAACGACGCTCATTGACAATCCTGCCGAAATATTTTCAATTGTTGCCCCATCTTTCTGTGCTTGTTTTACGGAAGAATTCATAAATACTGTACACCTCGAGCCCAAATCAACCGGCTTATCCGCAAATAATCCAAGCTTTGCAAAATCATCAATGGAATACCCTAATGCGCCGGCAAATGTTTGTAGAAAGGATCCGCATCCCGATGAACAAGCTTCATTCAAAAAGATATTGTCGATAACACCATTCCTGATTTTAAAACATTTGATGTCTTGTCCTCCTATATCGATTATAAAGTCTACATCCGGTTTAAATTTCTTCGCGGCAGTAAAGTGCGCTATGGTTTCAACAACGCCGAAATCTATATTAAATGCATTTTTAATAATTTCTTCGCCATATCCGGTAACTGCTGATGATTTAAGCTTTATATAAGGGTATTTATTATAAATGTTCATTAAAAAATCTTTAACAATTGGTACAGGATTACCGCTATTTGATAGATAATCTGAATAAAGTATTTCTTCGTTATCATCAATTAATGTCATCTTCACAGTTGTAGAGCCTGCATCTATTCCTAAATACGCATTTCCTTTGTAAGCATCAGGATTACTATATTTAACCATCTCTTTCGAGTGTCTGGTAACGAACTCATCGTATTCTTCCTCGTTTTTAAAAAGCGGTTGTGAAGTAGCATAATTTATTTCAACTTTGGAATTTTGAATGTTCTCTATTAATTCATCTATATTTTTAAGTTCGCTGTTTTGGCTTAGAGCAGCTCCCATGGCTACGAAATATAGAGAATTCTCAGGGCATAATCCATTAACTCCCAATATTTTATCAAAGCTTTTTTTCAATTCTGAAAAGAAAGTAAGAGGTCCTCCTAAGTATACTACTTGTCCCCCAATCTCTCTGCCTTGTGCCAGTCCGGCTATTGTTTGATTGACTACCGCAACAAATATACTGGCTGCTATATCCTCTTTTCTGGCACCTTGATTCAACAAAGGCTGTATATCAGACTTCGCAAATACACCGCATCTTGATGCAATTGTATATATCTTATTATGATCTTTTGCCATTTCATTTAAATCAACTAAGCTTACATTAAGAAGTGTTGCCATTTGATCTATAAATGCTCCTGTGCCTCCTGCGCAAGAACCATTCATACGTACGTCCATTCCATTTTTTAGAAATAAAATTTTGGCATCTTCTCCGCCCAGCTCTATAACAATATCTGCATTTGGAATGATCTTTGAAATTGATATCCTTGTAGCATAAACTTCTTGAACAAATGGTATATCATAATATTCAGCAAGTCCCATTCCTGCCGAACCTGAAATGCAAATTCTAAAATCTTGTTCCTCAGGAAACTTTTCTTTTATCTGCTTTAACAATAAGCATGTTTTTTCACTAATCTGTGAGAGATGTCTCTCATAAGAGTGAAACACTAAATTATCACGACTGTCCAATACTACGCATTTTAACGTAGTTGAACCTACATCTAAACCAATTCTCATTATTTCACCTATTCTAATTGTAATTGAGTATATTCTACTACACATTTAAGTAAATGTTAAGAGGAGGTATTAACCAAAAAATTCTTTCTGTCATTATTTCCTAGGAAATCTCCTTATTAGACTTAGTTACCCAAAATTTCAAAAACTTATCGAAAAAAATCTGATGGTTATCCATCAGATTTTTAAACTGCTTATTTTAACTACCTATTATTTATTAGATCCAGCCCACCTAAAACTACATGTGCCAATCCAAAGCCTATTAATCCAGATGTAAGCATTGCCTCTCTGCCTTTATGATGCATTATCCTTTTTGTAATGTCTATATCAGTCATTGCAATGGTCGCTCCTGTTACAGCAATTCCCAGCATTGCCGGTAATATACCTTTCCTCATCAATAAGCCCTCCTTTTATTAGATAGTTTATATTATTATATCTAGTGGGTAAGTTTTTATTCCACATTTACCAAGTTATATATCTTGAAATGATTTCCTATGTTTACATTGTTTCATTTGAATAGCTCCAAAAACTTCCTTTACCTTATTTCATTCCCTACATTTCTGAAATGTTCCATATCCATATAAAAACCCATTGTTTTATATTCATAAGACACCTTGATAAATAAATCCTTCATATACACAACTTTACCATATTTTATTACCTGAAATTGTAATACTGTATCAGCCTTATTTAAAATAACTAAATCTATATCTTCTCTACGAAAAATCCTCACTAATTCATCAAATATTTCCAACTTTATTAGGCTGTCGAATTCTCCATTTAGATAGACTGCAATATCTAAATCACTATTTTTATCATTCTTATTAGTCGCATAAGAACCAAAAATATAAATTAATCCAATGTCATATTTATCTATGATTTCCCCTATATGATTCTCTAATACTTTTTCAACTTCTTCAATATTCTTTTGCATTTGTATACCACCTATAAATAATTTTGACAATTAATACTCACTCAATGAATTTTCTCATCATATATTAACAGCTAATGGGTATATAGATAATAGTAACATTTATAAATATATGAAGGAGAGATTTTATGGCAGTTGTAATGTGGAATGAAGTACTTGATTTTTGGTTTGACCCTAAACACATTCCATTACATTTTGTCGAAGATGACGAATTTGATGGAAAAATCCGTGCCAAATTTTTAGATACATGGAAGGCAGGTTCTGAAGGCCTATTGGTTGACTGGAGGAAGAGTATTAAGGGCAGGCTTGCCGAAATTATAGTTCTGGATCAGTTCTCCAGAAATCTATGGAGAAATGACATCCGAACATATACTCAAGATAAAATGGCAATTGCTTTAGCACAAGAGGCAATTCATCATCCGGATTATAAGCAATTATCAGCTACAGAGAAAAAATATATTCTTCTTCCTTTCATGCATTCCGAATCACTGGAACTTCATGACTGGGCTCATAAGTATTATCTCGAACTGGGAGACGAAGAATTGTTACATTATGAAAGATTGCATAGAGATGTTTTGGAAGAATTTGACCGTTACCCTTACCAAAATGAAGATTTAGGCAGAATATCAACTCCAGAAGAGCTAAAATATCTCAAACAAAAAGGCGAACACTTTTATAGTTAATATTTTTATCAAAAATAAGGCGGTTTTGAATATTTCAAGACCGCCTTTGACATCCTTTAAATGCAGTTTGCAAACTTAAAATGATTATTCTCTAAATATTTCTTTAATCAGTGATACTCATTATGTGTTGAGTTTTCAAATCACTAAATGTATAATTTAGACAATGAGTGCTGTTTGAATGCATGGTTCTATGTTTTAGGTAATTGATATAATGAGCGAGGTAGACAAATGAATTTTTTAATTATTGACGACGATGACAATATATCTTTTGCAATCAAAAAATATTTAGAAAAATTTAACCACAAGGCATTTATATGTATGAATATTGAGGCTACTTCTGAGTTAGAAATTGAGAATTTTGATTTCGTAATTTTAGACCTGAATCTTCCTGATGGGTCAGGCTTTGAATATTTAAAATATCTTCGTGAAGGGACTAATGTGCCGGTTCTTATTCTCACCGTTCGAGATCAGGAACAAGATATTTTGAAGGCTTTTGATTTAGGGGCTGATGACTACTTAACGAAGCCCTTCTCACTTCCTATCTTAAAAGCCAGAATTGACAGCATTTTTAAAAGATTAAGTTCTTATGAAAAAAGTTATTTAAATTTTGGAGAGCTTGTTCTCTATACAGAAAATAAAACCGCTTATCTTGAAGATAATTTGTTGGACTTAGGTGCTATTGAATACGAACTTTTGGAAATATTGATTAAAAATCAAGGTCTAACCCTCCCACGTGAAAGGATACTCGAAAAACTTTGGTATTCTGAAAAGAGAGAAGTAGGTGACAATGCTCTCTCCGTTGCTATAAAGAGATTGAGAGATAAATTAGGTGATTATGGAAAATATATAAATACCGTTCGAGGAATAGGATACTGTTGGGAGAATGAGCTATGAATAAAAACTATTTTCCTTATTTTATTGGATTATTCATATTTCTGTCTTCCTTAGTCATTTTGTTAATAAGCCCCAGAGCAGATATAAAAACTCTTATCTTCTTTCTATTCCTTGCACTGATTACAACTTTTATAATAAAGATTTTCCTCCACAAGGAAGAAAGAAAATTCCAAGATTCCATCGATTCTCTAATCAATCTGCTTCAATCAATCGATTTAAAAGAAGATAAAGTAACTCTAAAAAATTCTTATCTCGGAACACTTCAAGATGAAATCTTAAAAAGTATTACAGAAAAGAAAAATTCCAAGGATGAAGCTATTAATAACAAAATCTTGATGAAAAACTATATAGAAGACATTACACATCAAATAAAAACTCCTCTTACAGGAATTTTATTGCTATTAGATTTGACGGAAGCCGATCCTGAGAATCTTAAAGAATATACAGAAAGAATTAGAAATAACATATTACGAATAACGAATTTAAGTGACTTATTACTAAAAATGTCATCTTTGGATGCGGATATCATAAAAATGGAAGAAAAACCTTTCTCAGCAAAGGCACTTATATTAGATTGTGAAATGAATTTAGAAAGTTTAATTAAAAATAAGAATTTAAATCTTTCTATTGAAGGACAGGGTTTTGAGATAATTGGAGACCGCAGATGGATTTTTGAGGCTATTCTAAATGTATTAAAAAATGCAATTGACATTTCACCTCACAATTCCATGATTGTAGTAAAGCTTCAAGAAAGCTTGATTTTCAAAAGCATTTTTATTATTGATAATGGCCCGGGAATTGCAAAAGAAACTAAAGATAAATTATTCCAAAGATTTTATAAATTGGACACAAATTCATCGGGATTTGGAATTGGTCTGCCTATGGCAAAGCGCATTATGGAGAAACACGATGGAGATATTCTCATTCAATCCGACCCTAGGGGCAGCAGTTTTGAGCTTCGTTTTTACAAATAAAGGTGGGAATCTTCCCACCTTAATTCAGCTCATTTATCATTTCATTTATATTTTGATTTAAGATATACTTTTTGCCACTTCTAATAGCAAAATAAATTCCCAAGATGCTGATTACAAAAAATATTACAATACTTATATAATTCAAGTTTGCAAAGACCTGAATCGGACTAAATATCCAGTGCTTTCTTATACATCTTGCAAAGATGCCACCTACAAGCATAATCAAGTACAAAATGATTACTCTCTTAACTAGCAAAAATCCTTCATAATTAAGCATCTTATCTATTTGATCTTCAGTCATTCCCACTGATCTTAAAAGAGCAAAATCATTCTTTCTTGCTTGTAAATTGCCATGAAAGGAGTTGTATGCATTGGATAGAGCAATAATTAAAAAGATTGCCTGAATACCTAAACTAAAAAACAACTCATTATGTTTCACCTCTTTATCGTATCCTTCTTCAATAAAATCGTTCATAAAATAGACATCTGTTGAAGATATATGGCTAAATAAAACATCTTTAAAAGCATTAGTCACATTCCCCAAATCTTTTCTTGAAGTTTTGAGCTTCACATTATGATGAAGTATATCAATGTCTACATTTGTTGAACTTATCCATTTATCAAAATTGGATTTGGAAGTAAAGATTGCAATCCCATTGGAAGAATAGGCATCTAAATCAAAAGGAAACTTTTTTATTTTACCAATAATTTTTATTTTTTCCACCGGTGCATACTTGTTGTCTTGAATATTTATTTCATCTTCATCAGGTTTTAATATGGGAATATAGTTTCTATCCACATATGGCACATTGATATTATTCTCCGGCGTGCTGTCCAATAAAATAAAACCATCTTTGTCAGCTTCTATATTTTCATTCTTTATCAATTTTTCAAAATCTTCATCTTCCAGTCCATAAATCATAGCATAGGGATTATTAAATGTACGGTTCCCCTTATCTATTGCATCCTTAAATTCATCAGACAATTTTTCTTTATTATCAGTCATATAAAATTTCGCTGATTGGTAAGAGTAAAAATGTATTTCGTCTATATTTTCTATTCCATATAAATTGTCAACTAACTGATTTTCTACTGGCTTTGAAGTCCAAAAAGTACAATTCAGACTGTAAGTTGAATGAAATGAATTGTATTTATTATCTATCACTCGCCAAGAATTTATTATCAGTATCACACTTAAAGTAAAAGCTGCAACAGCCATTGCCATAGTTAATCCTCTATAGGTTTTTCCATAGGCTTTTGTATAATCTTTTGCTAAATTCTTTTCGATATCAAGTGAGGTTTGGAAATTACCGGATAATTTGATTTTTCTATTTCTATTTTGATTAAGTGCATCAATTATAGAAACTTTTCCGGTATCCTTCGCAGGCTTCAAAGCTGCAAGATATACACATAAAAAAGAAAAAAGCCAAAGTATTATTATCGGCATAATTTGTATTTTTATCAGATGAAAATCATATAATTGGACATCCATTCCATAATTTTTGTTCAATGAATTATAAGTAAAGTAATTATTTAACCACATTAAACCCGTCAACAAATTTGCCGCAATATATGAAATAATTGTTCCTGAGATTATTGGACCTACTGAAAGTTTCAACGCCTTATTTATAACTAAATTCCTTACTTGATGTTTTGTCATTCCTACACTCTTCAAAAGTCCGATTTGGCGAATATCTCTATTATTCCAAACGACAAAGGCATTGTAAATCATTAATGCAAATAAAATCGTCAAAAACAACAAAATAACTACTTTTTCAATTATTCTATACGCAAAATCTTTGGTAGGAATTAGCCCATTTGGAAATATGAAATAATGCTCTAACAATCCAGTATTGTAGCCCAATTTACCAGTCTCAATATAATCCTTTTCATTTAAATCAAATTTTTCTAAAATGTCCCTAGTCAGATGAAAAGTATCCCTAGGTTCCTTATACCAAATATATGCATTTACTCCACAATCGTCTTCAAAGATTGCATTTCTATCTTCTAAAATCCCATAAAATACATAATCCTCAAAACTTAATTCTTCTATCTTATATACTCCGACAATTTTATATGAAATATTTTCAATTTCAATTTGGCTATTCAAAGAAAATCCAGTATTATCTTTTATCAATCTCTCAGAAACGATAATTTCTTTTTCAGTTTTCGGTTTTCTTCCCTCAACAATTTTAACAGAATCTCCATTCCAAAATTCATTTTCTTCTCGTATTAGATAAATTCCTTTTTCAGATAATTCGACAGAGTTAAATTTTTCTATGGCTTCGTAATTTATTTTTTCAATCTGATCATGCTCTTCCAAAAACAAACGCATTTTAGAGCTTATTCCAGATATTGAAACTTGATAATCGCCAATTTGTTCTTTAATATATTTTATTTCATCTAATCTTAAATCAGATACTATAAATATCACTGTCCCCAAAAGTATTACAGCCATCAAAATTGACATCTTAATTGCAAAGGTATTTTTCTTTTGACCATCTATAGAAGATTGTGCAAGTTCTCTAGTAATGTTCAACGAAATCACCTCCAATTTCCTGGAGAATGCCATCTACCATTTTGAAAACCTTCTTACAGGATAGTGCTACTCGCTCCTCATGTGTAATAATTAATATTGTGGCATTAAATCTTTTATTGACCAATCTAAACAAACCGATGATTTCATCCGTCCTTTTTCTGTCCAAATTTCCTGTAGGTTCATCCGCTAAAATAATTGCAGGTCTATTTACTATTGATCTAGCAATTGCAACTCTTTGTTGCTCTCCTCCGGAAAGCTGATTAGGGAACCTATTTAATTTGTCTTCTATGCCAAGAGTTTCTACAATTTCATTGAAATATTCCCTATCTTCTCTTCTTCCATCCAATAATAACGGCAAAAGAATGTTTTTTCCTACTGTGATATTGGGAATTAAATTAAAAAATTGATAGATTAAACCAATATTCCTTCTCCTAAATATGGTCAAATCCTTCTCTGACATTTTTGTAATTTCAGTATCTTGAATATATATTTTCCCTTCAGTAGGTTCATCTACTCCGGCAATTAAGTGAAGCAATGTGCTTTTTCTGAACCGCTTTCCCCAATTATTGCTGCTAACTCACCTTTCTCTAAAGAAAAATCCACATGATTTAATGCAATTACATCCTCCACCCCGGGATAAATCTTTGTTAAGCCTCTAGTCTCTAAAATTTTCATTATCTTACCTCCCCTCCATGTTTGGATTTTAGCATATTAAGATTACACGAAAATTACATGTGAGTGGAGTTGGATATTATTCTTTATTTATGATTCTCTTTAAAAATTCTCTGGTTCTATCATGAACAGGATTGTTGAAAATTTCTTCCGGAGCTCCTTCTTCTGCTATGACTCCCTGATCCATAAATACTACCCTATCGGATACTTCTTTTGCAAATCCCATTTCATGAGTCACTACAAGCATTGTAAGACCACTTTTAGCTAGATCCTTCATGACCTTAAGCACCTCTCCAACCATTTCCGGATCCAACGCTGATGTTGGTTCATCAAATAACATGACATCAGGTTCCATGGAAAGCGCTCTTGCTATAGCAACTCTTTGTTTTTGGCCGCCTGACAGCTGACTTGGTTTTGCATTTATATAATTATCCATTCCGACTACATTAAGGTATTTTATGGCAATTTTTTCTGCTTCATCAACGCTTCTTTTCAGTACCTTTATCTGCCCCACTGTACAATTACTTAAAACGTCGTGATTGTTAAACAAATTGAATTGTTGGAATACCATGCCTAATTTTGTCCTATATTCATATACATTATGCCCATCCTCTAATATATTTTCACCTTTATATATTATTTGACCGCTGCTTGGTTTCTCCAATAGATTTATACAACGAAGGAGAGTTGATTTACCTGAACCGGACGATCCAATGATAGTTACTACTTCACCTTGATTAACGGAAAAGTCTATATCTCTTAAAACTTCATGAGTACCAAAGGTTTTACTCAAGTGTTGAATATCAATTATTTTTTCCATCAGTTCTACTCCCTTATAATTTCCTATTATTTTCATGATTTTTGCATGCAATACTCTCAGACGATTGCACCTGCATGTGATTTCCTGCCATTATAAAGTTTGCCGGTCCGTCCATTTTTCTTTCAATATACCGTAATATTCTTGTTATACTTATTGTCATTATTAGGTAAATAACACTTGCTATAAAATATGGTTCAAAGAACTTGAAAGTTGCTCCTGCAATTGATTTGGTTTGAAAGAATAATTCAGTAACAGATATTACATTCAATACTGAAGTATCCTTTACATTGATGACAAACTCATTGCCGGTTGCAGGCAAAATATTTCTCATTACCTGCGGCAGAATTATATTCATCATAGTTTGCGTATGATTCATACCGATTGCCTGCGCAGCCTCAAATTGCCCCTTATCTATAGATACAATTCCCCCGCGTACTATTTCTGACATGTATGCACCGGTATTGATAGAAACTATTAGTAAAGCGGCAAATACTCTATTCATCTGTATGCCAAATGCCTGTGCTGTACCATAGAAAATTACCATAGCCTGAACTATCATTGGTGTTCCTCTGAAGAACTCAATGTATACAGACAGAATTTTATTGACAACAATTAATATC
Organism: Paratissierella segnis; assembly: GCF_014385195.1. Lineage (GTDB taxonomy): Bacteria > Bacillota > Clostridia > Tissierellales > Tissierellaceae > Paratissierella > Paratissierella segnis. Next base: position 87,696 of record NZ_JACRTG010000030.1, read on the forward strand.
GTTTTTTTAATACCTTTGTTTGGCAGCGGAATCGTACGGACGATACCGATTATTAGACCTATTATTAATCCTATTATTGTACCAATGATGGAAATGAGGATAGTCATACCCGCTCCCCTTAAAAACATTGGCCAATCCTTCATAAATATGTTAACTATTGTATTAAAACTCATTGAATGCCTCCTAATCACATGATGAAACTGACTATATAAAAATAGTCAGTCTCAATTAATTATTGAGCAGCAGGTTGGTTTTTAATTGCTGCATCCATAATACTTTGTCGCTCTTGTTCAGAAATTCCACTTAACACTTCATTTATCTTTTCGACCAATTCACTGCCTTTTTGTAATCCTACTGCTATAGCTGTATCATCATCTGAGGTTTCAAAGCCGTATTCAAATTCTACAAATGCAAAGTTTGGGTTTGCAGATGATGCGCTTATGGCTTCCGGTTTTTCAGACACATACCCATCAATTATCCCTGTTTCCAAAGCAACTCTCATTGCAGGGAAATTATCCATTGCAGTTTCCTTTTTTACCCCTTCTATTTGATCAATTACCGAGTAATGGAATGTATTTAATTGCGCTGTAATTTTTGCTCCCTTAAAGTCTTTAAGTGAAGTTGCATTTTCATATGCTCCGCCTTTTTTTACTACCATAACTAAATCGGACTTATAATAATTATCGGTAAAGTCAATAGACTCTGCTCGTTCTGCTGTAGGTGACATTCCGGCAATTATTGCATCTATCACACCTGATGTCAATGCAGGTAGCAGTCCATCCCATTCTGTTTTTACTATTACTAATTCTTTGCCTAAACCTTCAGCAATTTTTTTAGCTATTTCTACGTCATATCCTCCGGCAAATTCAGCGCTATCTTTCATCGCAACGGCACCATTTGAATCATCCATTTGAGTCCAGTTAAATGGTGCATAACCTGCTTCAAGACCTATTACAAATGTATCCTTCCCTGAAGATGACGGTGTATCCGATGATGTCAGCACCTCCGACTTTGGTTGTGAAGAACAAGCTGCAAGCAATGTACTTGCTAATATTATTAATACTAAAATAAAAGATAATCTTCTTTTCATTATAAAATCTCCCTTAGAGTAAATTTCTAATATAATATCAAAACTTTTTAGACAAAATAAATACACCCAACAGAATCGTCAGGTGCTTATATGCATATAGCAAAGCTAAGACAATCCTCTCCTTTCTTGCTCATTGTGAGATAGCACAACATCAAAGTACCGAGCTAATACTATGATGACAGTCCTATACCTTTTAAATATAGTCCCAGCAGCAGATTTTGGTATCTGCTACTTCGGCGATGGCTCCTTTTGCTATAATTCAACGGCTTCCGGCCTCACTATAACTACTAATAGAAATCGCGCCTCTACCTCACCCAAAGGATGAGGATTTTTATGAAGTTTTGATTTGTTTTATGATAACACTAATAGGTTTGCTTGTCAACATTTTTAAAAAATTATGCTTTTACTCCTTATCAGTATTATATTCACTCGTATCCTGTGCTACCATCATTGTTTTTTCAGGTCGCACATCATATATCACACTTCTAGGGAAATTCACAATATTGATTTCCGACATCGTATTATCAGCCCATAATTCACACTGTGTCATTACAACCTGTACTATCATTAACTTTATGCCACCGAAGCCTTTCGATTTCCCGCATGGTTTTAGATGCTTTTTCAAATAATCTGATAATTTCCATAGTGATTCACATATCAAAATAATAGGTGCTAAAATAGAGCTATGAATAAAAAAAACTTATTTTAAACAATTATATTTAAATTTTATATAAAGCTGGTTCCCGCCATGTTTTTTAAATCCATCTTATCGAGTGGCTGGACCCTTTCAGCCAACTCAACTGCCATCTGTTTTTTGATTATAGCAACATTGCAGTCGCAATCGCAAAATAAATGAGTAAGGCGAACAAATCATTGATCGTACTAATAATAGGGCCTGAGGCTACCGCCGGATCAATATTCATTTTATCAAGAAAAATTGGAATAAAGACACCACAAATAGCGGAGATAAACATCCCTCCGGCTAAGGAACTTCCAACTACAAAAGCTAATTGAAGCGGATTTTGATCGCCCATGGTAACAAATGATAGGAAAACAAAGGCAATAATGAAGCCAAAGAAACCAATTAATAAACTGTTAAGTATACCAATCATTATTTCATCGCGAATATGAAGTTTAACGTCATCTTTGCCGCTTAACTTATATTGGTGTAATCCCAGTATCGTCACCGAAATGGCTTGTGTGCCAATATTACCTGCCATTCCCAAGATCATTGGTTGAAATAAAATAAGGGCAGTGATTTGTTCAATAGTATCTTGAAAGAAAGATAGAAATCCGGCAATAACAAGGTTCAAGACGATTGAAGCTAAAAGCCATGGGAGTCTTTGTTTAGTTCTCACAAAAGCCGAGGAATCTTCCTCATAGTCCCCAACAGCGACAAAACGTTCAACATCTTCTTCATATTCTTCAATCATGGTATCTAAGATATCATCCGCAGTAATAATCCCAATCAGGTGATGTTGTTCATTCACCACTGGCATGACGGTATAGTCATAATCTCTTAGTTTTTTAATCGCTGTATGAATTGAATCATGTTCATAAATAACGGCTTGGTTACGTTCAATAATCTTATCAAGCTTATCGCCTTTACGAGCTGATATTAAGTTCTTTAATTCAATGGAACCGACATAATTTTGATGACTGTCAATAACAAAGATTTCATCGATAAAATCACTATCTTTCACATTTTTCACTAAATTTCTGGTAGCATCTGTAATACTTGTCTTTTCTTGAATGACAATAAAGTCAGTATTCATTATTGAAGCCGCCACATCTTCATCATAAGCTAGCATGCGAATCATTTTTTGTCGTTTAGCCGTATCTAATAAGGAGAGAATTTCTTGGACTTCCGCTGTATCGACATCATCCAATAAATTACGAATTTCATCCATTTCCAGAGCATCTAATAATTCTTTTTTCCTATCTACTGAGAGCGAGTGAATGTAGCTTAAGGCTAGTTCATCACTTAATTCGATAAATACATCATTCAATCGGTCAACCGGGAGTTGATTCAACATTTCAAATTGTCGGTCAGCATCAGCATTTTCGACCATACGCGCAATATCTAGCGGATGGCCTTTTGCTAACAGTTCTAATTCTTTACAATCCATTTTACAGCCCTCCTAACAATGCGGTCGCTAACCCAAAAAACACTAACAAGCTGATTAAGTCAGCGAGGGTGGTAATAAAGGGGCCTGAAGCAACAGCCGGGTCAAAACCTAATTTGTCGATACTCACGGGAATTAATACCCCTAATACAGGGGCTATAATAACAGTAACCCACAATGACAATCCTACCACAATAGCCAGGGCTAAAGGTTGTGCTGAATTCATTTGTTTGGCTAGAAAATAAGCAATCACAAAAGCTGAAACTCCCATAATGAAGCCAGTTAAAAATCCGGTTAAAATTTCTTTACCACCGTTTTTAAGGGCATCTTTAGGGTTCTTAGTTAATATTCTTAAGGTCACGGCCAAGGTTTGAGTGGCTACATCACCAGCAGCATCTAAAATCAAGGGCTGAAAGAATGCCAACACTGCTACGGCAACTAAGACTTCCTCAAACAAAGTGGTAATATAAGCAATTGGAATGGATAAGACTAATAAGATCAATAACCATGGTAACCGCCTAAAGGCAGCCCTTGAAAAGTGTTCCTCTTGTTCAGCTTCTGGCAGGGCTGATAATTTTTCGTAGTCTTCAGTAGCCTCCTTATGATAAGTATCTAAGGCATCATCCATCATGATCATACCTAATAAAAGCTTAGATTGATTACAGACGGGCATTTCAAAAGCCGAGTAATCTCTCATTTTATGAATCGTTTCTTCTATTGGTTCGGTATCTAAGACATGAGGATAGTCTTCCATAATTGCTTGTATCAATTGGGGTGATTTTGTTTTAATTAATCTTTTAAGGGTGACAGTACCTAAAAAATGCCCTGCATGATCTACAACAAACAAGCGACTAATTGTTTCCACATCATTGGCTTGTGTGATGACTTGTTTGGTGGCCGTCTTAACGTCCATTTCGGGTGTTAAGCTAATAAAGTCGGTGGTCATATGAGCCCCAGACTCATCTTCGTCATAGCTTAAGAGTTGACTAATTTTGTCTTGCGATTCCAGTTCTTTTAAAATCTCTTGTTTTTCTTGATCATCCATTTTAAACAAAAGATCCCGAGCATCATCGGGTTCCATTAAGTCAATCAGTTGTGCTTGAAGGGTATGGTCTAATTCACGAATAAATTCAACAGCTATCTCCGGTTCAAGATAACTGAACATTTCAGATAATTGTTGGGTTGATAAGAGTGACATCCAGTAATGTCGCTCATCCGCATCCCACTTTAGAAACAGCTCCGATAGATCATGCGGGTGCATATTTTGAAGAGTTTCTATTGTTATCTTTTCCATATTCTCTCCTCCTTTTTCAAATAGAAACCTTTGGGGAGGTCTCGGCAATCATTAAAATAAATCTAAAAATCAAGTACGCAGAATATGCATACTTAGTATACCACACTATACTAAAATCGACTAAGCTTTTCATGTTATCCATTCGTTTTGTCTCATTTGATTTCCTCCAATTATAATTAATGACAAAGTCAAAATGTGTGACTAAACTAATGAAAATATATCAAGAATTAACTGAAAATAAATAATATTATATAAAAATGCCCCTATTTCCATGAACGGATTTGGGGCATTATACTTTCAAAAATCAACTTATTCCTTAAATAATTACCTTTTTAGAAGCAAATTAGAAGCACAGAATTTTTAGGGTTTGTCAAATCCTCTAATTTACTCATTTAAGATTGCATATGAATTATTCCCACTCGATGGTAGCAGGAGGTTTATTGGTTATGTCATATACTACTCTATTTACCTGTGATACTTCATCTGTAATCCTAGTAGATATTTTGTCTAATAACTCCAATGGTATTGGATACCATTTTGCTGTCATAGCATCTTTGGTAGTTATTGCTCTTAATCCAATAGTATGACAATAAGTTCTTTCTCCATCTATAACTCCCACAGATTGAATATTTGGTAGTACTGCAAAGTATTGCCAAATTTCTTTATCTAATCCTGCTTTTTTGATCTCATCTCTAAAAATAAAATCAGCATCCCTTAAGATATCCAATTTTTCTTTTGTAATCTCACCTAAACATCTTACACCAAGCCCGGGTCCGGGAAATGGCTGCCTGCCTACAATATCCTCTGAAATTCCCAATGCTTTGCCAACTTCTCTAACTTGGTCTTTGTATAATTCCCTTAATGGTTCTATAAGTTCAAAATTTACATCAGCAGGTAATCCGCCTACATTGTGATGAGACTTAACTGCTAATTTCCCATCTTTCACGCTCTCTATTACATCCGGATAGATTGTACCTTGAACTAAAAATTCAATACCTTCAAGTTTCTTCTGTTCCTCTTCAAAGACTCTTATAAATTCTTCACCTATAATTTTTCGCTTGTGTTCTGGATCAATTACACCCTTTAATTTACCAAGAAATCGCTCCGCTGCATCAACGACTATCAAGTTCATATTGAATTCATCTCTAAATACTCTCTCGACCTGTTCTTTTTCATATTTCCTAAGTAATCCATGATCTACAAATACACAAGTAAGATTATTGCCTATAGCCCTATGCACCAATACCGCAGCCACGGATGAATCCACTCCGCCTGACAATGCACAAAGAGCTTGTTTATTTCCTACTTTATTTCTGATTTCTTCTATTGATCTATCGATAAAATCTTGCATAATCCTCCCCCTATCCTCGTGAATAATTTGGCGCTTCTTTAGTAATTTGGATATCATGTGGATGATTTTCGATTAATGAAGCCGAGGTTATCCTTATAAATCTTGCCTTGTTTTGCAAGTCCAAGATATTTTTAGCTCCTACATAACCCATACCTGATTTAAGTCCGCCCATCAATTGATAAACAACTTCACCTAATGGTCCCCTATAATGTACTCTTCCTTCTACTCCTTCAGGTACATATTTCTTTTGTCCTTCTTGGAAATATCTGTCCTTGCTTCCGGCATCCATTGCTCCCATTGAGCCCATGCCTCTATATTCCTTATATTTTCTTCCTTCATACAATACTTCTTCTCCCGGGCTTTCATCTGTTCCCGCAAATAATGACCCAATCATAACTACATTTGCACCGGCAGCTATGGCTTTTGTAATATCCCCGGAATATTTTATTCCGCCATCTGCGATTACAGGAATATCGTATTCTTTCGCCGCCTTAGCACAATTTACAATAGCGGTAATTTGAGGAACTCCTATACCGGTTACTACCCTTGTTGTACATATGGAGCCAGGACCTATACCTACTTTAACTGCATCAGCACCGGCCTTTATTAAATCTACTGTAGCTTCAGCAGTAGCAACATTTCCTGCAATTAAATTCAATTTTGGATATTCGATTTTAATCCTCTTTACAGCTTCTAATACCCCTTTTGAATGTCCATGAGCTGTATCAACTACTATTACATCAACCTTAGATTTTACCAATGCAGCTACCCTATCCATCATATCTGCTGTAACCCCAACAGCAGCACCTGCAAGTAATCGTCCATTGCTATCCTTAGCGGAATGAGGATATTGGATTGACTTTTCAATATCCTTAATAGTTATTAGCCCTGATAAATGAAAGTTTTCGTCAACTAACGGAAGTTTTTCTATTTTATATTTTTTCATTGTTTCCAAGGCATCGTCCATAGAAATATCATTTGTTGCAGTTATTAGATTTTCTTTAGTCATCACTTCATCTATCTTTTTTGTGACTTCCTTTTCAAATCTAATATCTCTATTTGTAATAATCCCCACCAGTTTACCATTTTCATCCGTTATAGGTACTCCTGATATCCTATATCTTTCCATCAATTCCAATGCATCAGATACAGCATTTTCAGGTGATAGATAGAATGGATCAGTTATAATTCCGTGTTCCGATCTTTTTACCTTATCAACCTCAAGAGCTTGCTCTTGAATGGGCATATTTTTGTGTATAATCCCTACACCACCTTCTCTTGCCACTGCTATTGCCATTCTTGATTCCGTTACTGTATCCATACCAGCACTCATCATAGGGATATTAAGTTTGATGTTTTTTGTTAAGTTTATTTGTGTATTTGTTTCCCTTGGTAAAACTTCGGATTTACCGGGTAGTAAAAGCACATCATCAAAGGTTAAACCGTCGCCTACAAATTCCAAAACTATTCCTCCTTCGATTTTTATTATTTACAAACCATTATATAGTATTATTATGTCGATATAACTTAACGTTTATGAATTTCGAGGAAAAGTAACATTATATATGGTTTAGTAGAAACTTTTCCTTTTAATGTAACAAAATTAAACCTATAAGTCAAGAAAAATATAAAGCATGAGCTCAACAACATGTTTCGAAAACAAAAACAGGGAATAATTTCAAATTATCCCCTGTTTTTTATTAAATTTATATTAAAGACCTGTTTTACTTGCTTTTTTAGCTTCATACATTTTTCTATCCGCCTCACGTATTAATTCTTCTGCAGTTAATTTTGAATCTTTCATTGTGTGAGTACCAATTGAGACGGTTAAATGAATCAGTTCATCACCTGCTGGTACTGTTATTTTGTTGATGCTATCACGAATTCTGTCAGCAACCATTTCTACTTCTTTATAATTTGCATTGTTAAGACAAATTACAAATTCGTCTCCTCCATATCTAGCAGCCCAATCCATTCCGCTACGTATACAACTTTTTATGGCATTTCCTACTTCTTTTAATGCGTAGTCACCTATAGAATGTCCATATTCGTCATTGATATCCTTTAAATTATCAATATCAATAAACATAATTGTCAATGGCCAATCTTCAATTGTTGCTTTTACTATATCTGCTGGCAGCCGTTCATTGATAAATCTTCTATTATATAAAGAAGTTAATGAATCCTCTACAATTTTTTGATTTAACCCATTAACTATTGCTTTAATTTTAAGTCCTTCATTATAATTGCCTTCACCTATTAACATAGTATCTGTAGCGTTTTTTAGCAATTCTACTATGATAGGTGTTTTAGCATCCTCTATTGGTATAGCTGTAACCAACATGGTCGCATTCTCTGTTTGCTCTAATTTCATAAAAGTTCTATTCTCATTGTGAGCACGTATAGAGATACAGTTATTACAGATTTTACCATCTACCCAATATTCATAGCAAACATCATCCGTTGGATCTAATAATGAATCACTATATTCAACAACTTGTTTGAAAATAGGATCCACAATTCTTACAACATCATACATCTTTTTAAAAAATCTTAGATTCTCTTCTATTTTATCAATAGTTATTTTGTCAGGCAACTTTTTTCCTCCAAAAAATATTAGTCTAATTCTAAGTAAATTTTTATAATGTAAGTTCATTGATGTCTTTTATACTTCCCTGATGGTCTTTTCACTTGTCATACTTATAATACCCTATAATTTAACAATAATCATAATGAAATTTTAGTATATAAATCTAAAAGTGTCAAATTATAATCTGCCCCCTAGGCGTGCACCAGAATACACGGTCATAAAAAGCAACGGGAGTTAATTAGAAATTATCTCCCGTTGCAGTATTTACATTAGATCATCATTTAAAACTATAATCAAATTATATTATATCAACTGTAATATCATCTGAGTTCAATATATTGATTAGCTTGCTACCTTCGCCATTTATATATTCGCCGTATTCGTCAAACTTCCAATCTACATTTCCTCTTAAGAAATCCTCTGATTCAACATATGCTTTTACCTTTATATCATTTTCTGAATTCAACCTCATATCTATGCGGCTAATATTGTCCAAAATGAAATTGTTTCTAAAATTATCATATACTAAATCTATACTATAACAATTTCTTAGCTCCACATCAATATCCTTTGGCAAATTTAAGCTTATATCATAAGGCCGCAAATATCCTGTTGGATTGCTCCTATTTTCTTTTAGTGAAACATATATAGTATCTCCTACTTCTTTAAATTGAAATAATTCCTCGTCCCTATATTTAAGTGCTTCTTCTTTGCTGGTTGCACTTATATCAACTTTAGCAGAACCAGTGATGATGTTGTTGTCAACGGCTCTTATGGATAACTTGTCTGTAGATTCATCTAAAATTATCTTTTTAATATTTTCTCCGACAGTATATTCATTTATATCCATATCAAAATGATAGTCATCCGTTACAGCATAGACACGGATTTTAGACAATAATCCGGTTTCAGTCATTGCAAATATTCCTAAATTGGCAATTAATATTGCAAATACTATAAAAATACTCCATACATCATATTTTACTATTACATCTTCCTTATATATAAATCTATAATAAAGTATCTCTAATCCCAACAATATAAGTATCAATGGCCAAAGTTTTAATGCAATGTTCAAGGTTGAGACCTTATTTATCTGAGAATAAAATATCAAAACTCCAAGGGCAATCAATACAATAGCCATAGATATTGTACCTACTCTTTTATTCTTCATTATCTTCATCCTCCTTTATATCGGATTCTTCTATACCTACATGTTTATTCTTCTTTAGTATGAATATCCCCAAAATGATAAACACTAAGGACACAACCGATGTCTGTACATAACGTCTTATCTCCCAATTAATCAAAGGATAGAGTATCCTCTCCAGTATAATAACCACACCTATACCTATAAGAGAAAAACCAACCCATTCAGGCTTAATTGCCGGGAGGTTTATCTCTTTGTAATCAACATCTTCCGTATTCCCATCAACAGTATGCATGGCATCAAAGAAACTATAAAACCATATTAGCGGCAATAAAAACAACAAAAGACTGATTCCCAGCCAGCCCATAAAGAATACGGAAAAGAAAAATGCACCCATAATTATAAGTCCCTTTTCCATCTGTCCCAAATACATATGACCTGCTCCCGGAATAATTGATAATGCTAATGTTACAGTTTTTTTATTGAATTTTTTATCTATTACGGTGTTGTTCATATCCGTCGCCTCACCATTATACAGTTCTCTTAACTCCAGCTTTTTCCAAGCCGAAAATACATCTATCAATGCTATTAACCAAATTACAAGGTATATAACAATAAATAGAACAATAAATCCTTCGCTGCTCGTAAGACCTGCTAAACCGACACACCCTAACAATGCCCCTAATGTCACCATAAAAAATATAATGGCTCTTTCCTTAAGTCCTATATAAAAATGAGATAATCCGGGTATTACCGACAACATAAATGCTATAAATTTACTTTTATCTCTCATTATTTTCCCTCCTTATTTCTTTCAATATTCTCTATGCTACCTAAAAACGCAGAAGTACTATTTACTATCTTTTCAGAAAAATTTACTATTACATTCGGTCTCTGTACTTCCGATATTTCCATTGACTTGGTAATCTTAGGGACCGAATCTACCAGATTTGTGTAAGCTCCACTGAATGTAAGAATTATCGTAACAGCCGCCACTGCAACATAGTATCCGAATTGATAATTAAAAGCCCTCTTATTATCTTTAGATTTTAATACTTTGATTTTATTTTCGGAAATCTTGTTTATTACCTTATCATTAAAATCTTTTTGGATTATATCTTCCGCAGCTAAAATCTCCTTTTCATCTATAAGGGACAAAAATATATCCATGCAAATATCACAATTTGACAGATGTTCCTGCATTTCATCATGCATATCCTCAGGCAGTGCATTATTTTTATATAACAGCCATTCCACAAAATCATAATGCTTCATTTTCTTCCCTCCATTTCTCCCTCAGTAGATTTTTACCTCTATATAATCTTGATGCTATAGTTTTTACTGTTACATCTTCCTCTTTGGCTATTTCTTCATAAGTCATCTCTTTGAAATAGAACTTTTCGATTGCTTCCCTATAGATTTCCGGAATACTATTCAAAGCTTTATTTAATACCTCTTTGTTTTCTTTCTCTACAAGAAGTATTTCGGGATTTTCTCTTTCGGAAGAGCCCACAATATCAATGACACCTTCTGAATTTTCAAGAATTTCTTCTCTGAATCTACTTTTTTTCTTCCTTATCCAGTCAATTGACTTATTTGTTGCAATGCGACTTATCCATGCTTTAAAATTTATATTATCAAATTGATTTAGGGAGACATAAATTTGATAAAAAACTTCTTGTGCAACATTTTCCGCTTCGTCATAATCCTTTATGAAATTTAAAATAATAGCAAAAATATAATTTTTATATATGTCTATGATTTCAGAAAATGCCTCTTCATCGCCACCACATGTTCTCTTAATTAAAAGACTTTCTCTATCCATGCCTCCCCTCCTCTCCTATATTAATTATAACGTAAAGGATAAATAAAATACTGCAAAAAAAGAGAACTTTTTTTAAGTCCCCTTTATTTGTTATTAATTTAATTCAATTGAATAGCCTTCATCACTTTCGCAACTATAGGTGCTTAAGTATCCTTCATAGATTAATTCCAACCCTTCATATTGTTTTATATCCATTGGAGATGTAAGTCCTGGTGGTTTATTTACTATATGTATCCCGCTATTTAGTAAAATTTCACATACAAATTGAGAACAAAAATAATTATATTTTCTTTTCATTGGATAATTAAACATTGCTGTCAATACTCCAAGAAAATTGTAACCATATTTATATGATTCCCTTTTAAATTTATATAGTTCTTTTTTTAATTTTCTATATTGCCTTTTGTTAACCTTTAAACTATATAGAGCACATCTTGTGTTTGGGAATCTAGCAAATGTTCCATTTTCTATATCTTCATGTACAAACCCTCCAAAGATTGGATTATCAGGTTTTAGCCTTCCAAAACTATATAGTTCATTTAGATTTTTATCAAATGCTATTGAGACATGAGTATAGGGAGCTTTTGTATAGATGTTTATTGCTTTTGAAAAAAGCGACCCGCTATGGGACAATAAAATATAAATTCTCTTTTCTTGTGCCATTTTTATTTTCCCCTCTTTTTGTATTTGCTAATATTTATATATTACATGCTGTAGATTAAAACTCAATTAAAATTTTATTACAATAATTATAACGTTAAGTATATTAAAAACTACTGCATTGTAATTCACAAATTACAATTTCAATTACAAAACTTGAGTTGTGACTTAAAAAAGGAAAATTAGGATATTAAAAGGGCTGTAAGTGATAATCTCAATCACTTACAGCCCTCCATATTATTGGTATACAAAACTTATTAATACATCTTATCTTATTGCCTTTCCGGCAATTATAGTTTCTAAAATATTTATATCCTTATCAATAAGTATTAAATCCGCATCCTTTCCAACTTCAATGCTGCCTTTGTTTTTATCTACTTTGATTGCCTTTGCAGGTGTTAAGCTTGCCATTCTTACTGCCTCATGAATTGGTACATCCAAATAATTCACCAGATTATATACTGCATCATGCAAATTAAGTGTTGACCCTGCCAAACTTCCATTTTCAAGCCGTGCTGCGCCACCCTTGACTATTACCTTTTGACCGCCCAATTCATAATCGCCATCTTTAAGTCCTGCCGCTCTCATCGCATCCGAAATCAAAATTGTTTTATCCGGTCCTTTAATCTTAAGAACAATTTTCACAGCTCCGTCATGTAAATGTATCCTATCATAAATCATTTCACAATAAACCCTATCATCTACCAAAGATAAGCCTACGACTCCGGGCTCTCTATGAGAAAATGTCCTCATTCCATTATATATATGGGTAGCAACAGTAATCCCATGGTCTACACCTTTTCTTGCTTCATCATAAGTAGCAGTAGTATGTGCCATTGATACGCTAACTTCATTTTCTTTAAGATAGGAGATTACATCCAATGCCCCTTCTGTTTCTGGCGCAATTGATACCATTTTCAATTTTCCCTTTGAGGCTTCAAGGATTTTCTTCATAGCTTCCATATCCGGCTTTTTAATGTATATTTCAGGTTGTGCTCCCTTTTTCTCTACTGCAAAGAATGGTCCTTCAAGGTGGATACCTAAAATTTGAGATACATCCTTGCCATTTTTATAATTCGCCACATTGTCTATTGCTTTTATAATATTTTCATATGATGATGTAATCACTGTCCCTAAATAGGAAGTGACTCCATTTTTCAAATGAAACGCCCCTATATGATTAAGCGCATCATCCGTTGCGTCCATTATATCAAATCCTGAATTCCCATGATTGTGAATATCAACAAAACCAGGAGCCAAAAAATATCCCTTTCCATCTATTATTTCATCATATTCATCAGAAATAACTGATTCTTGGGGCAAAATATCAACAATTTTGCCTTTCTTTATTATTACTGCGTGTCCAGTCATTACTTCATAAGGTGTAATCAATTTCACATTTTTAATTAACATTAAAAACCCCTCCTATATATTGACTATTATTTACAATATGTCATAATAACAAATGTCCCTCTTCTTCATTAATAGTCCTTAACTTTTCACTTCAAATATTCTTTTATTTATATCATTGAAGTCCTTCCAAGGTATATGCTCGATTCCATTCGAGATGCAATATTTTAAAAGAGAATCCTTAGCAAATACCACATCTGCAATATTTGCGACCTTCTTGTCCGTATTTCCGTCTCCTATGAATATAACTTTCTTATATTTATCTTTATATCTTCTGTAATGCCTTAATTTACAATTGCCGCAAGGACCATATTCGCAACAATTTAAATCATCACCATCATGAAATTGTATAGTGATATCACGGCCATTAAATTTTAAATGATTCGCTAGGATTGTAGCATCTTCTATTCCATACTTATTTAAAATAGATTTTATGCCATTGTCAAATCCACCGCTTACTATAGCAAATTCTATATTATGGGATTTTACATTGTTATAGAAGTCTATAAAGCCATCTGTTAACTGAAATCCGTTTACAATGAAATCAATATATTCTTCCTCAGTTAATTTTATTTCACTGAATAAACTATTAAAAAGATTTATTAGATCTATTTCCCCACGATCATATAATTTCCCTAATTCTTTTACCTTCTCACTTGCATATTTGTTTTCCAAAACATCATTTGTATCTTCAGTTGTGATTGTACCATCAAAATCAACTAATATAGCTATGTCCTTTAAGTCGTTTATTTCTATCATTCAATTCTCCTTTTGAGCTTATAATCAATTTGCCAATAATGCAAGTCTACATTTATTAAATGCCTTTTTCCCTATATTCGTTTCTTTAAATACTCCTGCATCCTTTAGAACATTTAAAAACACTTCACCAATTTCCTTATTCAATATTTCGTCCAAATTTTCTTCAGATATTTTATGTTTGTCCAAGATACTTAATACCCAAGTATAATGCTTATTCAAATCTATATTATTTTTTATCCCTTCTATATCGTCATTTAAAAGATAAGTTTTTAATAATTCCATCTCAGTCTTAAGCCTAGATGGAAGTACAGCAAGACCCATAACCTCTATTAGACCAATATTTTCCTTCTTAATATGGTGATATTCTTCTCTGGGATGAAATATCCCATATGGTCTATCTCCGGTGGTTCTATTGTTTCTTAAAACCAAATCCAACTCATAAAACTCATCTCTAAATCTGCATATGGGGGTTATGGTGTTATGTTCTTCCCCATTTGAATGGGATAGTATGTCCACTTTCTCATCATCATAATCCTTCCATCTTAAAAATATATCATAGGCTGTGTCAGTTAGTTCTTCTATTGATTTCCCTTTGAGGCGAATTGCACTCATTGGCCATTGTATCGTACATGCCTTTATGCCATTTTTCAAGTCTATTTTATTTTCTTCCTTTGCTTCTGCCATTGGAAATGTATAATTACCGCTTTGAAAGTGATCATGACTGAGGATAGATCCCCCAACTATAGGTAAATCAGCATTGGAGCCAATAAAATAATGAGGAAATATGCTGACAAATTCCAATAGTCTTCTGAACGTCATTTTCGTTATTTTCATAGGCTCATGGGTTTCTTTAAATACTATGCTATGCTCATTATAATAGACATATGGTGAATACTGTAAATACCACTGTTCCCCAGCCAATCTAACTCCAATTACCCTATGATTGCCCCTAGCCGGATGATTGAGCCTACCGGCATAGCCTTCATTTTCTTTGCATAATAGACACATTGGGTAGTTTGAAAACTTTAGTTCTTTAGCTCTTGCTATGGCTCTGGGATCCTTTTCAGGTTTAGACAAATTTATAGTTATATCCAATATTCCATATTCTGTTTTATATTTCCATTTTATGTCCTTCGCAATTCTCTTTTGCCTTATATAGTTTGAATTCTTAGCAAGATTATAGTAATAATCCGTAGCTTTCTGTGGAGATATTCTGTAGTTCTTCCAAAATTCATCTTCTATTTGGGAAGGCATTTTAATAAGCTGAGAAATAATCTTTGTATCATATAAATCCAATAAATCGTTGCTGTCATCTTCCACTCTATCGTTCTCAACTGCCCATAGTCTTATATTTCCCAATATATCTCCTACTTCTAAATTTCCCTTAAATTTATCCTTGGGCTCATTATAGGAATCCAGCTCCAAAGCATCCAACAGCCTATTGATCCCATATGTCCTGTCCCTTATTTCAATCAAACCTTTTAGTATTGCAAATTCAACCAGATTTCTTATCTCTTCGTTTATATCTATCATATTATCACCACTAATTAAACCCATTCTCATGTGTTTTATGAAACTTCCATGCAGAAGAAATTATATCATTTATATCGGTATACTTTGGTCTCCAACTTAAAATATTTTTAGCTTTTTCCGAGGATGCCACCAATATTGCCGGATCTCCTAATCTTCTTGGAGCAATCTCGTTTTTAATTTTTTGCCCTGTTACTCTTTCAGATGCATGGATGATTTCCTTAACTGAAAAGCCCATTCCATTGCCTAAATTGAATATATCGCTTTTATTTCCTTTCTCCAAATACTCCAATGCCAATAAATGTGCCTCTATTAGATCCATTACATGAATATAGTCCCTAATACAAGTTCCATCTTTTGTTTCATAATCATCTCCAAAGATTAGAACCTTTTCTCTTTTACCCAATGGAACTTCCAAGACTAATGGTATCAAATGAGTTTCCGGACTGTGAGCCTCGCCAATATACCCGCTTTCATGGGCTCCCGCCACATTGAAATATCTTAAAGATACAAATTTAATCCCATGAGCTATATCTACCCATTTCATCATCTTTTCCATCGCCAGTTTTGTCTCTCCGTACGGATTTGTTGGATTCGTTTCATCCGTCTCCAATATCGGAACGGATTTTGGCTCCCCATAGACCGCCGCAGTTGATGAAAATACAATTTTTTTTATGTCATTTTGAGACATTGCTCTGAGTAACATTTCGGTACCGTATACATTGTTGTCAAAGTAACTAAGTGGTTCACTCATGCTTATACCCACCAATGAATTTGCAGCAAAGTGAATTACCGAATCAATCTCCTGCTCCGTGAACACCTTATTTAAAAAATCTAAATCTCTTATATCTCCCTTGTAAAATATTGCATCCTTGTGGATAGCTTTACTATTACCCGTCTGAAGATTGTCTACTACTACCACTTTTTGTCCCAACTCTATCAGCTTGTAAACACAATGTGACCCTATATATCCTGCCCCACCGCAAACAAGAACTGACATATTAACACCTCCGTTAAATTTTCTCTATACTATTTATTTCATCGATATATATTTCATATATATATTTATTTACCTTTACATCGATACTATCTTTCTCTGGGTCATTTTCTATGGCGTTAGTATATCCAATACAATTACCTATAAGTATCTGTCCATCATTTAATGTAATTTTTATTCTTCTTTCAACATATTCTTTCAGATTCATTCTCTCACCTTACCTTGCTTATATGTATATATTACCATAATAAAATGTTTGATAAAAGCCAATAGATAATATAATTCAATTTGTTTATCAAACCTAAAAAGGCCTAACAAAATTTTACTTAAAATTTTGTCAAGCCTTTTAAAAAATAGAATCTATTTAAAATAAATTAATCTTGGGCTTTATTACATCATACCCATTCCGCCCATTCCGCCTCCATTCATAGGTGGCATTGGTTCTTCACTTTCTATATCTGCTACAGCACCTTCTGTTGTCAATACCATTGCTGCAACTGAAGCTGCATTTTGCAATGCTGAACGAGTTACTTTAGTTGGATCGGAAATACCAGCTTGAATCATATTTACATAAGATTCAGATAGCGCATCAAATCCTATTCCTGCTTCTTCTGATTTAACCTTTTCTACTATAACAGAGCCTTCTAGTCCTGCGTTTGCTGAGATTTGTCTTACGGGTTCTTCTAATGCTCTTACAATAATATTGATTCCAGTTTTTTCGTCACCATGAGCTGAATCTAATAATTTGGAAACGGCAGGAATTACATCTATTAGTACAGTTCCACCACCCGGTACCATACCTTCTTCAACTGCAGCACGAGTTGCTGATAAAGCATCTTCAATTCTTAATTTTCTTTCTTTTAATTCTGTTTCTGTAGCAGCACCAACTTGAATAACAGCTACTCCCCCTGCCAATTTTGCTAATCTTTCTTGTAATTTTTCTGCATCAAATTCTGATTCAGTATTTTCAAGTTGAGCTCTTATTTGTTTAATTCTGTTTTGAATCTCTGATGAATCTCCCTCACCATTAACTATAACAGTGTTTTCTTTATCTATTTTAACCTTTGCTGCTCTACCTAACATTTCAATTTTAGCTTCTTTCAAGTCATATCCCAATTCTTCTGATATTACAGTTCCACCTGTTAAAATAGCAATATCTTGTAACATTTCTTTTCTTCTGTCACCAAAACCAGGAGCCTTGACAGCTACACAGTTGAAGGTTCCTCTTAGTTTATTCAACACCAAGGTAGCCATAGCTTCCCCTTCAATGTCTTCAGCTATAATAACAAGAGGTTTGCCCATTTGTACTATTTGTTCAAGTATAGGCAGGATTTCCTGTATGTTGGATATCTTCTTATCTGTAATTAAAATATATGGATTATCGTATTCTGCTAACATCTTTTCAGTATCGGTTACCATGTAAGCTGAAACATATCCTCTGTCAAATTGCATACCCTCTACAACATCTAATGTAGTCCCCATGGATTTTGATTCTTCTACAGTTATTACACCATCGTTACCAACCTTTTCCATAGCATCGGCTATCAGTTTACCAATTTCTTCGTCTCCTGCAGAAATTGATGCAACTTGAGCTATGGATTCTTTTGTTTCAACTTTTACTGAAAAATGTTTGATTTGATCTACAGCTGTATCTACTGCTCTCTTGATACCTTTTTGAATAATCATCGGATTTGCACCAGCAGCTACGTTTTTAAGGCCTTCCCTTATGATTGCTTGAGCCAATAAGGTAGCTGTTGTAGTACCATCACCTGCTACATCATTAGTTTTTGTTGCAACTTCTTTTAATAATTGAGCACCCATATTTTCATACTTATCTTCTAGTTCAATTTCCCTAGCTATTGTAACGCCATCATTTGTAATCAATGGTGCGCCAAATTTTTTATCAAGAACAATGTTTCTTCCTTTAGGTCCTAATGTTACTTTAACCGTATCAGCTAATTGGTTTATACCTTTTTCCATTGAACGACGAGCGTTCTCACCAAACTTTACTTCTTTTGCCATTATATACACACTCCTTTGGAATTTACTAAGTAAATTTAATTTTCAATTCACATTTACAGTTAACAATTCACAATTATTCGAGTCGTACTATCGGGTATTTTTGTAAGTCCCTAATTTACTGCTTTCACAATTGTGCATTCTGCATTGTGATTTGTGAATTGATTTGAATCGTCTTATTCTACTACCGCCAAAATATCGCTTAATTTTAAGATTGTTAACTCTTCATTATCAACCTTAATTTCTGTTCCTGCATACTTAGAAAATATAACCTTGTCGCCTACTTTAATAGTATCCTTTTTCTTTTCATCATCGGTTATTTCACTTCCAATAGCTAAAACTTCAGCCATTGATGGTTGTTCCTTCGCCGTACTTGGTAAAACAATACCACTTTTTGTTTTCTCTTCTACCTCAACTTTTTTAATGACTAATCTGTCTCCTAATGGTTTTAAGTTCATTGTATACCTCCTTAAATTATAAAATCTTCATCATATTTTGTTAGCACTCACTAATAACGAGTGCTAACAACTACCTATTATATTAATAAAAAATGAATTTCTTATCAAGCTTCATATTTTCTTAATATTCCCATATAATCCACTATTTTATATAAAAATCTCTATTTATCTATTTTTTTCTTTAATTTACTTAACTTATCAGCCTGTTTTATAAAAATATCAAAAAAGCTATTTGAAAAATAAAATTAGGATCAAATTTTTCGTAAAACCCACCAATGTTTATTGTTTCCCAATTAAATTTTTCAATACTATAAATCAATCAAACTCACAATTCACATGCTTCAGTATTGTTATTATGATGGTTTTGCTCTCCTATTGTAAAATGTGAACTGTGAATTGACATTAGTATGGCCATGGTATTTCTCCTTTTCCTTCCTTAATAAAGGAATTAGTCCATTCCGGCATAGGGGGTTTGTTATCTTTGTTGATCATTTCCTGCCAAGCTTCATCTGTCAATCTTTCCTCCGAAATAAATTCATGATAACTAAAGACAGCACCCCTTGTAAGATACAATTCGCCTGCAATTGGAACCACAACATATATTTCATAGGCAGGACCTACTCCTGCTTCCATATATCCGCTTTTGTCATATATATTTGGTGCTACGGTATGGAAATCCGCAATTACTGCCATATTTTTATCCGTTTCTGAGGTTATCTCAAACCACCTAGCATCTCCTTCTACAAATGAATTCATAAGGTCTTCAAGAATAGCACCATAATATCCGATTTTATTATATTCTTCTTCACTCAATTGTTCATTATTTAGTTGTTTTACTGAGCAATTGATAAGGAACTCAAGTAAATCTTCAAATTTTATCATTTTCTCATCTATGCTTTCAATGCTTAGGTTCCTTATATTTAAGTTCTCCCTTGAAAATTCAGTTAGCCACAAAAGCTTTTCGTAAACTTCTATATTGGGCTCTACATATCCAACAACGAAATACCCGCCGCCGCCTTTTTCTGCACCGCTTTGCTTTCCATAAAGGATTGTATCGTGCTTCAATTCTGACCAGCTGCCAAGGGCTGTATTCAAATCTTTAAGCTCCCATGCCTCATTGGTCATAAATGAAGGATAACCATCGCCGAAAGGCTCTAATAATCCCTTTAATGTCCATATCCATCCATTATATATATTTGACATCCATTCATTGTCCGTGGCTTTAGAAAATCTATCTCTTAGAGAATTAAAAACTTCCGGATACTTATCCCAGTATTTATTTTCCTCCTTTTCAAGCTGTATTTCTTCTGCTTTTTTAGAACCAAGAACTCCCATAACATCAAGTCCGGAAGGTATTGGTCTTGATATAGGTTCAACCAGTTGTTGAACTATATCTGCATCCAGTACATATCTTTGACCCATAAACCTAAACTGCTTTCCGCTTGGAGTGCTTACAGAAGTATATTTAGCCTGAATCTTCGGTTCCGGTAATTTGTCCGCTTCCTCATAAAATTTATCCAATTTTTCTTTGTCATTGAATTTATTAAGATCCGGATTTTTCCCATATATCTTAAATAGCAATTCTCCATATTCATAAATACCTAAATCATCTGCATTTCCAACAAAGAAGTTTGTGGGTTCATATATATTTTGCCATTTATCGAAAAATTCCTTGTTGCTATACATGGTAAAGGTAATTAAAAGTGCCTGAAGTGTTTGCTCCACATTTCTCTCTTTTATCCCGCCTTTTTCTGTATATAGTGCAAAAGGTGCTTGCCCATACCACATCATAGCCTTAAAATAAAGGCCCAAATCCTCACTTCTTGTATAATGCCCCCTTGGTACATACTGACTATAATCAAGTTCATATGGGAATATTGCTGACTGAGCAAAGCCTTCATGAGCATTTATTAAATCGAATTCCTTATTTGCCATTTCAAGAGCTTCTTTGGGAAAATCATCAGTCAGAGACTTATTTAGACAGAGTTGTGCGGTGGCAAAGAAAGCAATATTTTTTAGTTGTGCTGACTTTACCTCTTCATCGCTGATATCATTGTAGACATCAATTGAAGTTTTTAGCATTTTATCGGTTAACTCTACCAAAATTCCTAAAAGCTTTTCATTTTCTAAAGTCCTTAGATAATAGTCATAAAAAATATGGTAAGTATGCAGTACAGAATCAGTCGTAATAAATGAGGGAATCTCTAAATATTCATTTTTCTCATATATATAGAAAAGCTGCTCTTCCTTGGTTGGGTTAACTACAAAATTGTTCTTAAGGATTAAATCCAGCTGTTCTGCGGAAAATTCTCCAAATTTATCCGCATTTTTTATGTTAGACAAATCCTCACTCACCTTATATGGCTTCACCTTTGCAGTGAAATTTACAGGATTGTAAGGAACATCAACATTTTGCGGTTCAAATTTCTCAAGTTCATAAGATGTCTCCTCTACATTGTCCTTTACGGCTGAATTTGCACAGCCAACAAAACTTAATGCTAAAACAAGTACTAAAGAAATAAATGAAAAAACTTTCTTTTTACTAAACATCTCCTACCACCCTTTCTATGGTTAATATACCATCACAATAATTTAAAACTCCCTTAACTCTATGCCCGGCATCACTATATTCAATATGAACAAGGTCATCCTCTTCATGGGCAGTGAAAATATCCTCATAATTGCTGCTTTGCACAAAGGATTCAAATCCAAAGCCTTTCCACTTATATGTGTTTATAACTTTATCCCCACTATCGAGTATTTCAATTGAGATAAGCTCATCTACTTTATCTCCGTCAATATCATAAAATATGTAATCTGTAAAAGGTCTTGACAACCTAGATCCCCTCCACTTAGGGTGAAGAGAATTTTCTACAAAATTATATACAAAAGGACGCTTAGCCATTATGGGATGAAATAGAGTCTCTTTATAAACGCCTATTGATATTTCACAAATCCCATCACCATCTACATCACCCACAGCCACTTTCCAAGGTTTTAATTCTGAAAAATCTTCCCTATATATTTCCTTCCCATCATTAGAATATATTATAATTTCTTCTCCATATTTTCTAAATGCTCGCTTCATTAAAACAATCGACTCATTTTCATCGTCACCATTTATGTCTCCGATATTCTCATCTAAAATCAATCTATGAGACGAAAACACAAAAAAGAGAAATATTAGAAATATAAGTGTAACCCCTAAAAATACACATTTTTCCCATTTCATAATATCCCTCTTAATCCATATAAATGTTTTTTTAATTATATAATAAAATAAGTGGAAAATAGTTACATTTAGTTTACATAACAATGACAAAATAAATACAATGAACCGTATCAATTCACAATTAGCAGTTCACAATTAAAAAACAGTGACTAACATGGGATTCTTCACTTCGTTGTTCTAGAATGACTCTTGCAATTATTATACTGCCTTTTGTTGTTCACTATTCACTGTTAGCTATTCACTATATTTTTATCTTTTATCTTTTATCTTTTACCTATTACCTATTACCTGTTTCTTCTCTTTTCCCAAGTTTAATTCCCTTGCATAATAAAATAAATATTGTTGAGCAAAGCCTGCAAGCTTACCAAATATTCTGGCTCCGTGCATACCTATATGTTTTACATTGGTTTCCTCTTTTAGATAAAAATATTCCATAACCCTTTTTACCCAAACATCAACCGGAAATGCATCGCTCTTATCAAAGGCAAACAGCAGTATGCAATCACTTACCTTTGGTCCAACTCCCGGCAATGTTGTCAATAGATTTTTCCCTTCTTCTCTTGATAAATTATATATACAGTTTAAATCAAATTCCTTATTTGCTACAAGCCTGCTTACTTCTTTAATCCTCTCTGCTCTAAAACCTACCCTATATTTATCTTTTATATAATTTGCATCCAAATTAGCTAGCTTTTCAGGCACAGGAAATCCAAAATAATCTTTCCCATTCCATGTACCCGCATAGTCTCCCAAATCATTTGATATAAGTTCAACCGCCTTCTTTATCCTAGGTATTTGGTTGTTTGCGGAAATGATAAAAGAAATAGTCGTCTCAAAAGGCTCTTGATTTAATATCCTCATACCTTGTCCAAAACTTATTGCTTCTTTGAGAATAGGATCTTTTGATAGCTCTCTTTTTATTTCCCCATAGTCTCTATCCAAATCAAAGTATCTGTACCATATATTTCGAAAATCTTTCATATCGGTGTTAGAAAATATTATATCGCATCCGTCCTTTTTTACATTGATTACCTTTCCATAAGCTATGGCAGTATAGCTGTTATCTTCTTCAAGATGCCATCTAAAACATTGCCCGCATTCAAATATATGCTTAGGATCAAAATCCAGCATATTTTTTATTAAAACTGCATTTTCTCTTTCAATTAAATCGTAATTCATAATGTCCCCTCTTTCTGCTTTAAATTAATAAAATCCAATAATTTTATGAAAGTGATTCCAAAAAAACTGTAGGCGATGCCCCAATATATTTTTTAAACACTATGCTAAAGTATTTATAATCTTGAAATCCAACATTCTCTGCGATCTCATAAATCATAAGTTTGCCATCCTTCAACAGCTGTATTGAAATTAAAATTCTATATCTGTTCAAGAAATCATTGAATGTATAGTTTGTCTCATGTTTGAACAGGTTATTTAAATATACCGATGAAAGTTCCATTTCATCACATAAATCGTTTAAAGAAATTTTATTATTATAATTATTCTCGATATAATCTATCATTTGTTCAACATGCTTGGATTTATTTCCAACTGAATTATAATGCTTGATATTCAAAACTTTCTCATATAAATTGATTTCATTTTGCGACTGTATTTTTGCCTTAGCTTTTTTCTTATCTCCTAATTTTCGGGTTATTTTATTAATAGCGTCATTCAATTCTTCGAAATCTATTGGCTTTAATAGGTAATCAGTTACTCCAAAGGTAATTGCCTTTTTTGCATACTCAAATTCACTATATCCTGAAACTATAATAGTTTCATAATCTAATTCACTCCTGCTTTTTTCAAGCATTTGGATGCCATCCATAAAAGGCATCCTAATGTCTGTAATAACTATATCAGGTTTTAGTTCTCTAATCTTCTTCAGACCTTCTATTCCATCCCTAGCTTCTCCTGCCACTATGCAATTTAGTTTCGTCCAATCCACCATATATACCAGACCTTTGCGAATTATATCTTCATCTTCTACTACAAGAATCTTATACATTCTTCACAACTCCTATTATCGGTATCAGTATTTTAACTTTCGTGCCATTTTTATCACTTTCTATATCTACGCCATATTCATCCCCATATAACAATTTTATCACCCTATGAACATTATATAAACCAATGCTATTTGGTGCAGCACTTTCATTTTGAAAAGTATTAATTATTCCTTCTAACTTATGTTTTTCTATTCCTATGCCATTATCTATAATTAAAACTCTAATATCATTTTCATATTTATCTATTCGAATAGCAATATCTAAATGATTTGTATTTTCAATGCCATATTTTATACTATTTTCAACGATAGGCTGAAGTATCAACTTTGGAACCATATTATCTAACAAGGCATCATCAACCTCAATGCTATAGTCCAATCTTGAATTAAATCTCATTTTTTGTATTTTCAAATAATCTTCAAGATAGGATATATCGGTTTTCAATGGCACTTCCACACTTCCATAGTATATATTGTATCTCATCAAATTAGCAAATGATACAACCATATCTGATGCCCTTTTTGGATCAAATAATATTTCATATTTTAGCATTTCTAAAACATTAAATAAAAAATGAGGATTGAACTGACTTTCCAGATGTTTGATTTCAGTGAGTCTTTTCCTTTCAGCAATCTCTTCATTTCGTTTAATTAAGTTTTCTATTTGAGAAGTCATACTATTAAATTCATCATATATTATTTGAAATTCATCAAATGTCTTTGATTCAATTCTGTAATCTATATTTCCTTCTTTCATTTGAGATACAGCGTAAATTAAGGAATCAAATGAATGAAGACTCCGCTTAGCTACCACGGGGGATAGCCACATAATAAGAATGAGAATCAAAATGCTGATGATTAAAGATGCAAATATGCCAACTTTAAGAAATTCTTGATGCCTGCTTATAGATGTCATAGTGATTATATTGATATTGCCATTCTGAATACTATTTTTTTTAATATAATAACTTTTATTATTAAAGGAAACAAATTTTTTACCGTCATTCTCCAATTTAAATTTCCCCATATTATCAGCTAATGACTCATTTGTGGTATAAAATATATTGTTGAATCTATCTGTTAAAGCTATGCTATCCACATCTTTCAAGCCCACATAATTCTTTAAGTCATCTTCCTTTATATAAAATAGTAAATAACCCAACGTTTTATTATCCTCTACAATAGGCTTGCCAAACAGCAAGTGTGGTCTTGGTCTGCCATTATAATCAAATATATCTAATGTCATATCAACTGTATTGATATCTTTTAATAGATAATAAGATAAATTTTCAATAGACTTTTCAATTTTTGAAAAATTTGAATCAACACTATAAAAATTAGTTGTTATTATGTTAAAGTCCTTATCTGCAAGAACAAAATTTGCTCTTACATTATTTTCATTGCAGTATTTATAGAGCAGCATATTTGCATTCATTAAGTAATCTTCATTATTGATAGCTCTCTTTATAAAAGTATCGTCCCCTAAAATCAATAAGTTTTCCTTATGTTTATCAAATTCCTTATCAAGAAAATTAGCTAACCCTTCATTGTACAAATCGTTAACCCTTATAACTGTGTTTCTGAAATTTAAATATAAGGATGCAATAAATAATATTAAAATTAAACCAATCAATAAGATTGCATAGTTGATGAAAATTTTATTTATGTAATCCTTAAATTTGTTTGTATGCTTCATCAAAACACCACCAATAATAATATAAACAAGACAAAAAAGTCTTGTTTATATTATACACCTATTTCTTTTTTACCGGTCAATTTATAGAATAAAAGCAACGAGACTATTGATGTAAGGGTTAAAACCGTTGAATAAGCTGCAGCATTCCCATAATTTCCCCGAATTACCTCCGTATATATAGCAACAGTTAAAGTCTGCGTTTTATTGGTATAAAGAATTATTGAAGAGCTTAATTCACTTATTACAGTTACCCAACTCATTATAGCACCTGCAATGACACCCGGCATCATCATAGGAACAATCACCCTAGTAAATGCCCTTGTTTCAGATGCTCCCAAACTAATTGCCGCCTCCTCAATACTGGGACTAATTTGACTGATAATAGCTGTACTTGAACGAATTGTATACGGCATCCTTCTTATTGCAAATGCTATTATCATTATTATAGCTGTTCCACTTAAAAGAAGAGGTTTTTGATTAAAAGCAAATAAAAAGGCTATCCCTAAAACTGAACCGGGAATTATAAACGGAAACATTGTAATAGTATCTAAAGTTGATGTTAAGGAATTTCTTTTCCTAACGGTTAGATAGGAAATCAATATTCCAAGTACAATAATAATTAAAATTGCAGCCAATCCCAGTTTATAGGTATTAGGTATTATAGAATTGTCTTTAGCCAATAAAGTAGCCCTATAACTATCTAGTGAAAACCCCTTAATAAATACCTGTCCTCCTCTATTTTTTAAAAATGAAGTATAAATTACTACAATTTGCGGTAATATTGCCAACAAAACAGTAAGATAAACAAATAGATGAGCGAAAATATTCTTTATACCCTTTTCTTTTTGCGGCATCATAGGTTTTAATGCCGTCATAGAATAAGAATAATGATTTGCTACAAATCGCTGAATTAAAAACAATAATATTGTTAATGCAATTATAATTACACATAAAGCTGCGGCAAACCCATCATCTCCTCCAACTTCACTCATAAATTGATTATATATTAGAACAGGCATAGTTTTGAAGCCTTCCCCAATAAGCATCGGAGTACCAAAATCTGCAATTACCCTCATAAACACTAATATACAGCTGGCGAGAACCGTAGGCATTACCAATGGAATTATGATCTTAAATACTCTTTCAAGGCTGGTATATCCTAGGCTTTCAGCCGCCTCATCCAATGAATTATCAAGATTTTTTAAGGCTCCGGATATGTACATATAAACCAGAGGAAATGATTGCAGTGTCAAAACCAAAACAATTCCCGGAAATCCATATATCCCGTTGAATTGTAATTTAAATATTGAATTTATAAACTTTGTTAACACTCCATTTCTTCCCAACAGTTGAATCCAAGCATAAGCCCCAATAAATGGAGGGGATAGATATGAAATTATTATCAGAGTTTCTACAATCTTATTTCCAAATATTTTTATCTTCCTCATTAAATATGCAATCGGAAGGCCCAATGCTACAGACAATAGGGTAACAACTATTGTGACCTTAAAACTGTTTATCAAAGTAACCCAGTAAAATTTATTGGTAAAAAATTTGGTTAAATAGCTAAGTGTAAATGCCCCTGTATTTGGATCTACTATGCTTTTTTTAAGTACTAAAAACAATGGGTATACTGTGAAAAGTAGAAAAAATGATAGTATGATTAGTGCCAAAATATTCCATATATTAAATTTATTTTTAGCTGGCATATTCATGCTTTTCACCTACTTGAATCAAAGTTTTTTGACTATTACAATCAAAGACATTTATTTTATTGGGTTTTACTTCTAAATTTATTCTAGTACCATTTGGTATAATATCGCTTAGATCTGAATTTTGAATTACTTCTATCTCTTTACCATCTTCCAATGCCACAAAGTAATGAGTATTTAAGCCTAAAAACATACTCCCTTTAATTATTCCTTTGATGCCTTCTTCATTTTTACTAATGATAAATTCATGAGGTCGCACTGATACCAATACTTTTAAATCATCTTTGATATCATCCCTTAAATTATCCATTTTTACAATATAATTATTGTCAAAGTTTATATTCCTTTCCCCTCCATTTGTCTCAATGTTAGCCTCAAGTATATTTGAAACCCCTATAAAATTTGAAACGAATACGTTCAAGGGCCTTTCAAATACTTGCCTCGGAGTCCCAATTTGTTGAATCTTGCCTTCATGCATAACAGCAATTCTATCTGAAACCGCTAAAGCTTCTTCTTGATCATGGGTTACATATACTGTAGTTATTCCAACTTGTTGCTGAATATTTTTAATTGCATTTCTCATCTCAACTCTTAATTTAGCATCAAGATTTGACAGTGGCTCATCCATCAATAAAACTTGAGGGTGTATCACAATAGCCCTTGCTAAAGCAACCCTCTGCTGCTGACCCCCTGATAATTTATCAGGCATTCTGTCTTTATACTCATCGATTTTTACAATATCCAATATTTCCTTAATCTTGTCCTCAATTTCTTGTTTACTTAATCCCCTATTTTTTAATCCAAAAGCTACATTTTCTTTTACAGACATATGGGGAAAAATTGCATAATTTTGAAATACCATACCCATATTTCTTTTATTAACCGGAATGTTATTTATAACATTGCCATTAATTTTTATTTCTCCGCCCTCAATTGTATTAAAACCTATAATCATTCTTAATAAAGTTGTTTTTCCACATCCCGATGGCCCCAATAGAGTGAAAAACTCACCGGGACTAACCATTAAAGACAAGCCGTCAATAATTGTCTTATCCCCATATCGTTTTACAACATTTTCTATGTCTATTGATACACTCACACTTAATCCTCCTATCTGTTAAAATTCCTTATACAGAACTTAAAAAAATATATGGTAGCTATAGATAAAATTGATTAAATATAAGCTACCATTATATAATTCAGTATCGACTTATGTCCTAATTAATTTAGTGATTTCTCTAAATGCTCATTAAACTTAGTAGTGATTGCATCTTTATTTGCCGAAACCCATCCTTCATCATATAGTTTAACCAAAACTATATCATCGGTAGGAACCATATATGAAGCAAGTTTGGCATCTTTTCTCAATGGTCTTACTGTCAATTCTCCGCCTACCAAGTTTTGTATCTTTTCCGATAACATATAGTCGACGAATTTTTTAGCATTTTCTTCATTCTTTGCCCCTTTTATAATCTGAACGGATTCTCCAGGGAATATGGCTCCCTCTTTTGGAAATACAACTTCTACAGGTGCTCCGTTTTTAATGTAATTTACAACCGGGTCTTCCCATGTTAAGCCTACAGGATATTCACCATCAGCTACACTTTTATGAAGTTGTCCTGAACTTGTAGACATTTTACCATCCAAATTAGCTATGAATTTATCAACAAAATCCCATGCTTTATCCGACATTGGATCTCCGTCTCCCATTGCATACAGCATTGCAGCAAGGGATTGAAATGCAGAACTTGAATTTGCAGGATCTCCGAATGCAATCTTTCCCTTTAATTCAGGATTTAACAAATCTTCAAATCCTTCCATTTTTATGTCGCCGATCAAATTTTTATTTACTATAAATACTGTAGGGTCGGCAAATGCAGGTGAGAAAAACCCTGATTTATTCCTAAATTGCTCTATCATGTTTTCATCTTCCGGAGAAACATACTCCATAAATAAATCCTTCTTTGAGGCAAGCATCGTCTCATCAGCGGCCCATAAGATATCTCCCATAGGGTTGTTCTTTTCTGATTCTACCCTCTTCAACAGCTCTCCTGTACCGGCTACAATCATTTCCACTTTTATACCTGTATCCTTCTCAAAATTAGGTATTACAGCGTTGTTTAAGCTTTCACTGCGAGCAGTATATACCACTAAAATATTATTATCGTCGGCTGATACTTTACTATTATCCGGTTCTTTTCCTTCATTGCTTGAACAGCCAGTCAATACAGTACTTAATAGCAGCATAATTATCAACGCTTTAGAAACCGTTTTCTTATTGAACATTTTCTGACCTCCATTATTATAAATTATATAACTCTTTATAAGTAAATTATAATATGTAAAAAAATATTAGTATATCCGATAAAAGAAAACGTTTATCCAAAATAACAAACAAAAAGCCAATCTCTCGACTGACTTTTCACTTATTATTCATATCTTAAGGCATCAATAGGATTCAATTTTGAAGCTTTATTTGCAGGATAAATACCAAAGAAAACACCAACTCCTGCTGAAAAAAGCCATGCTATTATAACAGTTTCAATAGAAAAACTTGGTGGTATTCTTATGATACTAGAAACGACAAAGGATAAGCTGAGTCCAACTATAGTCCCAATTATGCCGCCTATTCCGGATATAATCACAGATTCTACCAAAAATTGCAGTAATATGTCCTTCCGTTTAGCTCCTATAGCTTTTCTTATTCCAATCTCCCTAGTACGTTCTGTAACAGAAACGAACATTATATTCATAACTCCTATTCCTCCTACCAAAAGGGAAATAGCTGCTATAGCTCCAATTACCAAAGTTACAACCCCGGTAACTTTGTTTATCGATTCTAATTCTGCTTCAGCCGTTTGAACCATATATTTATTCTCTCCCTCGTTTCCATGCCTTTTCTCAATTAAACGAATTATCTTTTGAGTGAGACTATCTATATCCGTTTCCTTTCCCATACTCATCTCAAACTCAGAATAAAAACCTCCATTACCTGTTATTCTTTCTAAGGTAGTATAGGGAACAAAAACATTTCCAATGGTTTCTCCTCCCATAGCTTGAAGTGTAGTTTTTGGTTTTTCATATGTTCCAATAATAACTAAAGATATTGGACTTCCACCAATCTCTATATCCAAACTCTCTCCTAATACATTGCTTCTACCAAATATCTCTAATGCCATTTCCTTGTCTATAATACAAACTTGTCTTTTCCCTTTTACATCTTCGTCTGATAGATATCTGCCTTCAATCATATCCACCTTTTCAATTTTGATATAATTTTCATCCCCGCCATAAATTCCTGCATCTATCTTTTGACTTTTGGATTTTACTGTTCCTCTTTCATATATAGAGGGCACAATAGCTTCTATTTCATCCGAGAAAGTACTTTTTAGCACATCAATATCGTCGGAAGTAAGTAAGTCTCTGATTGTATAATTTTCTCTCCAGTTAATTGAAAAATAAGCAAATCCCGCGCCAAATGCTTCAAATTGTTCGTCGATCACCTTTTGGCTGCTTTCCCCTAACGCGACTATGGTAATAACCGAGGATATTCCTATGATAATGCCTAACATGGTAAGGAGTGAACGCATTTTATTTGAAAATATTGCACTCAATGATACCTTTATACTCTCAAGTAAATTCATAGACTTACCTCCTGTTTTTTGATGATAATCTGATTTTCAACAGGCTTATCCTCTATAATCTTACCATCCCTGCATACAATCATTCTTTTTGTATGCATTGCTATGTCAAACTCATGAGTAACCATTATAATCGTTACACCTTCCGCATTAAGCTGCTGAAATATGCTCATGACCTCATTACCGGATTTTGTGTCCAAGTTGCCGGTAGGCTCATCAGCAAAGATTAAACTTGGATTATTGACTAAAGATCTGGCAATAGCAACTCTCTGTTTTTGTCCGCCTGAGAGTTCATTGGGATTATGATGCATTCTTTCCTCTAACCCTACTTTCTGCAAAGCATTTATAGCTCTTTCCTTTCTCTGGTTGGCAGAAACACCTGCATAAATCATAGGAAGTTCCACGTTCTTCAAGGCGTTAACACGTGGAATCAAATTGAATGATTGAAATATAAAACCTATCTTCTTGTTTCGAATCTCGGCAAGCTCATCGTCGCTCATATCTTGAACACTCTCGCCATCTAATTCATAAATTCCTTCTGTAGGTTTATCTAAGCACCCAAGTATATTCATCAAAGTGGATTTCCCCGATCCGGAAGGACCCATGATGGATACAAATTCTCTTTCTTCTATTGATAAATTAATATTTTTTAAGGCCTCCACACTTACAATTCCAGTATTATATATCTTGCTTAAATTTTCTATTTTTATCATATTACATCACCTTGTCCACTATAACCTGACTTCCGTCTTTTATTCCTTCTGTGGGATTCATAATTACAGAATTTCCTTCTTTTATATCTCCTATTACTTCTATGGAAAAATCACTTCCTATACCGGTTTTTATTGTATTCTCCTTTACAATACCGTCATCGCTTACAGTAAATATGACCTTCTCTCCGTCTTTTTTAGTAAATATAGCCTCATAAGGAAGAGATAAGGCATCTGCTTTCTTCTGTGTTAAAATATCTATCTTTGCTGAAAAACCAGGTTTTAAAAATTCATCATTGTCTTTAATGGCTATTTTTATTTCCACTACATTTTCTTTACTTTGTATTTGCTCCAATGTCTTTGCGATGGAGCCTACATATTTTACTTTCCCTTCATATACTCTATCTTCAAACGAATCTCCTGTAATCTTCACGGAATCTCCTTCTTTAATTTTGCTTGCATCATATTCGTTAATATCCACTATGATTTCTAAGTGTTCTAAATCTTGGATCGACATCAATGCTACATGAGATTGTACTATTCCGCTTTCAGAAATATTGGTATCTACAATAGTCCCTGATATAGGGCTTTTTATAGTATATTTTTCTAATTCCTTTTCCAATTTCTCTGTTTCTATCTTTGCTAACTCTATTTTTTGCTTTTGAATAATTATTTCATTTTCAGGGTTAGAATTTTTTAATTTTTCTTCAGCTAATAAAAAATCATTGTAAAGCTGATCTACATCATCCTTTGATTTGTCAAATTCTACCTTGTTGATTATACCTTCATCATACAACTTAATATTTCTCTCATATGTATTTTTGGCATCTTCATATCTAATCTTTGCATTGGACAATTGAATTTCAAACTCTTTTGTCCCTTCATTTTCTAATTTTTTTAAACCTTCTTTTTCTATTTCAAGCCTTAACTTCGAATCCTTTATTCTATAAAGAATATCCGAGTCTTCCAATTTCATTAATATTTGATCTTTTTCAACTTTATCCCCTTCTTGAACATATATTTTTTCAATTTTTTCTTCCACATCCGATATGATATCCCTCTTATCCATTGAAAATATTGTTCCTGTAGTAAGGATGTGAGATTCTATGTCCTCTCTTACTATAGGTGTAGTTTGCACCACAACCCCATTAGGTTTTTTATTTTTAATTGCCATATTTACACCCGAAATCCCTAATACAGCAATTAAAACCACTAGAATAATTAATACTTTTTTCTTTCTATTCATATATTAAACTTCCTCCCAATTATTTAAATCTTTACCAAATGGTGGTATACCCTTCTCCATTTTATATGTTTGTTCATATAAATAGTAACTGGTAAATTGAACATACTGCTTCATTTATATTAACGTATACAATATATATATTACTGCAATTTATTGGAAATTTTTTATTAAAAGAATAAATTAAAAGAAAAAAGCTGGTCTTTCGACCAGCTCCTAATTAGTACCATCCTCTTAATTTCATTACCTCTGCAACCTTTTTTACCGAATGCATGTAGGCTGCTTTTCTCATGGTAACATCGTGTTCTTCTTTTATCTTCCATATATCTTTAAATGCATCTATCATTGCAATTTCTTGTTTTTCTACTACGTCACTTTCTGTCCAATAGTAGCCGTACAAATTTTGCACCCATTCAAAATATGAGACTGTAACTCCTCCCGAGTTTGTTAATATGTCAGGCGATACCGGTATTCCTCTTCTTTCCAGTGCTTCATCTGCATCAGGAGTTATAGGACCATTTGCCGCTTCACATATCATTTTTGCATTTATTTTCTCCGCAACTTCTTCTGTAATTGCATTCTCCATGGCTGCAGGTATAAGTATATCTACATCCAACTTCCAGAAATCATCTAAGCTTATTAGCTCTCCTTTAGGATACTCTAAGAAGTTTCTGTTTCCTTTCTTATAGAAATAATCATATAAATCTGCAAAATCTAATCCGTCTTTATTATAGATTGCATAAGTACCATAATTCGGTGTCCATTCTGCAACTGCTACTATTTTTGCTCCATGCTCTTGAACATTCTTGACTGTAAAACTTCCAACATTTCCAAAACCCTGTATTGCAACTTTTGCACCTTTTAGGTCTATTCCATGCTTTTTGGCAAATTCTCTTGCAATAACAGCAACTCCAAATCCTGTAGCTTCATTCCTTCCCTTAGAGCCGCCCCATTCAACAGGTTTACCTGTTATAACTCCAATTTCATTTTTTCCGGTTAATTTGATATACTCATCAACCATCCATGCCATTATTTGTCCATTTGTATTTACATCAGGTGCCGGTACATCAATTTTTTCACCTAAATACTTATGTAATCCATCTATATAACCTCTGGACAATCTTTCCAATTCTGCCTTTGATAACGTTTGCGGATCAACTGTAATGCCACCTTTTGCTCCGCCATAAGGAATCCCGGTAACACAGCATTTAAAAGTCATCCAAACGGATAATGCTTTTACCTCATCTAAATTTACAGCAGGATGAAATCTTACGCCTCCCTTCCCTGGTCCTATTGCGTCATTGTGGACAGATCTGTAACCTTTAAAAACTTTTACTGTTCCATCATCCATTTTGACCGGGATTGATAGCTCGATTACTCTTTGCGGTTCTTTAAGCAATTCATATACAGCCTTGTCCAATCCTAAAGAATCACAAGCCATTTTAATTTGCTTTTGTGCACTTTCCAATGGGTTAAGAATCTCTTTTGCCAAAACAATTACCTCCTATTGTTCATTAAAAAAGGATCCTTTCACAAATCCTTTCATTATTAAAAATTATAGCATACCTATTATTGCCAGTCAATACTGCCCATAGGTATGCTATAATCTTATACTATTTATTATCAAATTGATTTAAGAAATAAGAGAGTATAAACAAGCTATCATTTAGCCTAACATTTTCTACTACTATATTGTCCGGGTGTACCAAGTCTACTGGAGCGAAGTTCCATATACCTTTAATTCCGGATTCTATATATATCTGTGCTATTATTTGAGCTGATTCCTTTGGAGTAGTGATTATCCCTATTTCTACCTTGTGATTTGCAATATAATCTTTTATAGTTTCAACGTCCAGAACTTCAATATCCCTAATTTTTAATCCTATCATTCTCGGATTCCTGTCAAATAAGCTCAATATTTTAAATCCCGCATCCTCAAAACCTTTATAATTTGCAATAGCCTGCCCTAAATTACCGGCACCAACTATTATTGCATTATATTTTTTATCCAGTCCTAGGATTTTACCTAATTCCCTATGCAAATCCTCTACATTATATCCATAGCCTTGTTGCCCAAATCCCCCAAAGTTATTTAAGTCCTGCCTAATTTGAGAAGCTGTAAATCCCGTTAAATTGCTCAACTCTTGGGATGAAATCTTTCTGATTCCCTTTTCTAATAACTCAGTTAAATACCTATGATATTTAGGCAATCTTCTTATAACGGTTATTGATACTTGTAAATCCTTTTCCATCTGCTTATCACCACCTCAAAACTTTCTATTTTCTAAATATTAAAACACAATCGCAATCATTAACCCAAGATTGCTTCACGGTTTAATAAATACATAATATAAAACCGCCTAGTTTGTTTAAGTTAGTTGCATTTATTATAACATTTAGTTATTTTCCTGTCAATTTATACATGGAGGTGGCAATAAGTATATTTTGTTTATCTATTTGCAAAAAGTTCTTCATCAGGTATTTTGCTTATTTCAATACCTACCATGGCTTCACCTAAATCACGTGAAACCTCTAATAGGACTTTAGGATTATCATAATTTTTTACTGCTTCCACAATTGCTCTGGCTCTTTTTTCGGGATTTCCCGATTTAAAGATTCCTGAGCCCACAAATACTCCGTCACATCCTAATTGCATCATAAGAGCTGCATCAGCAGGAGTTGCTATTCCACCTGCAGCAAAATTCAAAACAGGCAAATTGCCTTTTTTTGCAACATCAACCACTAAATCATAAGGCGCTCCCATTTCTTTTGCGGCTGTCATCAATTCTTCCTTAGGCATATTTTGTAATCTTCTGATTTCAGACATGATAACTCTCATATGCCTTACAGCCTCTATTACATTCCCAGTTCCTGCCTCACCTTTCGTTCTGATCATGGATGCTCCTTCACCAATTCTTCTAAGAGCTTCACCTAAATTCCTTGCACCGCATACAAAGGGAACGCTGAAATCCTTTTTATCAATATGAAAACTATCATCAGCCTGTGTAAGCACTTCACTTTCATCAATATAGTGTACCCCTAGTTCTTCAATGATTTGTGCTTCGACAAAATGGCCAATTCTTACTTTTGCCATTACGGGAATAGACACTTCCTTCAGTATTTCTTCGATTAATTTTGGGTCGGACATCCTAGCTACTCCGCCATATTTCCGTATATCGGCAGGAACTCTTTCCAATGCCATAACCGCTGCTGCACCTGCATTCTCTGCAATTTTAGCTTGCTCTGCATTGATTACGTCCATTATAACTCCGCCTTTAATTTTGCTGTTCAACTCAGACACTTTATTATTCACATTCATCCTCCTATATATACATTTTATTATTATATATATTGTATCATGATACTTTTAGCAGTGTCAATACACTTTTTTAATAATATCGATACAGTATTGTAATTCACAAAGGAATCTACACTTTAAAAAAATTATAATAAATAATTTATAGTCGGGAATTATATTATTATAAGAAACTCATTAACAGAAAGTTCTTTTATTATTTTGATTAAAGTAGAGCTTTCCTATTCATTATAAAATAACTTTAGGAGGTCTTTTAATGGCAAGTGCAGAACAACTTAGAAAAATTCCGCTTTATTGTGACAAATATTTGGTAGAGTCCATTGATGAACACAATCTAACAAACAGTGTAAGCGACAAACATGATAGCTGCATAAAATGTGCTCATTACAATGAAAAAGGATTGTGTAACCTAGGATTAATTGACAAAGTTTTATCATCAATGTCAATGGAATTGGATTTCAAATCATAACACTCCACTTTAAATGGAGTGTTATTTTTGATACAATAAACATATTATATAAAATTCTATACACTGTAACAAGTCCACCATTTATTAGTTCTCAGTAGAAATGACAGTGTATGTAGGATTTTCAGTAATTAGGAGATGAAACAATGCCAATTCTTTCATGCAGCAATTTAATGAAATCATATGTTGTTGATACAATATTTGAAAATATAAGTTTTAATGTAGAAGAAGGAGACAAAATAGGTGTTATTGGTCTTAATGGAGCAGGTAAAACAACTCTTTTTAATATATTGTCCGGTGAATTGAATAAGGATTCAGGAGAAATATATGTTCAAAGGGATTTAAAAATAGGATATCTAAAACAACACGTAAATATAACAAGTGATAATACGGTGTTTCAAGAGTGTTTAGAAGTATTTCAATACCTTATAGATATGGAGGAAAATTTAAGAGTTTTGGAACAAAAAATATCCATAGAGGGAAATAAAGGGGACTCCAATATCCTCAATTCTCTCATGGATGAATATGGTTCCCTTTCAGAAGAATTCTCAAATTTGAATGGCTATGGGTATAAATCAGAGATTAAAGGAATATTAAAAGGAGTAGGATTTAGCGACGATGACATGGATAAGGATGTTAATATACTGAGCGGTGGACAAAAATCAAGGCTATCCTTGGCTAAACTTTTACTTACAAAGCCGAACCTTTTGTTATTGGACGAGCCTACCAATCATTTAGATATAGATGCTATATCTTGGTTAGAAAGATTTTTAAAGGAATATAGAGGAGCAACCCTTATTATATCCCATGATAGATATTTCCTAGATAATATAGTTAATAGAATCTTTCATTTAGAAAATAAAAATTTAACTATATACAATACAAATTATACAAAATTCATGACTCAAAGAAAAAGGGATTTGGATCTTTTAAAGAAAAAATATGAAGATCAGCAAAAGGAGATTAAACGACAAGAGGAAATCATAACTAGATTTATGAATTACGGAGGCTCTCGTTATATAAAACAAGCACAAAGCCGACAAAAACTCCTTGATAAAATGAAAGTAATTAACAAACAAATTACTTCAAAAAAGACTAGGATAAGATTTGAGCCAAAAATAAAATCCGGCAGAGATGTCCTACGCGTAGAAGAAATAAAAAAATCATTTGGAAATTTTGAATTATTAAATGATATAAACTTTAACATATATAGAGGTGAGAGGGTAGGACTTATAGGTCCAAATGGCATTGGCAAAACAACGCTTTTCAAAATAATACTCGGAACTCTTTCAAGGGATAATGGAAATATAGTAATAGGTCATCATGTAGTCCCCGGTTATTTTGACCAAGAAATGACAAAACTTAATTTTGATAAAACGATTATCGATGAAATATGGGATGAGAATCCTAGTTTAGATTATTTTGATATTAGAACCATATTGAGCCAATTTTTGTTTATCGGTGATGATATTTTTAAAGAAATTAATGATTTAAGCGGCGGCGAAAAGGCAAGAGTTGCCCTAATAAAGCTAATACTGTCTCAAGCCAATTTCCTGCTGATGGATGAACCTACAAATCATCTTGATATAGATTCCAAAGAAGTCTTGGAGGATGCACTATTGGATTATGAAGGCACTTTGTTTGTCATATCCCATGATAGATATTTTCTAAATAGAGTCACTAATAAAATCTTGGAATTGACTGAAGAAGGCATCAACGAATTTTTAGGAAATTATGATTACTATTTGGAAAAGAAAAATGAAACTTTTTATGAAGAAGATGAAGAAAACAACAAGACCAAAACTCAAATAAAACTTGAAAGAAAAAAGGAAAAGGAAATTATAGCAGAAGAAAGAAATAGAAAGAAAAAAATATCAGAATTAGAAGGAAAAATCGCCGAATCTGAAAAAGAATTAAAAAATATAGACAATGAATTATGTAAGCCGGAAATCTATGAGGATCATGAGAAAATTGTCGAACTAAGTAGGATAAGGGAAGATATTGAAAACAATCTAAATCGACTTTATGAAGATTGGATGAAGCTAACTTAAAATCTAATCCACACTAAATCAACAAGTTATGCACATTATCCACAGGGTTATCCCCAGCTTATATGCTATATCAGCTAATTTTCCTTGGTTTTGCCCACATTATCCACAGCATATTATGGTAAACCATTTATATTATGTGGATAAAATGGGTAAAATTTTGTTAATACCTATCAGTTTATGTCTAAATTTGGATTAACGCTCACACCTAAATCTGATTCATTTCCATTTATATACTGGAAGTATCCTGCTGCTCCAATCATGGCAGCATTGTCGGTACAAAGTATTTTTGAAGGATAATATATTTTTATACCTTCCATCTTCCCTTTTTTCTCCATCATATTTCTAAGCCCCTCATTTGCAGCCACACCACCGGCAATTACTATCTTGTCAGATTTTCTTGATTTCGCAAGTCTAAATGACTTTCCCACAAGAACATCCAATACTGCTTGTTGAAAACTTGCAGCAACATCTTCTACGATTATTTCATTCCCCTTTTGCTTTTCCTGATTTAAATAATTAAGTACTGCTGTTTTCAATCCACTAAAGCTAAAATCATAAGTTTTATCATCTAAAAATACCCTAGGAAACTCTATTGAATCCTTATTCCCCTGTTTTGCTAATTTGTCAATAAAAGGACCTCCGGGATATGGAAGTCCCAAAGCTCTTGCTACTTTATCAAATGCTTCTCCTGCTGCATCGTCTCTAGTTCTGCCTACAAGTTCATAATCTACATAGGAATTAACTTGTACTAAATAACTATGCCCTCCGGATACGATCAGACAAGTAAAAGGCGGTTTTAGATCCTTATGATCTATATAATTTGCACAGACATGTCCCTCTATATGATTTACTCCAATTATTGGAATATTAAGTCCATAAGCCAATGCCTTAGCAGTAGATAGCCCCACCAGTAAAGCACCTACTAATCCCGGTCCCCTTGTTACGCTAATTAAATCTATATCTTTAAAGCCTATCTTAGCTTCATCCAAAGATTCCTGTATAATCTGATTTATACATTCTATATGTTTTCTTGAAGCAATTTCCGGTACAACTCCTCCAAATTTCCTATGAATCTCAATTTGGGAGGATATAATATTGGATAAAACCTCTCTGCCGTCTTTTATAACTGCCGAAGAGGTTTCATCACAGGAAGTTTCTATAGCTAATGTTAACATTTTACTCCTCCTATCAATTTGTTCTCCACATAATTATTGCATCTTCATTATTATCCGAATAATACCTCGGTCTAACTCCGAAATCAATAAATCCATATTTTTTATATAAATTTTGTGCGACTATATTTGATTTGCGAACTTCCAAAGTCATATTGTTTATATCATTCTCACTGCACAAATCGATTAAACCGCAAATCAACTTATTGCCTACACCTATTCCCCTATAATCCCTATTCACAGCTATATTGGTAATATGACCTTCATCCAATATAAACCAAATCCCTCCATAGCCTACAATTTTATCATCTATTGCTGCTACTATATAATGAGCCAACAGATTGTCCCTTATTTCCATTTCAAATGCGTTCCTAGACCAAGGTGTTGTAAAAGATTGTTTTTCGATTTCCATAATACTATCTAAATCATCTATTTCCATTTTACGGATAATAATTTCCATATCTATTGCTCTCTTTCATTTAATTCCCTTTGAGCTTGAGATTCTCTCAAGTATTCCGGTACCAATGTAAAATAATTGTCTGTAATCCCATTTTTATATTTAATCAAAGCCAATTCACAAACACTCGATGCTAAAGGCATATTTTGTCCTACATTCGAAAATCTCACTTTATCATTTAATACACTTTTTATTTTATCTTTGAACAATATGCTGCCGTTACCATTGACAACAATATTTTCATAATCTTTATAAAGTCTATCTAACAGAACATCAATTTCCATTGCTGCAGGTTCCATTATAGTAATTAGGTTTTCCCTTTCCCATTTATATATACCCGTATATACCCTGTTTCTCCTTGCATCTATCATCGGGACTACTATATCATTGAAGGGTAAATTAAAAGCAAGTGCTTCCAATGTTGAGACTCCTACTACAGGCTTATCATTGATATGGGCAAATGCTTTTATAGTTGCAAGTCCAATTCTCAGTCCTGTGAAGGAACCGGGACCTGTTGAGACCCCAAAAATATCTATATCTTCAATCTTCAGCTGCAAATTATCCAAAATCTCTTTGACCATTGGCACCAATCTTTCTGAATGGCTCATATCCTCATTTAATGAGTATTCCCCTAACAGCATATTTTCATCTATTACCCCACAAGTTGTCATAAGTGTAGATGTGTCCAGACCCAATACTTTCATTAGCGATTCAACTCCTTAATCAATTCATCATAGCTCCCGCCATTTCCGCTGATATGTAAAATTCTCTCATTATCGTCATTTCCCTTTTCAATATCTATAACTATCCTTATATCAGGTATCATCTTCTCTATTTTATCCGCCCACTCTATGATACATACACCTTTTCCATAAAAATACTCATCAAAGCCTAAGTCATAAAGCTCGTGAGCATTTTCCAATCTATATACATCAAAATGATATACAGGAAATTTCCCTTTGTATTCGTTAATAAGGGCAAAAGTTGGACTTGTAATGTATTCATCTACCCCCAACCCACGTCCAATAGATTTAGTTAGAGTAGTTTTGCCCGCCCCCAGGTCACCATTTAGGCAGATGATATCTCCGCCTTTTAATAGAGAACCAAGTTTGATCCCAAACTCCTCCGTTTCTTCTAAATTTGATAGTTTTATTTCCACAGCCTTTCAACCTCTTTCATCTATTGCTAATATTTAATTATATCAAATCAATTCACAATGTACAATTCACAGTTTTAAAGTATCTCTTTATCATAAAAAATCACAGGATTGATGATAACCTTATACTATCACCTTATGATTTTATCCTTACCATACTCACTTGCAGCGATTTAACTGCATATACTTGATAAGTTAAAATAATTTCTTCATTAAAAAACGACTAAATCTTTAAGAGCACTACCAAGAATTATGGTCGTAAAATCCAATACAACTAAAACATATTATATCAGAACTCCCAAAATCCCTGAAATTAAAATTATTATTACAGGATTTATTTTAGTTTTTAAAAGAAGTAAAAGGCTTAACACAAATATAAAAACATTTTGTAAACTTATTAATTGAAAAATATTTTCCGCTGTTTCATTTAAACTGATACCGCTTTTAAAGAATGCTGTTTCTGCAACTACTAAGGCAGCAGAAATAATAAGTCCCGCAATTACCGGTCTTATTCCATAAAAAGCCATGGTTTTTAGTGGATGTTTACTAAACTTAAAAAACACATTCGCAACAATTAAAACAAGCAATAGGGAAGGAAGAGTAACACCTATTGTTGCAATTATTCCTCCTAGGATTCCTCCTGCATTATATCCGATAAAGGTTGCAGAATTAACCGCTACAGGCCCTGGAGTCATTTCCGATATAGCAATTATATCTATAAGATCAGATGAAGAAATCCAATTATACATTGCATTTTCTGATTGAATAAGAGGTATCATGGCATATCCACCTCCAAAGCTAAAAAGACCTATTTTAAAAAAAGATAAAAATAATCTAAGATATTCCAATGTCATCTTCCTCCCTATTAATTATTTTTTTGCTTAATTTTGGAAAGAAGAAATAAATTATTATTCCAATCAAAGCACCGGCAATTATTACAAATATAGCCTGCACTTTAAAAAAAGTAATTGCGATTACAGTGAATAATAATATGATAGCTCCAAGTTTATCTTTTACTGATTCCTTTGCAATTTTTACTCCGGCTACCAATATTAAAGCTACAATTGCAGGACTTATTCCATCGAATATTGCATCAAATATTGGATTCCCCCTAACAATAGAAAAAAACATTGCAATCAAGGTTATAGTAATTAGAGATGGCAAAACAACTCCGGCTGTAGCTACAACTGCTCCTAATCTACCCAATACTTTATACCCTATAAAAGTTGATGTATTTATAGCTATGGCACCGGGAAGCGATTGGGCAACTGCAAAAACATCAATAATCTCTTTTTCACTAATCCATTTTTTATTATCAACTATTTCTCTTTCAATTAAAGGAATCATAGCAAAACCTCCGCCAAAGGTAAAAGCTCCTACTTTAAAAAAACAAATAAATAATTGAAGGAATCTTTGTCCCTTACTTTTTTCATTCATAAACTCACCTCATTATTAATTATTTGACCAATTCTTCAACAACCATAGCAGCTGAACCCAATGCACTCTTCATACTTGAAAATTAAATATATTATAGCATTTTATGCCAAAGTGATAAATATTTTGATTAATTATTCAACTTTCTCGGTATATTTAATAGGTTAAGGGGT
This sequence comes from Paratissierella segnis, assembly GCF_014385195.1. Classification (GTDB taxonomy): domain Bacteria; phylum Bacillota; class Clostridia; order Tissierellales; family Tissierellaceae; genus Paratissierella; species Paratissierella segnis. The sequence goes on from NZ_JACRTG010000030.1 coordinate 131,422, forward strand.
ATATTTGTTATATGTAAATTATAAACAATCAAAACAAAAATAACAAATTAAAAGGAGGTCTAATTCATGAGATTAAAAGACAAGGTAGTTATAATTACCGGTGCCAGTTCAGGAATGGGAAACGCGGCTTCTCTTTTGTTTGCTAAAGAAGGAGCAAAGGTCATAGCTGTTGCAAGAAGGAAAGATAGGCTGGAGAAATTAGCAAAACAAGCTGAAACTTTTGAAGGTAAAATAATTCCACTTCAATCTGATATATCAAACGAAGACAATCTAAGAAATATCGTTAAATTCACAATGAATGAATTTGGAAAAGTTGACATATTGATTAACAATGCAGGAATCTTGGATGACTACATGCCTGCCGGAGACATGACCGACGATATGTGGGATAGCGTACTAAATGTCAATCTTACAGCTCCTATGAAACTGATAAGAGGAGTTCTTCCAATCATGATAAAGCAAAACAAAGGAAATATAATTAATGTAGCATCAGTTGGAGGTTTGCATGGAGTAAGAGGCGGAGCAGCATATGTAACGTCTAAACATGGCCTATTAGGTCTTACTAAAAATACTGCTTATGTTTATGCTGATAAAGGTATTCGCTGCAATGCTGTATGTCCCGGAGGTGTAGCCACTGAAATAAGTGCAAAAGAACCAAATGAACTCGGTCTAAGTAAGTTGATGTCCGGTGTAAACACTTCACCAAGAGAAGGGACATCCGAAGAAATTGCAAATATACTTTTATTCTTAGCATCTGACGAATCAAGCTTAATCAACGGTGCTAGTATTGTTGCCGATTCAGGCTGGACTGCTTACTAAAAAGTAAGTCTTGGAATTTAATTGTTCCAAGACTTATTTTTAGTTTTATCTGTGCAATATAGGCGATACTCTTTTGTAGATCAATATGGTAACTATAGTTAGTAATGTTCCTTTTAAAAGATTAAATGGAACTATTGAAAACAGCATCAAAGTTTTTAAGTCTACAATTTTATTGCTTAATTTAGCTCCCATATCTACAAATGCTTGCGTAGATTGCCCCATTAGCTTCGCATAAAATGGAAACATAATATAGTAGTTTGCAAGTGTAATTGCAATAGTCATCACTATAGTCCCTGCTATTAATCCAATTACCGCATTTTTAAAAGTTTTATTTTTATAATAAAATGCTCCTGCAGTATAAGCAAATACTGCTCCAACTACAAAGTTGGCTAATTCACCTATTCCTCCTGTTGTAGTCCCTTCAATTATTACATTCAATATATTCTTTAAAAGTTGAATAATAACTCCCGCCATAGGTCCTAAAGCAAAGGAACCAATAAGAGCAGGTAAATCGCTGAAGTCCATCTTAATAAAAGGCGGTGCTAAAAATACCAATGGAAATTCAAAGAACATAAGAATAAATGAAACCACTGCTAATACCGAGACTTTGACCATAATCTTGGTGTTCCATGACTCTTTTTTTAATGAATACACAAAAATTCCTCCCTTTTTTTATTCCTTCAGGGATTTAAAAAAACCCCGAAGTTTTTCTTCGGGGCAAATAGACAAACCATCTATTTACATCTTCTCTCATCCAGACTATACTGTCGGCCTTGGAATCTAACCAAGTCAACCTAATAATAGGCTCGCGGGCTATACCGCCGGTGAGGAATCACACCTCGCCCTGAAGATATAATTTTTAATATTTCTTTATAGTTTAATATTATTACTATGAAGATTAATTGTCAAGCAAAAATCATAATCTAATCCATTAAGTTCTCATGGTAAATAGGAAAAGATATCAAGAATCTTGTACCCTCCCCTAATTTACTGCATACTTCTATATCCCCTCCGTTTTTTTCAATACTCCTTTTAGCAATTTTTAAACCCAATCCCGTTCCCTTTGCTTTTGTAGTAAATTCCACTTTAAACAATCTTTCCATATTTTCAGGAGAAATACCTACCCCTGTATCCTTAATTTCTATATATACCTTGTTTCCCAAATCGTATAACTTAAGAGATAAAGTTCCCGACTTATCCTCCATGGATTCTATTGCATTCATAATAATATTTAAAAGGCTCTGCCTTAACTCATATTCATTGCACAATATTCTTGAATATGAGTTAAGAAGAAAATTAAGTTGAATCTCATTCCCAAGAGAATTCAATATATCCAGTTTAAAACGTACCATATCTACAGTTTTTAAAATTATTGACTGTATGTCATAAGGCTTTTTTTCCTCTTCATTATAACCTTGTGTAAAATTATAATATCTATCCAATGCATCTTTAAAGCTCAACGTGGCTTTAACGATATTTATAAGGTTTGTCTTAACATCATCATCTACATCTTTTATTAAAGACAACTGTGCCAATCCGGATATAGTAGCTAATATATTCTTCAAGTCATGAAAAACTCCTTCTGATAAATCTACCATTATTTTGAAACTTTCCATTCCAAACAATTCTTTATCTTCTAATTCGGTAGATTTTAGCATTGTATCCCCCCTATTCTTACCCCTTCATGCTCAATGATATTCTTCCCCTATTAATATCTATATCTATTATCTTTACTTTAACAATATCCCCTATTTTAACAATTTCCTTTGGATGTTTTATAAATCTGTCACTTAATTCCGATATATGAACTAAACCGTCCTCCTTTACACCAATATCTACAAAGGCTCCAAAATCTACTACATTTCTTATGGTTCCATTTAATATCATATCTTTTTTTAAATCTTCTATCTTCATTACATCTTGCCTTAATATGGGCTTTGGCATCTCATCCCTTGGATCCCTACCTGGTTTTTCTATCTCCCTAATTATATCTCTTAAAGTAGGAACTCCTACTTTTAGCTCTTTGGAAATCTTTAATACATCAGCGTTTTGATAATCAACATTCAATAATTCTCGAGCAATATTATAAGACTCCGGATGTACTGAAGTGTTATCCAAAGGTTCATCTCCTTCAGGAATTCTTAAAAACCCAGCACATTGCTTATATGTTTTTTCTCCAAGGTTTTTAACATTAAGCAGCTCCTCTCTTAGCCTAAATTTGCCATTTTCCTCCCTATAGCTTACAATGTTATTTGCAACCCTAGTAGTAATCCCCGCTACATATTTAAGCAAAGACGGACTGGCGGTATTCAAATCTACTCCAACAGTATTGACACAATCCTCAACAACACCGGTTAGGGCTTCATCTAGTTTCGCTTGGTTTAAATCATGCTGATACTGACCTACGCCTATATGTCGCGGCTCGATCTTTACCAGCTCTGATAAGGGATCTTGTAATCGCCTGCCAATGGACACAGCTCCCCTAATGGAAACATCTAGGTTTGGAAATTCCTTTATACCCAGTTCGGAGGCCGAATAAATTGACGCTCCCGCTTCGCTTACAATCATATAAGATACATTTTCCTCAAGCCCCCTAAGCATTTCTGCTACTACTAGTTCAGTTTCTCTAGATGCTGTTCCATTACCAATAGAAATTAGATTTACATTGTATTTCTTTATCAAATCTTTTAATATAGATTTTGTTTTATCAATCTGCTTTTGTGGTTCTGTTGGATATACAGTTGTATAATCCAACAACCTGCCTGTATCATCTATAACTGCGACTTTGCATCCCGTTCTAAATCCGGGATCAATAGCCAATACATTCTTTCCCTTGATTGGAGGCTGCATAAGCAATGGTTTGAGGTTTAAAGAAAATACTTTTATTGCTTCTTCTTCAGCTTTTTCTGTTAGATTGTTTCTGATTTCCCTTTCTATTGAAGGATATAACAATCTCTTATATCCATCTTCAACAGCCAATTCTAAATATGGCGTTGTGATATTTTCTGAGCTTTTTATGATTTTAGTTTTTAATAAATTGATAATATCTTCATCAAATATATTTAAACTAATTTTAAGTTTCTTTTCTTTTTCTCCTCTGTTTATTGCTAATATTCTATGATTAACTATTGATTTGATGGGCTCCTTGTAGTCATAATACATCTCGTAAACGGATCGTTCGTTCCTATCTACCCCCTCTGCTTCTATAAATCCCTTGCTCTTAGCTATATTTTTGATTAGAGTCCTATAAGCTGCATCATCGGATATAATTTCCGCTATAATATCCATTGCCCCGGCTAAAGCATCATCCTCATCATATACTTCTTTTTCTTCATCTATATATGTAATAAGAACCTCTTTAAACTCTTTTTCATCAATTTCCTGATTCAAAATTATATCTGCCAATCCCTCCAATCCTTTTTCCTTAGCTATAGTGGCTCTTGTCCTACGCTTTGGTCTGTATGGTCTATATAAATCATCAATCCTTTGTAAGGATTCGGATTTTAAGATTTCCTCTTTCAATCCTTCGGTTAATTTTCCCTGTTCATCTATTAATCTAATAACCTCTTCTTTTCTTGATTCCAAATTTCGAAGATAATTTAGTCTATTGGATAATTCTCTTATAACCGTATCCTTCATTTCCCCTGTTTGTTCTTTTCTATATCTTGCAATAAATGGAATTGTATTTCCTTCATCTAATAATTCGACTGCATTTTGTACGTTTTTAAGCTTCAAATTAAATTCTTTTACCAAGGTTTCTAAAATTTTCATTTACTCCTACCTTTCAAAAAATACTATTATTATCATATTCTACATAAATTCCCAAATTCCTTCTTACATGTAATAATTTTCCAAGATATTATAAATACTTACATATTAATTGTATATTTACATACAAAAAGCCCATTATTGCTGGGCTTTCATCTTTAAATATTCATTAATAAAAATATCAATGTCTCCATCCATTACTCTATATACATCTCCAACTTCTACATTAGTCCGATGATCCTTTACCATGCTATATGGGTGGAATACATAAGATCTGATTTGGGATCCCCAGCCAATCTGGGAATAACTGCCTTGTATGTCCTCAATCTTCTCCTTATTTTCTTCTTCTTTAACTTGTATAAGTTTTGCTTTCAGCATTTTTAATGCTGTTTCTTTATTCATATGCTGAGATCTTTCTGACTGACACTGGACCACAATTCCCGTTGGAATATGGGTAATCCTTATGGCTGAATCCGTAGTATTTACATGTTGCCCTCCGGCTCCTGTAGACCTATATGTGTCAATTTTTAAATCCTTTTCGTTGATTTCAACATTTACATCCTCATTTAATTCAGGAAAGACATCTATACTTGCAAATGAAGTATGCCTTTTGCCTGATGCATCAAAAGGAGAAATGCGAACTAATCTGTGTACTCCTTTCTCAGACTTTAAAAATCCGTAAGCATTAAACCCTTTGATAAGAAGTGTAACAGATTTTACTCCTCCTTCAGTATCTGCCAAAAGATTTAAAGTTTCAATGCCAAAGCCTTTGGACTCTGCCCACCTTCGATACATTCTCAAAAGCATCTCAGCCCAATCCTGAGCCTCAAGTCCTCCTGCTCCTGAATGAATAGAAAGTATTGCATTGTTTTTATCATATTCACCACTGAAAAGTGTCGATAATTTGAAACCCTCAGCCTTTTTATAAAGATCATCTAAACTTTTCTTAATCTCCTTGTAATCCTCATAGCTCTCTTCCTCTATAACTAATTCAATTAAAGTTTCCAAATCGTCTATTTCTGCTATTAAATCTTCATACTCTTTTATCTGCGTATTTATCCCTTTGATTTCTTGCATTGTCTTTTGAGCTTTTTCGATATCATTCCAGAACCCTTCATCATAAGACAATTTTTCTAGGCCCTTTGCCTTTTCCCTTAGACTATCCAAGTCAAAGGGAAACACCTATTTCTTCTACCATCGTTTTTACGTTGGATAAATTTTCTCTATCTGCATAAATATCTTCCAATATATCACCCTTTCTTTTCAATTCACAATTCACAATCACAGTTCACAGTTCACAATTCACAATTCACAATCACAATGCACAGTTCACAATTCACAGTTCACAATGCACAATGCACAATTCACAATGTTCTTCTCTCTTACCTCTTACCTCTTACCTATTACCTCTTACTTCTTACCTCTTACCTCTTACTTCTTACCTACTTATTCGCTCCGCAGCATTTTTTATACTTCTTTCCGCTTCCACAGGGACACGGATCGTTTCTTCCTATTTTTTTACCTTTTCTGACTGTAGTTTTGTTTGTTTCTTCCTTGTTATTTTCTATAGGCTGTGCTACTCTTTTTCTCTTGATTTTGTCCGGAGTTTCAACATGATATAAAAATCCGACAGTTTCTTCCCAGATGTTTTGTGTCATCTCTTCAAACATATCAAATCCTTCAATCTGATATGCACGCACCGGATCTTCCTGCCCATATGCGCGCAGCCCGATTCCTTGCCTCAATTGGTCCATTGCATCTATGTGATCCATCCATTTGCTGTCTACAACCTGTAATAGTACTACCCTTTCAATTTCTCTAAATTTATCTTCACCAAATTCAGCTTCTTTTCGTTTATATCGTTCCTCACATGCTTTTAAAATTATATCAATGAGGCTTTCCTTTGTTAAGGATTCCCTATCATCAAATTTTAATACGCCCTTACTTAAACCGAATTGCTTAACTATATAAGCTTCTAGCTCTTCTAAATCCCAATCTTCAATAAGTTTGGATTGTCTGGTATAGATTTCAACATTTTGTTCTACCAGAGCCTTTACCATGCCGCCTATATGATCTCGTAAATTCTCCCCTTCTAATACTTTCCTTCTTTCACCATATATTACTTCTCTTTGTTTGTTCATTACATCATCATATTTTAATACATGCTTTCTTATTGCAAAGTTATTCCCCTCAACTTTCTTCTGAGCATTTTCTATGGTCTTAGTTAAGAGAGAATGTTCTAACGGTTCATCCTCCGGGAAATTCATATTATCTATTAAATTTTGAAACTTCTCTCCTCCAAACAATCTCATCAAATCATCTTCAAGAGAGATATAAAACCTTGAACTGCCAGGGTCTCCCTGTCTGCCTGAACGCCCGCGCAATTGATTATCTATACGACGGGACTCATGCCTTTCAGTTCCTATGATATGAACTCCGCCTGCTTCTATAACCTTCTTATTATTTTCATCAGTTTCCTTCTTAAATTTATCAATTAAATCATTATATATCTTTTTTGCTTCAAAAACCTCGGGATCATCTACTTCAAAGAAGCTATCAACTAAAGCCAATACCTCATCAGAAAAATTTTGTTTCTTCATTTCCTGTTTTGCCATAAATTCGGGATTCCCTCCCAATACTATATCTGTACCTCTACCAGCCATATTGGTAGCTATAGTGACAGAACCAAATCTACCGGCTTGTGCTACTATTTCTGCTTCCTTTTCGTGATATTTTGCATTCAATACTTCATGAGATATTCCTTCCTTTTTAAGAAGTTTTGACAAAAATTCAGATTTCTCAATAGTAACAGTACCCACTAAAACAGGCTGCCCCTTTGCATGCCTTTCCTTAATATCATTGATTACTGCCCTAAATTTAGCTGCTTCATTTTTATATACGCTATCAGGTAAGTCCTGTCTTATAACCGGCTTATTGGTTGGAATTTCAACTACATCCATATTATAGATTTCTCTAAATTCTGATTCCTCTGTCTTTGCTGTACCGGTCATACCGGCAAGTTTTTCATACATTCTAAAATAATTCTGGAATGTAATAGTAGCTAAAGTCTTTGACTCAGATCTTACATTTAAATTTTCCTTTGCTTCAATTGCTTGATGCAATCCGTCACTGTATCGCCTTCCATACATAAGCCTTCCGGTAAACTCATCTACAATTATTACTTCTCCGTCTTTTACTACATAATCAATATCCCTTTTCATTATACTTCTTGCCTTTAAGGCAATATTAATATGATGTGCGATTTCCATATTGGAAATATCCGCTAAGTTCTCTATCCCAAAAAAACTTTCGGCCTTAGCTGTCCCCTTTTCAGTAATGGATACTGTCTTTGCTTTTTCATCTATGAGATAGTCAACTGTTTCCTCTTTGATTTCTCTATCAAATGGATCAAGTTTTTCTTCATTTGGGTCAACTACCCTTGCGGTTAATGTTCTTGCAAAATTGTCTGCCATTTCATACAATTTTGTGGACTTATCTCCCTGTCCGGAGATTATAAGCGGAGTTCTTGCTTCGTCTATTAAAATACTATCCACCTCGTCAACTATGGCATAATACAAAGGTCTCTGTACCATTTCTTCTTTATATATGACCATATTGTCTCTAAGATAATCAAATCCAAATTCATTGTTAGTGCCATAAGTGATATCGCAAAGGTATGCTTCTTTTCTCTCTTTATTTGATATACCGTGGATTATGCAGCCTACTGTAAGCCCCAGGTATTCATATATTTTACCCATCCATTCCTTATCTCTTTTTGCCAAATAGTCATTGACAGTAACTATATGGACACCTCTTCCGGTTAAAGCATTTAAATAAGCGGATAGCGTCGCCACCAAGGTCTTTCCTTCACCAGTTTTCATTTCTGATATTCTGCCATGATGGAGAATTATCCCACCCTCTAATTGAACTTTAAAGTGTTTCATCCCTAAAACTCTAAAGGAAGCTTCCCTCACTACTGCAAATGCTTCGGGCAATATATCATCTAATGTTTCTCCATTATTTAATCTATTTTTAAATTCTAATGTCTTTCCCTTTAACTCATCATCAGATAAATTTTGCATTTCATTATCTAAAGCCAATATTTTGTCTACTGTTTGAGCATTCTTCTTTAATTCTCTATCACTATATGAACCAAAGATCTTGTCAATAAAGCCCATAGTAATCATCCTTTCAATTTTACCTAATCTCAATTATAACATTTATTTCAATCTTTGTGAAATCATATTTCCGATATTTGTGTATCCAGGTGTTGGTATAGCACACAATGAAAAGGGCAGGTATTTTTTTACCTGCCCTTTTTAAAATCAACTTAATATATTTCCGGTTCTATTAATCCGTAATTTCCATCCTTCCTTTTATATACTACTGAAATATCATCTGATTCAGCATCCATAAATATGAAAAAATTGTGTCTTAATAGCTCCATTTGCAGTATAGCTTCTTCTGTAGACATCGGTTTAAGTACAAATTTCTTTTTCCTTACCAAGCTCGGCTTTATCTCTTCATCTTCGTTTGCTAATGGTGCAACATTTTCAAATCTAATGGTTTCACTATTTTTATACCTTTTTTGCAGCTTTGTCTTATTTTTGCGGATTTGTCTCTCCAAGATGTCTACTGCCCTGTCAATTGAAGCATACATATCGTCACTTGACTCTTCAGCTCTAAGTATGGTTCCAGGTAGGTTTATGGTTACCTCAATGATTTTCCTATTCTTTTCTGTACTGAACGTAACATTGCCCTGAATGTCCTTTTGAAAATATTTATCTAATTTACCCAGCTTCTTTTCTGTTACACCCTTTAATGCCTCCGTTACCTCCATATTTTTGCCAGTATAATTCATTATCATAAACCCCACTCCTTTCGTATAAGCAATATAGACTTATACTTTTGCTATTATATTACCCATTTTATTGGCAGTTATAAACATAAAAAATTATTTTTATTGTTATAATCCAATTATTACCTGTTAGTTTTGTGTGGATAATATAGTTCGCTCTTTGTGGATAATGTGGATAACTCTGTGGAAAACTTGAATTTTCTGCATTTATTTGTGGATTAAATTGTGTAATATCTTTAAAATAAGGTATAAAGGTTTCAATAACTTTATACAAAAGGCATGGTAATTCATCTCAAAGTTAACTTTATCTAATTTATAGAATACCATATTTAATGCTTAAATGATATAATAGTGTTAAATTTCCAATGTACATTATTGTTTTTGACGCCTTAATCATATTTATACTAATTATAAGAGAAAATTTTAATAAAGAGAGGAAGCTTTATGATTGATTTTAGAAAATTTAAAATTGGCATGAGAACTATTAAAACAGGATTAGCTGTTTCCATAAGTATGTTTATTGCCACACTCTTGAATCTTAAAAGTCCAATTTTTGTTGGTATAGGTGCTATAATGGCTATGCAATCCTCAGTATCAGAATCATTTAATGCCGGTGTAAACAGAATGCTTGGAACAATCGTTGGCGCATGTGTTGGTCTTATTTTTTCTTTCATCTTTCCACAGAACTTCATATTTCTCGGAATAGGTATTATCATAGTTATCCACATACATTATATTTTTGATTGGAAAAAATCTCTCACTTTGTCAGCAATAGTATTTCTGGCAATATTTCTAAATAGTGAAACTGCCAGAATAACCTATGCAATAAATAGAATTATAGATACATTCATTGGAGTTGCAGTGGCAGTTTTAATTAATTACTTTGTATTTACTCCGAACAACAAAACAAATCTATTATTATCCTTAAAACAGGTATACAATAATACCAAATTGATGGTCTATGATTTTATTCGAGGCCGAGATGTTAGCCTGATAGATCTAAAATCTCAGATGGACTTAATACGTGATTCCAATTTAAAATTAAAAGAAGACATGGATTTAACTTCCCATAAAACTGCAAATACAGAATTAATAAACATAATCTTATCCATAATGGACGACATTTACCTGGAGATTAAATATATTGCCAAACTTCAAAAAGAAAGTACTATCAGTAAAGAAAATTTGGCATTGCTACGTAAGCTTTCCATGCAAATTAAACAGGATGATTCAGATGAAATAAAGGATTTGGATATAGTATATAATTTTCATTTAAATAATATATTAAATAATTTAATAAAAAGTGAAGATCTATTAGAAAAAATAATGATCGACCTTGATGTAAGTCCTCAAAATCGATCATAATTATAGAGTTATAAATCTTATTTTTTCTTTATTTTTAGTACAATCCATAATATCTATATAATCATCAAGAACTCTCCCCATTACATTTACTCTATCATCTTTAGGTAAAGGTTTCCTTAGGATTTGTATCTCACCGGAATATCTGGCATAGCCTATATTGTCAATTGTTATGGAGCCTTTTTCTCTAATAATTGTATTGAAAGGCAATATCTTTTCCCCATCACAAGAATACTCTCTTGATTCTTGAAGACGCATCAAAGAATTTGGGGAATCAGCTCTAATTGTAAATACTTGATTATATAGATATTGATAATTTGGATGGAATTTTACGGGAACATTTATAATATTATCATCAAGATAATCTATTATTAAGCTACTTTGAACTTGAGATATCTTAACATCCCCTACAAATACCTCATCAACATTATAGTTTTTTAGTAAGTCTAAAAAGGCTACATACGGTGGAATATTTCTATGTTTCTCTAAGGTAGGCAATCCTTCAAATATAGGTCCCCTCTTCATTTCATCTCCTGCAATAAATCCTAAAGTCTTGATCCCTATATCCTTCAATTTTTGGTTGATATTTTTAAACCCCTCCGGATCCAATCCTGTCTCAGGTCGAGGGTAAAAATTGTGAAGAGCAAATACCTCCATACCGCTATCTAATATCTTTTTTGCTAAAATATCGTCCTCAGTCGAGGGATTAAAGGAAATTGGGAATTCTTTAGATATAGATAATATCTCATCATCGCTAAATCCGTAATCCAAACGCAGTATATCCAAACTGAAATCCTTGGCAAATTCGATGATAGATTTATACTCAAAAAAATCTAAAGTCTTTGTTGATACATCCCCAATAATCTTAAAATTTCTTTCTTTAAGCCAATAACAAAGCTCTTTTGCCCTTATGCAGTAATCATCTATACTATTATACTCTTCTTGCATATGGAAGGAAGTGAATACATAGTATCCACTTCCAGTAAATCTATCCAGCATTTCTTTTTGTTCATCAAATGTAGAAATATATATGGATAATCCAAATTTGTTAAGCATTAGTAACGCTTACACCCCTTGTATCTACATCCGATGTCTTAATAAATAAATTAGTCATAATAAACCCGCCAATGTAAGATATTAAAATCCCAATAAAATAATTTAACATGGAACTTGGCTGCATAAGCGGTATAGCTACTAACCCTGATGGGCCCCATGCTGTCGCCATAACCTTGGTTGCCATTACATATGCGCCGCCGAATCCTGCTCCCAATCCAGCAGTAATGAAAGGCTTACCTAAAGGCAAAGTAACTCCATATATCAATGGTTCTCCTATGCCCAAAATTCCTGCCGGCAATGCACCTGTAATTACTGACTGCATTCTTTTATTATCTACTTTTTTTGCTTTGAAGTAAATAGCTATTGCAGCACCAACTTGACCTGCACCTGCCATTGCAAGTACCGGAAATAATGTTACTCCTCCCATGGATTCAAGTTGTATTGCATATATTGGTATAAGTCCATGATGTAATCCCAACAATACCATTGGTAGGAAAAGTGCTGAAAGCACATATCCAGAAATTATACTTACTATCGTATTGTCCGAGTTGATGATTACACTTAAAACCTTTATTAACAAGTCGGATACAAGTCCTGAAACCGGCATTATAATCAGAACCAAAGCCAATCCTGTAACTAACAGGCTTATAAGCGGTGTCAGTATCAAATCCAATACATCCGGCACTATCTTTCTTACCCTCTTCTCTATTTTGGATAGAAGCCATACGCCAAAGATAACGCCAATTATACCGCCTTTTCCTGTTGTAAGAATTGAATCTAATGGAACAGCTTCATTAAATAATCCAAATATAGTTGATATTCCATTGATTTGTGCGCCTATGGTCATGGCACCAATCATTCCACCCAGCGCCTCAGTAGCACCAAATCTCTTTGCTGCGTTAACTCCAGTAAATATTGCAAAATAACCTAGGAAACTGGCTCCTATTAGCGCGAACATCAATTGAATAAAATTCCATACATTTGAGGCAGGTAAATTCCCATTGCCTTGTAATGTGCTGATTAGTGATGCAAAACCATTAAAAATACCTGCTGCTATAATTGCCGGGATTAAAGGTATAAATATTCCTGCTATTGTTTCCAAACCAGTCTTTATGGGTCCCTTCTTTTGTTGCGCTTTCATGCTTTTTTTGTTTTCCTGCCAATCTTCTTCCATAGCAGAATCCTGGGCAATACCATAATCTTCAACGAAGATATCGGCTATTTTCTTTGCTTTCCCGGGACCTACTACTACCTGCAATGTATCAGAACCTGTTACTCCCAACACTCCTTCGATGTCCTTTAGTTCTTCCATTTTAACCTTTGAGACGTCTTTAAGCCTAATGCGAAGTCTTGTCATACAGTTGGTAGCGGCTATTACATTTTGTTTACCGCCAATTAATTCAATAATACTTTTTGCCAACTCTTTGTTAGTTGCCATTCTTTACACCTCTTTCTTTTTATAAATTTTTTATAAATTTAACAACTATATTAATGTTTTTCTAATGTGTCCATCTGCCAATTTTAATCTTTCTTTAGCTTCATCTGCATTGCAGTTTAGAAATATCATAGTTATTGCCAGTTTAACACTGCCACCAGCTTCTTCTAACATTCTTCTTGCTAACTCTCTGTCTACTTCAGTAGCCGCTATGATTATATTCTCTGCTCTTGTTTCCAGTTTTTTATTTGTTCTTTGAACATCTACCATAAGATTTTTGTAGGCTTTGCCTATGCCAACCATTGAAATAGTAGATATCATATTTAAAACCATTTTCTGTGCTGTGCCGGCTTTTAACCTAGTTGAACCCGTCAATACTTCCGGACCTACTACTACCTCAATTGCTATATCAGCAACTTCTCCAACCTCTGAACCCTTATTGCAAGCTATGCTTACTGTTTTGCAGCCAATTTTTTTTGCATAATTTAGTCCCGCAATCACATATGGCGTTCTTCCACTTGCTGCAATTCCTACAACTACATCATTTGAATTTAAATTTATATCTTTTAAATCATCCACTCCCTTGGCGAGGCTATCTTCAGCACCTTCCACAGCTTTTATGAATGCCCCTTCACCACCTGCGATTAAGCCTACTACCATTTCCGGTGGCGTTCCAAATGTAGGAGGGCACTCGACTGCATCTAATACTCCCAATCTTCCACTGGTTCCAGCACCCATATAAATTAGGCGTCCACCTTTTCTAAAAGCTTCTATTACAATTCCAACGGCTTTTTCAATTTGTGGGATTTCCTCTTTTATAGCTTGCGGGACTTTTGCATCTTCTTCATTCATGATTTGTAATGCATCATATATGGGCAAAATATCCAAATCATTAGTTTTACCATTAATCTGCTCTGTTGACATATCTTCTAAATTAATCATTTTCTCTTCTTTCCTTTCTAATATGGGTTTTTGCTATTAATTCCAAAGAGTTTTCGTATTTATTACTAGCATATGCTGTAAATAAGATATCTATAATATTTAGTTGAGATATTCTTGAGGACATTGCACCACTTCGAAAGGTTGATTCATTAGCTGCCACAAAAATATTATAATCACACAAATCAACTACAGGTGATACTCCATATCTGGTTATGGATATTATTTTTACACCATTTTCTTTCATAGCTTTTGCACATTCTATCATCTCCAGCGTTTGTCCGGAGTAGGAAATTATGATTCCTAAATCTTTGGGTGACATATTCCTTGCAGTCAATAATTGTAAATGCCAATCATCAATTACTGTACAATATCGATTAAGGCGCATAAATTTTTGCTGAGCATCCTTTGCAACAATCAAAGATGAGCCTATACCAAATATGCAGATATTTTGACATTTGTTCAACAGCTCTACACATTTTTTAATTATGTCTATATCTATTATGTTTTTTGTATCTTCAAGAGAAATTATATTTTTATACGTTACATTATCGATTATGTTCTTTAAACTATCGGATGACTTTAAAACTTCCTTTGTTTCTTGCTCCTTATTGTGTTCTCTCATAGCTAACTCATAAATTAGTGCTTTAGTTAAATCTTTAAACCCCTTGAAGCCATTTTTCTTACACATTCTAATAATAGATGCTGGTGATGAAAATGTTTTCCCAGCAAGTTCATAAATAGTCATTTCAGGTATATCCTTGGGGTTATCAAGAATATATTTTACAATTTCCTTTTCGGTAGCAGTAGCTTGGTTGTAGTATTCCCTTAGCATTACTAAAACGCTTTTCAATTTTCCCAACTCCTAACTATATTTTATCTTTATGAACCATAGTGTCAATAATTCTGCATGATTATGAAACTATGTTTTATGTATTGGATTTAATTAATTATTTTATCAAAGATTAATGAAACTTTGTACTATTATCCGTAAAAAATATCCGTAATCGATGTTTATCATCGATTACGGATACGATCTAGAGTTTACTGTCGTCTACACTATCTAAATATTCTTTTAATGGTTTAACCACTTTACTAATTGTTCCATCAACAAACGGATTCTCCAAATTGCCCAATTTCACTAATTCTAGGAATGGTAAACTTCCCCCGGCTTTGCACAATCTCATATAGTCTTCCCAAGCCTTTTCATGGTTTTCTCTATCCTTTATCCAGAATTGAAAAGCACATACTTGAGCCAGAGTATAATCTATATAATAAAAAGGTGTTTGGAATATATGCCCTTGTTTAAACCAATATCCTCCTCTATTTAGAAAATCATTGTCTTCATAATCTCTAAATGGCAGATACTTCTTTTCAATTTCTCTCCATTTAGATTTTCTCATTTCTGGAGTTGCCTCCGGATTTTCATATATAAAGTGTTGAAACTCGTCGACCGTTGTTCCATATGGTATAAAGTTTATAGCATCTGATAAATGGCTAAATTTATATTTCTCTACATCATCTTCAAAGAACAACTCCATCCACGGCCAAGTGATAAACTCCATACTCATTGAATGGATTTCACATGCTTCATAAGTAGGAAATTTATATTCAGGAAGCTCATAATCCATACTCATAAAGGATTGGAATGCATGCCCAGCTTCATGGGTCAATACACCTACGTCTCCACTGGTCCCATTAAAATTTGAAAATATAAACGGAGAATTATAGTCCGGTATAATAGTACAATACCCTCCGCTCATTTTTCCCCTTTTACTTACTAAATCTAAAAGTTCTCTTTCTACCATAAATTTGAAGAATTGATCTGTTTCTTTGGATAATTCTTTGTACATTTTTTTACCATTATCTAATATCCATTCAGGGGATCCCTTAGGTGTAGCATTTCCTGTCAAATACCATAATGGTTCATCATAATATCTTAGTTCATCAAGCCCCAGCCTTTTCCTTTGTCTATCCATTAGTTCTACTACTACAGGTACCAATGATTCATATACTTGTTTTCGATAATTGGCTACCATTTTGGAATCATAATCAGTCCTTCCCAATCTATCATAGCCAAATTGGACATAATTCTTATAGCCTAATTTTTTGGCCATTTTATCCCTTACTTTAACAAGTTCATCATATATCCTGTCAAATTCACTTTCATTTTCTTCAAAAAAATTTGTATAAGCTTCATATGCTTTTTTTCTCACATCTCTGTCTTTTGATTCTATGAAAGGAAACATTTGACTTAAATTCCTAGTTTCTCCTTCAAATTCTATTTTTGCGGAAGCGATCAGATTATCATATTCAGTCGTTAATCTATTTTCATTTACCAGATCATCTATGATTTCCTCCGAAAATGACTTTAATTGCAGTTCTGCTAAATTGAATACCTGACTACCCCATTTCCCCTCAAGTTCTTTTCTGAATCTGGAATTAACCAATACCTTGTAATATTTAAAAACTAAATTTTGAAAATTAGGTTCATTTTCATCTATAAAATCTTGCTCCTTCTTGTAAAACTCATCTTCAGTATTAATCGAATGTCTGATATTGACTAGAGTTCCCATGGTGTCTATGGTGTTTCGCAATTTATTTATTTGTCTGATCACTTCATTTTGTGTCTCAACATCCTTAGCATTTTCAAATTTTTCTAACAGATTGTCAAATTCTTTTGAGATTTTTTCAATATCCGGTCTTTCATATTTATAATCACTAAATCTTATCACTGTAAACACCTCCATCTTTATTAATTCAATATTACCAAATATTTAAACAATGTGCAATATAAGGCAAGTGAACTACCCCTTTAGCCTTAATTCTTCACTATCTTTCTACAACCAGAGATCCTTCACAAGCATTGATTATACTGACCACCTCAGGATGACGTAAGTAGTAATTTGGGATCAATAAAGGAACCATTGTTGTTCACTATTCACTATTAGTTGTTCATTGATGAGCTCTTCACTCTTAGTTCTTAGTTCTTCACTTTTGTTTCAATTGTGAATTGTGAACTGTGAATTGTGATTTGTGAATTGTGAATTGTAATAAGTTAGTATATAATATTCTTGAGATTACTGATTGGAGGAAATTATGGAAAAATATGATTTTGAAGAATTGAAAAAAATTGATTTTAATATAACAAAAAAACTTTTTTCTTTTATAAAAAAGGAAGTTGATATAGATTTATTGAATGAAAATTTAAATATTGATCTGCACTTTTTCCAAGAAGAAAACAATAAAGCCCTATTTAATACTTGGTTAAGCATAGATTATATAGATAATACAGGTAAATCCTTCATCGATAAATTTTTAGATAGATATAAGGATTCCCTTAAGCCAATTGAAAGGAATATGTTGATTTCCAAGAATGAATCCTTTGTATCCCTTTTTGAAATATTGGGATATAGAGGGGAGTATATGTTTGTGAGGGATTCTCTTCAGGATAAAGAATATCAACTATGGGAACCAAATCTAGCAAATGTTTTAGATGAAGGAGAATTTATATTCGCCAGAATTGGAAAAATATTAGGTCGTTACTCCTATATTGGTGAATTAAATTATCTGCCTTTTTCGGTTAAATCCATTTTTATTGAAGAATTCTTAATAGATTATAACAGACACAGAAAATCAAATATATCATTAACGATTAAAGAATATTTAAAAAAACATTCTATGAAACTATTTAGTATTTATAATGATTGTATTCTCAATATATTAGAATATGAGGAAGACATCACCTCATATTTATACAATGAAATCTATGAATTTGAGGGATATTTACAAAATAAAGCACATAGTCTAACCATCAAAAAACATATTACGAACCTTATTGAGTTCTTTGAATATTATTTAGCTGAAGACGACTATACCCTTTACGATGTTGATAAAATGGATTTTAAATATTTCTTTAAAGAAGCAGTGAAGGATGAGTTTATTATCTCACAAGAAGAATTTAACTCCTATTTAAGTACTTTCATCAAGTATTTATCTTTTTTGAAAAATAAATCCACCGAGTATAAGGACACCTATATGGAATTGTTAGAAATCAGCAATAATAGATTCTATTATATGAATAAATTGAAATCAAACAGCTCGCCTTATAACTTGGATAGAAATTTTGTAAATAATATAGCACTTGATTTAAACGAAAGAGCAGTTTCTTTGATTATTGATTTTGATAGGTTTATTCTATATGCAATAGATAAAAAATTAGAATTAACAGAAAAAAATAAATATATTAAAAGAAAATATCTATTGGAGTTAAACAGCATATTTGAAGAAAATATGACCATAAATAGAAGAAATCTAAATCAGGTAGATTTCCCTATAATACATTTATTCTATCAGCTATCTATAAAGCTTGGACTTATGAAGATAGACGGAGAATATTTAGTATTGACGAAAAAGGGCACAAATTTTGTTCGCTTGAAAGATGAAGAAAAGTTTACCATATTATTTGACTTTATTTGGAGCAAAGAATTTATAAATCAAGTGACAAATATAAATATAAAGTCTATCGAAATAATTAAAAAGATATTTGTTGACATGATAAATTCAATATCTCCAAACAGTTATTGTAGCCTTTCAACTATAATAAGCAGCTTTGATGAATATCCTAATTTTTTTATTCATTACGGCAAATATCTAAAATATTTGGGATTAATTAGGCTAAACTTATACCCTCAATATAATTTTGAAGTTACTTCTTTAGGTAAAAATGTATTTAGAA
The DNA here is from genome assembly GCF_014385195.1 of Paratissierella segnis. Taxonomy (GTDB): domain Bacteria; phylum Bacillota; class Clostridia; order Tissierellales; family Tissierellaceae; genus Paratissierella; species Paratissierella segnis. The sequence goes on from NZ_JACRTG010000030.1 coordinate 150,397, forward strand.
TCCTGAAAGATAATGAAGATAGAAAAGAAAATAGCATAGTATCTTTAGAAAGTTATAGGAACAAAAGAAACTTTTAATATATTATTAAAACTAGGGGGCTATTATTATGGAAAAGTTACAATTAGACGATTTCACAAAATATAAATTTTTATCAGGTATTCAATTTTCTCCAAATGGCAAAAAATGTGGTTTTGTATTGCATCATATGGATTTAGAGGATAATAAATATCTTTCAAATATTTATATTTTAGATGAAAATGGCAAGTATTTTAAATTAACCAGCATGGATAAGGAAAAATCCTTCATATGGAAAGATGATAGCACCATAATCTTTCCATCAAATAGGAACAAAAAAGATGAAACAAGAGAGGAAAAGGGAGAACCCTTTACAAATTTTTATGAAATTAATTTAAATGGCGGAGAAGCAAACCTTTTAATGGAAATCCCCTTAAATGTAACGGGGATTGAAATTTTAGACGATAATACCTATCTTTTAACAGCTGTTTATGACCCAAAATTATCGGACTTTGATAATCTATCTGATGCCGGAAAAGAAAAAAAACTAGAAGAAATAAAGGAATCTAAGGATTATGAAATATTGGATGAAATACCATTTTGGTCTAATGGAGTAGGTTTTACCAATAAAAAAAGAAATAAATTATTTATTTATAGAGTTAAAGAAAAAACCATCCTCCCTATAACTGATGACTTTACAGATGTGGAATTTATTTCACTTAATAGCGACAAATCTTTGGCATTAATTATCACTAATTCTTTTATTGATAAACAGAGTACAAAAAATGAATTAAATATCTATAAAATTAAAGAAAATGTATTTGAAAAAATATCTCCTTATGATGACTTTTCTTATAGTTCAGCTCACTATGTAGGGGACAAGATTCTCTTTACCGGAACTAATAATAAGAATTTTGGATTAAATGAAAATTCAAAATTCTATGTAATGGATTTAAAAACTGAAAAATCATATATGATAGCAAATGATTTTGATTATAGTCTGGGGGATTCAGTCGGCTCCGACTGTAAGTATGGTGGATCAAAGGGTATGCGAGTTTATGGAGATTATTTATATTTCATTACTACAGAAGGATATTCCTCATTTATTAACAGATTAGACATAAAAGGAAATATAGAAAAATTGACATCCCCTAATGGTTCTATAAACGGATTTGATATTAAGGACGGAAAAATATATTTCATTGGATTAAGAGGATTGAATCTACAGGAAATCTACGCTCTACAAGATGATGAAACACAACTCACCTATTTTAATGCTTGGGTAAATGAAGAGAAAAAGTTATCCGTTCCTGAAAAATTGACATTTGTAAATGATAATAATATAGAAATAGATGGCTGGGTTTTAAAGCCGGTAGATTTTAAAGAAGGCAAATTGTATCCCGGTATTCTTGATATCCATGGTGGTCCAAAGACCGTATATGGAGAGGTGTTTTTCCATGAAATGCAATACTGGGCAAATGAAGGCTATTTTGTATTCTTCCTAAACCCTAGAGGCAGCGATGGTAGAGGAAATGAATTTGCCGATATAAGAGGAAAATATGGCACTATTGATTATGACGATATAATGAATTTCGTCGATATGGTACTTATCAATTATCCTGAAATAGACAAGGACAATATAGGAGTAACAGGCGGATCGTATGGAGGATTTATGACCAATTGGATAATAGGTCATACTGAGAGATTTAAGGCTGCCGCATCTCAAAGGAGTATTTCCAATTGGGTTTCTTTCTTTGGAACTACAGATATAGGGTATTTCTTTGCAGATGATCAAAATGGTGCCACTCCTTGGAATGATATAGATAAACTTTGGTTCCACTCTCCCTTAAAATATGCAGATAGGGTAACTACACCAACATTATTTATCCATTCAGAAGAAGATTATCGTTGTTGGCTACCGGAAGGTTTACAGATGTTTACATCTTTAAAATATCATGGGGTGGATTCAAGACTTTGCATGTTTAGAGGTGAAAACCATGAACTTTCCAGATCAGGAAAGCCTAAACATAGAGTAAAAAGATTAGAAGAGATAACTAATTGGTTTGATAAATACTTGAAATAAAAATGGGCTAATGCCCATTTTTTTATTCCAGATATAGATTTCATATTTGATTATCATATTATAAAAGCACACTAACCCTATAACTTCCAGGTTTGCTTGCTTCTCCATATGCTTCCTGAATCTTATCAAGTGGATAGGTAGCTTGAATCAATTTAGATACATCCACCCTTCTTTCATTAAGCAGCTTCGCAGAGATAACAAAATCCTGCATATCTGCGCCATAAGTTCCAATTAACTCTAACTTTTTATAGTGTATATAGTTGGAATCAATTTCCAGTTTTGGTGCTGGATATCCTGCGGCAAATAGCAATATACGCCCTTCTACTCTTTTTACCATGTCCAATGCCTGTTCATTTGCCCTTGTTATTCCAACAGCTACAACCACTGCATCTGCACCTTCTCCATTTGTAAGTGCCTTTACTTTTTCAACAGGATCACATTCATTAGCATTTATTACTTCAAACCCCATTGATTTAGCAGCCTTTATTTTTTCTTCCATTACTTCAGTTATTATAACACGGCATCCATAAGCTCGAGCTGCTTGTGCATTTACAACCCCCATAGTTCCTGCCCCTATTACTACTACTGTTTCTAGTGGTTTTATTCTTAATTTTCTAAGTCCTTTTGCTACAGTTGCTAAAGGTTCTAGGAAACTTGCTTCACTGGCGGATAAACCTTTATCCATTTTTATCAGTACTCTGGAATCTCTTACACAATAATCAGCAAATCCAAAATTTCCATAATATCCATCTTCAGTAGGTCCACTTTCATATTGTGTGCATTCACTTGTAGCACCAGATTTACAAGGGCCACATTCTCCACAATAGCCATAAGTTACCGCAACTCTATCTCCAATATTCAAATCATCACGTACTTTTGATCCTTTTTTTACAATAACCCCCGCTCCTTCATGTCCACCTGCCATAGGATAAGGTTGATGTTCCCTCAGTCCTAGCCACTGTCCATAATCGGTTGTACATATATTACATGCTTCTTGTTTTATTAAAATTTGATTTTCATCCATTTCAGGCAGCGGTCTTTCATGTACTTCCGCAACCTTAGCTTTAGTTAAAACTGCAAATCTCATTTTATCAACTGTCACTTTAATCACTCCTTGTATAATCTTTCCCTACTTACTTATTAAATCTAAAATGCCATTTCTAGAATTTTAACAACATCATCCTTAAACAACTTTCTAAAATTACCTACTGGTCCTGATAGTACACATTTTTCAGCCATCTCTTCAATACTATCTCTAGATATATCAACTTCCGATAAACTAGTAGGCATACCAGCCTTCTTGAAAAATTCTTTTGTTCTTTCAATACCTTCAAGCACTGTTTTTTCAGGATCTTGGAAATTCATCTCCACTCCCCAAACTCTTATTGCATATTGGACAAACCTATCAATATTATCTTGGTACACATAATTCATCCAAGCAGGAAATATAATTGATAAAGTTGCGCCATGGGTTATATCATACATAGCACTTATTTCATGAGCTATCATATGAGAACCCCAGTCTTCAACTCTCCCTGTCCCTAATAATCCATTATGCGCAATAGTTCCAGCCCACATTATTTCTGAACGTGCTGCATAATTATTCGTTTCTTCTAAAGCTATAGGCAAATTCTTTATCATACATTTTAATGTTCCTTCACATAGTCTATCAGTTATATCCACATCTAAAGTATTTGTAAAATATCTTTCAAATACATGGGACATTATATCCACCCCACCTGCTGCTGTTTGATAATTAGGCAGAGAATAGGTAAGCTCAGGGTTAAGAATTGCAAATTTAGGTCTTATATTCTTATGGCTCATTGACCTTTTATACCAACCTTCTTCATTGGTCAAAATTGTAGTATCTCCAGTTTCACTACCTGTAGCTGGAATTGTCAATATAGTACCTATTGGAATAGCTTCACCTACTTCAGCTTTTCCATCAAAGAAATCCCATACATCTCCCAAATACTTTACTCCTGCAGCTATTGCTTTAGCGGAATCTATAACACTTCCTCCACCTACAGCCAATATGAAATCTATATCTTCTTTTCTGCATATATCTATGCCTTCCTTAACTAGACTAAGTCGTGGATTTGGTTTTACACCTGATAACTCAACATATGATATATCATTATCATTTAAAGATTTTATCACCTTATCATAAAGCCCAGTTTTTTTTATGCTTCCACCACCATAATGTAGTAATATTTTTTGGCCATATTTAGAAACTTCTGTTGCTACTTCTAATTCTGTATCTTTACCAAATATTATTTTAGTTTCATTCTCAAATCTGAAATTTTGCACTTGTTTCACCTCTCAAATCACAATTCTATAACAGTAATAATCTTAAGCTTTTCCTGCCGAGTTAAATAATTGCATATAATGCATAAGTGCCCTTTTATAGCCTTTGACTCCTTCTTTAAAAGCTTCAGGAAGACTTATGGATTTAATTCCAAATTCGCCTAATTCTTTTATATGTTTTTCTTTAGAAATATCCTTAGTAACATACTCTACTAAGTCTATTACGCCAGCATTGCTTAAGTCTGTAAATAGGTTTATCTTTTGAATTCCTAACTCTACAGCCTTTTTTAAATTTTCATCCCCAGTTCCTGAACCTCCATGTAATACAAGTGGAATATCTATTATTTCACTAAGCTCCTTAAGAAGTTCAAAGTCTAGATGTGGAGTACCTTTGTAAGTACCATGAGATGTTCCTATTGCTACAGCAAGGCAATCTATTCCCGTTTCTTTTACATATCTTACTGCTTCATCAGGTTTTGTAAGGCCAGCATCCCTTGTTTCTTCGTATTCATATCCTACTCCAACATGTCCTAATTCAGCTTCAACAGATACCCCCACAGCATGGGCAATTTTTACTATTTCTTTCACTTCAGCTACATTTTCATCATAAGGTAAAGTGGATCTATCTATCATAACGGATGTAAAGCCTGATCTTATAGCTTGTATTATTTCTTCATACTCTCCACCATGATCTAGATTTAAGGTCACAACTACCTCAGGATATTTTTTTTCATAGAATTTTGTAATCTTACTTATAATTTCAATGTTTTCCATACCTGCATGATCAATAATTACTGGTGCCTTAAGTTCTCTTGCAGCCTCAAAAACTGCTTGAACTGTTTCTAAATTTAATACATTTGGTGCCGCTACTCCATATTTTCCTTTTCTTGCATCTTTCAAAATTTCTGCCATAGATATTAACATAGTAACCCTCTTTTCATGATTGTTTTGTTATATTAAATACCTGAATAGTAGCAATAATATTATTGCTACTATTCATTTTTAGAACAATCCGACAAATGATCCTAGTAAACTTATAGCAAGTAGGAACAGCACTATCTTTCCAAAATTCTGTCCTTTATTTTTTAAATACCAATGTATTGCAAAGACTACAACTAAAGGTAATATTCCAGGCGCAATACTATCTAAAATTTCTTGAATTACTAATTCATTGCCTTCTGCCATATTTAATACTACTGGAATGTCAAGCTTAACAAAATTAGCTGACAAAGCCCCCATCATAAATAGTCCTAATATACTTGCCCCTGTTATCAATTCTTGAATCCAACCGGCTTCTAAAATAGATTTAACAGAATCTCTTCCTAAAGAATATCCTAGATTCCATAGCCAATACCCTACCGCCATAGTTATTACCATAAATACAAATGGTATAAATGCCCCAGCTACACTACCTGTCATCCCAAATGAAACTGCAAGAGCAAAAACTATAGGTTTTAAAGTACCCCAGTCAAGCGTGTCACCAATTCCAGCAAAAGGACCCATTAAACCGGTCTTAATCCCCGTAATAGCTGTGTCTGGAATATCCTCACCCTTAGCTTTTTGTTCCTCCATAGCTATAGTGATACCATGAACAATAGTACCCCAAGTGCCCTGAGTATTAAAAAAATTAAGATGTCGAGACAAAGCTTTACTCAATTCTTCTTTCTTTTTATATAATTTCTTAAGAATTGGAATCATACTATAACAGAATGCCAAAGATTGCATTCGTTCAAATGAGCTTGATACTTCGCAGGCTAAATACCAACGTAAGTAGGATTTATTGATATCCTTTTTTGAAAGTAACGATTTATTTTTCCCTGAATTATCTACATTATTTAAAGTATCTGTCATATATTCTCTCCCCTTTCTTCATTTCTCATTAGAACTATGAGTAATGCAATACAAGTACCAAATATTGCAGCAGCCATAATGTTTATTTCGAAATATTGAACTAGGAAAAATCCTATTATAAAAAATGGCATTAAGTTTTTCTTTCCTATTACAAATATAGTAATTGCGAAACCTAGTGCAGGTAGAAGTCCTCCTGCAACACTTAGTCCATGCAGTATCCATTCAGGGATAGCTGCCATAATTGATTGAACTAATTCTGGTCCATATAAATTAGCTAAAAATACTGGTGGAAACCTTAACAAGAATCCTAGTAACATAGGATATAAAATAGCACATCTTTCTATTCCCTTTACATCTCCCTCTAAAGCATATTCATCTGCCTTATGAGCAAAGACAGCATTGATAGTCCTTCTAAGCTGATCAACAAAAACCCCTAATATGCCAAAGGGAACCGCCAAAACCACCGCAGTTTCTGGATCCATTCCAGCTTTTAACGCAATAGGTATAGCTATTACGCCTGCCAAACACTCATCCGCTGGAATGTTGGCTCCAGCTGCTACCATTCCCAAATATATCATTTCTATACTAGCACCAATTTTCATAGCAGTAGGTACATCACCCATTATTAATCCAATTGGAAAAGCCATCACTATTGGCTGACAAATAACAGCATGAAATGTATATCCTATCTTACTTTGTCCTAACCAATACCACAACCCTGTAAATAACGCTATACCAAATGACATATATATCCCTCCTTATTAACCTTTAAATTTTTGAACTGCTTTTGCAAATTCCATCTTTGGTTCCTCTGGAATTATATGAAGTATTATTTTAGTACCTTCATTTCCCATTTCTGTTAGTTGCTCTACATCTTGTTTATCAAAGGAAACTGCTCTAAATACTGTAACTCTGCCAGGTCCGCTAGCTAAACCACCTATTTGTAATTCCTTTATAGGAAAACCGTTTTTAAAAGCCTTATAGCAATTTGCAACATCTTTAAATAGAATCAATATATTTCCTTTTCCAAGTTCATCCTTCTTCCATTCATCTACAGCCTTTTGTGTATCTAATATTTCAACCGACGTTCCTCTTGGTGCTGCCATCATATATATATCAGCCATAAAAGAATCTTGCGCTAGGTTATCATCAATAATTATAATTCTATTAGCACCGGATATTTTTAACCACTTTGTTATAACCTGACCATGTATTAGCCTGCTATCAACTCTAATTAATTTAATTGAAGCCATTATGTATCACCCCGTTTATTTTATTTGTTATTTGTCCAGCAATTGACCTATATCTCTGCAGTTATCCAATGATTTTTTTATAATTTTATCTATTAATTCTTTTCCCCTAAATTTCAGCCTAAGTTCATTTGCTGCTATCAACATAGATATATCCAATCCTGATATAACATGGCAATTATATTTATATTTCAAACTTAAAGCTAAATTTGATGGTGTACCCCCAAACAAATCTGTAATAATAATAGTTCCCTTCGGTAGGTCTTTTAGTACCTCTTCAACTTCCAGTACAAAACTATTGGTAGGCTGATCAGGAAATAAAGAAAATGAAAATATATTCTTTATAGGACCTATTATCATTTCAGTTCCTTTTATTAATTCTTCTCCCCATTTCCCATGAGTTAACAGAATAATATATGGTATCTGTTCTTTATCTCTAATAGGATCACAACCCTTCTTAATTATTTAAATCATCATCTTTTTTGAACCCCAGTATTTCTTACAAACTAATTAATCCATACAAATCAATTGGAATACTATCCGGTACAATTTGTACAAATACATTAACTCCTTCTTTATTAAAATACTTAATAATATCCATATCTTCATCAGATAAGAAAACATTAGAACAAATCTTTTTTCTGCCCTCATCGGAAGGTATCCTACCTACATTAACTTCCTTTATACTCACCCCTCCTTCATATATTTTTTTTACAATCCAGAGATGTTTTGCTAGTATTATTACATCATCATTTTCTTGAGTAAGTAATACCTTAATTCCATCTTCTAGATTATATATTTCTAGCTTTATACCATTGGGTGTAGACATGCGCAAGATTTTCCCTAATACTGGATCAAAAGCAGCATCATTATCTATTACAATTATTCTGTCAGCCTTTGTTGCCTCGATCCATTTTATGATTATTTGACCATGAATCAACCTTTCATCCACTCTAACCATGCTTATATTTAGCACTGGTAATACCTCCTAAGCATTACTATTTGCAAATAATTCACTCCTGATATTCTTTATTCCTTCAATACCTGATGTACAAACTGTATCAACTAATTCCTCTAATTCGATATTGTCTCTTGAATCTAAAGCTTCAATAAGCATAGGCAAATTCACTCCTGTAAGACTATAAAAGTTTAAATGTTCCATATTCCTCGCTACAACATTTGACGGACTTCCACCAAATAAATCTGTAAATACCAATACTCCATCACCACTGTCCAACTCTTTAATAGACTCGCATACTCTATCACATAATTCTTCTACATTGTCTCCATGATTAAGTCCGAGTGTCTTAACATTCTCCTGTTTACCTATGATAAGTTCCGCACTTTTTAAAAGTTCTGTTCCAAAATTTCCATGAGTCACTACTAAGATACCTATCAATATTTATGTCCTCCAATCTATTTATAATGTAAATTTTGATTTCCTATACACTAATTATGCAACTCTCATGCCAAAAAACTGTGCCAAATAAAATAAAAAAATAGAAAGAAGCGATATGCTACTTTCTATCGATATATTGATAACAATTTTTTTAAATAAATTCAGATATTTTTGATGCACCTATAGTGTGTCAAATAAGTCTATAATATATCCTACTTCTGTGTCAGGTATGACTATCCCAAAAACCTCCTCTACATTGACAAGCGAGAGTTTTACCTTTTTATACATATCTAATTTGTTTTGAATATGATTTTCTATATTTTGATATGGCAAAATATCATTTTGAAGAAGCCTTTCCACCATACAACAGCAGTGGAAGATATACCTTACTTTTAATTGTTTTGTATCTTTTATTCCTAATAGATTTATTAATGTTACAAATGATTTATTTATTAAATTATATGCCTTTGTAGGGTTAAGAAATGTAAGCATTTTCTCCAACACATTAACAAACATATTCTCATCAGAAGCTCTTTCTTTTACTATAGAAGAACTCTCAATTCCAATAATAGCTTTTTCTAATACTTTTATCCCATCACCTATTATCAATTCATCAATAGGAATAAAGATAACATCAGGGATGCATAGGTCTATAGTTCCAACTACTGCTACTACATTCTTTATCTCTTCAGCACTTAAAACTGAATTGATATTGAATTTATTTATTATATCCACAGGTTTAATTTTTATATTATACTCCTGAATAAATGATAAAGCGTTTTCTAACAAATGTGCAATCTTTATTGCTGCTCCCTGTCCAGTCACGCATGTGGTCAATACAATCTTTGGATCGAGAATATCAACTTTATTCTTTAAATCTCCACTCACCATTCTACCAATGTATGGATTCACAGACTTTATTTCATCTGTAAGTGATGATAATGTCATTTCAGGCAAAAGACTTTTCCTTACAGCTTCAATGACTACAGGTGTAGAGATTGTTTCAACTGAACTGGTTATTATCCCAGTTTTTTTGTATATTATCTCAGGAAATGCGGTAAGAGAACCCATATCAACCAATAAAAATACCCCTTTACCTTCATCTATTTCCTTTACTTTTTTTATGGTTATTTCCAATATATCTTCTACCTTGACATCCAAAGGCATGTCTATAGCATTACAATGATCAGTACCAAGTAGGCTGTTTACAACTTTACCGACACTGGAAGCAGTCGACTCCCCATGTGCTAAAACTATTACCCCTATTTTCTTAAATTCTTCCTCCAAATCAACTGTACTCAGGAACATAGTTAAAAATCCTACTTCTTCTTTCGGTATTTCAATTTCTAATTCTTGTTGCAATATTTCCCTAATGACCTTTGCTGCTCCGAATTCATTTGGATTATTGATTGCAATTTTATTTATCTCTTCATTATAAATGGTTTTACCATCTACTATCCTTTCCATCAATGCAGATATATGCATGGCTAAGCCCACTACAGTTCTATACTTAAATTTTCTTCCCAATTTTTGTTCAGCAACAATCAAAGCGACCTCAACTGCATTATAGACTCTCGGGCTCACAATCTTAAATAACTCTTCTTTGTCGGGAACGTCTTTTTTTGTATTACATCTTTTTAAGAGTTTTTTTAAATAACCTTCAATATCTCTACTTATTATTTCGTTAATTTTAACTTCAGAAAATCCTCTTTCATTATAATGATTATATTTTTCGGTAATTTCATCATATAAATTATCAGATAGATTGTAGTCGTCTATAGTTATAAGTTTTGCTTTATTTGATTGTCTAAAGATATAATAATCCTTTTCATGTCCCAACAAATTCAAGAGTTCTTCTCTTTTCTTATTATAGCTTAATAGTCCATTATAAATATGTTCCGGTAAAAATGGGGTATCAATTTCGATTTCCCTTTTATTATATGTTTTATAATCAAGAAACCCTCTTGCACATAATAGCTGAATATCTCCTTTAAGTTGACCTATATTGCCTTTACAATCATATAATAAAAATGCTCTTAAGACATCTCTGTATACCTTAATGGGAACATTTACATTATTTACTTCCTCTAAGAAAAACGTTTCTATAAATTCCAATCTCTCAGACAATGGTCTTTTATCCAGTGATGAGAGATTTATTACCATAGGTATTCTCCTTAAAAATGTACCTAATAATATGGAATTTATGTCCTCGGTAGTTGCCCCAATTATTAGAACATTAGCCTTTCTATAGCCATCAGTTTCTCCAAGTCTTCTGAATATGTTTTTATCCATTAATAGGAACAGCATCTCCTGCCCTTCAGGAGGCAATCTATGTATTTCATCTAATAATAATATCCCTCCATCAGCCTTTTCAATAAGACCTGCCTTATCCTCTTCTGCACCAGTAAAGGAACCTTTTTTATGCCCAAATAGTTGCGACAAAATTAATTGAGGATTTTCAGCATACTCTGAACAATTAAAGATTACAAACTTACCTTCTTTATCAATAGTTCCCACATGTCCAGCGTATTTATGCATAATATCGGCAAAAGTCGTCTTACCTACACCGGTTGCTCCGGTAATAAGAGTGTGCAGCCCCTTAGGCGGATATAGCATTGCTGCTTTAGCTTGTTTTATTACTAATTCTAAACTTCCTTTGTATCCTATGATTTTCTCAAATGGATCTTGATCATTACTCATTGAATCAGGAGATTGCGGAGTAAATATTGCTACAAAATCTTCAAAGCTGCCAAATGTACAATCTCCTTCATAATCAATGGATAATAGTTTATCTACTTTTTCTTTTTCAATAAATCTAACAGGTCTTCCTTCTATTTTTAGCACTCTTCGCTCTCTTACCAATTGATTGAGTTCTCTACTGGCATTGCTCCTTCCAATGTTTGTAAAATTAGAGATAGTTTCTGCATCAAATCCAATTTTTAATTCTTCTCTTAAATCTTCTATAGTAACATCTTCCGACAGCGTTTTTAATGCATTAAATATTATGTCCTTTCTTGTCACAATCTTCCTCCTTTCCGATTACTTGGAATTTCATTAATTTAAATATACAATACAGTAAAAAAAAATTCAATGTTCCAATATTATGCTATTAGTCTATTATACACCTAATTCGTTATAATCTTACAAAATTTTACTCATTTTTTATTCCGAATAATTTGGGTATATTATAGATGATGGAGGGAATGGAGTTGAAAGCTTTTCTAAATAATCTTATGAAACATAAGCCGTTTATATTTTTAGATCAATTGATATATCGAATGGAAGAAGATGGAGTTTTTGCAGTAGGTGCTCAGCTTACATTTTTTTTGGTGCTTTCAATGTTTCCATTTTTGATATTGCTTTTAAATATCATAAGCTACACTCCCCTAGTAAGACAGGATGTGCTAACAAATGCAATTTATTATCTTCCTTTGGATGTACAAATTATTATCAATGATTTTGTAAATGATATAGTGGCAGGCAGTAGTCAAAGTTTATTGTCAGTTTCCGCGATAGCAGGTATATGGGCAGCTTCTTCGGGAGTGAAACCTGTGATTAAGGCAATAAATAATGCCTATGACTATGAAGAAACAAGATCTTATTTTAAAATAAAACTTTTATCTATTTTATTTACTATTGGATTGTTATTTATGATTGTATTGGTCTTTTTTACATTGGTTATAGGCGAATTGATTGGGAAAAAAATATTTGCAACAATAGGTCAAACAGATTTGTTTTTAAAAGTTTGGGATAATAGCAGAATAATAATCTCTTTAGCTTTTATGATATTCATATTTGCACTACTATATAAATACAGCCCATGTGTTAAAGCTAGAAAGCAAATAAAATTTATAACTACATTGCCGGGAGGAGTATTCGCTACACTGGGTTGGTTTTTAACCTCGGTGATTTTTTCATATTATGTAAATAACTTTGGGAATTATACCGTAACCTATGGAAGTATAGGAGGAGTCATTATATTGCTCATATGGCTTTATATAAGCAGTATAATTATAGTCATCGGAGGAGAGATAAATGCAACGCTGGAATATTTTAAACTAAATAATTATAAAATAAATCCCTTAAAAAGCGCAGTAAGTAAGTATATAGACTAAAAATATTATATTTTTCCGGATGTAAGGGCAAGTCCAACTATCCCTTTTGCTCCGCTATCTTTAAGTACCCTACCACACTCATCAAAAGTAGCACCGGTGGTTAAAATATCGTCTATTAAAAGTATGTTTTTGTTGATTAACTCCTCTTGATTTCTTACTTTAAATGAATCCCTTAAATTCATTTGCCTTTCCCGTCTTTTCAATTGATTTTGTTCCTTTGTCCATTTATATTTAGTTAAATTATTATTCGATAAGGGTAAATTAAGCTTTTTCGAAATATAAATAGCTAACAATTGACTTTGATTGTAACCTCTTATAGCTTCTTTTCTTCTATGAATCGGAACATATAATATAATATCTATATCCTTTATAAGCTCTTTAAATTCAATAGTTTTAATCATAATTTCAGCTAATGGTTTATATAAATAGCTCTTATTATTGAATTTAAACCTATGTACCAACTCTTTCATAAACCTATTATAAAAAGCAGAATAGATACACCTGTCTATAAACAGAGAATCTATATCCACTTCTTTATGCACATATTCAATTCTTGATTCACACTCACTGCACAAGAAGTCATTAATATAATTGGATTTTTCTTTACAAATATAACATAAATTTTCATTAGGGAATATTAAGCTCATCTTTGACCCCTCTCATTAGCTATAAAATACATTTAAAAAATTCCTTATCTTCTTATCCAGTGAAGAATATCGTCTTGTAATAATATTATTTTTTATCATCATATCCATGTACCTTACTTCCCCAACTAAAACAACCAATTGCTTTGCCCTTGTAACGGCTGTATAAAGCAGATTTCTTGTTAAAAGCATAGGCGGTCCTGAATAGATAGGCATAACAACCACAGGAAATTCACTTCCCTGTGCCTTATGAACTGTGGTAGCATATGCAAGTTTTAATTCGTCTATTTGCTTAGAATCATACTCTGCACATTTATTATCATCGAACAGCACCTTGACTGTACCTTCTTCATTATCAATATCCGTTATATATCCAAAATCCCCATTAAATACTCCCTCTCCGGTTTCAATAGCATCACCGTCACAGATGATTTTCCATTCCAAACTATAGTTATTCTTGATTTGCATAACCTTGTCTTTAACTCTGAAAATTTCATCACCAATCTTTTTTTCTTCTATTCCTTCTGCCTTCGGATTCAGAGCATCTTGTATACACCTATTAAGCGAAAAAATGCCTACTTCTCCTTTTTTCATTGGAGAAAGAACTTGTATATCCTTGATCGGATCAACCCCATAAAAATTCGGAAGTCTTTCTTTAATCAAATCAATAATTGTACTTACTATTTCTTGAGGTGACTTTAAAGATATAAAATAAAAGTCCTTGTCCTTTCCATTCAGCAAAGGCTTATCCCCTTTATTGATTCTATGGGCATTGACAATAATCATACTTTCTTCTGCCTGCCTGAAAATCTCATCAAGCATAACAACCTTAATTATCCCTGAATTGATTATATCTTTTAAAACGTTACCTGCACCTACAGAAGGCAGCTGATCAACATCGCCTACTAAAATAAGTCTTGTTCCCGGATTTACAGCCTTTAACATGCTATTCATCAATAGTATGTCAATCATGGATGCCTCGTCAACAATAATTACATCAGCCTCAAGTGGGCTCTCTTCATTTTTATTAAACGCCATTTCCTCGGATTCCATAAATGAATACTCTAACAATCTATGAATTGTCTTGGATTCTCTTCCTGTAGTTTCACTCATCCTTTTGGCAGCTCTTCCGGTCGGTGCGGTCAACAATACTTTCATTCCCAAGTTTTCACAAATATCTATTATGGCGTTTATGATAGTAGTTTTTCCGGTACCCGGACCGCCTGTAATGATCATCATGCCATTTTCTATTGACTCCTGAATAGCTAACTTTTGTTTTTGTCCAAATATTATTTCATCCTTTTCTTCTATTCTATGTATTGCCTTGTCAATATCAACTTCCAATTCATCAAAATCCACTCTTGAAAGTTCAACGATTTTCTTTGCTACATTGTTTTCTGCTATATGGAAAGGAGCATAGTATACTTTTATTTCCTCTTCATCATTTATTATATAGATTGTATTCTTTAAAGCTAGATTCCTTAATGCTTCCTCTAAATATGCCTCATCAATTCCTAAGAGATGCTTAGATTTATTGAAAAACTCTTCCTTTGGAACATATGAGTGGCCTTCTTGCGCACACTGCATAATTACAAATTTTAATCCTGCTTCAAGCCTGTATGGAGACGAATTTTCAATCCCCATCTTATTGGCTATTTTGTCCGCTGTCTTGAACCCAATTCCAAAGATATCTTCCGATAATCTATAAGGATTTTCGCTTATAATCTTAATTGTATCTTTCCCATATTTTTTATATATCTTGGTACCATAATTAACTGTAATTTCAAATTGCTGCAAATAGACCATAATGTCCCGTAATTCCCTTTGCTCGTCATATGCTTCAACAATCTTTCTAAGCTTTTTATCACCTATACCGGGTATTTCCTTGAGCTTCTCCGGCGTATATTGAATAACATCAAGGGATTCTAATCCGAATTTTTCTACTATTTTTTTAGCTGTTTTAGGTCCTATATTTGGTATTAACCCTGCAGATAAATAGTTTTCTATTCCCTTTAAAGTTGATGGTACCAATGTTTTTATATTAGTAAAATTAAATTGTTCCCCAAATTTATTGTGATATATCCAATCCCCGTCTACTTGAACCATTTCTTCTGTTTTTAAAAAGGCGGCATATCCTACTATGGTAACTTCCCCATCAGATGTATTCAATCTTCCAACTGTATAACCATTGGTTTCGTTTCTAAAAATAATTTCCTCAACGATTCCTTCTATTATCATCCCAATACCTCCAGTATATCTTTAATTATAACATAGAACATCTTCCTTCCATAGAAAACTACAAACTTTTTACTATAGGCAAAAAGAAAAAGCAAAAATATTTATATAAATAAACATCTTTGCTTTTAGCTTATAATTTAATTTCGATAAATTAGATTCTTAACTATTGTTTTAGAATAATTAACGATTGTCACCTATCAACTAATCAATTGCTCATTGCTTCCGCTTTTAACGCTTCAGCTTTATCTGTTTTTTCCCAAGTTAAATCCAAATCTTCTCTTCCAAAGTGACCATAAGCAGCTAAGTTTCTATAAATAGGTCTTCTTAAATCTAAATCTCTAATAATCGCAGCCGGTCTTAAATCAAAGTGCTTATCTAGCAAGTCTTTAATTTCATTATCCGATATAATTCCTGTTCCAAAGGTATCTACATATATACTCAATGGTCGTGCAACCCCTATTGCATATGCCAATCCCACTTCACATCTATCAGCTAGTCCTGCTGCGACAATGTTTTTAGCTACATATCTTGCAGCATAGGAAGCTGATCTGTCTACCTTTGTAGGATCTTTGCCTGAAAATGCTCCTCCGCCATGCCTTGCATAGCCACCATAGGTATCGACAATTATTTTTCTGCCTGTAAGTCCGGAATCACCCATTGGTCCTCCGACAACAAATCTACCTGTAGGATTTACATAGTACTTAGTATCTGCATCTATCATATCCTTTGGCACTATCTTCAGAATTACATTCTCTATAATATCCTCTCTTATGGTTTCCAAACTTACATCTGGGCTATGCTGCGTAGACACTACTATATTTTCAATTCTTACAGGCTTATCATCATGATATTCTATTGTAACTTGAGTCTTCCCATCAGGTCTTAAATAATCAAGAGTACCATCTTTTCTAACTTCAGACAGCCTCCTTGCCAATTTATGTGCCAATGAAATTGGTAACGGCATCAATTCCTTAGTCTCATTGCAAGCATATCCAAACATCATTCCTTGATCTCCTGCGCCAATCATATCCAACTCATCTTCACCGGATGCTTTTTGTTCCAATGCTTTATCAACACCTAAAGCAATATCAGGTGATTGTTCCTTTATAGATGTAAGTACTGCACAAGTGTCAGCATCAAAACCGTATTTAGCTCTTACATATCCGATTTCTTCAATTGTTTTACGGACTATTTTAGGTATATCTACATAGCAATTTGTGGTAATCTCACCTGCAACTAAAACCAATCCTGTGGTTACCGCTGTTTCACAAGCAACTCTGGCATTTGGATCTTTCTCAAGTATAGCATCCAATATTGCATCTGATATCGCATCGCAGACCTTGTCCGGATGCCCTTCTGTTACAGATTCAGAAGTAAATAACCATTTTTTCATTAACTTTTCCCCCATAATATAATTATTTTTTGGCATAAAAAAAGCCAATTCAAAGAAAAGGCGTATGTTAATTTCACCTCATCTCCCAGAAACAAGATTCTGTAGGATTTAGCACCTTTGTTTTTAACAGGTTGCCGGGCTTCATAGGGCCTATTCCCTCCACCGCTCTTGATAAGGCATCAAGATTTTATTTAATTCATTGAATTTATTTTAACATACGCAATCTAATCAGTCAACAAATTAGCCAATATTTATTACAATTCCCATTTAATTTTAAATAATTAAATTTCTTAGAAAAATCTATGCCTACGCAATTATTCTTTTAATTTTAAATCAAATCCTTGGCTCACTATAGCATTTACAATATCTTGTCTTTTAATTGAGACATTGGTAAGTCTATCAACGACTTGTTGACTAAACTTATCCATAGCCTTATTATCATCTCTCAAATCATAATATGTCTGCATCTGTTTATCATAATCATTGATTTTTTCCATATAATTATCCATTTTCTCATAATGATTCTCAAAAGCTCTAAGTTTTACATCCATTCTGGGCTTAAGCTGAGGATCTTGATTTGGATATCCAATCCCCAATCCTATTACAGGAAAAGTGTATTGAGGTAATTCAAGTAAATCGCATAGTTTCCATACGTCGTTTAATACACTTCCAAGATATACTGCCCCCAAATCCATGGATTCAGCAGCATTTACTATATTCTGTGCAGATAATGCAGCATCCGTAAATCCTTGGAAAAATCTATCCATATCTGATGAATTCTTTGAGTCAATTCCTTGTTCCAAGGCAATCTGATGGTTTCTATAAGTATCCACAATAAATATCAATAAAATCGGAGCACGTGCTACATATTCTTGGTTACATATCTTCGAAATTTTCACTTTTAAATCAGAATCTGTAACTCTAATAATCGATGACTGCTGCATACCTATAGAAGTTGCAGTTCTTCGTGCCACCTCTAGTAAGGTATTATAAATTTCATCAGGGACTTCCATATCTTTGAACTCTCTTATCGTACGATGGTTTAATTGTTTTTTTATCATATTATTAGGCATTTTACCCCTCCTTATATTCTTCTTATGACTATACCCAAATTTAAAAGAAAAATATCAGAGGTATCTATAATAACAATTAAGTAAAAAACTTTCTTCAATAAGCAAAAAATGCTTGCAATTTGTCTAAATTTATTATATACTAAAATGGTCGTTAAAAATTACAACTAAATATCGGGGTGTAGCGCAGTTTGGTAGCGCACGTGGTTTGGGACCATGGGGCCGGGGGTTCAAATCCTCTCACCCCGACTTTTTTAGAATAGTGTAAAGGCTGATAGCGTTGAAAATCAGCCTTTTTATTTTTTTGAAATTGTATATTGGACATAATTTACTGTACTGGTGCCAAATGTCACACGAAATGTCACAAAATATTACTTCCACTAAATAAATATAACAAAGGGAAAACTCCCTTTGTTATATTTATTTATATCAATAGGTATTATACTAAGTCCTATTTCCTGCCTTCATAGCAATATGCATAAGGTTCACATGGAATGAACTTGCCCTGTCCCAATTCCCCTACAAATTTTGCATCTTCAAGAACTACTTTTCCTCTTAATAATACAACTTCCGGTCTACCAATTTGCTCTCTGCCTTCGTAAATATTGTAATCTATTCCGTTTGGATTGTCTTCCAATCTTACAACACCTCTGTATTCCGGATCAAAGACTACTATATCTGCATCGGAGCCTACAGCTATTACGCCCTTCTTAGGATACATTCCATTGATTTTAGCTGGGAATGTAGAACATACTTCTACGAATTTTTGTCTTGTTATACGATTTTTAGCGACTCCGTTTGTCCAGATCATATTTATTCTATCAGCAGCACCCGGTGCGCCATTTGGTATATCTACAAAATTGTTTCTGCCTACTTGTTTCATTTCATGCAAATCAATTCCGCAATGGTCTGAAACAATAGCACTTAAAGTATTATCATTAAGAGCATCCCACATAGCATCTACATCATCTTGATCTCTCAAAGCAGGCGAACATACATATTTAGCTGCTTCGTTGAAATCAGGATCAGATAGAACATCCTTTGTTGTTGTTAGATATTGTGTACAAGTTTCTCCATATGCACGGACCTTTTTTGCTTTAGCTTCAGCTATAGCATCTGTTGCGCCTTTAGTAGTTACATGCACTATAAATATTGGAGCATCTAATTCTTCAGCATAATATAATGCTCTTCTTGTAGCTTCAGTTTCAACTATTGGAGGTCTTGAAACGGCATGATATTTAGGAGATGTATGCCCTGCTTTTACACAATCTTTTTGAAGCATATCTATTATCTCACCATTTTCAGCATGAACGAATGTTGTAAGACCTACCTTTTTGCTTTCAGATAAAACTTTATATAGAGTTCCATCATCAACATGTAATGGAGAACCAATATACGCCATAAATGCTTTTATGCTGTTTATTCCATGTTTTGGAAGTTCCTTTATTTCATCAAACATCTTATCATTTACTTCTGTAATTAGTGAATGCAATCCAAAATCTACACATGTTTTGCCCTTAGCTCTCTTTTCAATTCTATATTTTGCTGATTCAATCAATCCGCATCCTGGATCCTGCGGTGCGTAATCTATAATGGTAGTTGTACCACCAACAATTAATGCTTTTGTAGTTTCATATCCGGCAGTGTCTTTATCACCAGTATTAGTCAGCGCCTCAAAATGTGTGTGTTGATCTATCCCACCCGGGAATACATACTTACCAGTAGCATCAATTATTTTATCAACGTCATCATTGAGGTCTTGACCTATGGCTACAATTTTTTCTCCTTCAACTAATATATCAGCTTTAATCTCACTATCAGAACTTAAAATAGTTCCATTTTTAATTAAAGTCTTCATGTGTTAACCCTCCTATAAATTTATTTTATATATAATTAAAATATATAATCAAAAGATAATTAAACTTGCTACTTATTTCTCTTCTTCTGAATAGAGGTAATGGTTACTGCAAGAAAAATAACTAACCCTTTTGCAATATCCTGATTATAATACTGAACATTGCACAAAGTAAGACCATTGGATAAAATTCCAATTATTAATGCGCCAACAAATGTTCCTGCTATATTAGGTTCACCGCTTTTAAATACAGTGCCTCCTACATAAACTGTTGCCAATGCTTCCATAAGATAACTATCTCCTGCAGTAGGATGAGCAGTTCCAAGTTTTGAAGCAAGTATCAAAGATGCCAATCCTGCGCCTATTCCACTTATTATATAAGCCTTAATTATATTTTTATTTACATTAACTCCGGACATTATTGCTGCCTCTTCGTTGCCTCCAATGGCATATATATATCTTCCAAACCTGGTATAATTCAGTAGTATATATACTATAGCCACAAATGCTATCATAAAAAAGAGTGAAGTAGGTATGCGTCCAATAAATTTAGCTCCAAAGATCTTAAATCCTTCCGGTAATCCTGAAATTGGATGTCCCTTTGTATAGGACTGATTAAATCCTGAAATAAGAAATCCAAGAGACAAGGTTGCAATAAAATCCGGTATCCCTAAAATTGCAACTGAAATCCCGCTTAAACTGCCCAAAAAAGCACCCACCAATATTGTAATTATAGCTGCAAGCCATACAGGCAATCCAAAATGTACCATCAACGCCCCTGCAACAACTCCTAGAAAACTAGTCGTATAACCTATAGTTAAATCAATACGATTTGTAATCATGACTACAGTTAATCCTGCTCCTAAAATGCTTAATATTACTATTTGACGTAAAATAGTAAATATATTGCCCATGCTTAGAAATGTTTTTGGCCTAAGAATTGAAAAAGTTATAAATAAAATTGCTAAAAAAACTAACGTCCCATATTTACTTGCTAGTTTTGATATCTGCATATTCTTATCAGTTTTTTGCTGTTTTTCCATGTTTGCCTCCTATTGAATATTTCATGATTACCTCTGCATCCATGAATTCTTCCGGTTCCAAAGACCCTCCAATCATAAAAGTTATTTGTTTTTTAAATAATTCTCAGTCCTCTCAATCCATTCATCAACATTGTCTTTAGTAATCATTATAAACGGCATTTCATGGAACATTTTCACATCTTCTCCGTGACCTAAAGCTGCGATTGTATCAATTACATCATCAGTAGTTGCCTCTAAATCCGCAACTGATGTAGCAACTATATACTTTTCATCCTTTATCATTCTAAGAACATCAATTTCTCCATCAGCACCAACAATTTTAATATCTTTCTTTCCTAAAGCTTCACATGCTTGTGCAGCACCGATTGCCTCTAAGTCAAATGTACACCAAATAGACTTAACATCTGGATTTTGCTGCAATGCACTTTCAACTCCATTATAAGCTAATTCAGTTGTTCCGGGATATCCTGTAGTTACCCTGTTTACCAGCTTAATTTTTGTGTATTCTTTAAGCATTGCTTCTTGTATATTAACACGAGCTCGAATAGCCGGATGATCATTGTGACCGGTTGCGATAATTTCTCCTTCATAACCCATCTCACCAGCTAACATCATATACATTGCTGCTCCTAGAGCAAAATCATTCTTTGCAAAATATGCGGATATCCCCGGTATGTATCCTGACTCTACACTAATTACATGTACACCTTTATCTGCTGCTTCTTTAACTGCATTTGTCAGCCCATCTGTATCTCCATTTAATACAACTATTACATTACACCCTTGTTGTACTAAATTCTCTATATCAGTTGACTGCTGTACTGCTGTACCATTTGCATTAGTTGCTATACATTCATAACCGGCATCAGCCACCTTTTTCTGCATCATCTCAAAAACTTGTCTGTTGTTAATGGCATCTAAGGCATTTATGCTTACTCCAACAGTTATGTCCCCGTCTATTGCTTTAGGACTAATAACTTCATCTGATTCTTGCGGATTATCGGCAGGGGCTACCGGTGGTTCACTTTGACATGCTGTTAATACCCCCATGGATAGTATCAATACAACAAGCATAATCAAAATTCTTCTTTTTCTTGACATTCTTATTCCTCCTTATTTTTCTTATTATAAATATTTTGTTTATAACATAAGGTACAATCATGAAATGCATAAATAATTAGATGTCATTTTATACATTATAAAAAGCCTTTTCGATAAATTAATTGAATTTTTACCTGTTCTGAGGACTTGGCAGATCATAACCAATATATTCTTTTTCCTCAGGGAACCCCCATGTATTTATCTTACTTGTTTTCAAATTCATATTTACCAGCGCTTCGGCAAATTTTACGGCAGGCATAACACCATCTAATACCGGTACTCCCAAACTTTGTTTCAAATCTTCTACAAAGTCAACAAAACCTGCACATCCTAAAAGTATACATTCAGCACCATCCTCTTTTACCGCAATCATACTTTGTTCTTTTAAAGCTTCTAACCCCTTTTCAATATTAGTTCCGAAGTCTAAAACACTAAGTCCTGTAGATCTAATTGATTTGCAAAAGTCCTTAGCTCCATAACCCTTTACTAAATCTTCAGTAATTTTTACCGATCTATCAAGAACAGATACAATTGAGAAATAAGGGGCTATCATTTTTGCAGTTGCCATTGCTGCTTCAGCAATACCCACTACAGGTTTATCTGTAATTTCTCTTGCTGCTTCTAATCCTGGATCTCCGAAACAAGCAATAACAAATGCATCTGCTCCTTCTTCTTCTCCTTTTACGATTTCTTGTAAAACTCCGGGAATTGCAAGATATTCATCAACATAGCATTCGATGCTGTTTACTCCAATATCCGGACTTACTGCATATACAGCTGTACCTTCATTCGCATATTTTTTAGCACAATTTTCAATGCTTTTAGTCATTGACCATGTTGTGTTTGGATTTATCAATTTAATTTTCATTTTTGCCGCTCCCTTACTATTATTTATCTAACTTAACTATGGAATTTAGTAACAACTGACATCCAATAGCTATATCCTTTGGTAAACTTTTTTCAACGATACTATGACTTATTCCACCAATACTGGGAATAAACATCATTGCTGAAGGTGTAAATAATGCCATATTAATAGCATCATGACCTGCTCCGCTATACATTTTCCTATATGCGATATTCATTTCTTTACAGCAATCTTCAATCGTTTTTATTATTCTTTCATCCAAAACAGTTTCCTTTTGGCTTAATATATTTTTTAAAATTAACCCTTCATTTCTAAACTCTTCATAAAACTGTTCGATTATTTCTTCATTAGCGGATATTGATTTTCCTCTAAGTTCTATAATGAACTCAACCTTGCCGGGGATAACATTCACAGCTCCGGGTAATACAGTCATTTGCCCTACAGTACAGGTAATCTCTTCATCTTTTAAATGAGCTATTTCCATAAGTCTGGTTATCATCTTACATGTTTTGACCAGAGCATCATCTCTCAGATTCATCGGCGTACTTCCTGCATGGTTTGCCATCCCATTAACTGTTGCCCTATAACGAGTTATGCCTACGATGCCATTCACAACTCCGATTGGAGTTGTGGTATTATCTAAAACCCCACCCTGCTCAATATGTAACTCCAAATAGCATTTATATTTTTCCGGATCTCTGCGAGCCATATTTACTGAATTCATATCCAATCCATGCTGTTCCATCTTAGGTATGCTGGACTCTTCTATCGGTACACCTGTGAAACATTTGCTTCCAAAAGTTCCCCCCACAACATTGCCTTCTTCTTCTGTAAATCCTATAACTTCAATTGGATGATGATTTTTATATCCATTCTCCTGAAGTACCCTGACGCATTCTATACCTGCTAACACACCTAAAGTTCCATCGAAAATCCCTCCTGCAGGCACCGAATCTAAATGTGACCCAATTGAAATAGCCTTGTCGCTTTTCCCCTCAAGTCTACCTATTAAATTCCCAACTGGGTCAATATATGTTTTCAATCCAGCAGATTCCATTAAATTTCTTACTAAATCTACTCCCTTATCATATTCACTCGAATATGATAACCTGGTAACGCCTACATTCTCTTCAAATCCTATCTTTCCTAAATCTTCTACATCTTTATATAAACGTTCTATATTGATTTCCAATTACATCACCTCCGTTAAGTTTTCCCTAATCAATATACCAATATACAGCTTACTCTTCCGGCAAACAAAAAAACCTCATCGGCAGGTACAAAAAAGTACTTGCTAATGAGGCACCCATAACCTCTCAAATATTTTTACTTTACAAATCTTTTAACCTTAAAAGAAAATGTTTTCAAATATATATTACATCATCTCAATATTATTGTCAAGAATCACCTTCCAAATTTGTCCCACTATTTTTTTTATTTTTTAACGATTCAATTATTTGCTTTGATATATCTACCATCTTTAAATTTTTATCCCGACTTAACTTCTGGATTTTTATCATGGCTTCTTGTTCCTTAAGTCCATACTTGTCCATTAATAACCCTTTAGCAATTTCAACGTATTTTCTAGTCTCTAACTTCTCCTTAGTCTGATTTAATTCCAATTTTAAATTTTCAAATTCGCTATATCTAGCCATGACTATATTAATTGCTGCATTTAAATCATAATCCGTTATCGGTTTAATCAGATAATATAATGCACCATTTTCGGAAGCCTTTTTTATTAGTGAATCCTTATGATATGCTGTTAAAATTATACACGGTATATCAATATATTTATTGATTTTTTCTAATGCAACAAGTCCGTTCATAATAGGCATATTTATATCCATAATGATTAAATCCGGTAATTTCTCCAATGCTAACTCAACAGCTTCTTTACCATTTTTTGCAATTGCAATTGCATCATGCCCCAAGGATTCTACACTGTATTTTAATCCCTGAGATACCAAATAATCATCCTCACATATTAGAACATTCAATTTTTTTGACATATCTTCACCCCTAACTAATCATCCATTTATGAGAAGCAATTATTTTAACCATAGTTCCATTGTCTACAGTAAAATAAACATTGCCTTGAAAATCATTGTTGACTATCCCCTTAATTATTTTTATCCCGCTGGATTTTGTAGTTTTTAAATTAAAATCTTCAGGAATACCTGTTCCATTGTCTTTTATTATTAATACAATATCATCGTCAAACATTGTCAAATTTACTTCAACGATTTTGATATAGTTCTTGGGGATATTTTTATATGCATGTTTTATAACATTTGTTAAAAGTTCATTAACTACTATTGCAACTGATGTAGCTTTACTATAGGATATAAATACATCATCAAGGTGCATATTAAATTGAATGTCATTATTTTCTATACTATGTATCAAAGTTTCTAGGATTACCTTAAGATTTATAATACTTCCCCCATGTTCATTCTTTGATAATAGGTCATGGATAGATGCGATACTTTTTATCAAAGATATAACCTTTAGAAAAGCATCATTCACTTGTTCCTTATTCCCATTTTCTATAATATCTTTTTGAGTTAAAATCAAAGTAATTATAGACTGTAGATTATTTTTGATCCTATGGTGACTCTCCTCTAAAAGAGCAGATTGCCCCAATAATCTTGTCCCTTCAATTGCAATTGCTGCGTGCCTTGCAAAGGTTAACAAATACATGCTCTCTTTTTGTGTTTGGGTATAGATACACTTAAAATATATACTTATAAGTCCACTAAGTTGCGTTCTAATCACAATTGGAACACTAATAATTGTTTTAAAATCAACTGCATCATTAAACATTGATTCAAATCCAATATCCCTTATATTAAAGTAAGAAATATCATCTTGAGCTGCTCTATCTAAAATATACTCATCTTTAAGCAAAGGTAAGTCAACATGCGACTTACTATAAGCATAGTTATCAATTATTGTATTTGTTTGGGAATCAATGAGACTTATCAGGCATCCATCAATATCCATAACCTCCGATAATTCCATCGACAGAAACTTTAGTATATCCCTCAATTCATATTCAGACGTAAGATATTCAGAAGATTTAAAAATGGCACTTAAAACATCATCACTGTCCAAATCTTCTTTATATTGATAACCTTCAATTAAACTTAATAATTTTCTCGGATTGGATTTTGCTTCTTTGCTAGACATCTTTCCCGATATCTTCCCTTTTGACATGATTGTAATATAATTAGAAATGACCAACGCTTCTTCCCATTGTTTAGTTATATATATAACCATACCTCCATTGTTTATGAAATTTTGAATAATCTTAGTTACTTTAGTGGAATTTTCCAAGGACAAATAATCCATGGGTTCTTGTATGATTATAATTTTAGGATTTTTATAAAAATGTTTACAGATATATAGGAACTTCTTATTTCCTAATGATAGATCTCTCACTTTTGTTTTATAATTGCCATCAATTCCATAAAATTTATTAACTGATTCAAAGTTCCTCTTTACTTTTTTCCAATCTATTATGTTAGATAATTTCTTCCTTGGTAAGTCATCAAAATAGAAGTTTTCTGCAATACTCATATTGTCAAATAAAATAGGGTCTTTATAAATAATCTCTATATCATTTTTGTCAATTATTTCGTCACTATCTCCCATTTTAAGTATCGGTGAATCTTCATTTTTATCTAAAGTGGATTTTATAAAATTCAATTGTTCATCATTACTCTTAATAATAACTGCTTGGACTTCCTTAGCCTTAATGCTAAAATCTATATTACTCATGTTATCATCATTCCGATTAGATAAATCTATATTAGCCATAATAATCTAATTAATACTCCTACTCTTTTATATTAAATTAAGATGTAATTGTTATTTATAATTATATCTTAATTTTTAATATTTTCAAATAATATTGCTTTCCAAAAATAGATTGCAAAATTTTTAGTAAAATATAATTTAGGAGGACAATTGTCCTCCTAAATTATATAATAATGCAATTTATTTTAATCTATTTAAAACCTTTAGTTACCCTTTTAAAGCTATCATAAATTATCCCTACATCAACAGCATATGACATATACTGAATACCGAGTGATTTCCACTTATTCGCAGCATCGATATCATCTACAAAAGTACCTACAATTTTTCCCTTAGCACTAGCTTTATTGACTACTTCTTTCATTTTTTCTTCTACTTTTACATTGTTTACATCCCCGGGGATGCCTAATGATTGAGATAGATCATATGGTCCTATAAATATTACATCTATACCCTCTACTTCTAAAATTTCATCTAAATTTTCTATTCCCTCCAAACCTTCAATGTGAATTATTACCAAAGTATTTTCATTGGCATATTTAAAATATTCACTTTTATCCATAGAAGAATACCCTGCTGCTCTTACATATTTACACACACCTCTTTCTCCTAAAGGAGAAAACTTAGAAGATTTAACAGCATTAATTGCATCTTCTTTTGTAGAAATCTGCGGAATCTGAACTGCATCAGCACCTATATCAAGAGCTCTCGAAATCATATTAGGATTATTTTCACCGACTCTTATTACAGCAGACATATTTGATAAATGTGCCGCTCTTATCATATTTTCTGCTTCCAACATATTAAGCGGTCCATGTTCACAATCTATGATAACGAAATCAAAGCCTGCTAAAGCTGCTATTTCAACTACAGCCGGAGATGGCAATTTCATAAACGGACCTATTACATTCGATTTGTTCTCTAATTTTTTCTTAAGTAAATTTCCCATAAATTTGCTCCTTTCAATTTTTAGCGTTTGATTTATATTAACTTTTTGTCCCTTTGAATAAAGTGCAATATATTATCTTCAATATCTTTAAACCATATAGTTTTGACACCTTTTTTATTATCACTTAATGGTTCAATAATCGTTACATTATTATCTATAAGGTTTTTATTCTCCTTTTCAATATCATCTGTATAGAAACAGATATGACGAACTCCCTGATATGTTTTATCCAAACTTGAGTTATTTATTTCATTCTTAGCAGGATAGATTTCGATCATAGCCTCTCCTACCTTTAAAAAGTAAGTAGGCATTTCCTTTTTGTTGTCGTACACTACCTCGAAATTAAATAGTCTTACATACCAATCTTTTAATTCAACTGTATTTTTAGCAGCTATTCCTACATGTTCAATAGATATCATTTAAAATTCCTCCTTGATTAATTTGTCTATAATAAATTCTTGAGCACCCAAGAATCATTACGCTGTTTATTCAAAACTCACATCTAAATTCGCTTTTTCTAATTTCCACTTGCAATTGTTTTCATAATTAATTATAATATAAAGTGATAAGTTTCGCAATACAAATTTATGTTCCACATTATGAAATTTAAATAAGAGGAGGATATATATCAATGAGAAAGTATGAAGTGTTACAAAGAATTGAGAAAGTAGGAGTTGTAGCTGTTGTTAGAGCCGAAAACAGCGAAAAAGCTAAGAAAATTGCTTTAGCATGTATGGAAGGTGGTATTGATTCCATTGAAATTACATTTACAGTTCCTGGTGCACAAAAGGTAATTGAGGATTTAGTTGTAGAATTTGGAGATAAATTATTAATTGGAGCCGGTACTGTTTTAGACAGCGAAACAGCAAGAATAGCTATACTAGCCGGAGCAAACTTTATTGTAAGCCCGGGTTTTAATTTAGAAACCGCAAAATTATGTAATAGATATCAGATTCCTTATATGGCAGGATGCATGACTGTAACTGAAATGATTGCAGCAATGGAAGCCGGTGTAGATGTACTTAAAGTGTTCCCCGGAAGTGCATTCGGTCCGGATTTCATAAAAGCAATTAAGGGCCCTCTACCTCAAGCTGTTATGATGCCAACAGGAGGAGTAAGTATTGATAATGTAGATAAATGGATTAAAAATGGATGTATAGCGGTTGGCGTTGGCGGAAACTTAACTAAAGGTTCAAGCGAAGATATGACTAATGCCGCTAAGGAATTTGTCGAAAAAGTTAAATTAGCAAGACAATAATTATATTGGAGGAATAATGATGAAAAAAATTGTAACTTTAGGGGAAATAATGCTTAGACTTTCAACTCCCGGATTCGAAAGATTTGTTCAGTCGGATTCATTTGATGTTGTATATGGTGGTGGTGAAGCGAACGTAGCTGTTTCTCTTGCTAATTATGGGCATGATGCATATTTTGTTTCAAAATTACCTAAGAATGAAATAGGTCAAGCTGCTGTTAATTCTCTAAGGAGATTCGGTGTTCATACTGATTATATTGTAAGAGGTGGGGACAGAGTAGGTATCTACTACTTAGAATCCGGAGCTTCCATGAGACCATCAAAGGTTATATATGATAGGGCTCACTCCTCTATTGCTGAAGCAGATGCCAGCGATTTTGACTTTGATGAGATATTTAAAGATGCAGACTGGTTCCATTTTTCAGGAATTACTCCGGCTTTAAGTGAAAAGGCTGCAGTTATGACTGAAGAAGCTTTAAGGGCTGCAAAAAGACATAATGTAACTGTTTCAGTAGATTTAAACTACAGGAAAAAACTTTGGACTCCTGAAAGGGCTAAAGAAGTAATGTCCAATTTAATGCAATACGTTGATGTATGTATCGGAAATGAAGAGGATGCAGAAAAAGTATTAGGTTTTAAACCCGGTAAAACTGATGTTACCTCAGGAGATTTAGAGCTTGCCGGCTATAAAGATATATTTGAACAAATGATGAAAAAATTCGGATTTAAATATGTAATCAGTTCATTAAGAGAATCCTATTCAGCTTCAGATAATGGTTGGTCAGCATGTGCATACGATGGTAAGGAATTCTACCACTCAAGAAAATATGATATCAGAATAGTAGATAGAGTAGGTGGAGGAGATTCCTTCGCAGCCGGTGTTATACATGGCTTATTAGAAGGAAAGGATTTTAAGGATGCATTGGAATTTGGCGTTGCTGCATCCGCTTTAAAACACACAGTTCTTGGCGACTTCAATATGGTAACTAAAGATGAAGTTGAAACCTTGCTAAAGGGCGATGCCTCAGGCAGGGTTCAGAGATAAAAATAATGCTTCTAAATGAAGCATTATTTTTTATTTATATATAAAAGATTGTTTGTGAATTAATTTGTTTTAAATACGACTATTCATTTTATAAAATGGCGTTAATTCTAAATCTTTTAACCATGAATTATACCAATTTTGATAATATGGTTTTATCTTATAAAGCAATTCACAATAACGAATCTGATCCTCCGTTTTACCTTTATTAGCTTGATCTCTTACCTCCTGATAAAGCGATTCTACATCAATAGTTAATATTTTCCTATCCTCCATTATTATGATGGAGTGTATATTTTTTACTGTGTAACTATAGGGGAAAATATTTCAAATAAAAGTACTAATATGCCTTCTCTATATAATTTTTAATACGTTTTACTGCCTCATATAAGTTTTCATCAGAATTTGCAAATGATAACCTGATATATCCCTCTCCCATTTCTCCAAATGCTGAACCTGGTACACATACTACTTTTGCTTCTTGAAGTATTTCTACGGCAAATTCCTTCGATGTCTTACCAAACGATTTAATATTTGAAAAAGCATAAAAAGTCCCTCCACTTTCAAGACATTTAAATCCTTTAATCGAATTTAATCCATCTGTTATTATCTTTCTTCTTCTTGTATAATGAGAGACCATCTCTTCAACACAATCTTGCGGACCTCTTAACGCTTCAACTGCTGCCATTTGAACAAATGGAGGCAAGCAAGATACTACGCCTTCTTGAATTTTAGGCATATTTTTAATTATCTCTTTGTCCCCTATTATAAAGCCTATTCTCCATCCTGTCATTGCATAGGTTTTTGATAATCCGTTTACTACCAATACTTGTTTCCTCACATCTTCAACTTGAGATATGCTATAGTGAACATTTTCATCATAAATAATCTTGTCATATACTTCATCTGAAATAACCACGATATTATGTTTCTTAACTACTTCAGCTAACTTTTCAACATCTTCCTTCTTTAAAATTGCTCCTAAAGGATTGGTTGGATAATTCATTATTAAAACCTTTGTCTTAGGTGTGATTGCCTTTTCTAGATCCTCAGGTTGTAATTTGAACCCATATTCTTCATATAGCGGTACTCTAACCATTTTCCCACCAAGAGTGGCAACTGTACCACTATAATTTGGATATCCCGGATCAGGAATTATAACTTCATCCCCATTGTCTATTATTGCAGCAAGTGCTAAAAATATAGCTTCCATCGCTCCAGCAGCAATCATCACATTTTCTGCCTCTATTTTATAGCCTAAATCATTACCATATTTTTCAGCTACAGCTTCTCTTAGTTCATATAATCCTGCATTTGGATTGTATTTAGTTAATCCTTCTGATATTGCTTTTATACCAGCTGCCTTAATGTGTTCCGGAGTTTCAAAATTCGGTTCGCCTAAAGAAAGGTTTATAGCATCCGGATATTTTGACGCTAAATCAAACATGACTCTAATCCCAGACGCTGGATAATTCAAAGTAGTATTGGATAAATAATTCATTTTAGTCCTCCTTATTTGTTTTTATAAAAAATATTAATTAATTATCTGCTTCTTGATTCATTACTTTGATGGAATATTAATTTCCATTCCATTTTTTTCACATTGTGAAATTATTTTCCGACTATTGGATATAAAAAATAACCAGAAAACTTCTATTTAGGTATATATCCTAATTCCTTAGATATTTGCAACGCATAATTCTTAGCCTGCTCTCCATATATATTAATTAAGTCTTCTGTAACTCTCATTATAGGACCGGATATACTTATAGCACCTTCTACATCCCCATCTTTGTTTAGGATAGCAGCTCCAATACATCTTATCCCTTCTTCATTCTCTTCCTCATCCACAGCATAACCAAGGTTTCTCACCTTTGTCAATTCTTCGACCATGTCCTCAAGATTTATTATAGTATTTGGTGTCTTCCTTATTATATTACTTGTTCTCCATATCTTTACTACTTCTTCCATATCAAGCTGAGACAAAATTGCTTTCCCAACAGAGGTACAATATAGCGGAATCCTTCTACCTATTGTAGAAAGCATTGTAATTGTGTTTTCAGCTTCAACCTTATCTATATAAACAATTTCATTGCCATCTCTTACAACAAGATGGACTACCTCATTTGTAAATTCCATAAGCTTTTTCGTATATGGTCTCGATGCAGTTAATATATCAGTATTTTCTACCCTTTTACAACCTAATTCATATAATTTTAGGGTTGTCCTATACTTAAGCGTTACAGGATCCTGTATAATATATCCTTTATGAATAAGAGTGGATAATAATCTATGAATAGTACTCTTATGTAAATCAATTCTATTACTTATTTCAGTAATTCCAAGTCCAGCATTATACTCTGCCACTATTTCAAGTATTGTTAAAGCTCTTTCAATTGATTGTACTATTTCAGTCAATTCATAATCACCCCAAGCAAAAATTATTGATCATCACGAAAGCTATTTACAATTCTACTACTATAACTATACCTCTTTATAAAATGATTATAATATATAAGACAACGTTTCGCAATGCAAAATTTTTTTCATAATACGGAAAATTTACCATTATATCCATAAAATGATTGCAAAATCATTATAAGTAATTTGTTTAAAATTATTTATCCTTAAAATGGGATAGAAATTTCCAGAAATGATTTATAAAAATGGTGAAATAGATGGCGCCTGTCATTTTCATAACTAAGTTATTGTCACACTTGAAGCACTAAAAATGCCTCGGTACTTTATATCCCAAGGCATACATAAATATATTAATAAGTTTCTACAAAAAGTTCAAAATGTGCTTGTGGATGATCACATGCAGGACATTTTTCGGGTGCATTCGGACCTTCAAAAATATATCCGCAATTACCGCATTTCCACAATACCTTCTTTTCTTTTTTAAATACTTTATCATTTGAAACATTGTCGGCTAATTTGTTAAA
>NZ_JACRTG010000029.1 GCF_014385195.1 Paratissierella segnis
TGTTTTGGCATGCTGTCAAGGGTGGCGGCGCACCAAGTTTAAATATATTTTGCAATTTTCTAGGTTCATTTGAGCCTAATTTCTTTGACTCTGTTTTTCATAGGCTACTTTACACTATCAATTTAATTAAAATTAATAATAAAAATTAAAAATAATATCTCATAAATCAACTAATAAATGTATTTAATTGATTATTTAAGAGCTAATATCCATATTGAAAGCCTTAGGAAAACGTATGCACAAGTTAGACAAATGTACCCCTTTTACAATTCACAATCAAAAAGATAGTGAAGAGTGCCTTTTACCTATTACCTAATTTAAAAAGTATTTCCACTATTTTTTCTGCTGCGTTACCGTCCCCATATGGATTGACTGCTTTTGCCATCTTATCGTATTCCTCTTTATTTGTTAACAAAGTTTCTAAATTGTCATATATATCCTTATAATCGGTTCCTACAAGTTTTGCAGTACCTGCTTCTATGCCTTCCGGTCTTTCAGTTTCCCTTCTTACAACCAAAACAGGTTTTCCCAAAGAAGGTGCTTCCTCTTGAAGCCCACCGGAATCCGTAACTACAATACTGGATTTAGCCATTAAATTTGTAAACGGTTCATAGTCTAAAGGATCTATTAAATGTATACGTGAATTATCTCCAAGTATTCTATGAGCAATTTCTCTTACCTTTGGATTTAAATGAATCGGAAATACCAATTCTACTTCCTCATGATTATTGACTATATCCCTTAAACTCGTAAAAATATTCTCCATAGGTTTGCCTATATTTTCTCTCCTATGAGATGTTAATAATATGATTTTTTTATTTTCATAATCCAATTCATTCAATAAATTATTGTCAAATATATAACGATCCTTTACGGTATATTTCAACGCATCTATAACTGTATTCCCTGTAATAAATATTTTTTCTTCAGGGTAATCTTCATTAAGTAAATTTTGCTTATTTCTTTCTGTCGGAGCAAAATGAAAGTCAGCAATTACTCCGGTCAATTTTCTATTTGCCTCTTCAGGATATGGTGAATATAAATTTCCACTTCTAAGCCCTGCTTCTACATGCCCTATTTTAACCTTATGATAAAAGGCCGCAAGAGCACCTGCAAATACAGTTGTAGTATCACCTTGTACTAAAAGTATATCGGGTTTTTCTATGTTTATAACTTCTTCCAATCCTTCCAAAGCACGTGTAGTAATCTCGGTTAATGTCTGCCCCGGCTTGAAAATATTTAAATCATAATCCGGTTTTATATTAAACAAACGTAATACCTGATCCAGCATTTCCCTATGTTGTGCTGTAATGCAAATAACGCTCTCTATATTAGATCTTTTTTCTAATGCTTTCAAGATGGGAGCCATTTTAATGCCTTCTGGTCTAGTCCCAAATACCGTCATAACTTTCAAAATATATACCCCCTATTTTTTACTGTTTCTAAACAATCCCATTTTAATTGCAAGAAAAACAATTAAAATAAATAATAATACGGAAAAATAAATAGCCTGATGACTATTGTATTTAGCAACTAAAACCGCAACAATTCCAAATATAGCTGATATTCCATATAGTATTAAAACCGTTTGCCTTTGGGAATATCCCTTATCCAACAATCTATGGTGTAAATGCCCTTTATCGGCAGATGTAATTGACTTACCACTCAGCAACCTCCTAAATATTGCAAATGTTGTATCAAAAATAGGAACTCCAAGGATAATTATGGGAACAATTATCGCGATTGTTGCTATGCTTTTCATAACTCCTTCTATGGATATGGCCGCCAGCATAAATCCTAAAAACAAGGCTCCTGTATCCCCCATAAATATCTTTGCAGGATTGAAATTAAAAGGTAAAAAACCTAAACAAGCCCCACCCAATATACAAGAAAGTATCATAACATCTGTATAATCAAACTTTGCTGCAACAAGCATCAAAGAAAAACTTGAAATCATAGCTACTCCTGCGGCCAAACCATCCAATCCATCAATTAAATTTATAGTATTTGTTATTCCCACAACCCAGAATAAAGTAACCGGTATTGAAAAATATTTTAGATAAAATAATGTATTGTGCATGGAAAAGGGATTTGTAACAAAATCAATCTTTACATCTCCAATTATTAAAACCAATCCTGCAGCTAACTGAAATATGACCTTCTTCTTTGGACTTAATCCCTTTATATCATCAATGATTCCGGAAATGACAATTATGGTCCCACCTAAAATTATTGATAATAGACTTTTATCTTTTGGTAAAAATATTATGGACGAAATTACTACAGAAATAAATATTGCCAAGCCACCCAACAATGGCATCGGCACTTTATGTACTCTTCTTTCATCCTTAGGAATATCTATTGCATTAACTTTAAAAGCCAATTTTCTAATCAACGGCGTCATTATAAATGAAATGAATATTGCTACAAATAATGGTAAAATATATCCTGTCATAAATATTCTCCTTAGTAACTTTCATTATAAAATCTTTTCTAAAGATAAAGCATCAATGAAGTTTTATGAAGCTTCACCAACTGAATATCGGAACTCAAAAGTAGAATTTTTCTATTCATTATAGATAAATTTTATATTAGAAATACATTAATGTCAAACATCTTTAAAAAAAAGGACAGAATATCTGCCCTTTTTATAAATATTATTTAGTTCCGAACAATCTATCTCCCGCATCTCC
Organism: Paratissierella segnis; assembly: GCF_014385195.1. Lineage (GTDB taxonomy): Bacteria > Bacillota > Clostridia > Tissierellales > Tissierellaceae > Paratissierella > Paratissierella segnis. The sequence continues at coordinate 2,694 of NZ_JACRTG010000029.1, forward strand.
TAATCCGGGCACGATATAAGCATGATCATTTAGCTTTTCATCTATTGCCGCTACATAAATATCAACATCAGGGTGAGTCTCCTGCATTGCTTTTATTCCTTCAGGTGCAGCAATTAGATTTACTAATTTGATGCCCTTAACTCCTCTAGCTTTAAGAACATCAATAGCAGCTATTGCCGATCCCCCAGTGGCTAGCATGGGATCTAAAACTATCAATTCCCTTTCTTGTATATCTTCAGGTAATTTACAATAATACTCAACAGGTTTAAGTGTTTCAGGGTCTCTATACAGACCTATATGTCCGACCTTTGCTGCAGGAATAAGATTTAACATCCCATCTACCATTCCAAGTCCAGCTCTTAAAATAGGAATTAATCCTACCTTTTTCCCGGAAATTACATGAGCTTTTGTCCTTCCCATAGGGGTTTCTATCTCAACTTCTTCTAAAGGCATATTTCTAGTAACTTCATAAGCCATCAATGTAGAAATTTCCGTAACTAATTCTCTAAACTCTTTAGGACCTGTATTTTTATCTCTAATAATTGTAAGCTTATGCTTGATTAACGGATGATCTAATTCTATAATTTTTGACATACGCACTCCTCCTATGTATTTTTTACTTATTGCATTATAACATAAATTATGATTTAATTCATAGTGTTTTTTCAAATATGAATTAAATCATAAATCATTTGGGCTATTTATTTTCAAGCTCACTGATTAAATTTATTCGCCTTTCATGCCTTCCACCTTGGAACTTACTATTTAGCCAAGTTGATACTATTTCTATTGCCAAATCCTCTCCTAAAATTCTTCCGCCTAATGCCAATACATTGGCATTGTTGTGTTCAACACTCAATCTAGCTGAAAAAGGTTCATTACATAATGCACATCTTACGCCTTTTACCTTGTTTGCTGCTATTGAGATACCAATCCCAGTTCCACAGATTACAATGCCTTTATCTACTTCTTTAGATACAACTGCATCTGCTACCTTTTTCCCGTACTCGGGATAATCTACAGATTCGCTTGAATTGGTTCCATAATCTACATATTCTATTGACTGACTTTCTAAAAATTCCTTTATTCTCTCTTTTAAATTGAAACCGCCATGGTCACTACCAATTGCTATTTTCATCAAATTTCATCCTTTCTTGCCTCTTTCCCCTTACTAAATTGTCCATCATACTCTGTCCATTGTATTTCTCATCCCCAAAGTTCGACCCCAATAACTCTTCACTCTTAGTTCTTCACTGTTTTTGAAACGGAGATCCTTCAATTGCAATGCTTATGCTGCTATCTCAGGATGACATCTTGCAGAGATTATCCTGCCGCAATTTTTTCCATTGCCCTAAAGATTTCATCTCTTGCCATTTCATAATCTTTTAAAGTTCCCCCATAAGGGTCTTCAATATCCTTTTCTATCCCAAAGGCATAATAATTCAATGAATATACCTTTTTATCGCTCTTTGGAAATCTCTTTATAATTGCTTCTTTCTGGTTGTCAGTCATCGTTAATACAATATCTGCCTCTTCAATCATACCCCCATGTAACTGATTGGATATATGATTTGAAATATCAATCCCGATACTATCCAATGCTAAAATTGCATTGCTGCTTGCTCTATCTCCATCAAGTGCAAATATTCCTGCGGATCTTACTTCAATATTTGTATTGTATTTCTTGGATAAATGTTTTAAAATTCCCTCACCCATGGGACTTCTACATGTATTTCCTGTGCAAACAATCAGTACTTTCAAAATTCCACTCCTATACATTAATTACTTTTCCACCGGCTGCCTTTGTCATTCTATTCATTATCGCCATTCCAATATGGTCTAATTCAACACCTTCAGCTAGGATAATATCTACATTTTCTTCATCAAAATGCCTTAAAGCGTTAAATAGATTTGAGGCTATTGTCTCTCTATTGTTTCTACTGCCTACTACTAATACCAATCCTTCATCATAATTAGCTTTGGTTTCCTCTGTTGCCATTATACCAACTTTTTTGCCCTCTGTTAATAATCTTTTAACATTTTCTTTTATGCTTCCAACAATATCTTCAACCTTACCTGTATATAGATACATTTCCGCCTTCGGAGCATAATGTCTATATTTTTGACCGGGTGATTTTGGAGTTACTCCTTCTTTTAATGTGCCAATATCTTGCTCTACATCCGGAATAATTTCTTTTAAGTCCTCCATAGTAATACCGCCGGGTCTTAAAATCATTGGAACATCTCCTGTTAAATCCAAAACTGTGGATTCTACTCCAACACCGGTACTCCCCCCATCAATTATCATATCTATTCTTCCATACTGATCATCGATTACATGTTTTGCGATAGTTGGACTTGGCGCCCCTGACAAATTAGCAGATGGAGCGGCTATTGGAGTGTTAGATGATTTTATTAATTCCAATGCTATAGGATGATTTGGCATTCTTATTGCTACGGTATCAAGCCCCGCTGTAATTACACTTGGAACTAATTGACTTCTTTTAAAAATCATTGTCAATGGTCCCGGCCAAAATCTCTCCATACATTTATAAGAAAGCACAGGTATTTCATTTACTAAGGGATAAATTTGTTCAATAGATGCAATATGTAAAATCAAAGGATTGTCCTGAGGTCTCCCTTTAGCTAAAAAAATCCTTTTTACCGCTTCTGCATCTAAACCATTTGCTCCAAGTCCATAGACTGTTTCCGTCGGGAAAGCTACAAGCTTTCCTTCTTTAATGTATTTTGCTGCTTCTTTTATTAAGTTTTTATCTATATTGTTTTTATCTATTTGTATTATTTGAGTATTCATAACTGCCTCGCTTTTCAATTAACAACTTAATTCAATTCATAATTCACAATTGTTAGGGTCATCCTAAGCATAATGCCGGATAATTACTGCTGTTGTCATTCGTAGGGGCGGATGACCCTATCCGCCCATTAGGATCCCTACTATTTTTTTAGCTCATACTAACATGGGATTCTTCACTAGCGTTCAGAATGACGCCTTTGGCGTGTTGATGCGTCAATACACAATTCTCAGTTCATAATCGATCCTTAGGTCTTTAAAAAAGGAGAAGTTTCCTCCCCCTTTAACCTACTTGTTGAAGTTTCTCAGCTTGATCTGAAGTAACCAATGCGTCAATCATCTCATCTAAGTCTCCATCAATGAAACTATTCAATTTATATAGGGTTAAATTAATTCTATGATCAGTTACCCTACTCTGGGGGAAATTATAAGTTCTAATTCGCTCTGATCTATCCCCTGTTCCTACTTGCCCTTTCTTCATATCAGCTATTTCAGCATTTTGTTCCATCATTTTCATATCATATAATCTTGATTTCAAAATTTTCATAGCCTTTTCTTTGTTCTTAAGCTGGCTTTTTTCATCTTGACATGAAATAACCATTCCGGTAGGAATATGTGTAATCCTTACTGCTGAGTCCGTAGTATTTACGGATTGACCGCCATTGCCGGATGAGCGAAATACATCTATTCTCAAATCGTTGGGTTCAATTTCAACATCTATATCTTCAGCTTCGGGTAAAACAGCTACTGTAGCAGTAGATGTATGAATCCTACCATTTGCTTCTGTTTCAGGTACCCTTTGAACCCTATGAACTCCGGATTCATATTTTAATTTGCTGTAAGCACCTTTACCTTTAATCATAAATATGACTTCTTTATATCCGCCGATTCCTATTTCATTGGTATTCATTATTTCTATTTTCCAATTGTGTCTTTCGGCATATCTTAAATACATTCTGAAAAGAACTCCGGCAAACAGAGCTGCTTCATCTCCACCTGCTCCGCCTCTGATTTCAACAATAACGTTCTTATGGTCATTAGGATCTTTTGGAATCAATAAAATCTTTAATGCATCTTCAGATTTGGATAATTTTTCCTCCAAAACTTTTATTTCTTCCTTGACCATTTCCCTCATATCATCATCTAATTTTTCATAAAGCATCTGTTTAGCTTCTTCTAATTCTTCTTTTGTCTTTGTATATTCTCTATATTCCATGACAATAGGTTCTATATCAGCATGCTCTTTCATGACCTTTTGCCATTCCTCCAGGTCATTGATAAGCTCCGGATCCATCATTCTTTCATTTAATTCTTGATATTTATTTTCGATAAAAGCTAATTTATCCAACATAATATACAGCCCTTTCTAATCAATTCACAATTCACAGTTCACAACTCACAGTTCACAATCGAAAGAAAAACCCATAGCAACTCTATCTCGTCCCTGCAAATCCTTTAAAATATTGATATTTTTATATCCTTCATTATCTAATATATTCGAAACCTGTTTCCCTTGATTATACCCTATTTCATATATAAGAAGTCCATTTTTAATTAATAATTTTTTTGCATCTTCAGTTATTTTTCTATAAAAATTTAACCCATCTATTCCACCATCCAGTGCAAGCTTAGGTTCATAGAGCTTGACCTCGCTTTGTAACTGTTCAATTTCCTCTTTGGGGATATATGGTGGATTAGACACTATTATCTGAAATTCATTTTGCATATTCAATCTTAATATGGGTTCAAACAAATCCCCTTTTAAAAGTTCTACATTGGATAGGTCGAATCTTTCCTTGTTGATATTCGAAACTTTGATAGCAGCATCATCTATATCAATGCCATACACATAAGCTCCCGGACAGTATTTAGCAATGGATAAGGATATTGCGCCGCTACCTGCTCCTATATCCAAGACATTAATCCTATCCCCTTTATAGTATCTATTGATAAAATTGATAATATACTCTACCAAAATTTCCGTATCGGGTCTTGGGATTAGAACACCATCCTCTATATAAAAATCAAGTCCCATAAATTCCTTCTCACCTAATATATATTGTATGGGATAGCCTTTCGATCTTTTCTTTACCATTTCCATAAATTGATTTTCAATGTCTTTGGTGACTTGTCTTTCCCCATGTGAATATATATAGGATTTATCAACATTTAATAACTTTGCCAATATTAACCTTAACTCTAAAGGAGGATTATTAAATTCTTCTTTTTTTAGAAAATTTAAACCCAAAGTTATTAATTCATCAATTACCACTTGTCATCCTCCCTATTTTGGGGAATTACAGCCTCTAAAGCTTTTATCGCTACTTCTATTTGTCCATCGTCAGGTTCCCTAACAGTTGCTATTTTTTGAACCATTAATCCGGGTAAACTTATATAATAGCAAAAACTAGAGTTGCTTCTGCCGATAAACCTATTTACTTCATATGAAATCCCTGCAATTACAGGAAACATGAGCACTCTTATTAATACCCTTTTAAGAGGATTAGGCCAACCAAAAAATGATAACACAATTACGCTTATTATCATTACCATAAATAAAAAGCTGGTTCCGCATCTTGGATGAAGTATGGAATATTTTTTTACATTTTCTACAGTCAATTCTTCTTCGTTCTCATAGCAATGGATTGTTTTATGCTCTGCTCCATGATATTCAAAGACTCTTTTTATGTCTTCCATTTTTGAAATCGCGATTACATAAATAAAAAATATGATGATTCTTATTAAGCCTTCAACTAGGTTTAAGAGAATGTGATTTTCTATTTTAGATTTTGCAAAATTAGTTATAAAACTTGGCAAGATCATAAAAATACCAACAGCCAATACTACTGATATAATTACAGATAGAGTCATTTCCACATCTTGAGCCTTATCTTTAAAGACTCTTTGTGTAAAAGTCTCTTTGTCGGATTCTGCTTCCTCTTCTTCATAGAACTCAGCCGAATACATTAGCGCCTTAGTGCCGATTGATAAGGATTCAACTAAGCTCACAACACCTCTAATAATAGGCCAACCGAGAAATTTATATTTATTTTTTATGGGATTTAATTTATCCACTTTTAATTCTATATCATTATTTGGTTTTCTGATTGCAATAGATATATCATTTGGTCCCCTCATCATAATGCCTTCTATAAGAGCTTGCCCTCCTATGGTAGTTTTATGTTTTGGGTTTATTTTAGAAGATTTTAATTTCAATTTTTCACCGTCCTTCACTGTTCACTGTGTTTTACTCAATTTAAACAAAAATAAAAGGTTAGGTGCCCATGCAACTAACCTAAGATGTAAAGAAATTTATTAGTCAATATTGTATTTCTTCTTAAATTTCTCAACACGTCCACCACGTTCAACAAATTTTTGACGTCCTGTAAAGAATGGATGACATTCTGAACAAATTTCTACTCTTAGTTCATCTTTTGTTGAACCCGTTTTAAATGTATTTCCACAAGCACAGGTAACTGTAGCTTCTTTGTATTCTGGATGAATGCCTTTCTTCATGTTTTCACCTCTCTCTTTGCAAAACTCTGCAAAAAATACATATGCTCTATAACCACTAAATTATAGCATATATTTTTTTTTTTTTCAACTAAATCCAAATTTTATTTCGCATATCATTTATGAAATCAGCGTTAGTTTTTGTTTGAATAAGTTTTTCAATCAGGTTTTCCGTCACATCTTGAGTATTTGCATTGCCCATTGCTTTACGCAATGCCCATACTGTTTCTAATTCTTTTTGACTTAACAGCAATTCTTCTCTTCTGGTACCTGATTTATATATATCAATAGCAGGGAAAATTCTCTTTTCAGACAATTTTCTATCTAAATGAATTTCCATATTACCTGTACCTTTAAATTCTTCAAATATCACATCGTCCATTCTACTGCCTGTTTCAACCAAGGCAGTAGCAAGTATAGTAAGGCTCCCGCCTTCCTCCAAATTTCTTGCCGCTCCAAAAAATCTCTTTGGTTTGTGAAGTGCACCAGGATCTAACCCACCGGACAATGTTCTGCCTGTAGGAGGAATAATAAGGTTGTATGCTCTGGCAAGTCGAGTAATGCTGTCAAGCAATATTACCACATCCTTACCATGTTCGACAAGCCTTTTTGCTCTCTCCAAAACAATTTCCGAAACCTTAGTGTGGTTTTTAGGTAATTCATCAAATGTGGAGTAAACTACATCACCTTTAACAGATCTTTTCATATCCGTTACTTCTTCAGGCCTTTCATCTATCAGCAATATGATCAATTCTACCTCCGGATGATTTTGGGATATTGAATTTGCTATCATCTTCAAAATAGTCGTTTTTCCGGCCTTAGGAGGTGATACAATCATTCCCCTTTGTCCCTTTCCTATAGGTGCAACTAAATCTACCATTCTGGTAGCATATTCATTTGGAATAGTTTCTAGGATTAATCTTTCATTTGGATATATTGGTGTAAGACTATCAAAATCCGGTCTCCTTGTAGCAGTATCAGGAGGCATATCATTAACCGACTTGATGTAAAGTAGGGCTTTAAACTTTTCTCCCACCTTTGGTGGTCTTGTAATACCTGTTATCTTATCTCCGGTTTTTAATCTAAATCTTCGAATTTGAGAAGGTGAAATATAGATATCATCATCACCTGATAAATAATTTTCTCTCCGTAGGAATCCATACCCATCCGTATGCAATTCCAATATACCTTCTGCAATGTTTATATCTTCTAATTGCTCAATTTCTTCTATAGCATTATCCGATATATCTTCCATATCAATTTCTTTAATGTCCATTTTTTCTTCAGTACTTTCATTATCTTTGGATTGATCTGTTGCAGCTAAATTCCCCGCAATAGCGTCAATCAATTCTCTTTTCTTATACTTATAAGCACTTGAAATCCCGTAAGCTTTTGCTATCTCCCTAAGCTCTGTTATATTTTTCCCTTCAAGTATTTCTTGATCCAAATCATCACCATTCCTTAATTAACAATATAACAATTAACATATAACAATTAACATATAACAATTTTAAAAACACTGTAATTCAAGAATTTCTTTGGTAATTTCCAATATATCTGTTAGCGGTTAATTGTTCATGGGAAACAGCCCAAGGGCTATTTCCATGCTTTTCCTACGCTACCGAATACTTCAATTTTTTCTTTAACTGTTTCCTTCATTGCTTCTCTTGCAGGCCCCAAAATCTTTCTTGGATCTATTTCGTCGGGATGTTCTACAAAGAAATTCTTAACCGATTTAGCAAATGTTGCTCTAATATCGGTATCAATATTTATCTTACAAATTCCTAGTGGTATAGCTTTTCTTAAAGCATCATATGGAACACCACTTGAGCCATGTAAAACCAATGGAACAGATACTACTTCTCTAATAGCTTTAATCCTATCAAAGTCTATCTTAGGTTCTCCCTTATAAACACCATGTGCGGTACCAACTGCAATCGCCAATGAGTCTACTTTAGTTTCTTCCACAAATCTTCTAGCTTCCTCAGGATCAGTAAAAGTTGCATCCCTATCCGATACGGTAATATGATCTTCAGTACCACCTATTTTACCCAATTCGGCTTCTACAGATACACCAACTGCATGAGCAATTTCTACAACCTTCTTACTATAAGCTATATTTTCCTCTAATGCAAATTTAGAGCCGTCGATCATGACTGATGAAAATCCATTTCTAATGCATAACATAACTTGATCAAAATCCGTACCATGATCCAGATGGAGTGTTACCGGCACCTTTGCTAATCTGCTGGCCGTCTTTCCTAGATCTGAAATATACTCAATACCGGCATATTTAATGCCGCCTTGACTTGCTTGTAAGATAACTGGGGAATTCAATTCATTTGCTGCCTCTACAATTGCTTGTACTATTTCCATATTGTTGATATTAAACGCTCCAACAGCGTATCCATTTTTTTGTGCATGTAGCAAAATCTCCTTGCCTGTTACTAACATTATATCCCCTCCATGATTTTTGTATAAAATAAATTATTTGTTAATATAATTATACCGCATATAATTGATATTTCCATTATTTTCTGTAAAAATGACCAGAAATTTGTGTAAAATTCGCCTTTTAACTTTTAATTTTATCTCTTCTTTCTGAATTGTCAACTATTATCTAAGTCCCAATATCTTTCTCGTTTCTTCCGGTGTTGCTATTTCTCTACCTAATTCCTTAGCAAGTCTTACTACCTTTTCAACCAGTTCTCCATTGGATTTTGCCAAAACTCCCTTTTCAAGATAGACATTATCCTCAAACCCTACTCTTACATGACCACCCATTACGATGCCTAAAGCTGCCATTGGAAGCTCATGTCTTCCTACACCGGCTACTGTCCAAGTTGAACCTTGAGGGATACTATCTACTAAAAATGCCAAATCTCTTGCTGAAGCAGTCATCTGCACCCCTAATACAAAATCAAAATGCATTGGAGCTTTAATAAATCCTTGTCTGTGAAATCTGATTGCATAATCAACCATGCCCTTATCAAATACCTCTATTTCAGGCTTTATTCCACGTTCATTCATTATCTTTGCAAAGTTCTTGATTGTATTTTCGGTGTTTACAAATATTTCATCTCCACCAAAATTCAATGTCCCACAATCCAATGTAGCCATTTCAGGATATAACTCCGTTGGCTGTAATCTTTCTTCATCGCTCATGCCAACTGCTCCGCCTGTTGAAGGCTGAATAATTACATCCGGGCATCGATTCTTTATTTCTTCAATACAAGCTTTGAATCTATCCTTGCTTTGAGTTGGTGTGCCATCATCTTCTCTAACGTGCAAATGTATAATACTAGCCCCTTTTTTATAAGCGCTTTCAGCTTCTCTGCCTATTTCTTCTACTGTATACGGAACATTTGGATTGTTTTCCTTTGTAACTTCCGCTCCACAAATTGCTGCAGTAATGATCAACTTTTCCATTATATACCCCCTAATCAATTCACAATTCACAATGCACAGTTCACAATTAAAAAAGCAATTCACAATTCACAATGCACAGTTCACAATTGAAAAAGCAATTCACAATTCGCAATGCACAGTTCACAATGCACAATTACTTGGGTCGAGTTTTAGGGCCTTTAAAAGAGGAGATCCTTCAATAGTAACATCCTGCAGAAATAATACTGCCTTTTGTTTTCCACTCTTCACTCTTAGTTCTTATATTTTCACTATTTTTCCCTATTACCTAACTGTCCTCATCTTGTCCTTCGGTACGACACAAGTGCCTTCAGCCCTGCAAACGACTATTGGATGTTCCAGCACATCACATGCGGATTCATTGATATCTGGTCTCGGTGTTATAATTTTTCTTGCTTCAAAGGTCATTTTTCTTGATGTATTCCCTATCTTCGTAATTTCCCCAACAGCCTCAATATAATCCCCTGCATAAACAGGTGCTATAAATTCAACTTTGTCATAGGCCACAAACAAGCCTTCATCCCCATCATGCCTGATAAGAAGCTCCGTAGCTACATCACCAAACAATTGTAATATCCTTGCACCATCTACTAAGTTTCCTCCATAATGTGCGTCAGCCATGCTCATACGAACCCTAATCATAAGCTAAATCCCCCTTATAGCTATTTATCTTTAAAGGTTTTATAACCTTAGTCGCATTTATTATAACATATAGTGGCTAAACTAGGTAGCTTTTCTTGAAACCCAATAATTGAGACAATTATGAAATTTTTATATAGGATTGTTTAAGGTCATATCGTTTTAAAGCATATTTAATTATACTTCCTATAAAATCTCCCGCTGACATCTTCTCAGCCTCAGCCATATAGCCCATATATCCGTTATGCGCTTTGCCTGAAGGCATGGTAAGTCCGGCAAAGGTATTAAGTTCCAAAAAATAAGGTGTACCATCTTGGGCAATAATCATATCTATACGTCCAAAATCCTTTGCGTTTAAAACCTTGTATATTCCCTTTGCTATATCTTCAATCTTATCTTGTTCTTCTTTGGGAAAATTTGCAGGGCAATGAATGATTTCATTATCCAACATTTTATGTTCATAAGTATTAGTGATGGATGAGTTATACTCGATTTCTAAAATGGGCAACACCCTTGGGTTTGAATTTCCTATAATACCTACAGTTATTTCTCTACCCTTGATAAACTCCTCTACTAAAGCAGCTTGACCAATTTTTTTGGTGATTTTATCAACTACCTTAGGTAAATCTTTAGGATTATTTACTACATTTTCTTCACTGATTCCTGCACTCCCACGACCGTCGATGGGTTTCACAAATAATGGATATTTTAAAGAATGTTCAGGAATCATCTTAGAATCTTTTGTTACAAAAAACTTTGGCGTTGGCAGATTATGATAAGTAACCAGTTCTTTACGAACTGACTTATCAGCGGACACCAAATCCAAATCGGACCCGACAAATGGGATCCCAAAAGCCTTTAAAAAAGCGACTTCTCTAAGTGATGAAGCATTGAAAACAATATCTACTTTTTGGTGAGTAAGCTCTTTCACCGTTTCTTTGATATCTTTTTTCCACTCGATTAAAACTGCATCAAAACCAGCCTCTTTGATTGCATTCATATGTTGGAAAGCCTCATCATAGGCGTCGTCATAAATGTTGTTTTGCGAAAGCTTTCTTTGCATCTCAACATTTCTAAATTTACGCCAGAATACTCCTACTTTCAATTTTACTGCACCTCTTTTATTGTTTTTAATATATGAAATAAAGCTCCTTCCGTTATAGATACTTACAGGAACTAATATAAATCATATCACATTATATTTCTATACGCAAAACAATGGATATATTGGTTTGCTTTTCATTGAATTATTGTTGTCTTTCTGATAATATAGATTATAAAGTGAAATTAATTACCAATATAATAAATCTACTATGAGAGGAGTAATATATGATGCTCGAAGGAAAAGTATTAGTTGCGCAAGGGGGAGGTCCTACATCTGTTATAAATCAATCGCTTGTAGGTGTAGTACTGGAATCCAGAAAATTTCCTCAGGTGACCAGAGTATATGGGGCATTAAATGGTGTAAGCGGAATAATCAATGAAGAATTTGTTGATTTAACACAGGAAACGACACATAATCTTGAAAAAATAGCATCAACGCCTTCATCAGCATTATTCTCAACAAGGGATAAGCCTGATGAGGAATATTGCAAGAAAATATTCGAGGTATTAAAGATTCATGGAATAAGATATTTCTTCTATATAGGTGGAAATGATTCTGCTGATACAGTTAGAATAGTAAATGAACAGGCAACCGAATCAGGATATGAATTGAGAGCAATACATATCCCTAAAACAATAGACAATGACCTTCTAGTAAACGATCATTGCCCGGGATATGGCTCAGCGGCAAAATTTGTAGCACAAGCTTTTATGGGAATAAACCTAGATGTAAGTTCTCTGCCGGGAGTTTATATAGGAGTAGTAATGGGAAGACATGCAGGATTTTTAACTGCAGCTTCTGCTATGGCTCAAAAGTTTCCTGATGATGGTCCGCATCTAATATATTTGCCTGAAAGACCATTTATAGTCGAAAACTTCCTATCTGATGTAAAAGATGTCTACGAGAAATACGGTAAATGTATAATTGCAGTATCAGAAGGAATTGTTGATGAAAATCATGTTCCAATCATTACAAAACTTTCAGGAAACGTTGAAAAAGACAGTCATGGAAATGTTCAGCTTTCAGGAACAGGCGCTTTAGGCGACTTATTGGTAAAAATAATTAAAGAAAACTTAAATATAAAAAGAGTTAGAAGCGATACATTCGGATATTTACAAAGATCCTTCATAGGATGTGTGTCCGAAGTAGATCAATATGAAGCCAGAGAAGTGGGTGAAAGGGCAGCTCAATTTGCATTGTGGAACAATGTAGATGGCTCAGTTACTATCCATAGAACAGGCTCCTACTCTGTAGATTACAAGCTTACAAGCCTTGATAAAGTAGCTAGACTGACAAAGTCTATGCCTGATAATTTCATTAATGAAAAAGGTAATCATGTAACGGAAGAATTCAGGAATTATCTTCGACCGCTTCTTGGTCCGGATATGCCACAAGCTCATAGGATTAGAGCTCCAAAGGTTGAAAAAAAGTTAAATAAATAAGTAAAAAATAATTGAACTACACACTGCTTTTTGATAGCGTGTAGTTCAATCATGTAACTAAAAATTAAATCTTTACTCTCCATTTATACATAATACACATTTTCTTTTTCTTGGTCTATTATAATCAAAGTCCACAAACCAAATGGATCCGTAGGGTCCTGTCTGAAGTACTCCTTCATCAATAACAAAAGTCTCAGAGGCTCCTATTAATGTCGATTTCAAATGAGCTGGTCCGTTTAAAATAATTCCTTGGAATTCAACATGCTGACCCCCTCCTATGTTTAAATGCTTAGGACCTGGATAAAAATAATTATCATTAAATTCAACTTGATCAGGAAATATTTTTCTTAACCCTTGGTTTAAATCTATTTGTAAGTAATCATGACCTACCGGATCTTCATCATGAACATATTCTTCAAAAAATACAGCACATGTAGTATGCAAAGACTGAACTGTCACGGTTCCATTTTTAATACTAGATTCAGAAATAACCTCTTCTATTTTATCTGTTATATTAAAAAAGTGAATTTTAGGAAATTTTGTTTCAAATTCAAGATATTTTATTTTAATCATTAGCGTCTTTCCTTTCAAAGTTTTTCTATTAGTTAAACTTCCTGCTTATAAATTCGTGAACCAAAGTCCTTCTTAGCTCTTAGGATACCATCTAAAAAATCGTCAATTTTTGCAATAGGGTCTGAGCAGCAGAATACCCCCGAAGCTCCGCCACCTGACTCAGAACCATTTTTAATGTTGCGATATATATCATTACCATTCTTAATTCCAGCGCCTTGCGATACAATAATATTAGGGTCATAATCTCTTATCGCTTTTGTTGTTGAATGTATATATTCCTCAGAAGAAACAACTCCAGTTCCAATTAAATTTGATTGTTCACATATAATACCTGTTGGATGTAAACTTGCAATTATTCTTACTTCTTCAATTGAATCAGCACAAACAAAGGTATATAATCCAGCTTTTTTTGCATATTTCATAGCATTAATCAATTGACTAAGTGTCATTGGTTTTGCTGAAGCATGATTAAGTATGACACCGTCCGCTCCTGCATCTACTAGGGCCTCAGCTGAGACTCCTCCCATTGTATTGCCTTGTTCAATGGGATCCATAAACTGTGCATTGATAATGATGTGAGGGGCTATCAATGAAACCCTATAAATATCAACAATAGGTACTTCCATTGTTACAGTTATATCATTTTCCACTGCTATTTTTTCACAATATTTAGCAATTTCAAGTAGATCAGCACCCCACATGTAAGATTTAGCATTAATACCCAACGTTGGTGTTTTGATTACCTTTTTTTTAATCATCCTACTTCCTCCTAACAACAATTGAATACACGATAATAGTGTTCAAGTTTTTCTTTGATTGCTTTATCAGCAATCATCATCATCAATCTATAATCATTTGGTCTCTCTTCAAGTATTGAATTTGCTCCTACTACACAAAGGTCAGTGAAAATATTTATTTTACTTATTCCTAATTCTGCACACTTTTTTAAATTTTCATCTCCTGTCGAAGACCCTCCATGTAATACAAGAGGGATACTTACAGCACTTTTTAATTCAACAAGCCTTTCAAAATTTATCTTTGGTGTTCCGTTATAGAACCCGTGTGCAGTTCCTATGGAAACAGCTACTGAGTCAATATTAGTTAAATTAACAAATTTGACTAACTCATTAACTCCAGTATATTTAGATGATTTTACTTTTTCATTTTCATAATTTTCTCCAGCACCTACATGTCCTATTTCTGCCTCTACCGTCACATTTCTAGGATGAGCGTATTCAACTATTTCCTTTGTTTTTCTTACATTTTCTTCAAAACTATCAGTCGATGCATCTATCATCACAGAAGTAAATCCCTGATCAATCGCTTTCTTTATAAAATCTATGGATTTACCATGATCAATATGCAATGCTACTGGAATTTTTGCTTTTTCTGCATAATAACTTCCTATTAAATAAGCTTCTTCTAATGATAGAAAATTCTGCATTCCTTCACTAAAAGCTATAATAGAAGGTCTATCCAGCTTTTCTGCAACCTCAATATAAGATCTGACCATATTCAGGTTAATAAAATCCGGTGAGGGAATTGCATAGTCTCTACTGTTTGCATCTAATAACATTTCTTTTGAGTTTACTAGCATAATATTTCTGATATATCATATGAGATTACATACACGCAAATATGATACATCTCCTCCTTTCTAGTACATGCAATGATTTATTTAAGCATTCCTTTATAGAACATAACTATTGATACTATTTTCTGTGTTATTTTATTTCTTCTATACCTGTTTTACTTCTTTAGTTTCTTCTTGTTGATCCTTATTCTTAAA
Organism: Paratissierella segnis; assembly: GCF_014385195.1. Lineage (GTDB taxonomy): Bacteria > Bacillota > Clostridia > Tissierellales > Tissierellaceae > Paratissierella > Paratissierella segnis. The sequence goes on from NZ_JACRTG010000029.1 coordinate 17,993, forward strand.
ATATATTCTTTGTAGAACAATAGTACCTACGATAATTATTAAGCTGAAGATAAGTCCTGCCGTATTGCTAAAACGGAATGCAAGAAAAAACGGAGCTGCCGCAATCAATGTACCACCAGAGAGTGATGAAATTAATGCGTACTCTGTTTCAAATCCACTAAGTATTGCTACTTCAGTTATTACTGGGGCCATATATGATGCTATTAGCAATGTGCTTATAAATAAAATCGTGGTAGAAAAAAGTGTTCTCCCAAATTTACCTTTGTGTACAACATTTAGCATTGAACTACAGTAACCACAGGCAGCCAAAGAAGCAATTGGAATAACCCTATTTCCGGGAACAATTGCAGCTAGCACAATGAGGATTGGAATAGCTATAACTGTAATTAACATAACAGTGTTGTGCCCTAAACCAACAGCATTATCCATACCGATATACAAATCGCTATTTCCATCCATTTTACTCCTCATCTTTTGGACAGCTTGATTAATTGGTAATAATCCTTCCATTAAAATTTTGACCATTCTTGGTGTCAAGTATAAAAATGCCGCCATTGCCATTCCTGTAGTAAAAGATGTCTTTGCACCTTGACCAGCAATAAACCCAAGTACCGTTCCTAAAATAAATCCTAAGTAAATTGGATCCTGGATAATCTTAAATATAGCGTTTTCTTGAAGTTTCTTACCCTGCCCACCACCTACCTTTGTTTTTTTATCATTTCTAAACCTTTTACCAATGAAGTTATATATAGGTTCCATAATGAAACCAAATATCCATTGGTCAAGAACACCGCCATGTGGTATTGAAATGCCTGGAATCCCAGTTACCTCCTGTACACGGGGAGCTGTCCTATCTGCAAATAACAAAATAATTGCAGCGTGAGCTATTGCTGCTAATAAACTATATAAAATATTATTTGTAACAAAATATACTAATGACCCTGTCACTGCATAATGCCAAAAATTCCAAATATCTACATTCATTGTTCTGCTAGCACCAATTGTCACCATTATTACATTAAATAAAATCATAACAGGGATAATCATAGCTCCAATTTGAGTTCCAAACGCAATACCTGATAATGCTTGCCATCCAACATCTACTACATCTAGATTTAGGTTAGCTTTTGTAACAAGCCCATTTGCGACCGGTCCCAAATAATCACTAACAATTGACAAAGCTAAATCCAATCCAAATAGTCCAATACCTACAGTAATTCCACCTTTGATTGCCTTATCTACATTGACTTTAAAAAGAACTCCAATTATTGCAATCATTAAAGGAACCATTAAATACTTTCCTAACCCGGCAAGATTCGCAAAAAACTCATTTATAAATGCCATTTTATTTTCCTCCCTTTAAATTAACTTAAAATTTCTAATATCTCTTTCTTTGCCTCTTCTGAATCCTTCCCAGTAATAAATCCGATACCGACAACTGAAGGAACAGAATATTCTCTTTGCAACTGTGATGTGCTTATAATTAAGTCTGCTCTGCTCTCATAACTTTCAATTTCGGGAATACTACATTGAATAATTTCATGAGCAATATTCGCATCATTTAAAATTTCTTCAACATTTGCTGAAATCATTGTTGAAGTTGCAATTCCACTGCCACACGCAATAATAATTGTTTTCATGGTTGTTTACCTCCTTTCTATGAAATCGTTATAATTAAATTACAGCTTTTTCTGTAATAATTATCAATTCCTCTAATTCATTTGTTTTTCTTTCTTGGTAAGCACTTTATCTCTTCGTCTATAATAGCTTTCATAAGAAAAGTACACTCTAATTGTTGTTCTACAATGCTAATTTATATATATTTGCTACATCTTCTTTGAATAACTTTTTAAAAGATCCTATAGGACCCTCTTCAGTTGCTTTATCTGCCATTAGTTCAAATTTATCTGTAGGCAGATTCCCCTCAATAAAAGAAGTGGGTAAACCTATACGATGCAAAAAATCTTCAAATTTTCCAATTCCTTCGAGGACAATTTCATTTTTATTTTTACCTTCTGCTGATACATCAAAAACTTTGGTTGCAAATCGAATAAATCTATCTATATCTACTTTATATACATATTTCATCCATGCAGGAAATACTATAGCTAATGTTACTCCATGGGTTTCCCCATATAATGCTCCAATTTCATGTCCTATCTTATGGCTAGCCCAATCTTCTTCTCTTCCAATACCTAATACTCCATTATGAGCTATTGTACCAGCTAACATAATTTCGGATCTTGCATTATAATTCTGGGGATCTTTCTTTAAAGCGTATGCATTTTTTATTATACTTTTCATCGCCCCTTCACTCATATGGTCTATAAAATCAACATTAGGAGTGTTTGTAAAGTATCTTTCAAATATATGCGATAACATGTCCATAATTCCTGCGAAAGTCTGCTTATCTGGCAAAGTTAGAGTAAGCTTTGGATCCATAATTGCAAATACAGGCCTCATTTCATTACTTCGTAATGATCTTTTATACAAACCATCTTCATTAGTTATTACTGATCCCGTACTAGTTTCGCTTCCCGTTGCTGGTATTGTAAGTATTACACCCACTGGAAGTGATTCCTTAGGTTCAGCTTTACCAGTAAAAAAGTCCCACACATCCTCTTCATATTTTGCACCAATACCTATGGCTTTGGCAGAATCTATAACACTACCTCCACCTACTGCCAATATAAGGTCTATATTATTCTCCCTGCTTATTTTGATCCCTTCTTTTACTAAAGATAATTTAGGATTAGGTTCCACCCCTGATAATTCAAATACATTTACATTCTCTTTTCCCAATATTTGAATTACCTGATTGTATAACCCATATTTTTTGATGCTTCCACCACCATAATGCAACAAAATATTTTTATAATTACCAGATATCATGTTTTTTAATTCTTTTACTGAATTTTCACCAAATATTAACCTAGTCTTACACTGAAAATCAAAGTTTTTCATAATAATTCCTCCTTAAATTTGGGTTTCACCACTTCTCTACAAACCGCATCTATTAAATTTACATATTCCTCCTTATTTTTAACAGATAAAATAGATTCCATTATATAATCATTCTGCCATAGTTTTGTCAAATTAGAGATCGCTTGGGCTTGATGTTCCCTACTTTTTATCAATAGAAAAAACACAACTTTTACATCAATTTCCTCATCATTAACGTCCATACGATGGAATCTGATGGGAGTATCTAATATAACAGTTATCAAAGCATTTTTATTTATGTGCTCAGAATCTACATGCGGAACAGCAATATTATAAAGATTCGATATTAAACCTGTAGGAAATTGTGCCTCTCTTAATTTTAATGCTTCTAAAAAAGAATCTTTCACATACCCTTCTTTATATAAACCATCTGCTATCAAACTGAATAGATCATTTCTGTTTTTTTCACTACTAAAATAAAGTTTTCCATTATCAATTAGATTGCCCAAATTTACCTTATTGTTATTTGCCATATGCTTATACTATTAAACTTTATAATTTTTATTGTATAAAGTTATAGTTTGCACCTCCTTATATAATAATAGGCTCTCAAAAAAACTTAGAGTTTGTAACTTATCACCAATGAAAAGAATCTTTGTATTCATATAGATTAATTTTTATAAATAATGTCAATATTAAATATTGATAAAATTTATATTGATTATAAATCATATGACTAAATTTGTCAATGGTTATTGATATTATTTATATATAAATATATCGGGAGGTTATTATGAAACGTTTAAAGGAATTACGAGAAGAAAAAAATATAACTCAAGTACGCATGGGAATTGAACTAGGTGTGTCCCAAGAAACCATTAGTGGGTATGAAATTGGAAAAGCTATGCCTCCTGCAGATATGCTTGTAAAACTTGCAGATATTTTAGATACATCCGTTGATTATATACTCGGTAGAACCGATAACAGATATTTTAATAAGTTAAACAAGTCTGATTTAAGTGAACAAGAACTCGAATTATTATTGAATTTTCGTAAATTACCCCAAAACAAAAAAGAACGTTTAATAGGATTCTTAATTGGAATAAAAGAATAGACACATCATTCCTTTATTCGTCTTAATAATTTCACCAAAAATATAGCTGTCTGAAAAAACGAATTTAACCCTTAAACCTCAAATAACAAGAATATGCTTAGAAACTTGCTTCCCTTTGGAAGTAAATTTCTAAGCATTCTTTATTTCCCAATTTATATATTATTTTTATTAGTTATCTATTACCTCTTACTTCTTACCTATCTTTTTTGTTTTCAACTCTTAGTTCTTAGTTCTTCACTATTTTAAAACCGGAGATCCTTCGATAGTTAGGTTAATCCTGCCCAGCTCACCCTTAGACTACAAAGGGTACACGGTAAGGATGACAACAGCAGTGATTATCCTGCAGCTGGATTGTGGATCTACAGCAAGCTGTCATCCCGACCAAAGTGGAGGGATCTCCTCTTTTCAATTATAAATTATTAGCTATTCGTTATAGGTAAATCAGCTCATCTATATATGTTGAATAAATAATTAAATCCTTAACATATGCTTTTTCCTCTTTTAAAATCTCCTCAAATAATATCTTATATCCTTTTAGCTGCGGGGTATAAAGCCTCTTAAGAGTTTTTATTGCATTCCCCATTCCTATTGTATTGGTCTTATAATCGAGAATAGTCCAAGTATCATCTACATTCTTTATCACCAAATCCATCGTTCCGTTTATGAGGAATTCTTTACTGCTATCATTTGAGCTTAGCCCTGAGATCATCTCATAGATTTCCATATTCTCTTTATTAATAGCTATAGTAAATGGCATTTCAGTATAGACTTCTTTCGCATTTAACAAAAGTTCTCTTACTTCTTGATTGTTTACAAAATTTGATAGCACTTCTTCGACGAAGTCCTGCAGTGCTTCCTTCAATATAGTCTGCGCCTCTTTGTTGCCTTTGGTAAGCTTTACTTCCAGCAATATACTGGCCATTGGACTTAATGGGTGATATATTTGAGATACATTAGCCGAATTTATTTGGATTTTTTCTACTATCTCACTTAAGGCTCGGCTTGTAGAGTATTTTACATCCTCATCTTTAAATTTTTCAAGATTATTGCTTTTTTTCATCAGTATTTCGATTGCTCTATGGACTATAGTCCCATATAATGGTCCCTTTGGATTTTTGTAAATATCTTTTTTATATTTCTCTTTATTATAATATTTTAATCTTGGTCCTCTTTTGACTAAAATGTAGCTTTGTTTTTCTTTATTATATTCCAATTTAAATTTAGAAGGAATTAATTTTACATAGCCGGGATTGGATATTTCTTTTTGTATTCGTAAATCTTTGGTTAGAGCTAATTCCCTTTGTTTCTCATAGGATAATTCCTCCGTTGTATCGTCTTTTATATTATCTTCTAATTCGTTATCTATATAATTATCGATTTGCGAGGATAAAGGATATAAAAAATTTGCTTCCTCTTCAGTATTTGCCACAATCAAAACCGACTTTGTACGAGTGGCCGCTACATACAATAATCTGTCTATTTCCGCTGAAATAAAATTCATTTCTGTATTCCTGTTTTCTTCTTCATTTGGACCCATTGTTTTAAAATTATTATCAGGATAATTTATATATCCTATATTTTCACCATTTTCATTTTTAAAAACAAAATGACATGGCGAACTAAGAGCTGTAGAACGGCGTTTAAAACCTCCTGCCAATATTACAATATCAGCCTCCAGCCCTTTTGCCTTATGAATATTCATTATCCTTACAGCATTTTTTGATTCATATTCATTTAAAGGCAACTCATTGCTTACCTTCTTTGACATCAAATTTTTAAGTTCTTCTTTTAAATCATAGAAACTTTTTATTTCCTTAGATTTAATGATTTCAATTGCTTGCCTAATGGCAGAATTTGCATCCTTTAACTCTAGGTCCCCATATTCTCTATAAATATCAAAAATGCCTACCCTATCTTCGACAATCCTTTCTAAAAACCCAACAGGGCTAAGAAACCTAGTCATAGATATCATTTCACTCATGGATTCAAAGGCCTTTTTTATGCTGGGATGTACTATTTTTTCTTGTTTTTTTCTATTGAAAATATAAGCAGCCAAATTTTTATCTTCTTCCATAAACAAATCTATGGTTTCTAAATCTATATAAAATGAATTTCTTAAAGCCGATACCAATTTAACATTGTTTTTATAATCAGTTAAAGCATCTACAAGTATATACAAATTCATGACTTCTCTTGTATTTCCCAATATCTTTTCACCGGAAAGCAAGGCTTGTATATCCATCTTTTTCAATGCTTTAAGATATACACCTGTTTCTTCATTGGTTTTTGTTAGAATCATAATATCACTTGCTTTAATCCTTCTAAGCTGGTTATAATAATCCCTTTCATTGGAATCTATTGTATCTGTACTCACCTTTTCAGCAATATAATAATTATCGATTAAATCCTTAACCATATTTGCAACATAATATTCGTCATTTCTGTCAGGATAATCATACAAATATACCCCCAAAAGCTGCTTGTCCGATTCCTCTGTTTTATCATCCCATAGGCTTAATATCTTTTTGAATCCGGCTTGATAAGAGTTTGACTCCTCCCCAAATCCGAAGAAACCCCCTTCTTTTTTCTTGAAGGTATTTTGAACCCAATCACAAATGCAGTCTGAAGATCTGAAATTTATATCTAAATATACCACTTCTCCTGTTCTCTCAATCATGCTTTTAACTTGGTTGTAGGTAGTTATATCCGCCCTTCTAAATCTATAAATGGATTGTTTAGGGTCCCCTACCACAAATAATGAGCCCGGCAGAGGAGTCAAGTCCTGCCAACCCCTTATACCGTCATAGAAGCCGCTGTGAGTTAGATATAAAAGCAATTCCGCCTGCATTGGATCAGTATCCTGAAATTCATCTACATAAAAATATTTATATTTATCTTTGAAATGCTCCCTCGCCTCATCCGATTCCTTAATCAATTTTGACGCCTTATATAACAAATCATTGAAGGTAAGTTTACCTTTATAATACGCCCTCTTATAGTCAACGACCATATTGACAAATTCAGTGCAGGTATTGTATTTTATCCTTTGAATCTTCAGATTAAGATTGTATAAATCATATATTAAAACTCTAAATCTTTCAGGCTCATCAATTTCAGTTCCCTTTTTAATAAGTCCATTGTAAAGCTTATCAATATCAAAAACAAAATCCTTACCATTAAATGTATTATAGAATTTATTTAAATAGTCCTTTAGTTCTCCATCATCTTCTAATATGGAATTTACAAGCTTGGCAATTGATTTTTGCTTGCCTAAATTCTTATATTTCAAATCTTTATACTCTTCTTTTATCCTCTCAAAGTCTTTAAATATTTCCTTATAATCAATTGGTTCATACCCTGCAAATTTTATGTCAGGATTATTTAAAGCCAATAATACGCTGGAATTTAATTTTAAATAATTAATCCCAAAATACTCAAGAATATCAGCCAATTCTTTGTAGTCCCTTTGTTTATCCCTTAAGAAGTTGTACCAAATATTTGTGTGAAATTCCCCATCGTCCTCTATAATCTCATATCCGGGCGTTAGATCGGCATCAAAAGGCAATTCGCTTAACATAAGCTGACAGAATGAATGAATAGTCCCAGTAAATATCTTGTCCACAGATTTTAGCCTGTCGATTCTGCTTAAATCTTTCTCAGTCAAAAGACATTTTAACGCCTCTTTCTGAATTCTCTCAGACAATTCTGTTGAAGCTTTTTTGGTAAAGGTTATTGCAACTATATTGGACGGATCGATATCCTCATTTAATATCTGATTTATTATCCTTTGAACTATTAAGGTAGTCTTTCCCGCTCCGGCACCGGCTTCAAGCAGATAGTTTTTATCATAGGTATTTATAATCTCATCCCGCTTTGACATCTCATCCATTATCAATCGGTTCATCCAATCTTCACCTCCTCATGGTTTTCGTCCGTATCTACCATACATATAGGGCTATAGTCGCAATACATACACGTATCCCTGTCATCCGGATCATAGACTGCATTCTTTTGTTCAGCTAACACATCTATGTTCAATAAATCGGATATCCTGTTTTCAATGACTTTAATAAAATCACCATCGAATCTTATATCAATTGAACTGTCCTCAAAGATATAAGAAAATGAACTTATCTTATAGTCCCTATAAATAGGATGGATTTCAATAATCCTCTCTAAAACTTTTTTATAGATATAATATTGCATCTTTCTGGTTTTAGAATAATCAAATTCATCAATTTCCTTTGTCTTTCCATTTTCATCTATTATTTGTTTCTTGGTCTTAAGTCTCAACAGCTTTTCAAAATTACTTTTATTTCCTGTTTTATAGTCGATTATTCTCAATTCCTTAGTATTCCTATTTAAATCAACTCTGTCAATTGCACCTATAACCGGTAATTCCAAATCCAGAATATTTATTTTTACACAAGGAAGTATTCCAAAAGTTTTATTGTCCTTATCCATACCGAAGGAAAGCTCATTTACCAATACTTCCCACTCGTCATCTATATGAGAGGTCTCTATCATACCATTACAGATTTCAAGCAATTTGACCTTCTCCTTTAAATATACATCATCCAGAATGCTGGCCTTATTTTCCCTTGCCCTAGTACATGCATCTTCCAGAATTTCATTTAAAACCTTATCCGTTCTATCTCCTCTTTCCAAATTAAAATACCTATTCAATATTTCATGTACCAAACTGCCTCTTTCAAGGGGATCCAACCAATATTCTATCAATGTCTCCTTTGGTTCGATAGCTTTGATTCCCATTTTATACGCAAAGTAGGCTTTTCTTACACAGCCGGAAATGGTCTCCAAAGCAGAACCAGATTTAACTAAATCCCTGCCTAAAATAGTATATTTTTCTTCATATATTGGCTTCTCTCTATTCGTTTTATAAGTTTCCATTAACTCAGTATAAACTTGAGATGGGGATTTGCCCTTTACCTCAACAGTATCAAAATTTGAATACCCTATGGAGATGCTCTCAAAATCTGCCGTCAACAATTCCTTAATCTTGTACTTTTTGCTATTATAATTCTCCCTTGCATATTTTAAATTACCGGATAATCTTTTTTTGAACATGTCCAACAAAATTGGAGATTCGATTACCTTGTTGGATATGCTATCGCTATCCATCTCAATTAAATAAAGGTGCTTCCTTCCGGTATACCCTGCATTTCTAAAGTTAGTAGCAAAAACCATTCCAGGTTGAGGCTGTGACCTCAAAATTCTATTTTTGAGAATATAGGATGAAATCATATCCATATATTCATTCACATTTACTTCCATTTTGATATTGCTGATTTGATTCAAGGTCTCTAAAACTACATTTTTTGCCGCACCATCATATTTGTTGATATTTTTAACGTATTTTTCAATTATATTGGATAATTTAAATATATATTTACTAAAGTCAAAACTGTTCTCATTTGGTATCGCATCAAATATATCGCCAAAGAACTCTTGTAGATAGATTAATTCCATTTTTCTATATTCGCTATAGTTATTGAACTCCAAAGGGAAAACCCCATCTAAATACAATTTCCTAAAGTAATTGTCTCTGTCATATACAATTTTTAAAGACATCAATTCATCATATAAATCCGAAGCTGGAAAATTTGTCTTGATATCTCCATTTACAAAGATTGGTCTTAATTCAGTCACGCTGTAGTATCTATTCACCCAATTGAATATCGTACTGATAAATCTATATACGCTGCTATTATCAATCCCAAGTCCGTCTCCGAATGTAATCGGCAGATTGTTTTTTTCAAATTCAATATTTATTAGATCAGCATAATTGTTGTTAGTATAAGCAATGACAATTTCATCAGCCGGGATTAATTTTTGCTTCATATCTTCAATAATATAACCTATCTCTTCCTTAGTGCCATATTTGTTATAAAAGCAGAAATTCTTGTTCTTTAAAATACCTTCATCAACAAAATCCTTGAAATAATAATTCCTCGGATGCCCTTCCAAGGTCTTTACGGGCATATCAATTTTTACAAAATTGTTATCCGTCAATTTCTCAAACAACGATTCCTCTGCATAATTTAATTCAATATTCGAAGCTACAACTATTTGATTGTTTTTATAAGTATTTAAGTCCTCAAGAAGAGAAGCTTTTATAATTACATCACAATGATCCATTGCATTTAAATCTTTAAGTTCCTCGCCATATGCTTTGTAAATCATATCCAGATTTTTAATCTTGGGGAACTCCTCTATGCCGGCATATTTCAACTCCATTATCGCTTTATAGACTTCTTCCGCAGTTGTGGAATCAATCAAACTTTGTTTAAAGAAAAATTCATCCTCTTCTTTAGATAATTTTTTAAGTATTCCTATCATTAAATTGCTTCCGATGATACTATCAACTATCATAATCCTGTTTTTTTCTATGTATTCCTCGCAAATTTCAAAGGCTAATCCCTTCAATGTAGCTATCTTAAGATTGATAGCCGGATTGCCATCCCTAGCCATTTTATTTACTATTTGCATTCCAATTGATTTGGTAGGAACAATAAAGATTTTCTCGCAAGTTAAATTTATTTTACAGAATTCATTCAATTTCATAAAATTCCCCCTATTACCTATTACCTTTTGTCTGCCTTTTCAAAACCAGAGATCCTTCGTTTCACTCAAGGATGACGTAAGCAGTGATTATCCTTAGTTCTTAGTTCTTGCTATCTTTTCATTGTGAATTGTGAACTGTGAATTGTGAATTGAATTAAGTTGTGAATTATCCTTATATCCCATTATATCTTTCATTTCACATAAAAGGTTAATAAATTGATAAAATTTAAACTTTTTGTAACTATTATTCTAATCTATCTAATGATAAAATGGTAATACAGTATATGGCAGGAGGTGGGGATTTCATTGGATGATCTTATAGTTCTTAAAAACTTAAGAAAAATATATAAAATGGGAGACGAAAAAATTGTAGCATTAGATGATATAAATCTAAATATAGGTAAGGAAGAATTTTTATGTTTGCTTGGCACCTCAGGATCCGGTAAAAGTACGCTCTTAAATATGATGGCAGGTCTTGAAAAGCCGACTAGGGGTGAAATTATAGTCAACAAACTCCATTTGGAGAGAATGAATGAAAAGGATTTAACAAATTACAGGCAGCGGTATATAGGTTTTGTATTTCAGTCTTACAACCTTATTTCTACACTATCAGCATTGGAAAATGTAAGCTTAGGACTTATCTTTAAAGGAATACCAAAATCTAAAAGAGAAAAAATGGCTAAAACCATGCTTATTAATGTAGGCTTGGGAAACAGACTTCATCATAAGCCCTCGGAGATGAGCGGTGGGCAACAGCAAAGGGTTAGTATTGCAAGAGCCTTTGTCGGAGATCCCAGTATAGTTTTTGCTGATGAGCCAACGGGTAATCTTGATACAAAAACTACCTTTGAAATAATGAACTTGATTACATCAATGGCAAAAGAATCAAACCAAACATTGATTATTGTAACTCATGATACGGAGATCTCAGTATATGCAAACAGAATTGTATACATGAGGGATGGTAACATAGAAAAGATTGTCGCAAATGAAAAAGCAGAGGGGGAAGTTGTTTAGATGAAACGGATTTTATGTTTTATATTGATGGCATTACTAATAATAGGTGTAATTCCAATAGTAGGGTTCGCTGATTATGGCTCATTGTTTATTTCAAGCTCAAATACGATTACAGCGAAATCAGGTGAAACTGTTAGAGTTCCTGTGGAAATAGAAAATATAAGCAATGAAGCAATAAATGACATTGTAGTAAAAGCTAGTATAGAAAATCCTGATTCTATATATTTAGTAGGTTCTACCTTTAAAAATATAAATTATATAGACGGTAAGGACAGTAAAAAAGTGCATTTCGAGGTTGAAGTTGACCCTAGCGCAAAAAAAGGCAGCTATAAAATAGATATAAGTGTATCAAGCTATGATGGTGACACTACGGCAGATTCCATATACATACGTGTAGATAGTAAGCCAGCCAAGCTAAACATTTCAAGATTAGATATCCTCCCAAATAGTACAATAGGCATCGGCGAAGAATTCAATTTAGGAATCGAATTGGAAAATCTGGGAGATATCATCGCAGAAGATATAAGAGTATCCCTTGACGGATTGTCAGAAGAGGGAATTTCCCTTGCCCAAGGTTCAGGAATACAAAATATCCAATCCATTCCGGCGGGACTTAAAAATTTTGCTGTATTCCAATTGAAAACGTCAAAGAAAATAACCCCCGGAAGTCATCAGCTTAAGTTGAAACTGAAATATAACGAGACAGACGAGGATTCACTGGATGTCTTTGTAAGCGTATCAGCAAATAAGGATAAAGCAGCAAATCTCATATTTGAAAATTTACTCTATCCCTCAGATACTGTAGGACAAAATCAAGAAGTTGTAGTATCCTTTGATTTGACAAATCTGGGACAATCAGAAGCTAAAAATATAGTAATAAAGGCAGAAAGTAAGGACATGGAAGGATTAGTTCCTAAATCAGTAAGTCAATTGAGGATTGATTCCGTAGCTCCCGAAGCTACAGAAAATGTGGAATTTAGATTTTTAACTACAAAAAATGCAGCCACTAAAAATTATCCGGTGGAAATAAACGTAGAATATGAAGATGATATAATTGCAGATGGAGAAAAATATACCTTAAATCAATTTGTCGGTTTCTTTACATCAGGTGAAGAAGAAAATCAATCTAAGCCAAAGCTTATTATAGATAAATACAATTTCGAGCCTAGCTTGGTTAAAGCCGGAGAAAACTTTACTATGAATTTATCATTTTTTAATACTAATAGCGGCAAAGCAGTTAAGAATATAAAAATATTTTTGACATCAAATGAAAAAACGGACACTGATAGCAATTCAGCAGGAGGATCGGTGTTTACTCCGGTGAACAGTTCAAACACCTTTTATATTGAAAGCATTCCACCAAAGGGAAGAGTAGAAAAAAAGATTACCATGTTTACAGTCCCTGATGCACAAGCTAAAACATATACACTTACGGCAAATTTTGAATATGAAGATACCAAAGAGGAGTATACTGCAGAAGAATTGATTGGCGTTCCGGTTATTCAAAGTTCCAAATTGGACATTGGTGAACTAAGTGTCTTCCCGGAATGCTATGTAGGTGAATCCACACCTATATCATTGGAATTTTATAATACCGGAAAGGTAACCCTTTACAATATGATGGTAAAGCTTGAGGGGGACTTCCAAACGGAGAACGGTCAATACTACGTTGGCAATTTTGACAGCGGTGAAAGTGAGTTCTTTGAAGGATATGTAATTCCCAGCGCTCCCGGCGAATTGAACGGAACTGTAATATTTACCTATGAAGACTCCACAGGTCAAGAACAAGAAGTAAAAAAAGAATTTACCCTAAACGTAATGGACGCACCCCCTATGCCTGAGTTTCCTGAAGGCATCCCTCCGGAAGAAGCTAAGCAAGGCGGTATCAAAGGCATCTTAAAATCCAAAGTCTTTTGGGGAATAGTTGTTTTAATAGCAGCAGGCGTAGCAGGCACTTTAGTATATAAAAAGAGAAAGAAAATAAAGGAAATGGAAACAGATGAGTAATATAGACTTAGTACGAATGGGAATTAAAAATCTGTGGAGAAGAAAATTAAGAACTTTTCTTACTGTTCTTGGTGTTATGATAGGTACCAGCTCCATTGTCGTCATGTTGAGTTTAGGGTTTGGACTAAGCGAATCCTTCACGGAACAAATATCTCAATGGGGAAGTTTGACAACTATTAATGTTTATAAAAGATGGCAGGACCCTTCCATGCCAAAACAGAAAGAGTCAAAACTTGATGAAACTGCTGTATTAGCTTTTAAGGCAATACCAAATGTAGAAGCTGTAAGCCCTACTCTGGAAACCTATGGTACAATAAAGACCGGCAGATATGTAGCTAATGTCCCGATAAAAGGCATAGTTCCTGAAGCAATGGAAGCCTTCGGATTTGAAGTTCAGGAGGGGAGGCTGCTCAATGATAATGATGAATTGACAATTTTATTTGGCGGCGGAATGAGCAATAACTTTTACGATCCGAAATCAAGAGTTTGGAGAGAACCAAAGATTGATCTTATGAAAGACAGATTTACCTTCACTTTTGATCAGGATATGGGATATAATTACGGCGGCGGTATGGGCAATGAGAAACCAAATTATAAAGAATATAAGATAAAAGTAGCAGGAGTACTGACAGAAGGAAATTGGGAAACGAACTACGGTGTCTATATGCCTTTACGTGAGGTCCAAAAATTGATGGTGGAAAAGGCAAAAGCCGAAGATCCTAAATCAAGACCTTCAAAAGAAACCGAATATGAACAAATAAATGTTAAAGTAAATGATATGAAAAACGTTCAAGCAGTTCAAGATGCAATAAAGGATTTGGGGCACGAAGCATATAGTTTAAATGACCAGCTTGAATCCATGAAAAAGACAGCCGGTACAATCCAAATGGTATTAGGAGGAATCGGCGCTGTTTCTTTGATTGTAGCAGCAATAGGCATTACAAATACAATGGTAATGAGCATCTACGAGAGAACAAAAGAAATAGGCGTAATGAAAGTAATCGGCGCATCAATAAAGGATATAAAAAGGCTATTTTTGCTTGAATCAACCATGATTGGTATAATCGGAGGAGTATTTGGAGTAGCTCTAAGCTACATACTATCTTTCTTTGTCAATAAATTTAGTGGCGTTTTCGGTGACTTCCTAGGCACAGGAGGAGAAAGTAAGATATCCATCATACCCATATGGCTAATATTTGCAGCCACTGCCTTTTCTGCATTGATAGGTATTTTGTCAGGATATTTCCCTGCAAAACGCGCAATGAATTTGTCCGCTTTAGAAGCAATAAGAACAGAATAAAAAGGAATGCGGTAAATAATTGTTTTATTTACCGCATTCCCACATCACCTATACAAATATATTTTTATTATATAAACG
Organism: Paratissierella segnis; assembly: GCF_014385195.1. GTDB lineage: Bacteria > Bacillota > Clostridia > Tissierellales > Tissierellaceae > Paratissierella > Paratissierella segnis. The sequence goes on from NZ_JACRTG010000029.1 coordinate 33,037, forward strand.
TTACAAATAGTTTTTTAATTATTGTATTTTAAAAAAATATTTATAATGTCTTGTTTAGTTTTTGCATCACATATTTCATTAATCACCGATTGATTACATAAAATATTCATAACGTTTAAAAACATATTTAAATATTTTTTTACGTCAGTAAGTGAGAATGCAACCACTATCTTTACTGGATCATTATCTTTATGTCCAAATTCAATTGGTGTAGCAAGGCGCAATAAAGAAACTCCAATCTCAACAGCCCCATCTGTAGAATTTGCATGTGCAACAGCTACATTAGGTGCAAAAACAATATAAGGACCATTTTCAGTGACAACATCAACCATTGCCTTTAAATATTGCGCTGTTATTTTTTGATTCCATAATAACGGTTCACCTGCTGCAATTATTGCTTCTTTCCAACCGTAAATAGGTTTATCCAGCAATATATATTCCTCACTTAATAAGTCACTGACCTTTAAAATATTATGCCCTCTAGCAGCTCCGTCATTTTCTTCTTTACATGTGTTTTCATCTTCAGAAAATTGGTTTATTAGTATTTTCTGTGTTGTTTTTTCTATCCTAGCGATTTCTCTTTCATCTTCTTCAATTGGTATCTTAGCAATCATTTTATAAATATTATTTATATCCTTCTCAGAAAACATTGGATTTACTTGTATCCACGGCACATTAATATTTTTTAGAGGAATTGTACTGACAATGAAATCAAGCTTTAGATTTTCTATTGCATTGTTTAAGTTATGCGCAGCAACTATTGATAAAATATTTACACGAAAATAATTTTTTATTTTTTCTGCCAAAAAATTCGAAGTGCTAAATCCTGTATCACAAACTACAATGATATTGGGGACTATATTCTTCTGTCTTATTCTTTCTAACGCAGCAACTATGTGCATCAATATATAAGTTAACTCATCATCATCTAATTTAATGTCTAAATTATCCTCTAAAATATAACTGTTTGCTTTTAAAATCTGGTAATCATTAGAATACTGCACTAACAATTCTTCTTTATAAGGATTATACAATTTTTCATGATTATTATATCTGGTATATACGCCAATAATATGTGCACTAAGGAATTGTTGCAATTTATAGTCATTTAAAAGCATAATCCCATATATTAAGGATAATTTATATAAAAAGCTTTTAACAATAATATAAAAATTAATAGAATTTTCTCCTATGATTTCGTTAGAATATGTTAAAGTGTATTTTTTTATTCTGTCAGCTAAAAATGCTACATCACTTTTAGGGGGGTCATTGGTAATATAGATGAGTTTTAAAACATATCTTGAAATTTCAAATACATTTCCCTGAGGATTTAAAGAACTCTCATAGGTATTTTCAATTGATTGTCCCCTGAAATTTTTATTTGCCATTAATGACAAAAGAAAAATAATATCATAAAATTCAATATCCGTCATAAATATATTATAATGTTTTTCCGCTAAAGAAACGGCAACTTCTATTCCATGAAAAAATTTACTTAAATCAAATCTATTTCTAATAAAAACCGTAAATATATTTTCTACAGTAAAGTCATAAATTTCCTTTGGTAATAGTCCAAAATCATATATTAATTTGCATATTAAATCAATCCGTTGGCTTTCGCTAATTCTAAGAAAAAACCCCTTGTTTTTATTATCCTCAAACAAAATTCCATATGAACTAAATTGCTGAGATACAAATGCAAGATCTTTAATAATAGTCCCCCTGTCCACAAATAGTGAAGAACTAAAATCTGAAATAGTTATAGGACCATTTGAAGATAATAGCATTAAAGAAATTATTAAATACCGTTCTTCCACTGACAGCTTATAATCATAAAAGTTACATTTACTAATAAGACTTAAAAGTTGAAATTTTTGTTGAGAATTTCCTTTATATTCAATTTTATTATTAGCACAAAAAATCAATCCTTCTAATTTATTATTTAACAAAAAATCTTCAATCGTTTTCGCATAATTTCTTATAGTGCGTGTACTTACGTGAAAATTGTCCGCAAGTTCATCAATGGAAAATGTTGATTCAGCTTGAGTAAGTAAAAATTTTAATAGTTCATATACTCGTGTATTCATTTCATCCTCCATAAAAAATTAATAATATCCGTTATAATTCTATCCTATAGACATCTCTTACAAAATCATTATCTGAACAAAACTGATCAATTTCTTCTGCTTTTAATTGTTTTAAAAAATATGCTCCTGCTTTTTTTGCAACATTCAGCGATGCAATATTATCATGTGAAATTGAAATATCAATGAACTGCATTCCTTTTATCCTCGCAATATTTATAAGACACATTAGTGTTTTTGTAGCATAACCTTTATTTCTATGTTTTTCCTCAATATAATAGCTGACATTACCCATATATAAAATTACCTTGTCTCCTCCTATAATTAAATAGCAATAACCTACAATCTCCTCACTCTCTAAAGAAACAACATCATAGAAAAATAATTGTTTAATATCTCTTTCTCTTTTAAATATATCAAAATTTATTTTTCTTTCGATTAATTTAATACCATCTTCCATATAATCAATCGCTTTCTTTATTATCACTTTATATACTAATTATTATTTCATAATATCATAAATTTTACAAATTCATCGAATCTTTACACTTTTAAATTTCCTTTCTATTCTCTCCATTTATTTAAGAATTTTTCTTTTAAAACTTCAATTGGAGTGTCCTTAGGTGAATTTAAAAATTCATCATCTTGAAATATATTTGAAATCACAGAGAGCATTTTGAGTTGGTCTTCACTTGATTTAATTGCAATATTAAACACATAATCAACGGCAATTTCTTTCTCGGGATCCTCCATGTTTTTAAACAAAACCGGATTTGTTAACCTTAGCATGCATACCGCAGGCTTTATAACATAACTCCCATCTGTATGTGGAATTGCTACAGGCACTTTGCTGGGCAGTCCAGTAGGAAATACCTTTTCTCTTTCAATACATTTTTCTGCAAAATTTTCTTTTACACAGCCATTTTTATACAATAAACAACTTGTAATTAAAATGGCTTCTTCCCAATCAGATGCTTCTCTTTCGATCACATAGACATTATTTTCCATTTCTTCTCCTCATACATAAATTTAAGTATCTGTTTATGATAAATCCCGTAAATATTTTAAACTTAATGTTTAAAATATTTACGGTTAGGCCTAAGCATTATACAAGTTCAGAAATATAATTAAATATATACTCTCCTGATGCATCAATAGCCCACATATCTTTTATTTTATTTATCAGCTCATGTTTGCTCATGTTTGACTTTTTTGCTTCACTTTCTACCATATCTCTTATTAAATTCAATCCAGGATCAATATTATAATTATTGTCCTTTAAAATAAGCAAGGGTTTAATGAATCTTTCTTCCCTTTCCAATTTTCTCCACATATCCCTTGCTATATCAGACAGTGCTCTTTTGTTTGAAGTTGCATTTGGATCATTTCTTGTATTCCTTTTATTCCTATAAAAATCATTCCATTTTTCAATTTCTTCTGTATTCATTCCAAATCCGACTTCTAAACTTTTCTTTACTAAATCAAAGTAAGGTTTAAGTTCCTTTTGAATTTTACCATCACAAATTGCTTCACCAAAAGTGGAAATATTGTATTTTAGACCTAAAAACGCTACTGAATCGGCATATGTGTTTAACAAAAATCTTTTCCTGTAAAAATGTTGCTTTAGATTATCTACTGCTGGTATCAGTTTGATGTTCGTATCCTTAATGACCTCTCTGTCCACTCCTATTTCAAAAAATTTTTCTGTATATACCAATAAATCATCTTCTAACGATGCACTGCAACCTCTATCTACCATAGTATCCGGCACAACTATTTTTTTCATTTGCTCCAGCGTTTTATCGTCAGACACTGTGCTAAATAACAATTTTTTAAAATAGTCTGAAGCATTTTCCAAGTTTTCACAACATAAAACTTTTCTTGTTTCATTATCATCAAAGCGCCAAACTTCACTTATAAGTTTTGCAACATGAACTAAGTTCTCCTTACGTACAGAAGTAGTAACTGTTTTAACTTCTTTTAAGACCCTTTTTAATTCATCGATATCATTTATACTTGAAAGTGCTCCTTTAATTTTTATTTTTCGTTCTCTTTTACCTTCCTCCTCATCTGCAATGTAAATTGTATACTCTAATGTTTGTTTTAATTTGTTAATAAGTTTTTCATTAACATCAACAACGATTACATCACAATTGCTATCCGTAAGTATAGGTACTATAAATCCTCTACCCAATGAACCTGCTCCAAAATGAATAATTAACTGTCTTTCCATTTCTTCCTCCTAAGCAAATAAAGTTATTGTGGATAATATATTTGTAAAATGGCTATTTCTTCATTTTCTGACCTTCCGCATGGTCGTATCGTATATTGCCCCACATCTGCAGGAATAAATACTGCTTCTGCATAATGCATTACAAATGGTTCAAAAGAATTATCTAAGCTTTCTATAACTGCCTCCTCACCATCAACTAAAACATGGATAATAATATTATCATTTGTTTCAAAATATATAGGCTTTGTAAACCAATATCTATGGACAGCCATCGGTTCATAGTTTATTGCGGAACTATCTTCCATCCTCCAACCATATCACTTTTCTACTAAAGGTTGTTTTGCAACCAAATTATCATATACCCATTCTCCTTGGAAATCTTCTTCGATATTATATTGACCATGGTCAATGTTTATTGGTCGTGGTTTGCCATCATAGTCCACTCTTCCCCAATCCCAAAGTTTAAAAGTAGCAAAACAAAACGCATCTATTTCCAAAACCAAAGTGCCTTCTCCCGAGGCATGAACAGTACCACTCGGAATAAATACATGGTCATGTTTTTTTACAGGAATATTATTAACGTATTTTGAATCATCAAAAATTTCTGTTCCCTTCTGCGCTTCTAGTAATTCTTCAACCATATTAGAGACCTTTATCCCTTCTTTTAACCCTAAATACACAGATGAATGGTCGCTGGAGTCTAAGATATAGTAGCTTTCATGATGCCCATAAGAGGAATTAAATACATCAAAAGCATAACTCGTAAGAGGATGTACCTGAAGACTTAAATTCCCTCCATGCCATGTATCCAAAAAATTAATATGCAACGGGCATTTATATCCCCATGTATAATAAGTCTTTTTACCCAAAAATTGTTTTGGTTTATAATAAATAAGGTCCATACATGGAATTTCTACTATATTTCCACCACACTGTAATTTTATTGATTGATAATCTAATATTCCTGTCATACCCCAACCTACATTTTCCCAATCTTGATGAACGCCTAAAACCTTTTGTATCCATTTGCCACCCCAAATGCTTTTAATAAAGATTGGAACCGGACTAAATGGCCTTTTAGACACTTGGATTATTGCATTACGATATCCATCGGCACTTATAAGCACAGGCTTCATTGGAATATTAAAATCTATCATATAATCAAGTTTATCGAATAAGGAACGCTTATGCTTATCCATCATTCTCCACTCAAGAAATGTCCCTCTTTTATCCTTTTTTAAAGGTTCCTCATCATAATTTTCTGCACCCCAATTATCCAATCCTTTTCTATATCTGTCTTTAATTTCCTGTCTAGCAATATTTCCATATATTAATATGTCTCCACAATGGATAATACTAGCCCCAACACCATAAATAATAATTACTCCATCAGTATGATCAATTTCTTCTCTTAAACTGATGACATCATCATTATTAAAAAATTCTGTTAAATATCCTACACTAAATACCCCATATGTCCTATCTTCAGGAACTATAAATTTTTTAAATTTATCAAAAATAATCTCTTCAGGGTATTTTGCCTGTTCAGAATTTATCATTAAATCTGCATCAAGCTTGGAAACTAAATTGTCTAATATTTCCTTTTGATCAACTCCATGATAACAGTCTATAACAACACAAACTTTCCCATTTTCTTTCTTTTTTACTTCAATAGCTTTGCTAATTTCATCTATAATCTGATCATATCCCAATAGTGAATTGATATCGCTAATTTTTACTACAGGATTTGCTTCAAAATTCGGGGCTCTTTCTTTGTTAAACATTACTTACCTCCATTAGTTTCCTAATGCTTATTTAAAAAAACATTCTATATCTTAAATCTTTTTACATTAAAACAGCTATTTTTATGGACTTTTGTTTAAATATTGCAGCCTCGAAAGCTAACTGACAACTTGACTTGCACCTCAGTTAAATCCAATACTTTGTTAGTAAATCCTTCATCTCCTATTTCTATCTGCCTTGGACCTACTAAAAAAGCTTGTTTCATATTAAAGAACGCTTAATCCTAATAATTTAAATAATTTTACAAATGCATATCCAATAAAACTTCCTCCCTCATCCCAAGAAACTATAGTAATTCCAGATGCTATAGCTTCAGTCATTCGACCTGTTAATCTAGCCGCTTCTGTAACAATAGGTCCAAGCTGTGTTGCAACTAGAGATGCAAGGAATATATATAGACTCATACATATAACGGTATGGACTACATTACCTTTTGTATAAGGAACGACTCCTCCTATCCAATAAGGCATACCTGCCAAGCTTGCTATAGGAATAAAAGCAATCCCAGGGGTTACCATTGCCATAACGATTGAAATAGGAACAAGAATTACGAAAGAAGCCATAACAGAGGGATCACCAAGTAACATAGCCGGATCAACTGCTACATTTAGCTTTCTTCCACTAAAGTGTTTGTTCATAAATCCAATAACAGAAGTAGTAACCGGCACAATACCTTCACAAATCAACGCTGCCATTTTAGGAAATAGTGTCATAGTTGCTGACATGACTACTCCCGTCATCATTATATTCTTAAAATTATACCCGGCAAGAATACCTAAAATAATACCTAAAAGCATTCCAATAACCATTATTTCGCCAAATATCCCAAACCTATCCTGAATACTTTCAGCATCAGCTTTAAGGTCCTTCAATCTAGGAATTTTATTGATTACTTTCATTACAAAGAAAGTAAATATGGCAGGAATTGTTGCTGAAGTTGCATAGACAGCAATATTGGGAGTTCCGTTAAATTCCTGAAAGGTTGGAGCTGTCAAATCTCCAAGTTTAAGCATAATAACTAAGGTTATTATTGCCACAATAGTTCCATAAAGAACACTGCCCGTTAAAGCATATATAAGAAGACCAATATATATTCCATGCCATGTATTATGAACATCTGTCCACATAGTATCTGTCCACTTTAGAAGAATAAACACAATATTAATTACTAACATTATGCACAATGCAGGTATTGCCCCAGGAAACATCCATGATCCGCCTGATCCGCCTGATCCATATCCGCCATCTATCATACTAAGTTCAATTCCCAATCTTGTAGACAAAGCTGTTGCAATTGACTGCATTTCCCCAACACAATAGCTCATAATTAAATTAATTCCTGTCATACCTACAGAAAATAGGCAAGCACTACGCAAAGCATTTTTAATCCCTCCTCCAAAAACTAAGCATAACACTCCCATAACAATCCCAATAAATACTGCAGGAGGAAGAGAGATTATGTACCTCACCACATTAGATAAAATCTGCATTTTTTTACCTCCATTTTAATTTATATCTTTTAATATTTCTACTAGTTCGTTTATCAGTTTTTCTTCGCCTTCCTTATCTTGAACAACAAAAGCCATACCGTTCAAAACAGGAAAAGCATGTTTTTTTCTGTAATTTGTAGAACAAACTAAGATGTCGATTTGTGATTCATAACGCGGAACTTCACTTATTAATCCATGCTGAATTTTAACGTCTTTTATAATGCCTTTTTCTTTTAACCCTTTTTTTATACCTTCCGCGGCCATAAAAGATGTGAGTTTACCAGCTCCACAGCAAACAAATATAAATTTTTTCTCAGCCATTTTCTTTCCTCCTCTCTCTAAAAATTACAGCACTTAATCATTGTTACCTTTCTTCTTAGAAACTACTGATTTATATTATTCTTTGAATATTGATTAATCTATTAGCAACAAAACAGCTATATTCATTGCTATAGAAATTGCTGCAGTGTTCAGTGGTTAACCATGTGCTGCCAAAATTTTCAATTTCCCATTTACATGCATTTCACTAATTTTACTTGTTAAAAGAAAACTTGAACCTGCCTTAACCTTATAACCTTCTACTTCTCCTTCTCCTTCAATCACAAAACAAGCATAAAAAGGTTTTTTCTTTGGTACAACGCTTGCACCGACTACATCAATAATTCTCACAGAATAGTTGTGATTGTCTATAAGCTCTTTTTCTTTTGCCAAACCATAATTATATTCCTTAAAATCATAAGTCATTTCTTCATAAGGGATTAAGATATTGGCCTTTGCCTTTTCAATGTCTAATTGCCTTTCCTTGCCATTTTTGTCTTTCCTATGATAGTCATAAAAACGATAGGTAAGCAGACAGGAAGTACATACTTCAATAAACGTCGTTCCTTTTTGCAAGGAATGAAGTGTCCCTGCTTCTAAATTAAGGAAAGTTCCCTTATGTATAGGTGTTCTTAAAGCTAAATCATCGTATGCATCTCTTGCTATATAATCCTCTAGTTCTTCCATGGCCTTTGCCTTGTGTCCCAGAACTACATCCATTGGTTCTTCATCAACATCCACAATATACCAACATTCTGATTTTCCATGACAGTTTTCATGTTTTAATGCATAGTCTTCACGAGGGTGTACCTGAATGCTCAAATCAGAACAAGCATGACCAATACCGACTTGTATAGGTACGATTTCCCATTTTCTTTCCTCCTCGCTTCCAAACAGCTCCGGATTTTCTTTGTAAAGCTCGTAAACGCTTTTCCCAATAAATTTTCCGCTTATAAATTTATTGCTTCTATCCTTTAGCCCTGCAAAAATACTTAATCCAGCAATATTAGATATGTCAGTTTTTTCGTAAAAATCTATGGGGTATCGTTTTAAAATTGATCCGTCACCCCAAATTGCATAAAACGGCGGGGTTTCCAAAAACATTATTCTATCTTCATTTTCCATGGCTATTATCTTTCCCTCCCTTTGGCAATATGATAAATGCTGCCGTTTATTTTTCACAATTAAACCATATCATCCAATTTTCATATCCACAAGTTCATAAAAGTGCAAAAAAAAATGAACAAGGTTGCACCTCTTTAAGGAGTTTAACCTTGTTCACAATATTATGAAATGAAATAATTATTTTACAACTTAAATTGATCTAATTTGAACTATCTCTTATCTAATATTTATTTCATCTGCTATAAATGAATACCCGTCATAGTAACCATATATATCTACTTCATCATTTCTCGCAAGATAATCAAGATCATAGTCATAATACCTTCCATATCCCACTAGAGTATCCTTGGTAGTTTTAACATACAAAGTATCCCCATAAGACACTCCGGATATATCGGAGTTATAAACTTCCAAATCAATTTCCTTGTTTTTATTACTGATGCGTTTGATTTTTCCTCTAACTAAAGATTGGCTGGCAACGGAATTTGCTTTTATTTCTATAATTTCATCACTGCCTACTACTGCATCTACATAGAATCCCTTTCTCAAATCGAAGCTTGTTCCCTTGGTCTTATCTATTGTAATCTTTGCATCTCTTGCTAAAGTATAAGTTTCCTCTTTATTTGTCTTTTTATTAAGTATTGTTATTTTAGTTCTTTGATTCAATTCATCAGTTATTTTAGTTATTTGACCACTTATATCTTTTTCCACAACTTCTGCATCAATATCAACCACAACATCATATTCCAATTCAATCTCTACTTCATCCTGAACTCTCAAATCTTCTATATGAGCACTTTTGCCATTTCTGTATACATCGGCATCTGAATCTACTTCAAATTCCCGTTCATTGCCCTTGGAATCCTCTATGGTTATATAATACTTAACATCTGAACTCTTGCCATCTTTATCTATCTTGGTAATAACACCTTCAAAATCCCTCGATGCTGAAACCGCCTCAATCTCTGAAGCAACATTGTTTTTAGAAATAATATTCACTTCATCTTTAATCTTTAAGTCAAATAGGGTAATGTCTTTACCATCTAATGTTATGTCAGCATCCTTATCAACAGTCAACTCAGCTGTTTTATTTGTTTTATTGTCCTTGTATTCAATAACTATTCTATTGGCTGAAGGATAAACATATTTAATATATCCTGTCAATTTTTCTTCAACAGATGTAGCTTTAATAGTAGTTACGGTATTCCCGTCTCTTGGAACAGTGATTTCAATATCCTGTCCCTCATAGAGATTCGCAAAAGGAATACTCTTCCCATCTAATGTAATACTAGTTTTAGAATCTACGAGATAGGCTGTTTCCTTATTGTTTTTATCCTTAATAGTAATAAAATATGTGTTATTTCCATAATTAGTTATCTTATATAAAACACCATTAATAATATCAGTCCCTACGTTTGGGGTCGGGTCTGGAGTTGGAATCGGAGTTTGAGGATTGCCTTGCAGATAATCGTAAGCCATGGATATCATCTTTGCCATTTGCTCTCTTTTTACAGGGTCATTGGGTTTAAACTCGTAATTGCCCATACCCTCAGGGCTTAATACTTTAGCATCTATTAATAGGTAAAGAAGCGGCTTGTATTTTTCATGTTCAGGCTTTAAATCCTTATAAACTTGTCCAATCTGCGAATTTACGGATACCTTATCCAGTCCCATTGCCTTTGCAAGGAAAACACTGGTATCTATTCTATTTACTCTCTTTGTTGTGCCGGTCTTAATAGCACCCATAGAATCCGCATATTTCAATTCATCCTCGGATATAACACCTTTATATAGGCAAGTCATAACAGCGTCTTGCGCCCAAGCAGGTACGTTATATAAGGTTACTATAGTTTGATACTTATTCCTCATACTTTGCTTTTCAGTTTCTGTTATGTTAATGATCCTAGATACAAAACTTAATACTTCCAAATAGGTAAGGTTGTCTCCCGGTCTAAATCTTCCATCCGGATCTCCTTTTATATAACCTGATTTGCTCATTCTTTCAATATATTCATATGCCCAATGACTATTCTGAACATCTTTATAAGTTGCCGCATAACTTGGCATAGTAGATATCAACATAAATAACATCAAAGATAAAGATATCACTTTTATAAACTTCTTGCTAAAACGCATAACATAAGTCCCTCCTTTTTACCTATTATATCACCTTTTCTCATAATATTCCTTATTTTAATGATTACAATTGTATTACAAAAACAATTGAAAAAATAGTGAAGAGTTGCTTTGGTCGAGCTATGGGGACATTAAACATAGATTCTTCACTAGCATTCAGAATGACACCTTCGGTGCAATTCACAATGCACAATTCACAATGTTTTTACCTCTTACCTCTTACCTATCTTTTAATGCTGCTTTGATAAACTCCCTAAACAATGGATGGCATCTCGTTGGTCTTGATTTATACTCAGGATGGAAATTCACTCCGACAAACCATGGGTGATCTTTTAATTCAATTATCTCAACTAGTTTTTCATCCGGAGATAACCCAGACATTATCATTCCGTTTTCAACAAATCTATCTCTAAATTCATTGTTGAATTCATACCTGTGTCTATGTCTTTCGTAGACTATCTCATCATTATAAATATCCATTGCTTTTGTATCCGATGCAATCTTGCATGGATAAAGTCCCAATCTCATACCATTAGGTTTAACCAAGTCTTTAGATTCCGGAAGTACATCAATTACCGGGTAATTGGTGTTTGGATTGATTTCAGAACTGTTTGCATCCTTCATATCCAATATATTTCTGGCATATTCAACTACAGCCAATTGCATTCCCAGTGCTATCCCGAAAAATGGAATCTTTCTTTCTCTAGCATATTTTATTGCCTGAATTTTGCCCTCTACACCTCTATCTCCAAATCCTCCCGGCACTAAAATCCCGTCTGCTTCTTCAAATAATTTCTCACTATTTTCTTCATTTACATCTTCCGCTTGTATCCACTTGATTTCTACTTCTACATTATTAGCTATAGCGCCATGCCCTAATGATTCAGCAACAGAAATATATGCATCCCTAAGCTCTACATATTTGCCTACAAGCGCAATTGTAACCTTCCCCTTTGGATTTTTTACTCGTTCAACTATTGAATTCCATTCAGTTAAATCCAACTCACTGCATTCTAATCCTAAATGTTTGATAACCAAATCCGGTAAGCCTTGTTTTTCAAGCATCAATGGAATCTCATATATATTTGGGGCATCTAAATTTTCTATAACTTCACTGGAGTCTAAGTCACAGAACAGTGCGATTTTATCCTTCAAATCCTGTGATAATGGCACTTCTGTTCTACATATCAGGACATCAGGCTGTATACCTAAACTTCTTAATTCCTTAACGCTATGTTGGGTAGGCTTGGTTTTTAATTCACCTGCCTTTGACAAATACGGAATCAATGTAACATGAATATACATTACATTTTCCTTTCCAACATCATATTTGATCTGCCTAATAGCTTCTAAAAACGGTAGTGACTCAATATCTCCAACTGTCCCGCCAATCTCGGTAATTACTACATCCAATTCTCTTTCCTTTGAAGCTCTGATCATTCTTTCCTTTATTTCATTGGTAATATGCGGAATTACCTGTACTGTCCTTCCTTTATACTCTCCTGCCCGCTCTTTATTAAGTACAGACCAATAAATTTTTCCCGTCGTTACGCTGTTATTTTTAGTAAGATTTGTATCAATAAACCTCTCATAATGACCTAAATCCAAATCAGTTTCAGCACCATCATCCGTAACAAAAACTTCACCATGTTGATAGGGACTCATTGCTCCAGGATCTACATTTATATATGGATCAAATTTTTGTATTGTGACTTTTAAGCCACGACTCTTTAATAATTGTCCCAAACTAGCCGCAGTAATTCCTTTCCCTAAAGATGATACAACTCCTCCTGTTACAAAGATAAACTTAGTAGACAAAATTTTCCCCTCCTCAGTTAACACTTCAAATTAAAAATAAAATCTAACTTTACAATTTTATATTAATATTCTTTATAAGTCAAAACATTTATAACTCGAATTTAATATTATTTGTAACCCTAATTTAATATTAGTATGCCAATTACTATAGTATAATTATAGCATACACTAAAAAAGCCTAATATAAAATAATATTACAATTTTAATTCATACCGAAATAGTAAAACTTCATAAATCAATATAGGGGAAAAACAACTTCTCGAATTTATGAAGTGATAGCTTATTAAAAAGAAAGGAGAAATTTTTTGAAAAAAATTATAGTAATACTAATTGTTTTATCTATGGTGCTTTCGCTATTATTACCTATTATCGTAAATGCTGAAAAAGAAGATCTATCTATCTCCGCAGGCAAATCCCTTGAAAGCATGGGAGTATTGGAAGGCAATATCAATGGTGATTTAATGCTTGATAAAATATTAAATAGACAAGACATGGTAGTACTTATTAGTAGATTATATAAGGAAGAAAACAGAGCAAAATCATTTTTAATTAAACCAAAGTTTTCAGACATAACAAATGAATTTTATGCGTCTTATATAGCTTGGTCTACTGATAAGGGACTTATAAAAGGAGTAGGCAATGATAAATTTGGATTTGGAAAGGATACAACTGTCCATGAATTTCAAGCTTTATTGCTAAGAGTTTTAGGATATAATGAAGAGTCCAATCTGTGGAATTCCGTTCCTGAGTTGGCTGTCAAACTCGGTATTATGGATGGGCTTGAAAATAACCCCGGTGAAAAACTCAGCCGTGGTCAAATGGCTGTTATGACGCTAAATACATTGAAACTCACAAAAAAAGGAAGTACAATTACTTTGGCAGAATTTTTGAATATTAAGCTTGATTGAAGAAAGGTCATTGGGTCAATCCTGATATGCTCCACTTGTAGTAGACAGTTAAAATCATAAAATCTTTCACACTAGTATTTTAATATCCCGTATTGTATAATTAAATTAAAGTACTATTTAAAGGGGTGTTGAATTATGATAATAGGAGTGCCCAAAGAAATTAAGGCTCAGGAAAGCAGGGTAGCACTTACTCCGGCAGGAGTTGATGCTTTGGTGCGTGCCGGGCATAAGGTTTTGGTAGAAAGGGAGGCCGGACATGAAGCAGGCTTTTTAGATGAGACTTATACTTCATCCGGTGCTGAAATCATTGAAAGCGCAGCTGATCTTTGGAATGAATCGGAAATGATTGTAAAGGTAAAAGAACCTCTGGAACCAGAGTATAAGTATTTTAGAAAAGGTCTCATAATATTTACCTTCTTCCACCTAGCTGCAGAGCCGGAATTAACAAAAGCATTGATAGAATCTCAAGCTGTGGCAATAGCATATGAAACTGTTCAAAAGGATGATAGGTCTTTACCGCTTCTTACACCTATGAGCGAAGTTGCAGGCCGAATGGCTGTACAAGAAGGGTCGAGATATCTTTCCAAAATCCATGGCGGAAAGGGAATTCTTTTGGAAGGCGTACCGGGAGTACCTCCTGCACATGTTACAGTAGTAGGCGGAGGCATCGTTGGTACAGGAGCATTAAAAACCGCCATAGGTCTTGGCGCTAGGGTTACGGTTCTTGATGTCAATGTAGACAGGTTACGTTACTTAGGTGAGATATTTATGGGCAAAATCGAAACCCTATATTCTAACAATTATAATATGATGGAAGCTATAAAGACATCGGATTTGGTTGTAGGTGCAGTTTTGATTCCAGGAGCAAAAGCTCCCAAACTTGTTACAGAGGAAATGGTAAAAGCAATGCAGCCCGGCGGAGTAATAGTTGACGTTGCCATCGATCAAGGCGGCTGTATTGAAACGATTGAAAAACCAACTACCCATGCAGACCCTGTATTTATAAAACACGATATAATCCATTATGCTGTAGCAAATATACCCGGAGCCGTTCCCAAGACTTCAACTCTGGCATTGACAAATGCAACTTCAGGATATGTGCTAAAAATTGCAAACAAGGGATGGAAACAAGCTCTTAAAGAAGATGCCGCATTAGCAAAGGGTGCAAACGTTATTGATGGAAATATAACCTATAAATCAGTAGCTGATGCTTTTAATTTACCTTATGTCCCTATAGAAGAAATGTTAAATTAAGCTTGTATAGCCCTGATCATAGTAGAGAAATCTCCGATATAAAAAAGGAGATCCTCTACTCCATCAGGATTGAGATCTCCGCTATTAATAATCAATATTTATTGTGTGGGGCTGTCTCTGTAGATAGCAAACTCTCCGCAGCCTAATTGTTCGGCTTTTGTCATCTTACCATTGCATACTTCTATGATTTCATTAAATATTTCTTTGCCTATATCCTGAACCGTACAAAATCCATCAATAATTTTCCCCGCATTTATATCTATGTTTTCTTTCATACTATGGTATGTTTGGGTATTGCTTACTATCTTTATAACTGGTGCAATAGGTGCGCCAACCGGTGTTCCTCTTCCTGTTGAAAAAACACAAACCTGTGCTCCTCCTGCTAATATGCCTGTTACGGAATCCACATCCGTCCCCGGAGTATCCATAATAATCAATCCCTTTTTTGAAGGCTTAACAGCATATTCCACGACTTCCTGTATTACTGCATTTCCTCCCTTGTGAGCGGCGCCAATAGATTTTTCTTCAAGAGTGGTAATCCCACCTTCCTTATTTCCCGGTCCCGGATTAGTAGAGCGAATATCAACTCCGAAATTGAGACTGGACTGTTCGGCACGTTTTACTATATTTATTATATCCTCCGCTACTTTTTTATTTACCGCTCTTTCAGCAAGTAAGTTTTCTGCGCCTATTAATTCCTGTGTCTCTGACAAAACCGACGTCCCGCCTTGCTTTACTAATAAGTCACTGGCAACGCCTATTGCCGGATTTGCCGTAATGCCGGAGGCTGCATCCGACCCTCCACATTCCAATGCCAAAATTAAATCGGAAATATCATGTTCCTCTCTTTGCTGTTTAGACAATTCACTCAGCATCTCTCTGCCAATTCTCACACCTTCAGCTGTTGCATTGATTGTTCCGCCTGATTCCTGTATTAAAATACATGCTACAGATTTTCCGGTTTGTGCAATTTCCTCCGCTACTTTTTTTGTTTGAATAACTTCACATCCTAAACCCACTACAATACATGCACCTACATTGGGATTGCTGCCGTAGCCCACTAAGGTTCTATGAACCCGTTCCGCTTCACGAGGTAAATGTCCGCATCCGTTTTGATGGGTAATAGGTACTGCTCCTGTTAGTTGCTGAGCAATATTCCTTACAGGATTATTGGCGCAAGCAACTGTTGATAATATCAATAAATGATTTCTGACTCCAACTGTTCCGTTGGAACGAGTATATCCCATAAACTTCATTAATAATTCACCCCTTATTTTTTATCTCCTCGTCCTCTAGCTCCTTCTATATTATGAAGATGTGCGTGTTCTCCCTTTTTAATATCTTGAGTTGCTCTTCCGATTACTGCTCCGTATTTTATAATATCGGAACCGGATAAAATATCGTATAAAGCAAATTTATGGCCAAATGCAATATCATCCTTCAGATTTACTTCCATCGTTAGGATATCTCCCCTTGCTAAAACCTTAGTACCCTTAGCCAAATTCTTTAATGCAGTGGCGACGTTATCTTTGTCGCTTATTATTATTGCATCTTGGGTTTTTTCCGCCATTTTTATCACCATCCTCATTCTATTATATAACCCTCAGCATCAAATTGGATTTCTCTAAATTCCCCAATCCTTTCAATTCCTTCATAATCCTTAATTTCTTCCCAATAAGCCAGAGAAACTTCAATTTCATCCATATGTAATGTATTTTTAATCCTTACAATCTTTGCTTTATTGAAATCAATATTGTTACAAGATCTTATAGCTATAAGCAAAGCTTCCTTATCGCTGTTTGCATACATAGGAATCCTTCCGCTGTAAAGAACCGTCGAATTTGCTATATTGGTCCAAGTTGAATCCCAATCAATGTCATTTAACATGCGTTGCGTACTAATATCAACAAATCCAATACCGCAGGCATTATGACGGGTATCCTCCGTTAGTCCTCTAACAAACAGCTGCTGATAATCAAGTACCTCATGAGAAATGATATTGGGGTCAAAGCCGGTGCCGCTTACGTTTTTTCCCATCTCATCTATCACTATGACATCCATATGGGGATACTTAAAATGTGCCATATTCTTTTTAGCAATTTGAAGCAGTTCGGCATCTTTTTCCAATATATTTTCTCTGGGTACAACTTCAAGTTTACAGATTTTATCATAGGCATTTTCAACGATACCTACAGCAAATACATTTTTAAAACATTTTAAAAATTCTTCACATACTTGCGGAATTCTTTCTGCAAATGTCGGGAAGCCTTTCATATGAAACATTGCTGACCCAACATGCTTGCCCAAGCCTATAGCCATCATCTTTGCTAATCCGCTTTCATGTTTTCCATGAAAATTGGTATGCGGTTTTACTTTATTGATTATTACAATACCATCACTGTTATAAGCATATTTATCAATATAAAGGGGAGTACCATCTTCAAGACTTGAATATTGAACTACATCCATACTTGAAAGAATTTCAGCACCCATGCTTTCTTCTATAATATTGAATGTTGCAAGCATTTCTTTCTGTCCTTCGGCAGTGCCGCCGGCATGGCTGCCCATTGCCGGTATAATAAAAGGTTTTGCTCCCCATTCTTTAAGTTGGTCTACTACTGTTTTAGTTATTAAATCAATATTAGAAATTCCCCGGCTGCCGCCGGTAATGCAGATTCTTTTATCCCTATACCATTCCTTGTCGGTAATCGTTTCGTTCATATTGCTAATCAAATGACCCCTTATATCTTCAATACAAGAGGAATCAAATTTTTGCCTAATTTTCACCATAGGGGGAATTACAATATCTTCCAGTCCCTTAAGAACAAAGTCAGATTTCGGGAAATCTATAAACATAATTTATTGCCCCTTCCTTTAATAAATATATGAGCTTATTCCAATACTCCGCCCTGATCAGCTGACTTAGCTAACTTAGCATATCTTGCCAATACGCCCTTAAGTTTTTTAGGAGTATAACTCCAAGATTCTCTGCGTTTAACAAGTTCTGCCTCAGATACATGAAGTTCCAACTTTCTATTTATGACATCAATACTAATTTCATCACCATCCTGAACAAGTGCTATTGGACCGCCGGCTGCAGCTTCAGGAGAAATATGCCCTACAAAGCAGCCGCTGTTAGTTCCCGAAAATCTGCCGTCAGTAATAACAGCTGTAGATCTTTCAAGTCCTTGCCCATCCAACATCTTTGAAGCTTTAAACATTTCACGCATTCCGGGACCACCCTTTGGACCTTCATATCTGACAACTACAACATGTCCCGGCTTTATCTTGTTTTGTGAAATTGCCAAAGTACATTCTTCTTCCGAATCAAAACAAATTGCCTTGCCTACAAATTGTCTTACGTCTTCATGTATTCCTAAAGGCTTTGACACTCCTGTATTTGGCGCCAGATTGCCACGCATAATAGCTATTCCTCCCAGTTTATCATGGGGGTTATCAAGGTTGCGAATCAAATCTTTATTTGCAGGATATAAAAATTTGTATTCGTTCAAATTATCCTCTAAGGTCTTGCCTGATACTGTCATACAATCACCATATAAGAGTGTTTTTAATTCTTTCATTACGGCAGGAACACCTCCGGCATAGTAAAAATCTTCCATATCATACTGTGAAGCCGGAAAGATATTTGCAATAGCAGGGATTTTTTTACTGTAATCATCTATTAAATCGATAATCTCGGATGGAGAAATACCCAATTCATATGCTATTGCACACAGGTGAATAACCGCATTGGTTGAGCCGCCTGTTGCCATTAAAAATATAATTGCATTTTCTATAGACTTAAGAGTCAAAATCTTTCCTGATGTTATATCCTTTTGAACTAATTCAACAATCTTTACTCCGGTTTCCAATGATGCCCTTAATCTTTCATTGTAAGGAGCTGGAATGGCGGCAGTTCCCGAAAGACTCAAACCCAACGCTTCACTAATACAGCACATCGTGTTTGCAGTTCCATAAAATTGGCATGAGCCTGACGAAGGGACACATGTTGTTGTCAAAGCCTGCACTTCATCCATAGTTGCCAGCCCTGCTTGATACATTCCCAAGGCTTTAGTTACAGTGGATGCATCGGCATTTTTAACATCTCTGAAAGGTCCGCCGCTTAACATACAGCCTCCATTGATTAATATACAAGGTATATTAAGTCTTGCAGCTGCCATAATCATTCCGGGAACTATCTTATCACATGATGCTATCAATACTAATCCGTTAAACTTATGAGCCTTTGCCTGTATTTCTATGCTGTCTGCAATATTATCCCGAGACGGAAGCACATAATTTCCTCCGGCATGACCTGTCGCAATACCATCACAAATTGCTATTGTCCCAAATTCAACAGGAGTTCCTCCTCCTCTGTAAACTCCATTTTTGACATATTGTGCGATGGTTCTTAAATTATTATGTCCCGGTACCATTTCATTGAAAGAATTTGCTATTCCTATAATAGGACGTGATAAATCATCATCAGAAAGAGAAGCACCTTTGCACATTCCTTTATTGGAAATATATTCCTCTGTATTGAAAATCCCAACTTCTTTCATATTTAAAAACTCCTTAACTTATATTTGTTCATCAATCTTCAACAAGGTTTTAAACAAAATTTCACAGCCTTTTTCAATATCATCCCAATCTGTCCATTCACTTGGACAATGGCTTTTGCCTTTTTCACTGGGTACAAATATCATACCGACCGGTGCTTTTTTTGCTATGGCATTGGCATCATGACCTGCACCACTGTGTATTGTTTTATATTTAATATTATTATCTTTACATACTTTATCAATAATAGATATAATGTCTTTATCGCATTGACATGATTTTTTTGAAATTATTTTTTCAAATGTAAATTTTGCACTATCAATGCTATCGGCTATAGCTTTTATTCTCTCTATCGTATCATCAATAACATTTTGGTCCATATGCCTTAACTCTAAGATAGCCTCTGCCTTTCCGGGTATAACATTTGCCATATTCGGATAAATATTTACAACCCCAAATGTCCCCACAAGAATATCGTCAACATTTGATATATAATCATCAGATTGTACTGCAAGCTTAGCTAAAGCTTGAAATGCATCTTTTCTGCCCTTCATCATCGTTGTACCGGCATGATTGCTCTCACCTAATGCGGTTATTTTATATCTTGTAATTCCTACAATACCGCTTACTATACCGATGGGTATATTATTTTCATATAGAATATTTCCCTGTTCTATATGAAACTCTATAAAGCATTTAATCCTATCCGTATCAATAGTGCTGTTTTTTATATCATCTATGGATAGATTGTATTTACCTAGCTTTTCAACCAGTCCTTTCTTATCCAAATCTATTAAACCCATCATTGCCCTGCTTCCGAAGGTACCTCCCATTTCTCCTCCTTCTTCCGCATTAAAGCCTACTATTTCTATAGTGTGATTCAGCTTAATATTGTTTTCTTTAATATAGTATGCAAACTCTAAACCTGCAACAGCGCCCATATTGCCATCGAATATCCCGCCATTTACAACGGTATCCAAATGAGATCCGGTCATTATTATCTTTTCCGATTTTTTACCTTTTTTTCTCCCGATTACATTGCCAACTTTATCAATATGTACCTCAAGCCCTGCATCTTCCAGCAATTCTTTGAACAAATCAGCCGCTTTATAGTATTCATCGGTAAAACCGAGCCTTGTTATTCCGCCATACATAGTTCTCCCAATGCTGCCCAGCTTAAGGATATTGTTCTTTAATCTATCAGTGTTCAATTTCACAGCTTCCATCTCCTCATATTGCTTGGGAACAAATTACTTAGATAAGCTCTTAAATCTTCTTACCTTGCTTGTACTTAAGCCGGCCTTTACCAATCCTACTGCAATAATTAAAGCGCATGTTACACCGTCCAAAACCGGTACATGCAGTATTTCCTGCATCCTGCCTGCTACATGTCCCATTCCCGCACATCCTAACACTATCACTTCACTCATATCTTCATCTATAGCTTTTTTAGCGGCTAATATTAAATTGTCCTGATCCTGCCAGTTAAAGCCTTCCCCGTTATTTGCAACGGCAAAGGAAGCAAGGCTACTTATCAGCCCATATTTACGTACCAAAAGTTCCTTATTGGGAATTCCTTTATCCGATGCCATAATTATTGAAAACTTGTGTCCCAACATTGATGCTATCTTAAGTGAAGCTTCTCCAACTCCTACTACCGGTTTATCACACAGCTCTTTTAAAAGATCTAAATTGGGATCACTATGACATGCTATAACAAAGGCATCATAATATTTTTCTTTTTCTTCTATTATCTTTTTCAGCCCCGGCATTGTTTCAGCTATATCGTTATATGTAGTCACGAATGCCGGAGCAGTTTCATTTGTTATACAATCGACTTCATATTCACCTTTAGCAAAATTTCTGGCATTTCTTTCAATGACTTTTGTCATCTCTTCATCGCTGTTTGGATTGATAATTAAAATTTTCATTTGCTATGCTCCTTTCCTTAAGGACATCATTATTGATAAGGTTTTATTAATTGTCCGTATCCTGCCATAGAATCTTTAACTACACCATCTTCCATTACAGTATTGCCTCTTAATATAACTTTTTCTATATATCCTTGGACTTTTCTTTCATTGAATAATTCAGCAACATCTCTTCCTTTTGTATACATCTTATTTTTATCTATTGTGTATGACTTAGTCATATCCACAATCATAAAGTCCGCATCCAATCCGGGCTTAATAAATCCTTTTTTATGGTCAAGTTTGAATATTTTAGCCGGGTTTTCACATATAAGCTCAACCATTTTAGCTAAAGTCATCTTTCCCTTATTTACCGCATCCAGCATTAAAGGCACTCTGGTTTCCAATCCGGGGAATCCTGCCGGAGCTTTAAAGATATTGTCATAGCCGGGCATCTTTTCTTCAATTATATATGGACCATGATCACTGCCTATGATATCAACTGTACCATCATTTATATAATCCCAAATCTTGTCAACATCATCTTTTTTTCTAATTGGTGGGTTGCATTTTGCCATTGGTCCCAAATCGATACATTCCTCTTCTGATGTGAAAATATATTGCGGACAAGTCTCTACTATGACCTTTATCCCTTGTTCTTTAGCTGTTTTTAATATTTTCATTGCCTCGGATGTGGTAATATGACAAATCAAAATTCTTGTATCTGCAGCTTTTGCCAATACCAACAGTTTTATAATACATTCAATTTCGGCTACTATAGGTCTTGATTCATAATGAGCTTTAGTATCGACTCGGCCGCTGTCAGTAAGCTCTTTAGTTATTCCTTTGATTATGTCATCATTCTCAGCATGAAAAGCCATCATCATATCATATTTATGAGCTTCTTCCATAGCTTTCAGCAGATTATAATCATCACTTATGGTCAATCCTTTAAATTCACGTTCTCTTCCTTTCATAGGCTCCTGCAAAAATGTTTTAAAGGATACAATTCCATGCTCCTTCATGTCTTTTACATTGCCTATGCTTTCAGTGCCTAATGCTCCATAGAATCCGCAATCCACCACCATCTGCGGTTTTGCAATATTGATTCTGTTTTCCAAAATTTCACTATTGTATGGAGGCGGAACTGAAATCGGATGTTCCAGAACCGTAGTTACCCCCCCATTGGCAGCTGCCATAGTTCCCGTTAGGAAGGTTTCCCTCTCTTCACTGCCCGGTTCTCTGATATGAACGTGTGTATCAATTGAGCCCGGAAGTACAATTTTGCCTGTACAATCCAATATCTCCCCATCAAATGGTTCAAATCTATCACCTTCAAGTATTTCTTCAATAATTCCGTCATTAACAACAATACTTGCCTTTTTCAATTGCCCGTCTGCAAAGACATCTGCATTCACAATCTTTAATTTTCTTTTCATAACACATCTCCTATAAATATTTAACCCTTAATCTTTATTATTCAGTGTAATTCTTTACTTGTTCTTTTCCCTCTAAAATCTTCATCCCGCCGTAACATAAAGCTTCCATTTCCATATCTCCAGGTAATACTTTTATTTCGGCTAAAAATGATATGTGTTTTTTAAGTTTTTCTACTAATTGACAAGATTTAGCTAAGGAACCGGTTAAAACTATAAAATCCAGCTTTCCATCTACGACAGGTGCTAATGAAACTATGGATTTACTTAATTGATATATCATAGCATCATAAATAAGCAATGCATATTTATCTCCGGAATCAATTCTATCCTCTATTTCAACTACATCATTGGTGCCCAGATAAGATACTAAACCACCATTTCCTCTCATAATCTTATGAACAGCTGCCGCACTATCGTATTCCTTTCCAAAACACAAATCTACCAATTGTCTGGAATGTATGCCCCCGGCTCTGTCGGGAGAGAATGTACCTTCTCCATCGCCAACTACATCTATTATCTTACCTTTGCTGTGAAGAGATATAGTTATTCCTCCGCCTAAATGAGCGGCGATAATATTCAGCTTTTCATAATCCTTATTTAGCTCCTTACAAATCTTTCTGCATACATACCTTGTGTTTAAAGTATGCACCAAACTAACCCTCTCGATTTCCTTCATCCCTGAAATCTTGGCTATGTCTGTAAGTTCACAAGTCGACGGTGAATCATATACATAAGACTTTACTCCGGCTAAATCAGCAATATATCTGGCAATAACAGGTCCCAATATTCCAGCATGTTGCACAAACGGTTTATCCCTTAATCTACTAACCATTATATCATTTATTTCATAAGCTCCGCCTTCTGTCGGGAAGGTAGAGCCGCCTCTTGACATGACAATATCAAGGTCCTTATACTTAATGTTTTTATCTTCTAAAAACTTCATTACCGATTCTTTTCTCATGTCCAATTGAGCTGAAACATTTTTAAATTTATTTATTTCTTCTATGCTATAGGAAATATTGCTTCGTAAAACTTCATTATAATTGTGGAAAATTGATACTTTTGTAGAAGTTGATCCGCAATTAATTATTAATAACGTCTTTTGTTCTTTCATCATCATCCCCCGCTGAAATTATTGCCCCAATTATCATGGAATATAATTTATTTTCTATTGATGAAGCTCTTGATGTTAATCCTATGGGCTTCTTGGTGCCTACTATAAATCCTGCAAATTTTGAATTTGGAGTATAATTAAAGCTCTTACCTAATAAATTCCCTGAAACTAAATCGGGAGTTATGAGAATATCTGCATCGCCTTTAATCAACCCATCATATTTCTTAATCTCGGCAGATTTTTTATCGATAGATAAATCCAAAGATATAGGACCTTCTATAATACACTTATTTAATTCTCCGCTTTGGTTTAATTTCTTAATATAGTCAGCATCAATTGTATCCTGCATTTTATTATTGACTTTTTCTATAGCTGATAATATTGAGATCTTAGGAAGCTCATAACCCAGCTTGTTAAAAAAATCGCGGCTATTCTTAACTATATCAATTTTTCCATTTAAATCAGGCTTTATATTCACACTGGTATCGCTTAACCCTATTATCTTTTCATAGTATGGTAATTCTATTAGGGATATGTGAGATATAAGATTTGATACCATAAAATCCTTTTTTCTTTTTAAAATAGCTTTTAGTACATCTGAAGTATCAACTAGGCCTTTCATCATAAAGCTATCTTTATGCTTATATAATTCTTCACAACTAATGTTGCTTTTTTCTTCATTTGTCTCTGCATCAATTATGGTCATACTTGGAAAATTAATATTGTTTTTTTCAATGATTTCAACTATCTTATCTTTATTGCCAACTAAAATTGGTTCAATATACCCAAGTGAGGATGCTTTTTTAGTAGCTTTTAACAGTTTTTCTTCCTCAGCGCCAACTATAATTATTTTTTGTGTATTTATTTTTCCTGCTTTCTCAATAATCTCATTTAAATTTCTAAACATATATTTCTACTCCCCTTGCCCTAATCCCTTTTCAAAAGCATTAAGGTTAGTTTCTAAATATTGTTTTTTACTTGACATGCTTTCTTTAATTATTTCTTTAACTACATCTTCCCCAACAAATTTAGTAAAACCTGTAAATGCCCCTAACATAACCATATTTGAAGCTAATCTGTTTCCTGCTTCAGCAGCAATATCATCTGATTTTACCCTGACTTGATTAATTCCTTCCAGAACCTCTGATTTGTGTATTTGAGATTCATTTATTATTAAAGTACCACCGGATACTACGCTATTTTTAAATTTATCATACGAAGGCTCATTCATTACAATGATGTAATCTGCCTTATTTACTATAGGCGTACCAATTTCTTCATCAGAAATAACTACAGTACAATTACAAGTTCCTCCTCTTTGTTCACCGCCATAGGATGGAAAGAAGGTAGCATTTTTACCTGCTGAATCTGCTGCTAGGCATACTAATTTACCCAATGTTAATACCCCTTGTCCACCAAATCCTGCCATAATAATATTTATATACATTACTCCTCTACCTCCGTTTTATCTCTATATACTCCCAGTGGAAAATATTTGCTTGTAACATTGCTTACATGATCTAGGGTATCTTTAGGATTCATTTTCCAATTTGTAGGACAGTTTGAAAGCAATTCTACAAATGAATATCCCTTATTATTTATTTGATTAGTAAATGCCTTTTTTATGCCCTTTTTAGCATCATTAATATTTCTGGGACTGTTTAATGCAAATCTTGCTACATATGCCGGAGCCTCCAGTTGTGATATAAGTTCAGCCATTCTAATCGGATATCCTTCTGTGCTGGCATTTCTACCATAAATTGTGGTTGTACTCTTTTGTCCAATTAGAGTTGTTGGAGCCATTTGTCCTCCGGTCATTCCGTATATGCAATTGTTTATAAAAATTACTGTAATATTTTCTCCTCTGTTTGCTGCATGTAAAGTTTCCGCAATACCTATAGACGCTAGATCTCCGTCACCTTGATAACACATTACAACCCTGTCTTTAGCCATTCTCTTATATCCGGTTGCCACAGCTGCAGCTCTTCCGTGAGCGGCACCTATTAAATCAAAATTAAAATATAATTGAGAGAGATTTGCACAACCTACAGCTATAACTCCTACCATCTCTCTCCTAATAGCTAATTCGTCAACTGCCTCCCCAATTATCCTGTTAGCTATACCATGCATACAACCCGGGCAATATTTATGGCCATTTTCACGTAAGGATAAAGGTTTTGTATATAATGTCTTCATTATTTAAGTCCCTCCTTGACCTCTAGTACCTTATTCAAAATTTCTTCAGGAGAAATAACTACTCCCCCTGAGCGTCCAAAGGTATCTATCTCAATTTGACCTTTTACACCAAGTTCAACATCTTCAATCATTTGACTTGGTATTGTCATTTCAACAATTAGTATTTTCCTCACTATGCTCTTATCCAATTTTTCAAATGCCTTATATGGGAAAGGATTTAGGGTTATAGGCCTTAACATTCCTATCTTTATTCCTTGTTTTCTGGCTTCTTTAATTACTGTTTTACATATTCTTGCGGATGTACCATATGAAGCTATTACAATTTCAGCATCCTCCAGCATATACTCTTCATATTGAACATCATTTTCTTCCCATCTCCTAAACATCTTTGCCATTTCAATATTATCTCGTTCAAGGTCTTCCCCACTCCAGCACATAGGGATTATTTCTTTAAGTTCTTCATTTTCAGTTCCGCTTAATGCCCAGTCCGGTGCTTTGATTTCTTTAAAATCAGGAAGTTCTACTGATTCCATCATTATGCCGACAACGCCATCTGCTAAGACCATTACCGGATTTCTATCTCTATAAGCATAATCAAAGGACTTGTATGTAAGGTCTACTGCCTCTTGTACAGTAGAAGGCGCAAATACTATCATTTTAAAACCGCCATGCCCTGAAGCTTTAGTAGCAAATAGATAATCAGATTGTGCCGGTAAGATACCTCCTAATCCCGGACCGCATCTTCCCACGTTTATTATTACTGCCGGTAATTTAGCCTGAGCTAAATATGACATTCCTTCTGCTTTTAAAGATATTCCCGTTGATGAAGATGAAGTCATGCTCGGTTTTCCTGAGCTGGCAGCTCCATATACCATATTTATTGCCGAAACCTCACTTTCAGCTTGTACAAAATCTCCACCTACTTCTCTTAATCTCCATGATAAATATTCAGGTATTTCATTTTGCGGGGTTATAGGATAACCTGCAAAGAACTTACATCCGGCTCTTACAGCTGCTTCTGCTATTGCCTCATTACCCTTCATAAATTTTCTCTCCATGATTTCAAAACCTCTCTTATAAAATAATTTATTTTACACTGACAGTAATTGCTGCTTCCGGACACATAGTGTAACATATACCACATGCCGTGCATTTTTCAGGCTCAATTTGTACTGCATAATTATAGCCTGTTGAATTAGTCTCCGAGGACTTAACCATTATCTTTTTTGGACACTTTATCATACAAAATTCACAGCCCTTGCATTTTTCATTATCAACAGTAACAATATTCATTTTACCCCTCCTAAGCTTGTACTTGTTTATATCCCATCTTTTGGGATAATTTATATATTCTATTTAAAACCCGGTCTTTGATACTAATTATAACTTCATCATTGAACCTAAAATTAGGTCCGGCTATGCTTACGCTGCCAATAACGCTTCCTGCTGCACCAAAAATAGGAACAGCAAAAGCCGTAACTCCTGCATCAACCTCACTTGTTGTTAAGCAATACCCGTTTTCCCTTATGGTTTTAAATTCATCTTTAAGGATGTTTAAATCATCCCGGTAATTAAATAAATTTTGTTGAATAGCAAAACACCTTTCCAATTCACTTTCACTTAAATGGGCTGCAATAACCTTGCCTGATGCTCCTTTTAGCATCGGTATATTTCTCCCAATTTCCGATACGATTTTTAAATCATTACTACTTTCAATTTTATCTATGCAAGTAGCTTTGTAATTGTTATATCTTATCAAAATAACTGTTTCATTAGTTAATGTCTGCAGCTCATTCAAAATTTTTATTGCTTCTGCCTTAAGAAGATCATTCTCATGTCTTATATTCCCAAGCCTAATAATTTCACTTCCCAGAATATATTTTCCTTCTGCATTTACATCTACAAAACCGCAATTATTCAAATTAGTCAGAATTCTAAAAACAGTGCTCTTGTTCAATGACAACATTTCAGCAAATTCAAGTAAACCTATTTCCGTTCTGTTTTCATTGAAACATTTAAGTATATTTAATGCCCTCTCAATTGATCTTATATTATATTGCTCTTCCATATTCCCTCCTAAGTTTCATCTAGTAAAACCTTGGTTTCAAATAATATTGTAATATTCCTGTCCTCTATTGTCAATAGGCTTATTACATTCAAAAAACCGCGGAATATTGATATTCCGCGGTTTAATTATTTATTTTATATTGAACAAGGACTATAACCGCAATCTTGGCATTCAGCACAGCCGCCGGAGTGGTTTAACTTCCCTCCGCACATTGGGCATGTATCCGGGTCTTCCTTCAACTGTTCCGCTGCTAATTGGTCAATTTCTCTCTGCAATTCATCAATTTTGTCAAGTCTACTGGTCTTATCCTTATTGGTAATGAGTATCCCACTTCTTGCACATCCGTCACGATAGATCGTTATACCCTTCAAGCCCTTCTCCCAAGCATAAATATACAAATCCTCTACTTCTTCAATTGTAAATTCATTTGGTACATTTACTGTCGAAGAAATACTTGCATCTATATATTGCTGCCATGTTGATTGTACTTCAATTCTATCTTTGTAATTTAAATTTGTAGTCGTCACTATGAATTCAGGCAAATCTTCTTCCCTATATATTGCGTTTAAGTCCATATATTCCTTTACAATTGGAGTAAATACCTTATAATAGGTGTCCTCATGGTGCAAAGATTCCGACTTTCTGGTATAACTTACTTGAAATATCGGCTCTACACCATTGCTGCAGCCGATAAGGGTTGAAATGCTCCCTGTAGGAGGAATAGTTAACAATTGGCTGTTTCTAAGTCCATATTCCTTAATCAATTCCAACACATCGCTGTCTGCATTTGATAACAAAAATGGAGAATTTAAGATCGCATCAGCGTTATATCTTGGGAATGGTCCATCTTTTTTTGCAAGCATTGCAGATTGCCTTAATGCTTCATTTATCATTGTTCTTCCAATTTGATGAATAATATTTATTGACTCGCTGCTCCCATATTTTATGCCAAGCTTTATAAACATATCTGCAAGTCCCATTATTCCCAGACCTATCTGTCTTAAATCATAAGACATCTGCCTTTGTTCAGGTATAGGATGCATTTTCATATTTTCATCAAGGACTTCATTTAAAAACATAATACCATTTCTGACCATTTCCGAGAACTTTTCAAATTCAAATCTGGCATACTTTGTAAATGGATTTTTAACAAACTCGCTTAAATTGATTGAGGCTAAATTGCAACTGCCAAAGGCAGGTAATGTTTCTTCTGCACATGGATTGACCCCTGCAAATTCAAAACTCTTATCTTCACTCATTAAATGCCATGAATTGATTTTATCTGTATAAAGTATCCCGGGCTCCGCCATATCCCAATTGTTTTTTGCAAGTTTTCTAAATAAATCTTTAGCCCTGATTTTTTTGCTTATCTCTTCGCCGGTCGCTTCAACTTTAAAATATAATTCATATTCCTCATCATTTTTTACTGCTTCCATAAACTTATCATCTATATTAACAGAAATATTGGCATAAGTTATCTTTGATAAGTCGTTTTTAACATCTATAAAGTCCCCTATATCCGGATGATTGACATCCATATTGAGCATCAAAGCACCACGTCTGCCTCTCATTCCGATAAGTCCTGTTACCAAGGAATATAAATCCATAAATGATACGGCTCCTGTAGTTGTACTCGCTGCATTGTTGACCCTAGCTCCCCTTGGTCTTAGCTTTGATAGGGTTAGACCGCAGCCACCACCGTAAGAGTATGTCCTTGCAAGATATTTTGCAGTATCAAATATTGATTCGATATTATCTTCAACTTTTGGCATCACATAACAATTATGAACTACCAATCCATTAACCGTATAGCTGTTTGAGTTTTCCACTGATAAATTGTAGACCTTAGTTTTTACATTTTCAATTATTTCAGTATACTCAACCCTCGTATATACTTCTCCATCCATTGATAAATACTTAGTAGATCCTTTCAAATCATTATTCAATATATGATTTACTCTATTATCGCTATATGACTTTTCCATTAACCCTATGAGTTTCTCCTTAGAGAAAGGTGTGGAAATATGGAGTTTATAAGCTGTATATATTCTGGTTTCATTGGATAAAGATTGTTTGATCTTCTGCGGTTTTCTTACAATAACACCATTTAGCATCAATGTTTCCCTAATATCATATAATAGCTTTTCATTATTCATTACCAATTTTATAGCGCCTGTTTTTAATATACAGCCGTCTGAATCCAATATCCCAAGCACTAAATCCAAACTTCCGATTAACTCCTTTGGTATCCTCTTATTACTTCCGTTAGTTCCAAAATACTTAGCAACAAATTCAGCTAAAAATGGATTCTCAATCCTTAATATGAGAGTGTTTTGTTCAATATTTTCAGTAACCAGAGGCTCATATTTTAAGTTCTCTATAATTATATTTCTGCATCTATCAAATGCTTCTCTTTCATTATTTGAATTAAAAACTATCTGAAAGATACTATGATTTCTCTTTCCTCGTCTTCTGGTTATACTTCCATCACCAATCCATCTTCCAAATAAATATTGCATTTCTTTATTCATATTAATAGTATTATAAATCGGATTGCCAAACTTGATGCCATGTGCATCATTGCCACCAATAAAACGTGTCCCCAAAACAACCATATTGTTCTCATCTACTTCTACAAACTCGTTTTCAAGTGGGTCTATATAATCTGAAAGTTTTATAGTATATTCCTCTACTTCATACCTTAGTGTAGGTGTCTTTATAAAATGGCTATTATTATAGTACTTTCTGTCCATTAATTTCCCGACCAATCTGTCAGCACGAACCCACCCGGAAGAAGTAAAAAATCTATGATTTGGGGTACAAATTATGCTATCATACATATATTCCGTTTTTATTTTATATAAATCCCCGTCATAATCTCTGGACATTACATTATTTACTAACTGCCATGTATTATCGTGTGTTATAACGTAATCTCCTACTTTGACATCTTCAATATTTATTAATCCTCTTTTTGTTATTACTTTGCTTCCAGCTACAAAGCAATTACTAAGTGTAATCTTCTTGCCTAATTTGTCAAGTCCTCTACCTGCCAGTATCCTTCCTGCAGGCATAAATTTTTTGTCCTTTATTGCTTTTTTAATAGGATTGTTGACTCCGCTTACTCTTTCCAAAAAATCTTCAAAGGTTTCTGCATCATATCTATATTTCTTTTCATAGATATCTCTTTGAAGGTCGGTCATATTCCAACCTTGTTCCCTTAGCCTTGCTCTTTCTTCTCTATAAATAATATATTTTCTGGCAACCTCAGGTCTGGTTTTCATTAGCTGTATTTCCACAAAGTCTTGAATTTGCTCTATATTGACAACACCCAAGTCTGTAAATTCATCTAATGCTTCCAATGCAATTTGTTTTACTAAAGCTTCATCTACACCATTTTCAGTCTCCTTCATTGCCTTGGAAACAGCTATTTCAATTTTTCCCTTCTCGAAATCAACGACTTTCCCATTTCTTTTTTCTACTTTTAACACGACTGCACCACCATCCGTTAATATGATTACACACTAAAACACTATATATTGTATATTTTTTTATACCCAATACTATATATATACAATCTATCATATTTTAATTTTATTTTCAAGTTGAATTATGTAATATTTTGTTGAAAAATAATGTCACCAAAGCATTTATGAGCCTTAGTGACATATTTTAAATTACATTCCCAGTGTCTTTAATTAAAAAAATCCTCTGTGATTTATAGTCAATAAATATATTAGCTAAAGGAGGTTTTTGTATCATAAATTAGCAAAGGAGTTTTTCTGAATGATGTCTCACTGCTGTAATAGTCTTTTCTACCAGACTGTCTATAGTAAACTTATCCATCTTGCGCATAAATGTCTTTATAATATTGCCTAAAGGTTCTATCCATGATTTAGATATACCTTCTAGTCCTATTATGATAGCCAAAGCATTCAAGATCGGTCCAGCGTTACAATCTACATCTTCTCCCTCCATTGCAATTATATATGCGGTTTCATCAAAATCTCCGTTACCAAACCACAATGCTACAATCTCAGCAGCTGCATTT
This sequence comes from Paratissierella segnis, assembly GCF_014385195.1. Classification (GTDB taxonomy): domain Bacteria; phylum Bacillota; class Clostridia; order Tissierellales; family Tissierellaceae; genus Paratissierella; species Paratissierella segnis. The sequence continues at coordinate 65,544 of NZ_JACRTG010000029.1, forward strand.
GGATAAGCATGAATCCAATGATATTCTTTTAACCTTTCCTGACATAATCCCCAAGCTTCTTCCCAGTCTTTGCTCGACTTACATATATTTAGAGTATTTCTTACTACTTCATAATATTGACTTTTGTATGGCATTAAATACACTGTCTTCTCCACTACTTTTCTTATATCGCTTTCAGTAAAACATAAAGATACTAATATGGCATTAAACATTCCACCAATCATTCCATTGTTAGAATGAGATATTACACTATCATATACTGCTAATTTAGCAGCTAATCTAGGATTGCCCGGAGCTACCATACCATGAATAGCCGTTCTCATCTGTGATCCTATCCAATCTGAAAAATAGTTGTTTTGTATTCCACTTTGCGGTGGCATTAAACCCCTTCTCAAATTACATAAAGCTGTCTCCTCCGCAGAATACCCATCTGTTATAAAGGCTAACCATTTATATGCAATATCCTCAGAGGTAATACTATAACCCTTTTCAACGAATGTTTCCAAAAATGCCAATTCATAGGTTATATCGTCATTATAGGTTTCAGGTTTTCGCAGGTATTCTCTTACTTCGCCAAAAATCTTACGAATATTATCTGTATTATAACCTTCAATTTGTGTACCCAATGCACCGCCAATCAATTGTGCTACCCAACCAGCCTTAATCTTATCTGCAAAATCATCGGAATAAACATTGTAGCTTTCGCAATCGGGAAAATCTACTTCTCCTTCAATATCCTCCCAAGTTTGATAATGTTTATATTTCCAATAAGATGAATTCTTATTTCTAGGAGCATTGTTCAACAAATAATATATTCTTGCAGTTATTTGTTGCAATAGAACTGGATCCTTTTTTTTTGCGGCTTTTAATCCTATATCTATTAGTTCTTCAGCCTCGGATACATCATATCCCCTATTATCCATACTTTGTATAGCAGCTACAACTAGGTGACATGGTGCCAAAGACCCTGGAACAAAACTTTCCCAATCCTTATAAAGTCTTTCATCTGATAGATTCCCGTTTTCAAGATATTCCATCCAATTATTTTCCTTTTCTTCAGTATCTAAGGAAGGAAAAGCAGTTTTTTTCCAATTATATTCCCGCTCCCAAGCTTTCATTTCCATTCCTCCTTTTATTTATTTTTTTATTTAGAAATCTTCTTCTCTGTTCTAGAATAGGAATAGATTGCTATAGCAATAATAGTAACAACATAAGGTATAGTTTGAATCAATTGTACAGGTAAATTTAACATTTGTAATCTTATAGCAAGAGAATCAGCTGCCCCAAACAATAAAGAGGATAACAATACTCCAATAGGGGTACCACGACCCATAGATTCAGCTGCCATTCCTATAAACCCCCTACCGGCTACCATTTCCTTTGAAAAGAAAGAAACATAACCCATGGACATAAATGACCCACCTAATCCAGCCAAAGCTCCCGCTATTATAAGTGCTATATATTTATATTTATAAACTTTTATGCCAATTGATTTAGCTGCATCAGGGTTCTCCCCAACCGAACGAATTCTCAATCCTGTGGGTGTCTTATATATAAATAATGCCAGCACTACAGTCAATAATAACCCCAAATATGTTATAAAATTATGTCCAGACAGAATGCTGCCAAGTATTGGCATATCCTTTAATAAAGGAATATGAATATTTGGTAAAGTAGGACTCATCAAACTCTGTGTTGACCCCTTTTCACCTGTTACATAATATATAATGAAAATAGTCAGTCCACTAGCCAAGGTATTAAGTGCAATACCTGCAAGTACAGGTTCGCTCTTAAGGGAAAGTGTAACATAACCAAACAAGCACGCTAGAAGCGAACCAACTATTACAGCCGTTAGCATCCCCAGAAATGGATTCTGCGTATAATGACTCCCTAAAACTCCAGCCAATGAGCACATAAGCATTATTCCTTCAGTTCCTATGGAGTCTATTCCGCCTTTGGTAAAAATCATACATGCCAATGCTGCGAAAAGTATCGGTGTCATCACTCTTATTGTCGTAAATAAGAAATCTGTAGAGAATATTAAATCCAGTACATTATTCATCTTCTAACACCCCCGTTGCATCTAGCTCTTTAGCCTCTTTAATTATTAGCCGTTGACGATATCCTTTTAATATAGCCTGTGCCGAAATAAGTACTATGACTACCGCTTGAATAATCTTAATAATTTCAAATGGTATATCTGTACTTCTTGACATAATATCTGCTCCTGTACGCAAATACGCTAAAAACAGTGCGGATAGAGGAACATATTCTGCCTTGTAACGTGCTACTATAGCTATTAGAACACCATCCCAGCCATATCCCGGTAACCCAGAATATTGAAATCTTTTATACATTCCAAATAGTTCTATAGCGCCACCGAGCCCTGCAATCATACCACCAATCAATTGTGACCCAAGAATAACCATCCCCGTATTTAATCCAGAATATCTAGCCATAGTTTTGTTTTTCCCTACTAAAGTGACTTTATATCCAAATGAAGTCTTATTAAGTAACAACCATGATAATATAACCATTACCATAGCAACTATAATGCCAGTATTAATCCTAGTTCCCGGTATTATCTTCTTTAAAAGCATACTCTCAGGAAACAAATATGAATAATTTGCATTCATACTTGGGTCATAAAAATAAGTAGTAATTATAAACAACCCAATATATAAACATACATAGTTTAGCATCAAAGATGTAACCAGCTCATTGGCATTGCATTTAACCTTTAGCATGGCAGGTATTGATGTAACCAATCCGCCAGCTAATGCTGCAAAAAGCATAGCTACAATGATATTAATAACTGGAGGTAAATCAAATAACAATGCACCAGCAGTGGCAGCAACACTACCTATGAAGAATGCACCTTCCATAGATAAATTAAATAGACCAGCTCTATAAAGCATAGTTACCGAAAGTCCCGTAAATATTATAGGAACCATGGCTTCAATTACATTACCTATGCGCCTAATTGATTTTAAAGGTCCAAATAGAAAATCTGAAATAGCAGACAAAGGTTGATCGCTTACCAGTAATATAATTGAAAATACAATCAATATAGATGTAGTAATGGCTACGATTGTACGAAGAATTTCTACTAAAGCTAATTTATTCTTTTTCAAACTTGCCCACCCTCTCTTCTAGACTTTGTCTCTTTATTCCTAACATATAAAGCCCTAATTCATATTCTGTAGTATTTTTACCATCCTCAAAAAAAGCAGCTACCTCACCATCTGCCATTACCAGTATACTGTCACTTAGCTCCATTATTTCATTCAAATCAGCTGAAATTAATATAATGCCTCGCCCTTTATCTCTCAAATCAATAATTTTTTTCCATATGAATTCATTAGCACCCACATCAATTCCTCTAGTAGGTTGATTTGCAATTAAAAGATTCGGATCTGATGAAAATTCACGTGCTACTACTACCTTTTGCGTATTTCCGCCGGAAAGCATAGCCACTTGCTGATCTTCATTTCTACACAATATCTTAAACTCTCTAATCAATTCCCTTGCATAACCCTTGATTTTTTTTATATTTAATAACCCCTTGTTCTTTAGAGATTTATTATCAATACTATCGGAAACAAGATTTTCCCATATGCTTACATCTTTGGTTACTCCTATTGTCATTCTATCTTCTGGAATATAGGAAATGCCCAAATTTCTAATATCACGGATACTCTTATCTAATAAGCTGATATCTCTAAAAGTTATTTTCCCATTGATATTATTGTTAAAACCAAATATGCTTTCTGCAATCTCATTTTGCCCATTTCCTTCTACGCCAGCTATCCCTAAAATTTGTCCTTTTCGAACATTAAAACTCACATCCTTTAAGAGCTGTTTCCCATATTTATTTTTATAATTCAAATTTTCCACTCTTAAAAGAACTTCCCCAAAACTTGCAGGTTTTTTATCAACATCTAATACCACATCACGTCCTACCATAAATCTAGAAATTTCCTCTTCAGTAGAATTCTCAACAGGAATTACCCCTATTGATCTACCCCCACGCAATACCGTAATCCTATCACATATCTGCCTTACTTCTCTTATCTTGTGGGATATAAAGATAATAGTATGACCGTTATCTTTCAATAATATTAGTTGCTCAAACAATTCCTCTGTCTCTTGTGGCGTGAGAACTGCAGTAGGTTCATCCAGAATTAAAAGCTTTGCTCCTCTAATTAGAACCTTTAAGATTTCAACTTTTTGTTTTAATCCAACAGAAATATCTGATACTTTCGCCATTGGGTCAACATTTAAGTTGTACTTTTTAGCCGTATCAGCAACTAATTTAATTGCAGACTGAGTATCAGTAAATACACCTTTTCTGGGTTCCATCCCCAATATTACATTTTCATAAACTTTTAAAGAATCAACTAACATGAAATGTTGATGCACCATACCGATTCCTATGTTTATCATATCTGAAGGGTTCACAGCTTCTATCCTTTTGCCCTCAAAATATATATCCCCGCTGTTTTTTCCCTCAATCCCAAATAAAATTTTCATCAAGGTGCTTTTCCCTGCGCCATTTTCTCCCATTAGTGCATGTATTTCACCTTTATTCACAGATAATGTAACATCCTTATTCGCAATTACACCATTTGAATAAATTTTGGTAATATTTTTCATTTTCAAAATTTCATTACTCATAGCAAGCCTCCACAATTAACCTTTTCAAAAAGAGACACATCAGTGTCTCTTTTATGCATTAATAACTAGGGTTTTACTGAGTTGATAATATCATCAATTTTTTCATTTTCTAGTCCTAATGCTGATGTAACTTTAATCTCGCCTGATGTTACTTTTTCCTCAGCCTTTTTAACTTCCTCTCTTATATCTTCCGGTACGTTGGATTCATAGTATTCATTGATTGCAATACCAGAACCACCTTCTTTGATTCCAAGACTCTCAAAATTCCCATATGGTAAAGAACCTTCCAAATGCAATTTTCCTGCACGTAATAGTGATTGATCTACTTGTTTTAGTACAGAAGTTAAAATTACATTTGCCTTAGCTTCATCTACACCTTTAAACAGCAAAGCTTGATCGGAGTCAACCCCAATTATATATTTATTCATCTCAACAGCTGCCTCTATGCATCCCAAACCTGCTTGTTCTGCAGCTGGAAATATAATATCAACGCCTTGGTTATATTGAGCTATAGCAGTTTCTTTGCCTTTTGCAATATCATCCCAAGATCCTACATAAGAAACATAAACTTTAATATCTGGTTCAACTGATTTTGCACCTTCAATATACCCTACAAGAAAGTCACTTATAATTGGATGAACTTCTCCACCTATAAATCCAATTTTCTTCTCAGGATTCGAATTTTCCATATCCGATTTTGTTACTAATGCTGCCAAAACACCTGCTAAATACGAGCCTTCATTTTGTTTATAGCTAATTGCATATACATTGGGATACTGTCCATTTTCTATTTCTGTATCAAATAAAATAAATTTTTGATCCGGGAATTCTGTAGAAATTGATTGTATCAATTCCCCTGCATTAGATCCATTTGTTATAATGGCATCATATTTTCCCCCTTCAGCAAGATCCATAAAAGTTGGTTCCCATTTTGTTTGATCTCTACCTATTTCTATAATATTGGTCTCGAACCCTAATTGTTCCGTGATTAATTTGATTCCATTTGCTGCTGAATCATTAAAAGATCTATCACCTAATTGTCCGGTAACTACAAAAACAAATTTAGGTTTTTTAGTGCTATCCGTATCGCTAACTTCAGGAGTACTTGGTGCTTCAGGCTTAGAACAGCCAGATAACATAGTTAACAATAATGCAGTCATAAGTAATATTGATATAATTTTTTTCATACAATTACCTCTTTCCTTTTTTATTAAATTAGTAAAATAAAACATTTATTTAAGTATTAAATTGTGCAATTCAACCTTCTCTTTGGTAGGAATCGAATCTGATGCTCCTTTTTCGCTTATTGCTAATGCAGAGGCTACTGATGCTCTTTGAAGGGATATAGGAATGGAATTTCCCTCTATCACAGATGCCAAAAAAAAGCCTGCAAAAGTGTCTCCTGCACCAGTAGTATCTTTTATCTCAATATCATATACGCCAAAACTATGGCTTTCATCTTTATCCACATATAATGCACCCCTATTTCCAAGGGTTAGAATAATTTTGGCATTTGGAAACATTTTCAACATGCTCCAAGCAACCTTTGCATTATCCTTTTCACCAGTAATTGACATGCCTTCTAACTCATTTAAAATAAACCATGTGACATTTTTAAGTGGCAATAAACTAATATTTTCATCAATAGGTGATGGATTAAACATTATATGCATATCCTTCTTTTTAGCTTCTTCCATAATGTAATCAATATTGCTTATTTCATTTTGAAGCAAGATAATATCTCCTTCTGAAAAATTCTCAAGAACATGATCAATAAATTCCTTTTTAACATCTTGATTTGCACCGCCATAAATTATAATGCTGTTTTGACCTAATTTATCAACTTGGATAATAGCTTGTCCTGTTTTAGAATCTGATACTCTTATATTTTCTGTATCTACGCCTTCATTGTTTAGAACTTGAATCAATTGTTCTCCATCCTTGCCTATCATTCCAGCATGGAAAACCTTACAACCTGCTCTGGCTAATGCAATAGATTGGTTAAATCCTTTTCCCCCTAAAAAAACCTCCAATGAATCGGATGCTATAGTTTCACCTGGTTGAACTAAATGGTCAACATTATATACATGATCTATATTCAGAGATCCAAAATTCAGAACCTTCAAACACTCACCTCCATCTAAATAATTATTTCTTTTTACTTTGCCTTAATTCGTTGTAATAGACTAAGTTGTCTCTCTTACAATAAGTTCCGTTTTTAAAACTTTGCTCATCTCCATTTCTTTATTATTAATTACATCTATCAACATCCCAACTGCTTCTTCACCCATTTCATAAATAGGTTGTCTAATTGTTGTAAGAGGTGGATCCATATATTTTGAAATTGAAATATCATCAAACCCTATGACCTTTACATCTTGAGGCACCTTAATTCCTCTTTCCTTCAATGCTTTTATCGCGCCAATCGCTATTAGATCATTGCCGCAACAAATCCCATCTATATTAGTTTTTTCCAGTAAAGACACTGTGCCTTTATATCCGGTTTCTATGGTATAATTTTGTAAAAATATTTTATTTTTATCAAAATTTATTTTGCTTTCTAATATAGCGTTTTCATAACCTTGTAACCTTTGAGCAGACGATTTAGTCGTTTTATTAGATGATATAAAGCCTATATTTTTGCATCCCTTTTCAATAAGTAATTTTGTTGCATTATATGTCCCTTCTTCATTATCAACGGTTATTCTCCCAACTTTTTCGTCTGTAGATATATCTCTATCTAATAAAACCATTGGAATCTTTCTTCTTCTCAATGACCTTTTAACACTGTTTTCAGAAGCTGTTAATATGATTCCATCAACCATTTTTTCTTGTAGTATCTGAATATATTTTTCTTCTTTTGATTCCTTATTGTCGGAATTACACAAGATAACAGAATAGCCTTTTTTTTCTGCCGCATCTTCTACTCCCCTAGCTAATTCAGAGAAAAACAGGTTCATTACATCCGGCATAATAATCCCAATAGTTTTGGTATTTTTTATTCTTAAACTTTTTGCAATTCCATTGGGAATATATCCTTCTCTTTCAACAATATCTAAAACATTTTTCCTTGTTGCTTCACTAATATCTTTGTCTTTACCATTTAATATTTTAGAAACGGTTGCAGTTGATACACCTGCAAGCTCAGCAATTTCTTTAATAGTCATTTTATTCCCTACCTCATTATTAAGTAATCGTTTAACTAAATCGTTTACTTAATTATATCACATAGAAAATTAAAATCAATATATAAATCCAAAAAATTGATTCATTTATGATAATGTCCTAATATATCGTTTATGATTATGTCCCAACAATCATAAATAATATATAATATAACCCTATGACAAAAATAATGGGGTGACTAAAATGAGAAAGGTAATTTTAACTATGACAGAAAATGAAAAATACAAAATAATTAAGAAATTAGTTAATACAAATGGAAATAAGAAAAGAGCCGTCTTATCATTAGGTTGTACATGTAAATAGAATGATTCAAGGATATAAAATACATGGAAAGGACTATTTCGTACATGGTAATCGTGGAAGAAAGCCTACTCATACTATTAAAGAAGATATAAAAAATACAATAATATATCTTTATCGTACAAAATATTATGATGCTAATTTTGAACATTTTTCTGAACTACTTGAAAAGTATGAAAATATCAAAGTTTCACCAAGTACTGTCCGTTCTTTTTTAATGGAAGAATTCATTCTTTCTCCTATGGCTCATCGTTCTACAAAGAAAAGAGTTAAAAAACAGTTGGAAGAACAAAGGAAGAATACAGCCTCTAAAAAAGAATTAGAGAGTATTAGTAATAAAATTGTAGAGATTGAAGATGCTCATCCTAGAAGACCTAGATGTGCATACTTTGGGGAAATGATTCAAATGGATGCTTCTGATCATCTTTGGTTTGGAGATGTAAAAACACAACTGCACGTTGCTGTAGATGATTCTACAGGTGCTATAGTAGGTGCAAGAGACTCTTAATGGCTACTACAATGTATTGAGTCAGATACTTAAGGGTTATGGTATACCCTACATGTTTTTTACGGATAGGCGCACTGTTTTTGAGTATAAAAAGAAAAAATCCTCTTTGGTAGAAGAGGATTCTTTCACTCAATTCGGCTATGCCTGCAAGCAATTAGGAATTGATATTAAAACAAGTAGTGTTACCGAAGCCAAAGGACGCGTAGAAAGAATATTTCGAACCCTACAATCACGTCTCATAATAGAATTACGGCTTATAACGGCATTCCCACCATTGAGCAAGCTAATGCATTCTTAGACTCTTTTATAAAAGAATATAATGCTAAGTTTGCTCTGCCAATAGATGATATCAAATCTGTCTTTGAAAAACAACCAGATGATGAGAAAATAAATCTAACTTTAGCTATCCTTACAAGCCGCAAGGTAGATAATGGGCATTGCATTAAATTTGAAAATAAGTATTTTAAGTTAATGGATAGAAATGGATCTCCAGTATATTATCGCAAAGGTACTTCAGGTATGGTAGTTAAAGCATTTAATAAGGATTTGTTTTTCTGCATAGATGAAATTGTTTATGCTTTAGAAGAAATACCTTCACATGAACATAAATCAAGAAACTTTGACCATGATATTAATGTTGAAAAACCAAGAAAAAATATATACCTCCAATGAGCCATCCATGGAAACAGGCATCATTCGAGAAGTATATGAATAAACAAGCACATAGACCGGACATAACTGGGTTAATATCTTAATTAAACTAATAATCTATAAGGGTCTTATAAAATCGTGTATTTTAAAGGTTTATTAAATATGCTTAAATTTCAGAACATTAATCATAAATTGATTTAGCACAACATTTCATGTCTTTATTGTAGAGGTATGTATGCTAGGCTGGCATAAGTGTGCCAACAGGCTTTGTTACCCAGTGCATTTCTGGGGGCAGAGCCTGTTTTCAAGCCTGTTTTAGCTTATATATGGGTTCCTGCAGTCAAGATTTTAATTGTTTAAAAGTTAAATCAATACTAAAAATATCAAAGCACCAAAACATATGATAAGATACCTCCTAAGTAGACAAGGTAAATAACCAAATCTACTTAGGAGGTATTTTTATGGGACATTTTCAAAAGTGCTTGACAGTTTTTTGAAACCTGGTATGTTTATGCAAATATATCCTGCTACTATCTGGAATTTATTTGTCCTATTTAATATAACATATCCAAATTTTCATGAATTTTTTATTTAGCCGACTCTTTTTTTATTTAATGAGAAAAAAGTAAAACTCCCTATTAAAATAAAAAATAAATACAAACCAACTTTACAAAAGAAAGAAAAAAGAGAACAGAGCGTTATAGCAAGGGTGATACTAAGCTATCTATAAATTATAAATTTAGTTGATAATCGCAAAAATATCTTCTGTACTTTTAGCAGTTATCAGCTTTTGTTTTTTTTGTGGTATATTTAACAATTCAATAATTTCTGCAATTATATTTAGATGACTAGTGTTATCATTGGTAAGTAGCATGATTATAAGTGATACTGTGCGCGAAGAATCTAAACGCATAGGAATCGGTTTTTTCAATGTTATTATACTCATGCATGGACCTGATATATCTTGTGTTAACAAATGAGGCATGGCAACATCATCATCAATAACGGAATATCCCTTATATTTTTTATTAAAATAAATCATTTCATTTACATGTTTCTGCGTGATATAACCTTTATTAATCAACAAGTCCCCAGCAGCTTGTATTGCTTCATCACAATTTTGTACATCTACTCCTATCCGCACTAACCCAGGTCTCAATACATGTTTAATCCCAAGGATTACGTCTTTTTCACCTAAATAAGGTTGCTCTTGTAACCGCTTTGCTACATCTACAATGAGCATAAGCTTTTGCTGAGGTTTAATATCTAGTGCATTTATTACAATATCAATTGTTTTATTTATAGATTTGCAATCATAATCCAACTGAAGTTGAAATGGAAGACTTGACATTAGTTTCACGATGTCTTCAATAGGAAGCATGGGATTTACATATATATATTTATTATAGGAATTTTGTAGAGGAATAGTACTAATTATAATATCTCCTTGTAATTCATGTTCTGTTTCTAAAAATTCATTATATGAAATAATATTTGTAACATTAATATTGTTAAACAAACTTTTTAGACGATATTCTAAAAAACGTGAAGTAGCAAGACCACTGTTGCAAACAATAATTACATTTATGATACGACTGACTTCCTCTAATTTCCCATCAGAAATTGAAGAAACTAATATAAATGCGACATCACTTGCTTCCTGTTCAAAGCAACAGGGTTCTATATTTAACCTATTTATTGAAATATCATGCAGCCACTTATAAACAGCTTTATATACATTGGGATATTTTAAAAAAATACTTTCTTTCTCTACTTGATTTTCACGATGACTATATATTTTTAAAAACTGACGGCACGTAAAAATGTTTATATAAGTAGCAATATCCACTAATGAACGCATATCTACATTTATACTTCGCCCTAAATATATCTCCATGCTAGCAATAAATTCCTTAGCCATTTTCATTTCAATTGAATCTTCTTTGATGACTGAGCTATATTTGTCTAAAGAATACCATACTAAATTAAGATACCTCTGTTCATCTTCATTTATACTATCTATGTCTATTAATTTAACAACCTCTGAAAAATCAATATTTTGCTGAGCATAAATTTCCATAAAAAATGAATTGTTTTTAAAACTTACCTTTATACTATGACCTTGTTTAATTCTTGTAACAACAATGAGCAAGTGGAAAAATAAATCACATATGCCTTCATCTGTTAAATTGGTAGAATTCTTACTTTGAAGCAACTGAATAATAGACCATATCTTTTCACGGTACATTTCAAAAATATAAGCAAGTTTATCAAGCCGATAGGTAGTAAGCAAGCCCTTTAAATCAGCAAAGTGAGAATGAATCATTATTGGATACATATAGTCAAAGGAAATCATTATATTTTTTAATAGAATAAAGCATCCACGGCGTATATTCTCCTCACTATCCTCAACATATGTACCAATACGAGGACGAGACACAAGATTGACTTGGTTTTCCTCCATCCATGCTTTAATATCTCTCATATCATTTGTAACAGTAGCTGTACTAATTTTAAAAATCTGTGATATTTTGATTGTAGTTATCGGTCCTTCTCGAAACAAAATCTGACCTACAATAGCAAGAATTCGCTCTTTGGGTAAAAGGAAACATCCTTCTATGGAATAGTCCCTTAGAAGATCAATAATTTCATGACCTAATTCAATAAGTTGAACGCCCAAATTTGGAACCCTTCTAATAGGATTTAAGTCATTGGACAAAAGCCATTCATCAATTTTTTCCATATCATTACGAATGGTACGATCACTGACAGAACAAAATTCAGCTAATTTTGCAATAGGAATTGGTTTTGTACGTCTCAATAGAAAATGAACAATCCCTATACATCGTCTATTAATCATAACTTACACCTCACAAGTACATATTTACCTCCATTAGGATGACAGTCAACGTTACTATTTCTATTAAATTTGCTTCCACAGGAGATTTTACTATGAAAATAGTTATCCTATCGTTGTGGAGTTGATATCCACAAAAAACTATCGTTGCAACGTCTGTATCTACTGATAAACAAGGTATCTCTACCTACCAGCAAAAAACCCTTTTAACTATTAATAGTGATAATAAACGATTTCACTGTCGGTTTATTGAAGACAATTGTTAATCCAAGTGATGGTATATCCATTTTTATTGATTCCCCTGAGAAATAAACTTGTAGAAAACTTTTACTGATTAGAATGGAAGAACAATATCATTTCATACTTAAGAATTCAATTTCTTCATAAATAATTTTTCTTCCATAAAGAAAATTAATTTCATGCTGATTGACACGATATTTATATTTTGACAACTTAAAGAGCAAAGTTTCGAAACATATAAGTTGTCCTACAAATTCATCTTTAAGGGCAATATATATCCTTCCAGTTGGTTTTATTAACATTAGAACCTGCTTCACAATGTCAGCAATATTCATTTTTTTAGTGAAAACATGAAAGATGCATATGACATCATAATAATGAGCAATCAAATCTTTGTATTGATTCGTATAGACTAGGTTAACACAACTAGAAACAAAAGTCTTTTCTGCAAATTCAATACGTGTAATATCTAAATCATAGCCAGTTACTGTTTTAGCATGCTTAGCTAAATAGTAGCTTCCTCCACCATAACCACATCCATAGTCCAAGACAACCTGTTTTTTAATCTTTTCTTCTGTCAGCTCATATGGGGCAAAAATTATGCTTAAAAATTTACTTGTTCGGATAGTATCAAAAAAAATATCAATATTATTGTCCATAAATCTCCTTCATTCTATAAGCAAGATATCCGTCATGTCGAAACGGATATCTTGTTCTAATTAATTTATTAAATAAATATATTAATTATTTAAATAAAGAAAATATCTTTATAAATAGTAACCCAATTGTATTGAAATCGATTGCTTCATAAGCACCACCTGTAGCTACAAGATGCCCAGTAAATGGGAAAGTAAAAGCAACCATATATTGAAGCAAGAATCCTGTAACAAAAGCGCTAAATACAGCATTTTTGTAACCACCATGTGCATTTGCATAAACACCGATTAATGCACCTTCAAAAAAGTTTATTTGTACACCTGGAAGAACAACAGGTGAGAACCCAGTAATACTCATAACCAAAGTTGCACAGACTGACCCCACTAGGCTAGATACAAAACCTATCATTACTGCCGTTCCCCCATAAGGGAAAATTGTGGGATAATCCAAACCAAGCTTTGCATTGGGAAGAATCTTTTCTGCAACACCTGCAAATGCGGGGATTAATTCGGCAAGCATCATACGAACGCCATAAAGAATGACAGCGATGCCACCACCAAATGTTAATGATTGTAATATAACATATACGATCCATGGTGTCGATTCAGCAATCTCCTGAGTTACAGATATTCCAGCTACAAATACAAAAACAAAATTAAGAATCAAAAAAGCTACACTTGTAGACATTATACTGTCTTTCATCCAATTTAAGGATTTTGGAAAACTTATCTCTTCGGCAGACTTGCTATTTTTTTTAAACAATCTACCAGATTCACCAGCAATTATAATACCAATGCTACTTGGAACAAAATTGCAATGCTCATCGGTAAGTGGTTTTGCATAATGAGCTGAAATCGTAGTAGATATCCAGAAATAAATTCCTGAAAAAACACCTCCAATAAGAACAATCTGGGCTATTGAAAGGCCAAACCCACCCATTACACTTGCCATAAATGCAGTCCAAAACAATTGAAGATGAACGGTTAAAGCAAGATTTCTCCACTTAGTAAACCTAGCTAAAATAATATTGATAATAAAAGCTACAATAAACATTAATGCCGATTCAGTACCGTATTTTAACATAGATTCTGAATATACTGCCCAGTATAACGGAAGAACACCGTTAACACCTAATCCTTTCTGAACAAGTGTGGTAAGAAGATTGATAGGTGTACCAATTATCCCTGTACCTGCACTAAGAATAAGATATCCCATCATGGTTTTCAATGTCCCAAGAATAATATCCCCGCTTTTTTTTCTTTGGATAATAAGACCAATTAAAGCTATAAACCCTAACATTATTGTAGGATCACCTAAAACATTAACTATAAAATTAATCACAGAGACTTCCCCTCCTTTATTCACTTTTTATTCCAAGCGATAGTAGGTGTTTGTGTAGCCCACATCCCACCATCTATACCAATAGTTTGACCAGTAATATATTCAGCTTGTTCAGAACATAAGAAACTTAGAAGCTTAAATATATCTTCAGATTCGCCGAATCGACGCAATGGAATCTGGGATAGCTTGGATTCTTCCCTATGTTGAACAAAAATTTCTGACATCATTGGAGTATTGACTACACCAGGCGCATAACAATTAACTCGGATATCATATGGTGCTAGCTCAGCAGCCCAAACCCTAGTAAGTGTTACCAAGCCATTCTTTGCCGCGCCGTATGCTCCTGAGGATGTATTGGGGAAAGTAGCAAGAATAGATGAAACGTTAATTATATTACCACCTTCCCTTTTCATAAATGGTATAACTGATCGCGTACAATACATTGGTGCCATCAGATTTACACGAATCATCAACTCTATATGATCATCAGTAGAGGTTTCAATCATGCTTTTGTGTAATATCCCTGCATTGTTGATCAAAATGTCGATTTTGCCAAAATGTTTACCTATATCTTCAATAATTGCTGAAACTTGTGTACTGTCACTCACATCAGTCGCATAAGCCTTAAAACGGTCTGAATCAGTAGGACCCATATCTTTTACTACCTCATCAAGAGACTTCGAATTCAAATCAAGTAGACTTACTGCTGCACCTGCATGATAAAATTGCTCAGCAAAATATCTACCTTGACCTTGACCAGCGCCTGTAATGACAACGATTTTTCCTTTAAACCCTTCTGTTCCCATGGTTCTCCTCCTTTACAAAAATATTTGATATTAACAACGCCTAGTCTCTAACATTAAAGCATATTCTTCTCTTTAAAAAATACTTCTAGCTTATCTCGTATCTCTTGTTTATTTACAAAGCTGTTTAAAATAATGATAGGAACATTGATTTCGGTTATAACTTCTGCTATTTCACTACCAACCAGTATTAAATCAGCATCTTTTACAGCACCCTTATATGTTGTAGTATCACTTACCTCTAGATCAGCATTAATACCGAGGCTATCAATGACTTTTTTAGCATTCATTTTTAAAATTACACTGCTTCCACATCCACATCCACATATTACCAGAATACGCACTTATAAGTTCACCTCCTTTCCATTAAAAATGTCCGCAATTTTTTGTTTGTTTTTGCATTTTGCAATTTCATAGATAATATTTTCATCTTCAAATATATCTGCAATCATTTTCATATGCGCCAAATGAACACCATCATTATATCCTGCCAATCCTATTACTAATTGAACAGGATCATTAGACTGGTTACCAAAATAAACAGGTGCCTTGAGAGTAACAATGCTAATACCGCTACTTATCACACTAATGCTAGGTCTAGCATGAGGTATTGCTAACCCTGGAGCAATTACAATATATGGACCTAGTTCTTTGACCATTTTTATCATATCATCCACGTATTCTGACTTGACAAACCCATTCTTCACCAGCAGATTCCCAGCTATTACAATGGCTTCTTCCCATGTCTTAGGTTCGGCACCTAAGATAATACAATTATTAGAAACTACATTTGCTGCTTTCATTCATCCAATCCAGCAACGATCTCTTTTCCTGAGCTCGCTCCTATCCTCGTTGCACCTGCTTCAATCATCTTAAGCGCATCAGCAGTAATACGTATACCACCAGCAGCCTTTAGTCCAGTAGTAGGTTTTATATGTTTTCTAATCAGCTTTACATCCTCAACTGATGTGGATCGTGGTAACATTGCGCTAAAACCAGTGGAAGTCTTTACAATATCAACCTGATTTGCCTCAGCTAACTCACAAGCTTTTATTATTTGCTCCTCATTAAGAAGTGGTGTTTCGATAATCAATTTAAGTAGAACACCATTATCATGGCATAATTGGGAAACCCCAAATAACTCTTGGTTTACAATATTATAAAGCCCAGATTTAAGAGCACATACATTAAGAACTAAATCAATTTCTTCTGCTCCTTTTTCAATAGCTTCTTTAGTAGCACAAATTTTGACCTCAGGTACATCCATACCTAAAGGGAAACTTATTACAGTACACACCTTAGTATTAGTGTTTTTGAGAACTGATGTAGCTGTCTCTACCAGCGTGGGAAGTATGCATACGCTTGCAAAACCTGCTTCATCAGCTTCCTTACAAAATTCGGTGATATATTGTTCCGTCTGACCAGGCTTCAAGTTTGTCTGATCAATAAATTTAGCAAGTACTTGTTTTTTCATAATAATCTCTCCTTTCTTTACTAAGCTTTATAAACTGTCCACAATTTCGAATGAAGCACTAGTTGCGATACGTGAAACTCCAGCTTCAATAAAAGCTATAGCATCTTCTTTGGTACGGACACCACCAGATACCATTATTTTAAGATCATCTCCATAATGTTTTTTAACAAGCTTAACTTGGTCAAGAGTTGTTGAATAACCATATCCAGGGTTAGTCTTTAAAAAAGGTATTCCTAATTCAAGTGCAATTTCACAAGCACAAAGTTGCTCATCCTCTGTAAGTAAGCTTGCAAAATACAATAATTTGCATATCCTGCCTTCCATCATTTCTACGCATGGCTTTAAATCTTCCTTTACCTTTTCATAATGTTTAGACTTGAATGCACTGATATCCATTGCGATATCTAACTCGTCAGCCCCATCTTTTAAAGCAGTCTGAACCTGTAATACTTTTGATTTATGGTTCATACTTCCTAATGGATAAGATATTACAGAACATAATTGCTTACCAGCAGCGTGCAAAATCTCTGCATTGCTCTTAATAAAGAATGGTTCTGTCAAAGTCATTTTGAAGTTGTAATTTAGAGTTTTGCGGACAAAAGACTCCACTTGTGTCATAGTCGGTGCAGGTGTAGCACCAAGTGATGCATCTATGATACTTTCCACATCATACTTAGTAACATTCATTTTATAACTCCTTTCTCTATACATGTATTCTTGATAACAGTGAGGCTAAATTTGAATCACTGCTACTTAATTTCAAGCATAGCATGAGGAATATTATGTGTAAATCATATATGTTTTCACTCCCATTTTGAAATTTATTATTGAATAACTAGATAAGCTATACTAAAAAGGACAAGTTAATTCTGAAAAAATAATACTATTAGGTCAAATGACCCAGGGTAATGTATAATAAGAGTTAGTAGATACTGACGAATGGAGGATTCCCCAATGGGGAATTATAGCAGAAGAAATAATGGAAAGTAATAATTCATGTCAAAGATTACTTAATGAATTAAAAGAAGAATATGGGTTAAGCCCAATAGAGACGAAAGCACTGATTGAGCAGTATCTAGTACCAGCTGCACTTACCGCGAGTTTTAATTGTGAAGAAAATCCAGAAAACAGAAAAGGTTTAGCATTTACAAAAATTAAAATCCAACAATTAACATGAATTTATGAAGATAATCTTCTTAGCTATGAAGATATAGGAAATATACTGTGGATAAGTATATGCATTATAAATCGTTACATAAACACTATCGAAAGGTATAAAAAGGTGGAAAATTTCTTTAATTTGATCTAATAGAAAACAAGCTTTTGAAACTAGTTTTTGTGATTTAACTTTAAAAAGTCTAATTTAGCCCTGCTATTGATATAGGCTCACTGCGGAAACCTTCAGCGAGCCTATATCAATAATTTTATTTTGACCTAATGACTTCTCTAAATCCATAACCCTTATGCAAGTATGCAAAAATTTGTATTCCAAAAATATCCCTCCTATTTATTTAAGGTATAGTATAACATACCCACTCATCATTCATTAAAAAAACAGTATTTGTTAAACAACACAATCTATAAGAAGAACCAAAAACAATCATCATATGTTGTAGAAAACTTCTTAGAAAATATAATTCAAGAGAAAAACAAAACACCCTAAACAGTAGTATAATAAATTGGAGATGCATAATGCATAAATGAAGCTGTTAATTCTTTTCAAATTCAATTATATCTCGTAATTCTGGTACAACATCCTTTGGCAACTCTCCATACAAACCTTGAACCAAATTTTGTGCAGCTGCCATAGCCATTTTATTTCTTGTTTTTTCAGTTGAAGATGCAATATGTGGCACCGTAATCACATTTTTCATTTTTAGCAAAGGGCTATTGCTGTCAACTGGTTCTTGTTCATATACATCAAGACCGGCAGCTAATATCTTATTATTTTGTAATGCTCTTATTAAAGCATTTTCATCTACAGTTTTTCCTCTGGAGGCATTGATGAAAATAGCTTCTTTTTTCATCTTTGAGAATTTATCATCATCCATAAGATGATATGTCTCATCTGTTAATGGAGTCATTAAAACCACAAATTCACAAGTACCTAGTAAAGAATCCAATTCTAGATACCTTACCCCAAAGGAATCCTCAATTTCATGTCTTCTATTCCTATTATAATAATAAACATCCATATCAAAACCTAACTTAGCTCTTTTAGCCACATACCCGCCTATTCTCCCCATACCAATAATTCCGAGAGATGATTTATAAACATCTTTTCCAAAAAATATTTCATCATCTCCCTTTTTCCAATTACCATCTTTAACATATCCATCTAATTCAGGAATTCTCCTAGCAGAAGCTATTATAAGTCCCATTATCAAATCCGCCACGGTATTATTTAGTACTTCAGGTGTATTAGTTCCAATAATATTTCTTTTTTTCATAGCATCAATGTCAAAATTATTATATCCAACAGATATATTGCTGATTATCTTAAGCTTTGGAGCATGTTCTAGAAAATTTTCATCTACCTTAATTGGAGGCATTATTATCCCTTCCGCATCATGAATTTTATCTATTATTGTATTATAATTTGCCTTTTCACTCAAAATCGCATAATCACAATATTTTGCAATATATTCTTCTACATCTTTTGGAATTTTTTTAGCAATTATCACTTTAGGTTTTAACATATTTATACCTCCTATTTTGAAGTTTACTATAAAAAGGTTAACTATACATAGGATGATATAAGCAGCCTAATTTCAGTATTTTGAATCATCCCATTATTAAATAGTACCCCAATATTAATCATTAATAACTATTAATAATCTTTTTTATCTTTACCCATCATTCACCCAATTTTAATTCAATATTCTAAAAAATTAAAGACTTTTCTACATTAATATTGTATTATTAATATATAGTAGATTTTATTAAGCAGTTTAATTTTAATGGAGGTGTTATTATGAAGGGATTTGTAGACCTAAACTCAGACTTAGGAGAAAGTTTTGGAGCCTATACCATTGGTTTAGACTCAGAGGTACTTAAATATGTCACTTCTGCAAACGTTGCCTGCGGATGGCACGCCGGTGATCCTCTAATAATGGACAAAACTGTTAAGCTCGCAGTAGAAAATGGGGTCGCAGTTGGCGCACATCCCGGTTATCCTGATTTAATGGCTTTTGGAAGAAGAAATATGGATATTACACCAAATGAAGCAAAAAATTATATGCTTTATCAATTAGGTGCATTGAGTGCCTTTGCTAAATTCCATGGTACAAAGATACAGCATATGAAACTACATGGTGCATTTTATAATACCGCATGTGTAAAAAAAGAATTAGCAGATGCAATAGTAGAAGCCATGTTAGAAGTAGACAAAGATATAATTATCATGGCATTAAGCGGAAGCTGCTTATTACAAATAGCTGAAGAAAGGGGGTTAAAGGTTGCTCACGAAGTATTTGCAGACAGGGCATATAATGCAGATGGTACATTAGTTAACAGAAGATTGCCCGGTGCAATGATACATGATAAAAACTTAGCAATTCAAAGAATTAAAAGAATGGTATTAGAAGGAAAGGTTACAGCTATTGACGGTACAGATATTGACATCAAGGCTGATTCAATCTGTGTTCATGGAGATAATCCTGAAGCAGTTAGTTTTGTGAAATTGATAAGAGAGAGTCTAGAGGCAGAAGGGATAGAAGTCAAAAATATAGGTAGTTTTATTAAAAGGGGGAATTAGAATATGAGTAAGACAAAAAGTAAAAATTATTCAGTTCTTATTGGCGCAGCATTTTTAATGGCTACATCGGCAATCGGACCGGGTTTCTTGACTCAAACTGCAGTATTCACCGGTGAACTTCAATCAACCTTTGGGTTTGTTATACTTGTATCTGTAATCTTATCCTTGATTGCTCAGCTTAATGTTTGGAGAATTATAGGCGTATCAGGGCTTAAAGGACAAGAAATCGCAAATAAGGTTGTTCCGGGATTAGGCTATTTTGTTGCATTTTTAGTAGCTTTAGGCGGATTAGCATTCAATATCGGAAATGTTGGCGGAGCCGCTATGGGATTTAATATTTTATTTGGAATAGATATTAAAATCGCCGCAGTTATATCAGCCGCATTAGCAATCGTAATCTTCGTTTCTAAAGAAGCAGGCAAGGCAATGGATAATTTGACCAAAATATTGGGTGGCATAATGATAGTCTTAGTTGCTTATGTAGCTATAAAAACAAAACCTCCAATAGGTGAGGCTCTTTATAGAACCGTAATACCTAAAGAATTTCCTATGCTTGCAATTATAACCTTGGTAGGTGGCACTGTAGGCGGATATATAACATTTTCAGGAGGGCATAGGCTTATAGATGCCGGAATCTCCGGTGAAGAAAATTTAGATGAAATAAACAAATCGGCATATATGGGAATCGGAATAGCAGCAATAATGAGAGTATTGTTATTCTTAGCTGTTTTGGGAGTCGTTTCAAAAGGATTTGTACTTGACCCTGCAAGTCCTCCGGCATCTGCTTTTAAGGAGGCAGCTGGAAACTTTGGATATAAAGTATTTGGGCTAGTCATTTGGGCTGCAGCTCTTACATCAATAGTAGGCGCTGCATATACATCGGTTTCATTTATTTCAACATTTACAAAACTGATATCCGACCATGTTAATAAGTGGATAATTGGATTTATAGGCGTATCTACGATTATATTTATTACCATAGGTCAGCCTGCAAAGTTATTGGTAGTTGCAGGATCATTGAATGGACTTATACTTCCTGTAACCCTAGGTACCATGCTATTAGCATCCGGAAAGAAAGAAATAGTTGGCGATTATAAACATCCTAAATGGCTGCTTATCACTGGCATTTTAGTAGTAATAATTACAGCTTTCTTAGGAATAAGCTCCTTGTCAGGTCTTAAGGCTCTATGGAGCTAGAAAAGGGTGATTTGAATGTATGATAAAACGAAGTTTCTTCCTGCAGGTGATCGAGCCTTAGTAATGGAATTCGGAAATAGCATTAGTCCGGAAATCAATACAAAAATCAGAAATATGGCTAATACAATAAATAATTTAAATATCAATTATATAACTGAAATCATTCCTACCTACAGATCAATTTTGATTATTTTTGATCCATTACAAATTTCATACGGAAAACTGATAGAAAATCTAGAGGAAATTGAAAGTTCTATGGGCGAAGGAGATGTAGGAGCTATAAGGATCGTAGAAATCCCTACAGTATATGGTGGAGAATACGGTCCAGATATCGAATTCGTGGCAAGTCACAACAACTTAACTGTTGAAGAGGTCATTGAGATACATACATCAAGGGATTATCTTCTTTACATGTTAGGTTTTACTCCGGGATTTGGATATCTGGGCGGAATGGATGAAAGAATTGCCACACCCAGACTTAAAACACCGAGAACTAAAATTCCCGGAGGATCCACTGGCGTCGCAGGTTCACAGACAGGGATATACCCCATAGATAGTCCGGGAGGTTGGCAGCTTCTAGGGCGCACTCCTATTAAGCTTTATGATCCCATATCAGATCCGCCTGTACTTCTAAAGGCAGGAGACTTTATAAGATTTGTACAAATAACTGAAGAAGAATATAAGGAAATACAAGAATTAGTCAAAAGGAACGAATATGAGGTAAATATTATAATGGATGGGGAGGTAAGAAGCCATGAATAAAATTATAATAAAAAAGCCCGGACTTTTTACTACCATCCAAGACCAAGGAAGATGGGGCTTTCAACAATTTGGAATAACTACAGCGGGGGCGATGGACAACTTCTCCATGAGAATTGCAAACATGCTCATCGGAAATAAAGAGAATGAAGCTCTGTTAGAATGTACCTTTTTAGGACCTGAAGTTGAATTTGGTTGTGATGAAATCATAAGCATTACAGGGGCCAACATGAGTCCTAAGATCAATGGAGAACCAGCCTTGATGTGGACTTCAATTAGAGTAAATGCAGGAGATAAACTTACGTTTTCCGGTGTACTGAATGGATTAAGAACTTACATTGCCTTCAGTAAAGGGATTGATGTCCCGAAAGTCATGGGAAGCAAGTCAACCTATGTTAGAGGAAACCTTGGCGGATTGAATGGTGGAAAGTTGTCAGAAAATGACGAAATTAAATTGGGTGAAAAATCTTTAAGCAATGAGGGAAGCTATCTTCTTAAAGGATTTATGCCAATATACAAGAAAGAAAATGTAGTCAGGGTGGTAATGGGACCTCAGGATGATTATTTCACTGATGAAGCCATCCAAGCTTTTTTGAATTCTATCTACAAGGTCACAGCTGAATCTGACAGAATGGGCTATAGACTTGATGGACCAAAGATTGAGCACAAACTGGGAGCGGATATAATATCCGATGGCATAGTCTCAGGTTCGGTCCAAGTACCAGGGCATGGCTCTCCGATAATAATGATGAATGATAAACAAACTACGGGAGGATATACAAAGATTGCTACAGTGATAACTCCTGATTTAAACTTACTTGCCCAAATGAGCCCGGGATGCGAGTTAAGATTTGAAAAGGTGACAGTTGAGAAATCCCATGAATTATATATAGAATATGAGAATCAATTTAAGGAAATACGAGAGTTTATTGATAAAAATAGATTTCAATTCCATAAAACTAAAAACCTCAATCTCAATATATCCGAAAGGATATTTAATGTTAAAGTAAACGAGATAGAATGACTATAATGAGATAGTCTCTCTAGACTCCAAACATCATATCATAAAATACTTAGCAAAAACTTATAAAAGGATCAATCAGAAATAGTTGCTCCGTGAACTAAAAAAGAAACCCATAAGATTAAAGGCTTTGAAAAAGTTAATTCATCTCAAGGGTTTCTTTTTAAGTATTTAGATTTTTGTTTTTTTATACAACAAATAAAGGCATCAGATTTGAGGCTTCACTTTTTCTTTAAGCTGCTACTTCCAAGTAAAAAACCCTTGACAAAAATAATTAAATTGAATACAATTTAATAAAGAACAATTTAATTTAAGGAGAATAAAATGAAATTTTATGATATAACAGTAAAAGATTCAAAAGGTAATGACGTGAGTCTTTCGGAATACAAGGACAAGGTATTATTAATAGTTAACACGGCAACAGGTTGTGGATTTACCCCGCAATATAATGGGTTACAGGAACTATATGAAAAGTACAAGGATAAAGGTTTTGAAATTCTTGATTTTCCGTGTAATCAATTTGGAAATCAGGCTCCGGGTACTAATGAAGAAATCAATAATTTCTGCACACTTCATTATAATATAACTTTCAAACAATTTGATAAAATCAATGTGAACGGAGATAATGAAAGTAAGCTTTATTCCTGGCTTAAATCTCAGAAAGGTGGATTGGGCAGTTCTAATATCAAATGGAATTTTACGAAATTTCTCATTAACAGAAATGGCGAGGTTGTAGAACGTTATGGATCTGCAAAGACTCCTGCTTCTATTGAGAGTGCCATAGTAAAACTATTGGAGGAATAATGAATTACGATATACTTAAGCTTGAAAATCAGCTTTGCTTTCCCATTTATGCCTGTTCCAGAGAGATTGTGAAAAAATACAAACCATTTTTGAACGAAATTGGTTTGACTTATACACAGTATATTGTAATGTTGGTACTTTGGGAAAAAAAGAGCATGAATGTTAAAAGTCTGGGAGAATATCTGTATCTTGATTCAGGTACGCTTACCCCTCTTCTTAAGAAACTGGAATCGGTAGGTTTAGTGTCAAGGACGAGATTAGCTGAGGATGAGCGTAACTTAATTGTAACTATTACAGATAAGGGAGAAAGATTGAAAGACAAGGCGGTTAATATTCCGCTGAAGCTTGCATCCTGTATAAATCTTTCTGTCGAGGAAGCAAAAATATTGTACAACCTGCTATATAAAATTTTAGATGAATCAAAGGAGATTGAATTATGAATACAGCTATTCGATATTACAGTAAGACGGGGAATACCAAGAAACTTGCAGATGCAATCAGTGAAGTGACCGGTGCGGAAGCACAAACAGTGGATGTACCCCTTAATGACGAAGTTGACATTCTATTTTTAGGAAGCTCAGTATATGCTGCCGGCGTGGATGAAAAGGTTAAGAAATTTATTCAGTCACTGAACAGCAGAAAAGTAAAAAAGGTAATTAATTTCAGCACCGCTGCCATTTTGACTTCAACATATTCTCAGGTGTCAAAGCTGCTTTCTGAAAAGAACATACTCGCTGACAGTCGTGAATTTCATTGTCGCGGAAGTTTTAAGGTAATGCACAAGAATAGACCTAATGGTGAAGATATAAGTGAATTGAAAAGTTTTGTAAAAGAAGTAATGAAATCAGAATAGGTATTAAAATATTTTCGTTAGATTAAGATTAAAACATATCCGATTGGGATTACCTAATCGGATATGTTTTTAAATCTATATGTTGTTTTACTATAATACTCTCCCTCGGGTTTTAATATATTATCCGGCAGGAAGTCTTGATTTAATGCATCTGGATACCATTGAGTTTCTAAACATACCCCTTGATAGTTAAAGGTTTTCTCCCCATTGGACAGCAACAAATCTTTTTCTAACTTATTACTGCAATATAGTACTACAACCGGTTCTGTAGTTTCAACGCTTAGAGATATTCCCGATTTTTTCGAGTACAATTCAATGCGCTTTTCTCCATTCAATATAAATGGATGGTCATATCCTTTTGTATATTTGAAAGTCTCAAGGGACAAATCCATGTCGGATTTTATCATCTTTGCATTTCTAAAATCAAAAGGAGTGTTTTCAACACTAACTACTTTAACGGGAATACTTTTTTCATCTAATTTTAAATAGCTGTCTGCATCTATTTTTAAGAAGTGTTCTAATATATCCTCATTCAAATCGTCATTTAAATTAAAATAGCTATGATTAGTGAGGGTAATCGGAGTAGGCTTATCGGTTCTTGCGAAGTATTCTATTGAAAGTGAATCATCATCATATACTGTATATTGCACAAATACTGTAACCTCTCCGGGAAAACCCGACTCTAAATTAGGACTTATATATTTTAAGGTAACGCTTACGGAATTGTCCGAAATTTTACTTTCTTCAAATTCCCATGCTTTAAATGCAAATCCTTCCTGCCCGCCGTGTAAGCAAGTAGTCCCTTCATTTTGATTTAGCTTATAATCCACCCCGTCAATCCTTATTAGTCTGCTTGAAATCCTACCGGCAACCCTTCCTACTATAGCTCCAAAATACGTTCTTAAATTTATATAATCATCAACGTTATTGAAACCCAAAACTCGATTTTTGCCTTTATAATTAATTTCCCTGATTGTTCCGCCTAAGGATAGGATTTTAACGATTAAATTTTTGTCGTTGTCTAAAATATATTCTCTTATTGGATAGTTTTTATATTTCCCAAAGTAAGTCTCTCTATAATCCATAATACTCCTCCCCCAATATGACTATGACGATAAAGGCACTTATCCTATTGCCCATAATAAGCGTTCTTACCATGCTTCCGCAAATAATGGGTATCCAAAAGATTCTGATCCATCCTTTTCAGCACGCCTCTACTTAGATGTTCACTTCCATATGCTATATGTGCCAATTCTTCCAAAATTAACGCATTATTGACAGCTTCTATTGAATCTTTTCCCCACGAAAATGGACCATGTGATTTTACCAATACTGACGGTATAGAGTCAGGATCTATGCTTTGAAAGGTTTCTACTATTACCTTTCCCGTCTCCTTCTCATAATCTAATTCTATCTCACCCTCTGTCAAATTTCTAGTGCAAGGTATCATACCATAAAAATAATCTGCATGAGTAGTCCCATAGGCTTCTATTCCCCTGCCCGCTTGGGCCCACATTGTTGCCCATTTGGAATGAGTATGG
Organism: Paratissierella segnis; assembly: GCF_014385195.1. Lineage (GTDB taxonomy): Bacteria > Bacillota > Clostridia > Tissierellales > Tissierellaceae > Paratissierella > Paratissierella segnis. The sequence goes on from NZ_JACRTG010000029.1 coordinate 92,170, forward strand.
ACAATTCCGCCAATATTTTTAAAGTTTTTATATAATTCAAGATGAGTGGGGGTATCAGAGGAGGGCTTCAAGTCCCCCTCTATTTTATTGCCATCAAGGTCTACAACAACCATATCCCCTACCTTCAGCCTTTCATATGGAACTCCGGAGGGTTTGATTACCACTAATCCCTTCTCTCTATCTATACCTGATGCATTTCCCCAAGTTAAGATAATCAGTTCCTTCTCCTTTAGCATCATATTTGCTTTATACACTTTTTGTTTCAATTCTTCTAACATAGATATTCACCTTACTTAAACTTCCAAAGAATGTCGTTATAGGCTAATTCCTTTTTTAGGTCCACGATATTTGTATCTTTGTTGATATGAATAAACTCAATTCCCGCCATTTCAGCGAAATCTCTCATATGGTCGGCTGTCAAAGCATAACTCATAACTGTATGATGTGCTCCTCCTGATAATATCCATGCCTCTGCTGCTGTTTGTAAATCCGGCAATGGTTTCCACATCACTCTTGCCACAGGTAGGTTTGGCATGTCTTTTAAAGGTTTTACTGCTACTGCATCATTTACAATAAGTCTCATTCTCCCGCCTAAATCAACCAATGATGCAAGTATTACATCGCCTTCTTTGCCATCGAAGACCATGCGAGCAGGGGCATTCTTTCCTCCTATATCCAAATCATGGACTTCTATGGTTGGTACATCATCAGCTATTGTTGGATCAACTTCCAACATATGAGCTCCTAATATTAGCTCGTTGTTTTTTTCTAGATGATAAGTGTAGTCTTCCATAAAGCTGGTGCCGCCTTCTAAACCTGATGCCATTATTTTCATAATATGCCCTAAAGCTGCTGTTTTCCAATCCCCTTCAGCGCCAAAGCCAAAACCATCTTCCATCAATCTTTGTACTGCAAGACCGGGTAATTGCTCCAGTCCGTATAAATCTTCAAATGTTGTAGTAAATGCACTAAATTTACCATCCTCCAAAAACTTCCTCATTCCCAACTCTAATCTAGCTTGATATTTTATAGGTCCTATATTATCTGTAGAAATCTTATACTTCTCCCTATATACCTCAAATAATTCATCGACTTTCTTATCCTCTATATTTTCAATATATTTCACTAAATCTCCCATGGGATAATAATTTATAGACCAGCCAAGTTTGATTTGAGCTTCAACCTTATCTCCTTCAGTGACTGCAACCTCACGCATATTGTCTCCGAACCTAGCTACATTTAGAGTCTTAGATTCCATAACAGATATTGCAGACCTCATCCAGTTCCCTATTTTGATTTGAAAATCTTTATCTTCCCAATATCCAACCACTACTTTCCTAGGTAATCTTAAGCGAGAGCCAATAAATCCATGCTCCCTGTCTCCATGAGCGGATTGGTTCAAATTCATAAAGTCCATATCTATCTCATCCCAAGGTATTTCCCTGTTGAATTGTGTATTCATATGAAGATATGGCTTGTTCAATCGAGTAAATCCTCTTATCCACATCTTTGAAGGCGAAAATGTATGCATCCATGTCATTATCCCGGCACAATTCTCATCGTAATTTGCTTCATCCATTATTTTAACAATCTCATCAGATGTGGTGGCAACAGTTGCGAATTTTACCTTCCAAGGAATAAAAGGTGATTTATCCAACTCTCCGGCGATGATTTCACCATGCTTTTTTACTTTCTTTAGCACTTCTTCTCCGTACAAGTGTTGACTACCTACTATAAGCCAAAATTCCCTCATAGTCCCCCTCCTCTTTAATAGACTTCTTTATATTTTTTAATCTTTTCATTACATCATTTTCTCCACGTCCGAAATAATCATGTAGTATTCTATATTCTTTAAATAATTCATCATATATTTTAGCGTTTTCTTCATTGGGTTTATAGTATCTATCATTAACCTTCCCCATTATCTTGGAAGCTTCAACTACATTATCAAAACCACCCTTTTCCCTTCCCGCAGCAACTGCGGCAAATATAGCAGACCCTAATGCAGGACCCTGCTCAGTCCCTGCTATATAAATTGGCATATTCAGCACATCTGCATATATCTGCATTATAAATGAATTCTTTTGAGGTATACCCCCTGAAGCGTAGAATTCATTTACCGAGACTTTATTTTCTCTAAAGGTTTCTATTATCATTCGCGTTCCATAAGCTGTTGCCTCAACTAAAGCCCGATATATTTCTTCTGGTTTTGTTTGTAAATCCATACCTATTATAAGCCCTGTCAAATCCACATCTACTAAAACCGATCTATTGCCATTCCACCAATCAAGGGCAATCAAGCCGCTTTCTCCCGGCTTTAGGGCTTCTGCTTTATTGGCTAAATATTGATGTATATTAAGTCCTTCTTCCTTTGCTCTTTGCATATAGTTTTCGGGAACTTGGGTTTCAGCAAACCATGCAAAATGATCTCCCACACAGGATTGACCTGCTTCATATCCATAATATCCGGGTATAATTCCATCTTCTACTACTCCACACATGCCCGATACTTCCCTTTCTTCTTCTCCCAGCAGCATATGACAGGTAGAAGTACCTATGATTGCTAGCATCTTTCCGGGTTCGTAAATTTTTACAGCCGGCACACATACATGAGCATCAACATTTGCAACTGCAACTGCAGTCCCGATATTTAAACCTGTTAATTTAGATGCATATTCAGTTATTTCTCCCGCTTTTTCTCCTATGGAGACTATATCCCTAGAAAGCTTTTCATCTACTACGTTTTCTAATCTCGAATCCAACTCTTTAAAGAATTTATTGTCCGGATACCCGTCTTTTTTATGCCATATTGCCTTATATCCTGCAGTACAAGAGTTTCTTGTTTCTTTCCCTGTTAATTGCCAAATAACCCAATCGCTAGCCTCAATAAATCTATCCATTTCTTCATATATTTCCTGGTCTTCCTTTAATATCTGCCATAGCTTTGGGAAAAGCCACTCTGAGGATATCTTCCCTCCATATCTAGATAGCCACTTTTCACCCATTTTTTCCGCCTTTTCGTTGAGTTCATTGGCCAAATACTGTGCTGCATGATGCTTCCAAAGCTTCACATATGCGTGTTCTCTGTCTCTATATTTATCTATAAAACACATGGGTGTACCGTCCTTCTTTACAGGAAGAACAGTGCATGCAGTAAAATCTATTCCTATACCTATCACATCATCCGGACTTATATTAGTCTTTCTAAGTATATCTGGGATTGTATTACTCAATACATCTAAATAATCCTGTGGATGCTGCAATGCCCAATCAGGGGGTAATGGCTTGCCTGAAGGCAATTTCTTGTCCATTACTTGATGAGGATATTCATGCACGCTGGAATCAACTTCTTCGCCAGTAGATAGATTGACAATTACAGCTCTGCCTGATAATGTGCCAAAATCAACACCTATTGTATACTTAGTCAATTGAATCACCTCTTTTAATTTTTAACCTTGGACTTTGTATAAGCATCAAAGGCTACCGCAATAAGCAATACAAGCCCCTTTATTGCCTGTTGCCAGTCAATCCCTATTCCTAGAATCGACATACCATTGTTTAATACTCCCATTACAAGTCCACCTATTATAGCCCCAATAATAGTACCTATACCTCCAGATGCTGAAGCTCCCCCTATATAGCATGCTGCTATGGCATCTAGCTCAAAACCTTGTCCTGCCCTTGGCATTGCTGCATTCAATCTCCCTGAAAAAACTATACCTGCCAATGCGGTCAACAACCCCATATTTACATAAACCCAGAACAATACCTTGTCTGTTTTTATCCCTGATAATCTTGCTGCCTTTTCATTGCCTCCAATGGCATATATATATCTGCCGACAACTGTTTTATTGGCTATAAAGCTATATATTAATACTAGGAAAAATAGTAAAACCAATACATTGGGGATTCCTTTATAAACAGCTAAACTATAAGTAGTAAGATTGATAGCTATAATTATTAAAATAATCTTTGCTATCACCAATCGGTTGGGAGTTACCCTGAAGCCATATTTTATTTTATTGCTTCTATCTTTGTATTCATAAAAAATATACGCTATTGAAAACACTATACCAACTAAAATAGTTGTGATATGAAGGTTCTGTCCATTAAAGATATCTTTAATAAAACCTGAACTTAAAACTTGATATGATTTTTCGAAAGGAGCCAAGGTTTGCCCTTTTAATATAACCAAAGTTAAACCCCTAAATAACAGCATACCTGATAGGGTTACAATAAATGCCGGTATTTTTACAAAGGCAATCCAAAACCCATGCCATGCGCCTACCAATGCTCCTATTAACAAGGATATAAAGATAACAGGTACAACTGACATATTGTGTTTAATCATTAAATTTGCAGCAACAGCACCTATTAAAGCAACTACCGAGCCTACAGATAGATCTACATTTCCGGTTATAATGACTAGCAACATACCTATAGCCATAATAAGTATGTAGCTGTTTTGCAATATCAGATTTGTAATATTAAGAGGTTTCAACAGTATTCCTTTGGTTAAAATTTCAAAGAAAATCATTATAGCTACTAACGCTATCAACATCGTATATTTTCTAATGTTGCTTTTTAATGTATCCTTTATTGAATATTTAGTTTTTTCCATATTCAACTTGTCCTCCTTTTATATCCCTCATTATACAGGTCATAACATTTTCGGCTGTTTGCATATCCCCACTAAGCTCTCCTACTATCCTGCCTTGATTCATGACATAAATTCTGTCGCACATTTTTAATAACTCCGGCAGTTCAGAAGAAATCATTAAAATAGACTTTCCTTCCTCTGCTAATCTATTGATTATGGTATAGATTTCTCTTTTGGCTCCTACATCTATTCCTCTTGTAGGTTCATCCAGAATCAACAGACTGGGATCTGAAAATATCCACCTGCTCAAAACTACTTTTTGTTGATTGCCTCCGCTCAAATCTTCAGTATTTTGCAATATATCTTTAGCTCTTATATTAAAATCGTTCTTGTATTTTTCTGACGCCTTAATTTCTTCATTTTTATTGATTATCGCATTTTTACTTATTTTCTTAAAATTGGATAGACTTATATTGTTTTTTACGCTATCAATCAGTATCAACCCATAAGTTTTTCTATCTTCCGTTACATAGGCAATTCCATTTTCAATTGCCTTATCCACAGATTTTATATCTGCCTTTTTATTATCTATAAAAATATCACCGGATAATTTCTTTCCGAATGATTCGCCAAATATGCTCATAGCAAGCTCAGTCCTTCCGGCGCCCATAAGCCCGGCTATACCTACTACTTCGCCTTTTCTGATTTGAAGACCTACATCATCTATAATTTTCCTATTTTGATCCAAAGCATCCGCCACAGTCCAATTTTTAATTTCAAAAAATACATTTCCGATATTTGCATACCTAGTTGGGTAATAATCTCCTATGTCCCTTCCCACCATCGCCTTTATGATTTTTTCTTCTTTCAAATTTTCATCATTTATTAGCGTTTCAACTGTTGAGCCGTCCCTTAATATAGTTATTCTGTCAGCTACTTTTAGAACTTCCTTCAGTTTATGAGATATAAGTATTGAAGTTATGCCATTTTTTTTAAACTCCAAGAGCAAATTAAGCAGCTTATGACTATCCTCTTCATTTAATGCTGCTGTAGGTTCATCAAGAATCAATAATTTGACGCTTTTGGTAAGCGCCTTTGCAATTTCAATAAGTTGCTGTTTTCCAATACCTAATGTATTGACAATAGAATTTGGATCTTCATCTAAACCGATTTTTTCAAATAGTCTCTTAGCTTCTACCGTGGTCTTTCCCCAATCGATAATGCCGTTTTTGGATTGCTCATTTCCCAAAAAAACATTCTCAGCACAGGTTAGATAGGGACTCAATGTCAATTCTTGGTGAATTATAACTATTCCTATATCCTCACTTTGCCTTATATCTGTAAATTTACATTCTTTACCCTCATATAAAATTTTACCTTTATAAGTACCATAAGGATATACACCACCAAGTACATTTATCAAAGTAGATTTCCCTGCGCCATTTTCTCCTACCAGAGCATGTATTTCGCCTTGTTGTACCTCAAAATTTACATTATCCAATGCCTTTATTCCATAAAATTCTTTAGTGATATTGAGCATTTTCAATATATAATCTGACATTCAACCACCTCTTTCATTTTGAAAATTTGGCGATAGCCATAGGCTATCACCAAAAAATTTTATAACGAATAGGAAAGTCCCTACAATTCTGATAATTTATTTTTATGGGACTGTTTTGACCTTAATGAGTTTCAAGAAAAGCTTCCTTAATGCATTTTTTAGATGCTTTTCTTATAAACCTAAATCTTCATTTGTATAGTAGCCTGAATCTATTAGAACTTCTTTATAGTTATTGATATCAACAGATATAGGTTTTAGCAGATATGAAGGTACAACTTTTACTCCGTTATCATAGGTTTCAGTATCATTGATTGAAGGGTCCTTGTCTGTCAGTACTGCTTCGCACATTTCAACAGCTACCTTGGCTAGTTCTCTGGTATCTTTAAATATGGTTTGTGTTTGCTCTCCGGCAATTATTGATTTAACTCCCGGTACATCCGCATCTTGACCTGTAATTATTGGAAGAGGTAAATCTTCGGAGCCATATCCTACACCTTTAAGAGATGAAATAACACCCAAGGTAATCGGATCATATGGTGATAAAACTACATCAACTTTTGCATCAGTGTAGTAGGCTGTAAGTATATTATCCATACGTGCTTGAGCTGTTGCAGCATCCCATCTTAGGGTTGAAACTTTGTCCATTCCCATCTGTCCGCTTCTTACAACCAATTGTCCCTCGTCTATATATGGCTGCAGGATTGACATAGCGCCATCATAGAAAAAGTATGCATTGTTATCATCTGGTGAACCACCAAACAATTCAATATTGAATGGTCCTTTACCCTCTTTTAAGCCCATTTTTTCTTCAATATAGCTTGCTTGCTCTACACCGACTTGGAAATTGTCAAAGGTCGCATAATAGCTTACGTGTTCACTATTCATTAAAAGTCTGTCATATGCTATAACCGGGATGTTTTCATCGGCAGCTTTTGACAATACGTCGGTTAGCGCTTCTCCGTCAATAGAAGCTATTACCAAGACATCCACACCTTTGGTTATCATGTTTTCAACCTGTAATACTTGGTTCTCAACTACGTCTTCACCAAATTGAAGGTCAACTTTGTATCCCTTAGACTCTAGTAATTCCTTCATTCCATTTCCGTCATTGATCCACCTTTGTGCTGATTGAGTAGGCATTGCTATACCAATAGTCTTACCTGCTCCTGTTGATTCTTGCCCGCTAGTAGCTGGAGTTGAATCACCGTTACTACCGCCATTTCCGCCACTAGATGGAGCTTCGCCTCCGCCACCACAAGCTACTAATGATAATGTCAGTGCTAATACTAATAAAAGAACTAGTATTTTTTTCATGACTTTTTTTGCCCCCTTAAAATTTATTTTTATTATGAACTCTAATTACTTAATCATATGACATCGTTTTCATATCTAATAAGCAATTAGGTACAATAAACATAACTATTTCGATTCTGGGTTTCAATCATTTACTTCTTGTTTCGAATTGTATCATATGCTTATGATTTAGTCAATATATTATGTTGTTTTCTTTTTATTGCTTTCTTTTGATTGTCAATCTCAACTTATCTATGTCTTGATTTTTGTATTATATATAGTGTATAATACATATACAAATGCTTGACAATACTTTAAGAAATGGTGATAATTTAATGTTTGCAATAGAAAGAATAAGAATCATAAAGAACTATTTATACACAAAAAAGAAAGCATCCGTAAACGAATTAAGCCAGATGTTAAACGTTTCGGAAGTTACGATTAGAAAAGACCTAGAAAAACTAGAAGAAGAGGGATTTCTAATAAGAACTCACGGTGGCGCTGTCTTAAAAAAACAAGAAAAGCCAAAAAATACTTTTAGCGATTATAATGGGATTGCAATTTCTGATTCCCAATTTGGAGTTCTTTATGATGAAATAGCCAATATAGCCATACATATCATTGAAAACGGCGATGTTATTATGCTAACTAACGGTATAATAAATTATCACATAGCTAAAAAACTAAAAGAAAAAAAGAATATTACCGTATTAACAAATGATCTCTTAATCTCTATTGAGGCTTCTTCAAGTTCTTCAAATAAAGCCGTTCTTTTAGGCGGCGATGTGGATTTTGATACTAAAGTTACATATGGTGCTCTGACTGTTTTAAATATTCAAAAGTTCTTCGTTAACAAATTATTTATAGAAGTTGACGGTATTGATGCTGAAACCGGTATAAGCGTATCAAATATGGACAAAGCAAACTTGATCAATAGTATACTGCCTAATTCACGAGAAAAAATAGTTTTATGTTTAGCTTCCAATTTTAATAAAACCGCATTTTATAATATTAGCAATATAAATATAGCAGATAAAATCGTCACTAATCCTAATATTGATGATTACTATAAAAAATTATTGTCCAACAACGGGATACAACTTTATACTTCAATCAATGCCGTTGAAGGGGGAAGTCATTTATGAATGTTCCTATTCTCTCATTGATTAACATCAATAAAAGAATATCCAGTAAATTCAAATTATCTAATATAAATATGGACTTTTATCCCGGGGAAGTATGTGGAATCATCGGGGAAAACGGCTCTGGAAAATCCAGCCTAATGAAGATAATAAGCGGGATTTATAAACCGGATTCAGGTATTATTGAATTTGAAAGTAATCACGTAGAATTTCCGAATGTATTTGAAAGCAAAAAGAAAGGCATATACTATGTACCTCAAGAGATTAACCTATTTGATAATCTAACCGTTGCCGAGAATATCTTTATCGATGTTAAATCCCATCTTTATGCCCCTTATGATATCGTGAAAATGAACAATATTTATCATTTAACCGAGGAAATATTTAATGAATTAAACGTAGATATTGATCCGTTCATGTATGTTAAAGATATGGAATTATCAAAAAAACAAATTCTATCATTTGTAAAAGCATATATTTCAGACGCTAAATTTATAATTTTTGATGAGCCTGCCTCTACATTAACGGATTTGGAAAACGATATTCTCTTTGATATAATCAATAAATTGAAAGCAAATAATTGCTCAATTGTGCTGATTTCCCATAAAATTGATCGTATCAAAAAAATCAGCGACAAAATTGCTGTATTGAAAAATGGCTCCATAATAAAAAAGGGGGAGAGCAAGGATTACAGCAGTGAGAAGATAATACAAGTCCTTTCCGAATCAAAAAATCCTATCAAATATCCTAAATTATATTTCGAAAACGATGATGTAATCTTATCAGTAGAAAATCTAAATTATAAAAATATACTAAAAAGTATCAATTTTAAACTGCAAAAACAAGAGATAATTGGCATCATAGGAAATTCCAATTCAAGAAAAGATACATTGATTTCCATATTGTTTGGGTTGATAAAACCTGATTCAGGTAAAATATTTTTAGATGGAGAAAAGATTGAAATCAATCACCCCAGCGATGCGATGCTTAAAGGCATAACTTTGGTTCCTGAAGATAAAATCGAATTTGCTATTTTCAATAACTTTAATCTAATTAACAATTTATCCATATCTTCTTTAAAGAGGTTTTCTAAAAATCAAATTTTAGATAATTATATAATGGAAAATGTAGCGGAGAATTATATATACAAATTGAGGATAACACCGGGAAATCCTGAGGATAAAATTATCTATTACAGTGGAGGAAATCAGCAAAAAGTGACCTTTGCCAAGAGCATCATGCAGCTTGCAAAGATTTATTTGTTGGACGAGCCTACCAGAGGAATTGATGTAGTTTCAAAAAATGATGTTTATAACATAATAAACAATCTTCTTATCAGTGGTTCTTCCGTAATTCTCTTTTCAACAGATTTTGATGAGATATTGGGAATGTGTGATAGAATTTTAGTTCTTTCCGATGGAGAAATAGTAGCTTTACTGGATGCCCATGATACAAACAAAGAAGAATTAATATATTATTTAACTTTGTAAATATAGGACAAGTCCCCTTGTCCTATATTTGTCTTGTACCGTCATCTATGCCCGTTACTATAAATTCCGCATCATATCCAATCTTTTCTTTATAAGCTTTTCCTACATAAGAAATAAAATCATCGACATAAGTCTTTTTTACAATAGCAACCGCACATCCGCCAAAGCCTGCTCCTGTCATTCTTGCGCCAAGGCAATGATCATAGGAATTGGCCGCAAATACAATAGTATCCAATTCTATTCCGGTTACTTCATACAAATCCCTCAAGGATTTATGTGATTGTTTCAAAAGTTCGCCTAAAACTTCTATTTCCCCATGGATTAAGGCTTCGCTTGCCCTATTTACCCGATCATTTTCATATACCGCATGCTCTGCCCTTTTCCTTATATTTTCTTCCTTTATATGAGTCTTTAATTGTTCAAATTCATCTATGTTTAATTGGCAAAGATAATCTATGTCTTTATGTCCTTTAATGATTTCTAATGCCCTATCACATTCCATTCTTCTTTCGTTATATTTCGAATCGCTTAATTCGCGCCTTTTGTTTGTATTCATAATAACTAAGATATTATCCTTCAAATCCATATCTATATAATCATATACCAGAGTATCAGTATCTAATAGGATCGCCTTATTCTTTTTTCCCATGGCTATCGCAAATTGATCCATTATCCCGCAATTAACTCCGACAAATTGATTTTCGGCTCTTTGGGAAAGCTTTGCCAATTCAATCTTTGATATATTTCCCTCATTGAAGAGCACATTTATCATCTCAGCTATTAATAGTTCCAATGATGCAGAAGATGACAATCCTGCTCCGTTTGGGATATTGCCTTTTACAAGGATGTCCATCCCTGAAACATTATACCCTCTAGTTTTCATTTCGTGGACTACACCTTTTGGATAATTGCCCCAATTATGTTCCTTTTCATATCTTAAATTATCTATACAGGTTACTACTTTTAAATCAAAATTTTCCGAAGCTAGTCGCAATATATTGTCGCCTCTTTTTCTTGCTATACCATATGTTCCTATCTGAATAGCTCCCGGTAATACCTTCCCTCCATTGTAATCAATATGTTCCCCGATTAGATTTATCCTGCTTGGGGAGAAGAACATATCTATATCTCCATCTCCATACAGCTCATAAAACCTTGATTTTAAAAGATTTATATCCACTTTTACCACCCCTGTATCTATTTCTTTTCTATATATTTCCTTACATCTATGGAGACAGCAACTATTATAATCAATCCCTTAACAATGATCTGTAAATACGGATTTACCTGTATAAAATTCAGACCATAATTAATAAATTGAAGAATAATTGAACCTATCAATACCCCCGGAATTGTTCCGACTCCTCCTGAGAAGGATACTCCTCCAACTACGCAGGCAGCAATTGCATCAAGTTCATAATTTTGACCTGTAATGCTCGTTGCTGAACCTATTCTTGCCGCTTCTAAAAATCCTGCGATACCATAAAGAATACCCGCAATTAGATATACATACATTATATTTTTAGTAAGGTTAACTCCTGATACTGCAGCAGCCTCCGGGTTTCCCCCTATTGCAAACATGTTTTTACCTAATTTGGTCTTGTTCCAAACAAAATACATAATAACGGCTATGATCGCAGCATAAATGATTAAATAGGGTATTTCAATATTTCCTATTTTAAAAGCACCCTTTACTAGATTGGTATATCTCTCATCTAATCCTGCGATAGGTTGTGCCCCTAAAGGAGGTCTGTCAATATAGATTAACGCTGCTCCGTAAGCTATCAGCTGAGTCCCCAAAGTTATAATAAAAGCATGAAGCTTCAATTTCGCTACACCAAAGCCATTTATCAGAGTAAAAAATACTCCGATTCCAATGGCTATTAAAAATGGCACTATTAAAGGCAATTGTTCAAGATTTGGATACATTCTGGCAGCATAATTTATATCTTGTAATAACGAAGCAGATACTATAGCAGATAGTCCCAATATCCTTCCGGCTGATAAATCCGTACCTTGAAGCACTATTAGCCCTGCTACCCCCATTGCCAATATTGCCCTCGTAGATGCTTGGCTCAATATATTTGTAAAGTTTTTAATAGATACAAATGAAGGTTCTATTATAATAACCCCAAGAATCATTATCCCCAATATAATAGGTAAAGCATAATTGAGCAATTTATCATATAATTTTGTCTTGTCTTTAACCATTTTTGCACCTCAATTCTATAAGTATTTTGCCGCTAGGGTCATAATCTTTTCTTGATCCAAATCTTTTGTATCTTCTATCCCGGCTATTCTGCCATTGGACATCACCATGATCCTATCACAAATCCCCAGTAGTTCCGGCATTTCAGAAGACACAAAAATTATCCCTTTGTCCCTATTAGCTAAATCTATAATAAGTTGGTAAATTTCATATTTAGCACCGACATCAATCCCCCTAGTTGGCTCGTCCAATAAGAGTACTTCCGGTTCAGTTAAAAGCCACCTTCCTATGATGACCTTCTGTTGATTCCCTCCCGATAAGCTTCTCATCAATGTATTTTGACTGGGTGTCTTGACGCTCATGCTGTCGATTACCCAATTTGTATCATCCTTAGTTTTTTTATTATTCAACACGCCATGTTTAGAATATCTATCGATGTTGGCAATAATTGAATTGAACCTGACATTTAGTCCACCAAATATCCCTGTAGCCCTTCTTTCCTCTGTCAGTAATGCAAACCCATTTTTAATGGCATCTGTGGAATCCTTATTCCTGATAGCTTTTCCGTTTAATCTAATTTCACCTTCCGAATAAGATGCAATCCCGAAAATAGTCTCCAATAGCTCAGTACGTTTTGATCCTACTAAACCGGAAACTCCTAATATTTCACCTTTTCTTAAGTCAAAGGATATATCTTTTATATTGGGCTGATATTTACCTGTCAGATTTTTTACCTCCAATATTACATCCTTAGGCACATTTGTTTTGGCTGGAAATCGCTGTGTTAGCTCTCTTCCAACCATTAAACTGATTATTTTTTCATTAGTTAATTCATCAGCCGGCTTTGTACTTATCCACTTGCCATCTCTCATAACCGTCACTTCATCAGATATTCTTAAGATTTCTTCAATTTTGTGGGAAATATATATTATCCCGCAGCCTCTATCCCGTAATAAATTTATAATCCTAAATAAATGGTCTACTTCCTGCTGTGTTAAAGATGATGTAGGCTCATCTAATACGAGAATCTTGGCATCATAAGACACCGCCTTAGCTATTTCTACCATCTGTCTTGCAGATACGGGCAGTTTCCCAAGCTTAGCCTTAGGATCAACATCAATGCCTAAGTCATCAAATACTTTTTTTGTATATTCATACATTTCTTTTTGGTCTACAATTATACCTTTCTGTGGGTACCTCCCCAGTAAAATATTGTCCATGACATCTCTTTGCATTACCTGATTAAGCTCCTGATGCACCATTGATATGCCATTTTCCAATGCTTGCTTTGGATTATCAAAATGCATTTTAACCCCGTTTACAAAAATCTCTCCACTATCTTCCTTGTATATCCCAAAGAGGCATTTCATCAATGTAGATTTCCCTGCACCATTTTCCCCCATCAAAGCATGAACCGTGCCCTTTTTTAGTCTAAGGCTTACGTTATCCAGTGCCTTTACCCCGGGGAACTCTTTGGAAATGTTCACCATCTCTAAAAGATATTTTTCTTCCGACATTTTTCTCACCACATCTTTACTATTAAGTGTATAGGTAAAAAAAATCGCACACCAGAAAATTAAACCAATGTGCGATTCCCTGCAACTAAATGCTCCATGCTTTTTTAAATTATTTATATGCTTGATAAGGGATCCTCACAGCTATATCAGATTCATCATATTTATAATCTGTTCCTTCAATGAATTCTTTCTTATTAGCTGCATTCAATGCCAATGCAAATACTGCTTTCGCCATACCTTCTCCGTCTTGTTTTACGGTACCGGTCATCTCGCCTTTTTCAATTAGGTTTTTAGCTTCATCAGTAGCATCAACACCAAATACCGGAATGTACTTATCAGCATCACCTTTGTTGTATCCGGCGTTTTGCAATGCTGATATAGCGCCTGATGCCATACCGTCATTGTTTGCTATAACAAATTCAATTTTATCTCCGTCTTTTGCCATCCATGCTTCCATAGCTTGATTTGCTTTGTCATTATCCCAATTTGCTACTTGAAGTCCTAATTCTTCAGTTTTAACTCCCTTTTCATTTAGAGTTTTAACTGAATATTCTGTTCTGGCAATTGCCTCCGGATTGTCTGCATCACCTTTAAGCATTACATATTGCATAACTTCATCGTTATTTCTATCATATTTGCCTTCGTTCCAAACTTCTGCCATCATTTCACCTTGAATTATTCCGGCTTCTTCCGGCTTAGTGCCAACAAATCTAGCCTTATCATAGGTTTTAATAACTTCGGCGTCAGGCTCTCTATTGAAGAATACAACAGGTATGTCTGCTGCCTTTGCTTTGTCTATAACTGTTTTTGCAGCCCCTATATCAACAATGTTAACTATTAAAGCATCTACATTTTTCTCAATTAATATGTCGATTTGATCATTTTGTTTTGATTGATCATTTTGTGAATCGTTCATAAGAAGGGTTGCATTTGCATGACCATCAGCCTCAGCTTCTAAAGCCTGTCTTACTGTTGAGATATAGGTATCATCGTATTTGTAAATTAATACTCCTATTTCCAGATCTTCTGAACTAGTAGCAGGTTTAGAAGAACATCCTCCTAACATGGTAGTCAACATAGCCACTACCACCAACACAGTAATTAACTTTTTCAAGTTAATCCCCCCTATTTTTTTATTTATTAATCTATATCTTAATAATAACAACTGTGCAAACGTTTGTCAATTTATTTTAATGCGTCTTGCATTATCCTTTAACATTAAAACAAAAATTCAGACAGATATGATAATCTGCCTAAATTTTATTCATATGTTCCTTTTACTAATATTCTACCATCATTTAACATCAATCTGCCATTGGCTATTACCGAGACTAGATTCATATTATCGTCTACTATCAATAAATCCGCATCTGAATTCTCCATAATAACGCCTTTTTTAGGATAAATATTGAGAGCTTTAGACACATTTGTAGTAAAGAATTGTAATGCTTTATCTAAATCATATCCAACCTCTAATACCATGGTTTTTAATTCATTAAAAAGGCTATCTACAGAAGATACTCCAATTTTTACAAGATTTCCATACTCATCATATCTTGACCAACTTCCATAACCATCCGAACTTATAGTTATATTTTCAAGGGGCACTCCTTCCCGTTCAGCCATCTTTACAACATTTGCCGGAGATAAGTCTTTATTGCTGCCGCAGGTCAAATCAATTATTCCGCCTTTTTTAGCATATTCAAAGGCTTCCTTCAATAATTCCTCTTTCCTGTTTACATGAGTCGGTCTAAAGGTTCTTATCGGTATTTCGGTATCTTCCAGCACCTTATTGATTGGCCCCAGTCCCTTGTCCCCATTGCCCATATGTGCTACGACTATTCCGGCTTTCCCAGATAACATTCCTGCTACTCTCACATCAGATGCAAGTCTGGCTAATTCATCATTAGTTATGCTTGGAGATCTGTGGTCTGATAAAGCAATCTTCACCCCTATTATCTCATCAATGAAGGCAATATCCTTCTTCACTGAATCCGTTAGCGTTATGGAAGGGAAGCCATAGGATCCTGTATGTACGTAGGCGGATATCCCTTCTTCTTTTAGGGCTTTGGCTTTTGCCACCAAATTTTCCACGCATCTTGTAGTGGAATCCGTGCCCAATAATCCTACTACTGTTGTAATCCCTCCCTCTATTAGCTTTGAAAGAGTAATCTCGGGGACTCTGGTTTTAAAACTTCCTTCTCCGCCGCCACCTGTAATATGGACATGGTTATCAATTAATCCTGGTATCAATTTCTTTGCGGTTCCATCTATTATTTGAATTTTATTGCTAAATGGCTCAATTTTCCCATCAATTAAAGTAATTTTCCCATTGGTTATTAAGATATCTTTTACACCAATATTTTTAGGAGAATATACTTCTATATCTTTTATTAGTAACATACTAACCCCCCTTAGCCATATTGTATCTTATATGATTTTATATATCATTTCTTATTATGTCTTCATAGGTTTCTCTTTTTACTATTACTCTGTCCTTCCCTTGGCTTAGCATAACTACAGCAGGTCTTGGAATTCTGTTATAATTACTGGACATGGAATAATTATATGCTCCGGTGGTAAACACTACCAATATATCCCCACTTTCTACTTTAGGCAATCTTAAATCCCATATAAGAATGTCTCCGGACTCACAGTATTTTCCCGCTATAGTCACCGTATTATTTGCCGG
Organism: Paratissierella segnis; assembly: GCF_014385195.1. Lineage (GTDB taxonomy): Bacteria > Bacillota > Clostridia > Tissierellales > Tissierellaceae > Paratissierella > Paratissierella segnis. Next base: position 108,674 of record NZ_JACRTG010000029.1, read on the forward strand.
TTCATTTATCTTATTTGCCAAGACAGCTTGGTATTTTGCTCCATATAAACTGGGTCTGGGATTATCCAACATACCTCCGTCTACGGATACATATGTCTTTAGCTTTGGTATTTTCTTTATATTGCCTATGGTATAAAGGGTAATGCCTGCTTCACCTACTATCCATCTTCCGGGCTCTATAATGACCAAAGGCCTTTCCAAATTATATTCTACGCAATTTTTATCTACTTCATTGATTATAGGATCTGTAAAATAGTTTAAATCTTTGCCGGCTTCTTCTGTATATGGTATTCCATATCCTCCCCCGGTATTTAGTTCCTTAGTTACAAATCCGTATTTGCCCTTTGCATTCTTCATTATATCAGCCATTATTCTAACTGCCATTATATAACTTTCATTATCCAAAATCTGGGATCCTAAATGAAAATGAAACCCTAGCAAATCTATGTATTTAAGACTAAACGTCTTTTCTAACACCTCATATATATTATCTAGGGGAATACCAAATTTAGAATCCTTCTGACCTGTTTGTATATATTTATGAGTTTGGATATCCAGCCCCGGATTTATCCTAAGGAGAATTTTCATCCGTTTATTATATTCTTTAGCTATTTCTTCTATAAGGTCAAGCTCCTCAACATAATCTACCACTATTCTTCCAACATTGTTTTTAATTGCTAATGTCAATTCATCTTTAGTCTTATTGTTTCCGTGAAATATGACGTCCTCCATTGGAAAATCAGCTTTAATTGCTGTATATAGCTCTCCGCCGGATACTACATCCATTCCCAATCCTTCAGATTTGATTATTCTTGCCATCTCTTTAGTTAAAAAAGCCTTGCTTGCGTAAACCGCCTTGGTCTTTGGATATTTGTTTATGAAGTCTCTTTTTATTTCTCCACATCTTTCTCTAATATGATCTTCCGACATCACGTATAAGGGAGTGCCATACTTTTTTGCTAATTCAACAGTATCACACCCTGAAAAAATAAAATTGCTCACTGAAACACCTCCGCTATATCCCATAATCCTCATAGATATCCGAAAATACTTTATCAACAGATTTTATATTTCCCTTACTAAAATCCTCATATCCCTCTTCAAGCTCTGTATTTAATTCTTCCTCTGTTAAATCAGCCATTCCAACAGGCTTTCTTGTTGGGAGCTTTATATCAAAAGGAATTCCCCTCTGCATAACAATCTGTTTTAAAAACATATTTACTGCATTAGACATGGGAATTCCTAATTTCCCAAGCACTAACTCTGCCTGTTCCTTAAGTTCAGGTTCAAGTCTTACATATAAATTTGTTGTTTTTGACATACAATCACATCCTTTCTATACATATTATATGCCATTGTATTTACAAAAGCAATACATTAGTCAATAAAAATAACCCTTTTAAGATCCCATAGCTCACCCTAACAACTCTTAGTTCTCACCTCTACTATTTTTAAAGCCGGAGATCCTTCGTTACACTCAAGGATGACAATAGCAGTAAATTCGGGTTAATGAATACAGTATAATCAATGCTTGCGTCATTCTAAACTTCAATAGCTTCAGTGAAGAATCCCATTTTAGTATGAGCTAAAAAGATAGTAGAGATCCTAATGGGTTCTTAGTTCTTCACTGTTTTTTATTTGTGAATTGTGAATTGTGAATTGTGAATTGTGAATTGTTATTGTGCCTTCTTTGTTGCCTCTACACTCCTCTTTAAAGCCTCCATCAAATCTATAACATTTGTCCTTTCCTGAGGAGCCTCTTCCACAATCTCTTCACCTTCAACCTTCTTCTGTATAGCTTCTTTTACTCTTTCACTGTAGGTATCCCTATATAGTTCAGGTTTAAACTCATTTGTCATATTGTTGATAAGCATCTTTGCCATATCCAGCTCGGACTCATTTAATTCCGCCTGAACAAATGCCTTTGGAACGACTCTGATTTCTTCTAAAAAATACATCGTTTCCAGCACTAGTCCCTCTTTGGTCGAACGAATAGTAACCAATTTTTCTTTTGTTCCCAATACAGTTTTGGCAATTGCCACCTTATGCTCATTTTCCAGAGCAGTCTTGAGCAATGCATATGCCTTGTCGCTGCCATTTGGCACCACATAATATGTCTTTTCATAAAATATGGGGTCAATTTCATCTAAATCTACGAAATGTAGAATCGTAATATTTTTGTCTTTCTGTGTCTTAGTTTTCTCTAAATCTTCATCCTCCATAACTACATATTTCCCTTTTTCATATTCATAGCCTTTGATTATATCATCCGATTTTAAATCATCAACATTGCATGTGGGACAATACTTTTTATATCTTATTCTCTGCCTGCATACCTTATGAAGCTGATTGAAACTAACTCCTGAATCTCCCGTCGCAGTATATAAATCTACCGGTATATAGACCAATCCAAATGATATTGCACCTTTATGTGCTACTGCCATAAAAAACACCTCCGAGGTTAGTTTAACCATTTGGAGGTGTTTTATTAGTAGGATAAATCATATCTTTCATTTCAATTTATAGTGTTTTTTTGGTCTTCCTACCTTGCCATATGTTTCATTTACTTGAACTTTTCCAGTACTAGTTAAATATTGTAGATACCTGTATACAGTTTGTTCTGCAAATCCTGTACCTTTGGAAATTCGCTCCACAGTAACTGAATCCTTGCATTTTTTTATGTACTCTTCTATTAATTTTAATGTAGACCTGCTGATACCTTTGACTACAAAGTCATCTATTGCAGAATCTTTGTTTTTCATAGTCATTAGTTCAACATGTAAATTTATTCTTGAAATTATATCCGGAGCTTTTATGGGTTTTAAAGCAAAATCAGTAGCACCAGCATTAAGAAATTCATCTGCAACTTTTTGATCTTCCTCCACAGTAAAGACTATTATAGGGACATCTTCTGAAAGTTTTCTTATTTTCTTAACACCCTCTATTCCATTTTCTCCCGGCAGATGATAGTCTATAAGAACAATACTTGGTATTTTATCCTCGTATATTTTTATTCCTTTACCCACATCTTCAGCAGAATAATATATCCATCCCTTTTGTTCAAATACTACTCCAAGTGCATATAGTATTTCCTTATCATCATCAATGGCCAAAATTGATATTTTATCACTCATCTAAGTCACCTTCTGGTATATGAATTATGACAGTAGTTCCCTGCTTTGCAATACTATTGACTTCTATTGTGCCATTATGCGTGCTTACAACTTCTTTAACAAATTTCAATCCTAAACCAAGTGAATTTCTAGAACTAAATCCACTACTCCATATCCTATCCAGCATGTCCAAAGAGATGCCGCTTCCATTATCTATAATAATAAATTGAATATACGACATCTTTTCCTTAACAATACTATTGATAGACAATATTATTTTCCCCTCTTCTTTACCTATAGCATAAAATGAGTTCTCAAAAATATTGATAAGTGCCCTGGTAAATCTTATTTTGTTCACATTTATAATGGAATTGGGTACAAAATTATCAACCCTTACTTTCAAAGCATATTCTGCGCTTGATATACTGGAAAGTAAATAATCAACCAGTTCCTTTGTAGTAATAAGACTTTTATGTTCCTCATATAATATTTCAGATATCATCTGATTCATACTTTCAATTGAAAATTCAATTTTAGACAAATATTCTACATTTTTGTCATTTTCTTCGTTCATCTTTACTACACCTACTAATGCTAATGCAGATGTTAGAGGAGTTTTGAGATCATGTACTAAATTCTGTAATTCCTTATATGTGCGATTTTCCAATACTTGCATACGTGTTTTGCTAAGCATTTTTTCATTGTATTCTTTCTCTTCATTTATTGTTAGCAGTCTTCTTTCGTCCATTATCAATTTCAGTAGCTCAAAAGCAATAGAAAAAAGCAAAACAAATAATAGAATAGCCGTAATTTGCAGAAAATAATTAGCACCCAAAAAATCCGATATCATCTTTATATCATTTGAGGCCTCTCCTCTACCAAATGCCCATCCCGATAATGAAGGTATCATATCTAAACATTGAATCGCTGCAATTAACATAAAAATCATAATTGCCTTTTTACTAAAATTTATTATATTAAAGCCTATCTTATCTAAAGCAATTATCATCGCTATTATTAAGACAGCAGGTATCCCAAAATCATATTTTATTCCATAAATTAATTCAATTAAGTAATATACTAAAATAATTAGAAAAAATACTAGAAGGGGTTTTATAATTTTACCTTTTTCCTTTATCAATGATGTATCCATAGATTCAACAATACAAAATACTCCCAGATAGTGAGGAAAAGCCCTTATGCTATTTAAAAATATAAGCTTTAATGCTGCAATGATTACATATATCTTTTCGTCTTCAGAAGTAGCTTTGCTTAAATCTGAATAAATTCCCATCAATTTTACATTAAGAAATAAGGGCATAAGAAGTCCAATTAGCACCAAGATTATACCCATATAAAACATTGGCTTTTCTATCTCAAATATTCCATTATTATTCTTCATAAGCATCAGTCCGTCTTTTTACATAAATTAATAAAATAAATATAATACCAATAGAAAAAATAATCAGACCTTTATTGTATTCAACCTCATGATAAATAGGGCCTTCTCCAATTTGACCAAATCCTATTGGATCATATGGTAATCCGTATTTTTTAGTTAGTCCTTTCATATTCAATAAATTTATCGTAGGAACTCCCCTATGGGAATAGATTTCTATTAGCCCGCTTTTTTCACTAACTTTATCAACTGTATCAACTATTCCCTCTTTAATTGGTTCAGAATAATCATCTATTCCCATAGATGTAATATTTCCACCTACGCTAATGAAAACATCAATATCATTTTCATCATAGATTTCTATCCTTTTTTCAATATTTTTATTGAAATCAGGCTCACGTAACACCTCTATATTATAACCTTTAATTCTATCAGTTATATTATTCAATATTTGCCTATCCATAAAAGAGCCCGAGTCATCTTCTCCTCCAGGGGTTACAAGAGTTACATTAGTAGATAAAATGCCTTTACCAACTAAATAGTTAGCCATATCAGGAAATGTAAATTCTATCTGATTAGCTCCATAATTTGATGAACCTATCGAGCATATGTACACAATATCTAAATCCATGGCATCACACGCTGCTAATACTGCAATATTTAAAGAAGGAAAACTTCCCGAAAAATTAGCACCAACCATATCTCCTTTTTGAATATTCAGTTGCCCCAACATATGTACTACCAATGCTGCCATATCTGGATTAGAACTTGTACGCTTTGCTTCAATAGAGCCAAGCGTAGTAGTGATGGGCGAGTATTGTTCCCCAATCATACCAGTAGAATTAATGTCTATTGAATCAATAGATAGACCAATCTCAAGTTTTCTATTCTTAATGACTCCCATAGAATTTCTCATAATATTGGCAGCTTCTACTTTTTCTTTATATAAGGAACCTTTGACAACACTTTTGGTTTTTACAATTATCAGTAGAGAAACGATACTATACAATACAGCTATAAATAAAATGACTCTTTTATTGTGCAATATTTTTTTCATATATAACCACCTTAAACTAAAATACTGATATGTTAAACAGCAACAATATCAATACTAAAATGGCCACAACTATACTTAAAGAAATTATTGTATTAAATATTCCCTGCTTTTCAAAATCTTGTGCAATAATTCCAGGTATTAAATATCCTATAACATCTAAATTCCCGGGAATTATATGAAAAAGCCCAATAAAATATTTTATAATAAATGAAAATAATATCATAATAGCAAATCTTCTCTTACCATATAATATGGCAAAACTTCCGATGACCTTAACAATTAAAAAAGTCAATATGGATATTATAAGCGTATAAAATATTTTTTCAGGTGAATTAATGTAAAGAGCAATGTATCCCGGGACTATTAATCCTCCCGGGGAAATTTCAGTAAGCTCATAATATATTATACTTAATAGAATACCAAGAATCATACACTCCTTAGACAAATAACTCACCTTCCCTTGATACTCTATCCATCAATTCTATACCATTCTTACCTATATTCCCTATAGCAAAAACAATATCACTATAACCCAGACTCTTGAATGGAATATCTTTAATATTTCTAAAAATTTCTATGTTTTTCTTTGGATACATCTTTTTAAGATACATATATGCATAGTAACGATTATCGCCACTAATCCAGACCCTACTTGCTCCGATTTTCCCAATAAAATCTATTAGCAGTCTGGCTCTATAACCTCTATCTACTCGATTATTAATAAGAATTATAAATTCCTTATCGTTAAATTTATATCTATCCATAATATAATTATAAACTATTTCAGTGGAATCAACATCATTTATAGAAAGGCCATTAACAAATAGACCGCCATTTTCAAACTTATATATTGATAAAGAGTAAGGATCGCGAATAAAGTCTTTCATACTTATCAATGCATTTTCCCGATTAATTCCACAATATTCGCATACTGCAAGAGCAAGAGATATATTATCTTTAAAGTCAAAATCAGGTAAGCTGTTATCCACATCTACTAAATATGATACTGTGTCCAGTTTATCACATATTTTGTCGAAAATAAAATAATACTTATTTTCCGTAGTGAATAAAGTACCTTGACTTGGTATTGTATTGCTTAAGGAATATGCAATCTTTGTTAATGTGTTCCCCATGACATCACTGTGATCCATGCGAACATTTGTAATAACACCGATATCTGATTTTAGCATTTTATGTTGAGATACATATTGTAATTCAGGTGTTATTGCCATGCACTCAATAACTAATACTTCAGAATTATCCTCATTAGCTCTTTTAAGAATCTGTATCTGCTCCTTAATATTTGTCCTTCCTTTTCTCTTAATACTGTGCTCAATACCTTCCGGATCAATATATATCGGAACTGTTCCGGTCGTTTTGGCTGAGCATCGCAAATCTGAAGCTTTTAATCCAGCATAAATAAGCCGTGTAACAGTAGACTTTCCTCGCGTCCCATTTACATATATGACATGTTTTAATTTACTTCGATATATTTTAACGTAATATTTTTCAATTAATAGCTTAAAGATATAAATAACTGTAATTAAAATTATTAGGTATTCCATATATAAACTCCTTTGTTTGCTTTATTAAAAGCAACATACAAGTTTGATTTATCGAGGTTGTAAATACTCTCCCAACCCATGATTTATCATATCTTCATAGTTTGGAATTCCTTTTATATCTATATTTTTATCTGGATTTTGCTCGCCAAAAACTGTATAAAATTCCTTAACTCCTGTGATATGCCTTGCTACACGCTCGCTTAGAGGATGTCCTTTTTCATCAAAAGGAACATACAGTCTACCATGTTCTGCTGCTCTTACATAAAACTTATCTTTACCATTTACGACCAGGTCAGAATCTGTTTTACCTCTAAGCCTTCCTTGAGATGGATTCGCTGTTTCCATAAGCAATGCTAACGTATCCGTGTGATCTCCTAACTCACGATGCGTTAATCCTCTAAGATTGGTTGGAGAAGGCTCAAGGCTAATATTTATTCCCTCAATTTGCATATTAATTAGAGCTTGAGATGCCAAAGGCATAGCCTTCTCATGAGCAACTATGGCATTAATGGTTGGATATTCCGGTGACGCCTCATGTAAATCAACGGTAATATCTATATTCTCTTGTTTTATCATCTCCGTGATGGCATAACTAACTTTTTCAGTAAAGCTTCCATCCGCTCTTCCGGGATATGTTCTATTTATATTACGAGTTTCACTACCTGATAATTTTTGTCCAGAGGACTTATGAACATAAATATCAGGATCAGGCCATTGATGTATAGGATTTGTTGCTCTGGAGCCAAACCTAAACCACCTCTCTCCACTAGGAGTATCTATAGTAAATCTCATTGGAGAACCTTCTTGTGGGTCATCATGAGTGAATCCACTATTATTGGTTCTTGGAACTACAAACATCGTTCCTTGTTCAGGCACTGCATTTTCAATAAGTAAAATAGCAGAAACAAATCCAGAAGGCTCATTAGGATGCGTACCTCCTAACACTAAAATACTTCCGCCGGGTTTCTCTCCTTTTAATACATATACTTCCGTATCACCCGGTGTACCTTTAATATCCTCAAAATAATCACTTAACATCTTTATCTCACTTACCCCTTTTCCAGGATAAATCGGTTCTTCAACTAACATAGATTTAAACTGTTTTGATAAAGAGAATATACATAAAGCAGCAATAATACATATGATTATTGCTGAAGTCTTTTCATTTTTGACCTCTATCTTCAATTGTGTCCACCGTCCTTCATTTGATTAATAATAATCGTAAAATTAATGGAATTAACACTAAAGCTGCATCTATTTGGAAGAAAATGTCCTTTTCTTCAAACATATTTTTTAAAATTAAAATTACAATTAGTAAAACTATTCCAAGATAAATATAAAGCATTAATTTCCCTCCTAAAAAATCAAAAATCCTAGCTTATTTGATGTCAATAAGCATAATAATGCAAATCCTAAACAAACAAAAAATGGAATAGCTGCAAATTTTAATACTTCTGAATATTTTTCGTTAACAATCTGAGCTGAATAATTCCCCGCTAAAGCTGTTGGAGGCATTAAGTCTCCTAAAGATGCTATAAATGAGAGAGTAGCCGCAGTTACTATTTGATTTCCGCTTAACAATGCCAATAGGAAAGGCACTCCCAAAACTGATGCTCCTCCATAGGATGAAACTGCTCCAAACGCAGGTAATATCACAATAATAGCTATATACAACATAGCAAGATTTAAGTTTAAGGCATTATTTACTATAAACCCTCTGACTCCTGTAAGTGTCATGATTTGAATAAACATCCCAACACCCATTAATTTCCCTAAAACGGGAATTGTAGTCTTCATAGATTCTACCAAGGTGTTCTTTAAGTTGAATTTTTTGCCTGTAAATATACCAACAGCACTACTAATTAAAAATATTAAAGGCATCCCAAGATTAGGAACTACTGTTGGCATAGCTCTAGTTATAATCATTAATACAACAAGTACAATTAGAGGAAGATAGAGTTTAAGTCCATATTCGTTATAAGTCTCATAATTTAACTTTCCTTTTATATTTTCAAAATCTACTTTTTTAGAATCTTTTAACCCTAAAAATAATACAGTAAATATTGCACAAGGAACAGTTAAAAATAATAACGGTCCTTCAAATCCAATATACGGCATGTCTACCCCTCCAGCAATAAGCATAGCCGGTATATTTACGGGTGGGGCAGCCATACCCATAATAGCTCCAATAGCTATTATAGCACCTGTTTTCGGATTTGGAATTCCCATCATAATTAGAATCGGCGCAACAATTGCCCCCGCACTCAAAACAGCTACAGTTGATGATCCGGTTATCATACCCGGAAACATAATAATAAACATCAATAATATTAACATCACTATGGGGCTTTTATAAAATTTTCTCACTATTGATGAAGTTAATGCTTCTAATAAACCTGATTCTTGAATAACCATCATAAAAATCATTGCGGTTGAAATAATAAGTATGGTATCAATATAGACAAAAGTTCCCTCAAAGAGATGTCTAAGAGGGATTCCTTCTCCGCCAATTAAAGCACCCACTATAGCACCGGCAACCATGGAAAGACTTACCGGAAGCTTCAATAAAATATTAAACAATAGGAATATCCCTATCATAGAAATAAATATTATGAATTCTATTTCCAATCAAATCCCTCCAATCATTCATTTTCAAGTAACGCTTTTAGTGGTTCAACAGCATCAGAAATATTCAACACTAAAGAAATAGGTATACTGTTATCAGAAGAATAATCTGTAAAAATACCATCAGAATTACCATCTTCTACAACAATCATATAATCTGAAATATCAAAAATTAGATTAGTAAATTGATCTGAAAGTGTGCCACGGCGAGCTTGACCGCCAAGATGAACTAAAACTACCTTTATATCATCGTTATCCTTTACCATGTCTATAATTTCTTCAGTTCTTTTAGTTTCATCCTCAACTGATATTCCTGCAGCTCCTAATCCTTTAGAGCTTGCACCAGCTGCAATTAATATGGTTTTACTATCCTCCATATCTTCCGCATTAGCCACTGGGTCTAATGTGTATTCTCTTCCTATTTTTTTCATCAGAGCATCTAACATTGAAACATCAGCACTTTGACCGACAGATGTAACGAAGACAGGATCTTCTAATTTTACATTAAACTCTCCATTTTCATAAACTACCTTGTTTTCATTACTTGTTTTTCGCCCATTTTCTGAACTATTTTCCGAAGTGTTACCAGAATTATCTGTAACAACCTGATCTTTATCGGAATCACTATTAGTGCCTTCTTTTGCACAACCTGTAAGGGAAAGTGAAAAAGCAATCAACAATACTATAAATAAATTAATTTTTTTGTTTGAAATCATTGATATCCTCCTAATATAAATCAACAGGACGGAATAAATATTCCGTCACTGTTAAAATTAATAATATCTCTAAAAACCTACTGCCTTTGAATCACAATATGGGTCAGCGCCTCCATGAATTGTACCGTCTTCTTTGTAAAGCGCACCTTGAATATATCCAAATGTATCATTTGCCATATGGTAAACTTCATGCCCCATTTCAACAAGCTTATTTACCTCTTCTTCAGATATTCCATCTTGATATGTTATAACATTGTCAAGATTATCCCAAATTCTTGGCATGCTTATAGCTTCCTGCATGTCCATATCGAAATCAATAACATTACTAATTGTCTGTGCAACTATTGCAAATATTGATGAACCACCCGGTGCTCCTAAAACCATGAATGGTTTTCCATCTTTTAATACCATGGTAGGAGACATTGAGCTTAAAGGTTTTTTCCCGGGAGCAACAGAGTTTGGTTCATCCGGATAAGGGGAAAAGTCATCCATTTGATTGTTCAATATAAAGCCATACCCTCCTACACAAACGCCACTGCCAAAATAGTAATTTAGAGTTTTTGTTATGGCTACCATATTACCATCTTTATCTGCAACAGAAAGATGAGTTGTGCTATCTCCTTCATATTTCCAAGGATCATCAGCCTCATAAGTTTGAGATTTATTTATATCTATCTTTTCTGCAAGTTTTTCTGCATAATCTTTATTAGACAATCCATTTAAAGGAACCTCAATATAGTCAGGATCTCCCATATATTTAGCTCTATCAGCATATGCTATTTTAAATGCTTCTGACAATAAATGCATATGTTCCGCTGAATAAGGTTCCATGCTTCCTACATCAAAATTCTCAAGTATATTTAATATCTGAAGAAGATGCGTGCCGCCGGAACTTGGTGGTGGAGAAGATATGATTTCATAACCTCTATAACTTCCTGTAACAGGTTCTCTTTCGATAACCTTATAATTTTCAAGATCGCTATGAGATATTATTCCACCGTATTTTTTACATGATTCCACGATAGCATCTGCTACTTCTCCCTTATAAAAGCCATCCGCACCTTTATCAATAATAATTTGAAGTGTTTTCGCCAAATCTGGATTTTTTATATAGTCCCCGACTGAAGGAGGTAAACCATCATTTAGATAGATTTCACCTAACTCCGGAAATTTCATCATAGTTTCATATGCATCATTAATATTTCCCAGAGCTATAGGGGTTACTACATATCCATTAGTTGCTAATTCAATAGCAGGTCTAATTACTTCTTCCCTTGACATTGTTCCATATTTCTCAAGTATATGTAACAGCCCGGCTACTTCACCCGGTACGCCCACAGCTAAACCACCTTGCCATGAAAGATTATCAATTACATTTCCTTCTTCATCCACTTTGTACATGTCCGGAGTTGCTAATTCTGGTGCTACCTCTCTAAAGTCTATGAAAACTGTTTCCCCGGTTTCAGCAATTCTTAAGGTCATAAACCCTCCGCCGCCTAAACCAGATGCATTCGGCTCACAAACACCTAATGCAAATGCAGTAGCAACAGCCGCATCTACAGCATTACCTCCCTTTTCTATGATTTCCGCACCAATTTTTGATGCTTCATACCTTTCAGATGATACAATCCCATTTTTACCTATTGCATCTCTTGGAGGATTTAGAGGTGAACCATTCTCGTCAAATAACTTGAATTCTTCTTCAACTTTTCCCAAATCAGAATTTTCTTCGGGTTGATTAGTTACATTTCCTGTTCCCGGCTCATCAACTGGTTTATTTTTAGTACAGCCTACAGTACTTGAAATAACCAACAGAATAACAAGGAAAAATGAAAGCAGCTTTTTCTTTGACATTTATTATCCATCCTTTCTTATACCAGATAGCTGGCTTATTTAAAGCAAAATATTACCAAGCCTTATTTTAATGGTAAAGAAATATATTGATGAAATCAACAGATAAATATGAGAAAAACTATTTTCCAATTTCTCCGCCTAACTGAATAACAATGTCCTGAAGTTCTTCTAATTTTATATCTCTCTTTTTTATTGAGGAATAATTTTTCAAAAAATTCAAGAGTATCATGTACCTATCCTCATTAAATTTCATATCGTATTTATCTAATACAACTTTGAGTTGCGTTATATTATTGATATTATGGATTTGTATATATTTATTATCTATCACTATATCACCTCTCAATAAAATAAATTTCATCTTATAGAATAAATAAGTGAACAAAGATGGATTTATTGAATCCATCTTTGTTCACTTTAAACTATATTTGAATCTTTAACTCATTATAATATTATTTTTCAATTGGTTCAAGTTTAGCCGTAAAATGTCTCAATACTTTAGGTTCCCATGTGATTCTATATCCTGAAACTTCACTTGCTCTCTTCTTAATTGCAATTAAAGCTTCTGCCATTATATCAAAATGCGCTTGTGTATAGACCCTTCTTGGAATAGCAAGTCTTGTAAATTCAAAATCAGCTTCCAGTTGCTTACCGGTATCCGGATCATTTCCCAACATATATGAACCTATATCGCATGCTCTGATACCTGCCTCTTTATACAATTCTATACCCAATGCTTGCCCCGGGAATTCATAATATGGAATTTGCGGAAACATTGCCTTAGCATCTATAAACAATCCGTGCCCCCCTACAGGAGATTGATATGCAATGCCTTCATCATCTAATATACTTGCCAGATATTCCATTTGACCATTTCTATACTCCAGATATTGTTCATCCATACCTTCATATAGCCCAATAGCAAGCGCCTCCAAATCTCTGCCTGAAAGCCCTCCATATGTAATGAATCCTTCAAATGAAATACAGTTTTCCTTTACTCTTTGATATAATTCCTCATTGTCCTTAATCCCAATAAGTCCCCCCATATTGACAATTGCATCTTTTTTTGCACTCATAGTAAACATATCAGCGTAACTAAACATTTCTTTAGTTATTTCTTTGATAGAAGAATTTTTAAATTCTTCTTCATCTCGTTTAACGAAAAAGGCATTTTCAGCAAACCTTGCGGCATCTATACATAATGGAATCCCGTATTTCTTACAAACAGCTGAGACTTCTCTCATGTTTTGAACAGAAACAGGTTGTCCGCCTGCTGAATTGTTTGTTATAGTCATTACAACTAATCCAACATTTTCCTTGCCGTGGTCTTTGATTAAGCTTTCAAGTTTTTCAACATCCATATTTCCTTTAAAAGGTGCTCTCAAAGATGGATCCAATGCTTCTTTTACCACACAGTCAATAGCTCTTGCACCTGCAAGCTCTACATGAGCTCTGGTTGTATCAAAAAACATATTGGATATGGCAAATTTACCCGATCCTACCAACAAATTGAATAAAACTTTTTCAGCTGCTCTTCCCTGATGTACCGGTTGAATATATTCATAGCCAAATATATCCTGTCCGGCCTCCACTAGTCTAAAATAGCTTCTTCCACCTGCATATGCCTCGTCGCCCCTCATGACTCCTGCCCATTGAACATCACTCATGGCATTAGTTCCGGAATCTGTTAATAAATCAATGTAAACGTCTTCCCCCCTAAGACTAAAAAGATTATAATTAGCTTCCTTGATTTTTTGTTTTCTCTCTTCACGAGTAAGTACTTTAATAGTTTCTACCATTTTAATTCTAAATGGTTCAGGAATATATTTTTTAGCCAATACGACTGCCCCCTTTATTTTTAACATCCAATATTATCTTACATAAATATACTATCATGATAGTAATATTATGTAAATAATATAAGATTCAATCCAATATCCTCATCCAATTCCCTATCGACTTTCCCTTCTATGACATCAATTACTATTTCTCCTGTAGCACTGATAATTGCTGAATTCAGATGCCCGCCTACCGCGTTTAAATTATCATCAGCAATTGTAATATGAAGGTGTAAATAAACTTCATTATTCATTTCAGATATATTCCCATTGAGATTTAATATCTCCATATCTCCCTTTAATACTTTGGAGTGATATTCTTTGATTTTTGTTTCAAAATATCCTATTTCCACTTCTCCTACTGCTCCGATACCTGAAATCCTTCCAAGGCTTATTTTTTCTTTTCTAGATAATTCCTTTAGTGAACTCACTATCTCTTCGCCCTTTTCAAGCCTAACGACATACTTGTTTCCAAATTTCCTGTAATCCATTTCAATCTCCTTTCCAAATTATTTTCGTCTTTCTACATATTAATTATATAATACCCTACTTTGCTATTTTAAAAGTCTTTAATAAATAAGAATGAGCAATCTTTGCTTCAAAAAAACAGAACCTATGATTTAGGTTCCGTATAATACATTCGTCTAATCGATAAATACAATGGGTTTAATCAAGTCTTGCTGCTTATCTTTCATAAGCATCAATGCTTCTTCTATATGATCAAAACCATGGAATTTATGTGTTACCAATCTTGAAGGATCTACCCTATTATATTTTACTAATTTAATTAATCTTTCCATTCTATCTCTTCCGCCTGGAGTTAGACCTCCTACTATAGTCTTGTGCGCCATTCCACAACCCCAATCAAGTCTGGGAATCGGAATAGTATCTCCTTCCCCATAATAATTTACATTCGATACCCTGCCGCCGGGTTTGACTATCTTTACAGCAGTATTCATTATAGTAGGTTTAGCTCCTGCTATTATTACTCTGTCTACGCCTTTACCATCTGTAGCTTCCATTATCTGTTCATCGATAGCACCATTTCTGTAGTTAATAATATCCGTAGCTCCATAGTACATCGCAGCATCAACCAGAGCCTTTCTGCTTCCTACTCCTATAATTCTACTTGCTCCTTGAATCTTTGCGCCTGCTATAGCCATTAATCCTACAGGTCCTATTCCAATGACAGCAACTACATCACCTAAATCTATATTTGCCAGTTCAGCTCCATGAAATCCTGTAGTAACCATATCCGTTAGCATAACTGCAGTCTCAATAGAAATATCCTCCGGTAAATGAGCCAAATTCATATCTGCATCATTTACATGGAAAAATTCAGCAAATACTCCATCTTTAAAGTTTGAGAATTTCCACCCTGATAGCATCCCTCCGGAATGTTGAGGAAATCCTTGTTGACTCTCAATAGTTCTCCAATCCGGTGTAATAGCAGGTACAATAACTCTATCTCCTGGTTTAAAATCTTTTACCTCTTTTCCTATTTCTACAACTTCACCTACCGCTTCATGCCCTAATATCATGTCTTTTTTGTCACCTAATGCTCCTTCAAAAACTGTATGTATATCGGATGTACACGGTGAAACAGCAATCGGCTTAACTATTGCGTCATAATCTGTCATAGTAGGTATTTCTTTTTCAATCCAGCCAAGTTCATTAATTCCCAACATAGCAAAACCTTTCATTTGAATCCCCCTTATCATTATATAATTAACCTCACCATCATTAATTATATAATTAACAATCTTTAATTTCTATTGATGATTGTGTGGTTTTTAACAAAGTTGTATAGACATATTTGTCTGCTAAACTTCAAAGAAATACTTTATTTTAGCGTTTTCTATTTTCGATTCTATCAAATCTCCAATAGCATTTGCACGTTTAAAAGACATCTCATCGCTATAAAATATAAAGAAAACCCATTTAGCAATAGTAATTTCACTATACCTATATATGCAGGAATTCAAAAATTTACCCACGACCTTTTTAAAGTTTTTATTGTTTATTTTTTCACATTCAATCTTAATATTAAAGTCAAAATTAGAGGTTTCACTAAAATTTACTAACAAATCAATATTTTGCCAATTGAAATAGGGAATATTTTTTATCATCTTAAAGTTATTTGTGTTTAAAATGTCAATAGAAACATTTCGAGGGGGTCTTTGCGGGGTTATTTTGTCAATTTTATATAAATATTTCATCCTTACATAATTATCAAATAATTCTGTGGTATTCCAGATATTTTCCCTAGCATATTCAGGGAGTATTATATTTTTAATATAGTCTTCAATGATTTTTGCCATATTGTCTAATTCCAAATCCTCATAACTTAAATTTATATGCATAAAGTCCAGACATCTTTTTTTAAACTCTAACGGACTACACCCATACCATCGCTTAAAATGTAAATAATAATATTTTACATCGGAAAATCCACAACTTTCGGATATGGATGATATACTCATATTTGCAGTAAGCAATAAAAACCCTGATTTCATTACCCTCTCATAATTAAGCCGTTCTTGAAAACTAAAATAACTTAAGTTTCTCCATAGATGAGACAAATAATTTTTGGTAATATACTCATTATTAGCAATATCATCCAAGGTTATTTTATCCTTATAATTTTCATCAATGTATTTAATACTTCTATGATATCTATTCAATTGTAAGGGACTAAAATTTTTATTGCTTTTATTTGCAAACTTGAGCCAGTCAAATTCTTTAACCATAAAAGCTACCAATTGATAAATAGAGTCTTTGGTAAGTTCTTTAGCGATCTTATCATTACTTGTGGCATCTGTTAAAACGCTAATCAATAAATTTCTAAACCTTACCTTATATGAACTCCTTTTATCATCATCATAATTATCGCTTTCTATTATAACATTGTCCTCAGAATACATATTATTCCTAAAGAACATATACTTAATATACTCAAAGTATTTCTCATAATAATTTAAATCAATATGAAAAACTGCAACCATCACCTTTGAAGAGCTTTTAACGGAATGTATGGTTTTATTGTTCACAATCCAGAAGTCACCTTTTTTCACCAAGATGTGTTCAAAATTAGCATAAACTTCAATAGAATCCTCCAAGGGCATCAATACTTCAGTAATATTTTCATGCCAATGAATCGGATATCCATTCATAGCTTGTATCTTAATTGCATATGGTTTTTCTTTGACGTCAATTATTTCTTCTTTTATAATATTATCCATCAAACCACCTCTATTAAGAATATACATTTTAACATTACTCAACTATATATTATACTAATTCGTTAAAATATGGAAGCTACCGGTTATATTATTTACCGGTAGCTTCATATTCAATATCCTCTTCTAGCAAAATCAACAAATCTAAATTTATCAGGCCTATGCCTTGACTCAGTATACTGAAACAATATGGCATTGCTTAAATAAACATAATTTTTTACAACCACCACCATATCGCTGTCATCTAAATCTAAGTATTTTCTATCCTCTTTAGTAGCATTCTGTACAGTAACTTCCTTTTTCGCAAAGCTTATTTGAAGCCCAAGACCTTCTTCAACATATTCATAGATTGAATCCATGCAAATATCTTTTGTTAAATCGGGAACAATGCCCTCAACGATATAATCCTTGTCCAAGATAATCTTTTCCTTGTCGATCTCTCTTATTCGGATAACTTTCCAGACATTTTCTTCTTTTGATATATTAAGGTCTTTCATTATTTGTTTGTCCGGGCTAATCAACTCCAAATCCACTAATATAGTCTGAACACGATTATCCATTTTTTCTGCAAGTTCTTTGAAACTAACCAGATTGGAAACCGGGAAATCAAGCTTATGGATATCCAATACTAATGAGCCCTTGCCCTTCACCTTTTCAATAAAACCGTTCTTTGCCAATAGATCTAATGACTTTCTTATGGTATCTCTGGAAACGTCATATTTTTTCATCAATTCGGATTCTGATGGTAAAAAGGTACCTGAAGATATTTCACCGCCCTCAATTTTTGATAAAATTTCCTTATAGATACTTATATATTTAGCGTGCATATCAATCACCTTTGACTATTTTACCATTAACATCCTTATTCCACAAGAACAAATCTCTATTGCTTACAGACAGCATATTAACTGTATAAATGATAAACTATTGATTCATATGGTCTTAGAAGTATTTTTTTATAACAGATAGGAGAGTCCTTATAATTTGAAATCAGTATCTTTGACTTGAAATCATCAAAATCCAATTCACTTGGCAGCTCAAAATATGTTTCTCTTTCGTAAAAATTGTTAATTGCCAACAATCTTTCACCCTTATATTCCCTGATATATGCAAAAATATCTTTATGCTCCTTCAAAATCATCTTGAAACTGCCATAGGCAATGATGTCATATTCTTTTCTTAAGTCAATAAGCTTTCTATAGTGCCAAAATATGGAGTCCTCATCATTCAATGAATTTTCCACATTTATCTCCTTATAATTTTGCGATAGGTTTATCCACGGTGCATCGGTTGTAAAACCGGCACTTGTATTAGAATCCCACTGCATAGGAGTCCTTCCATTGTCCCTTGACTTGGAACCGACTATTTTTAATATCAAATCCTCATCTATTCCATCCGCTTTCATTTCATTATAGCTATTTATAGTTTCGACGTCTCTATAATCATCAATGCTGTCAAACTTGGGATTTGTCATACCAATTTCTTCCCCTTGATAAATATAAGGTGTCCCTCTCAGCATATGAATGGCAGTAGCCAGCATCTTGGCTGATTCCTTGATGTACTTATCATCATTTCCAAACCTTGAAACCACGCGAGGCTGGTCATGGTTGCACCAAAACACTGCGTTCCATCCATTGCCCTCTTGGATTCCAACTTGCCAATATTCAAAAATTTCCTTTAATTTTAGAAAGTCAAAATCCATAAGAGTCCACTTTTCATTATCCTTGTAGTCAACCTTCAAATGATGAAAATTAAAAACCATGGACAGTTCTTCTTCCTTTGGATTCGAATATCGTATACAATCTTCAAGAGTTGTCGACGACATTTCTCCAACAGTTATAATATCCTCGTATTTGCCAAAGGTGTTTTTGTTTAATTCCTTAAGATATTTGTGAATATCAGCTCCATCAGTATAAAGTTTTCGACCGTCACCATTCAAATCATCTTCAAATACTTTAGGCTTTGAGATTAAATTTATTACATCAAATCGAAAGCCCTTTACCCCTTTATCTATCCAAAAATTCACTATTTTATATATTTCTTTTCTTAAATTCTCATTATCCCAATTCAAGTCTGCCTGAGTCACGTCAAATAGATGCAGATAATATTGATCCTGATCTTTTACATATTGCCAAGTTGAACCGCCAAATTTTGAAATCCAGTTGGTAGGTTCTTTACCATCTTTGGGCTCTTTAAATATATAAAATTCTTTGTAATATTCATCCCCTTTTATAGCTTTTTTGAACCATTCATGCTCTATGGATGTGTGATTAAATACCATATCGAGCATTATATCCATACCCTTGTCATTAGCTTCCTTGACCAGCCTTTCAAAGTCGTCCATGGTGCCAAATAAGGGATCTATTTTTAAATAATCTGCGATATCATATCCGTTATCCCTTTGCGGGGATATATAAAATGGTGTAATCCAAATATAATCAACTCCAAGCGTCTTCAAATAATCCAACTTTTGAGTAATTCCTTTTAAGTCTCCTACTCCATCTCCATCTGAATCTTTGAAGGATTTTGGGTATACCTGGTAAACCACACTCTTTGCAAAATCTTTCATGTCCTAACTCCTTGTCATACAGCCTCTTGTTTTTTATTCATCTTTGTCTTTGAAAATACTACGGTTAATACAAATGGGACTACTATTGCTATTACCATTGCTATAGCAAATTTAAGCATATATTGTGGCTGAATAGACAATATCCCCGGTAACCCACCAACTCCTATTGAATTTGCCATGACATTTGTGCCAACGGAAAATACTGCTGCAATTGATGAACCGATCATAGCCGCTAAGAAAGGATAAATATATTTTAAATTTATTCCAAACATCGCAGGCTCTGTTACTCCTAGGTAACATGAAATTGTAGCAGGAATTGAAACCTGTTTTTCTTCTTCATTGTCCTTATTCAGATAGATCATAGCAAGTACTGCTGAGCCTTGAGCAATATTGGATAATGCAATCATTGGCCAGAGATTGGTTCCATTAAATTCGCTCATCAGCTGAAGGTCTATAGCATTTGTCATATGATGAAGTCCTGTGATTACCAAAGGAGCATATGCAAATCCAAATATAGCTGCAAAAAGCCATCTCAATGTGGAAGTCAGCCCTTTATATACTATATTGGATATAAAGGATCCAATAGCCCAACCAATAGGTCCTAAAATAATATGAGCTATTAAAACTGTTGGCACTAAGGAAAGTAATGGTACCAATATCATGGAAATAGATTGAGGGATCACCTTACGCAATTTTAATTCCGAAAATGAAAGCAAGAAACCTGCAAGCATAGCAGGTATAACCTGAGCTTGATAGCCTATCATCTTAACTTGCGCAAAGCCAAAGTCCCAGAACGGAGCTGCTTCACCGCCTGCTACACCATAAGCGTTTAAAAGTTGCGGAGAAACCAATGTCAATCCCAATACTATCCCCAAAATTTGAGTTGTACCCATTTTCCTGGAAATAGACCAAGTAATGCCTACAGGCAGGAAGTGGAATATTGCCTCTCCAATAAGCCATAGAAAATGATGAGCTCCCGCCCAAAATTGTGATACTTCAACCAAAGCCTTGGTGCCGCCTTCCAACATTTTAATATCGCCAATTACATTTCGAAAACCCAGAATAAGTCCTCCTACTACTATTGCCGGAATCAATGGAGCAAATATTTCTGCCAAATGAGCAATCAAATTTTGCAATACATTCATATTTTGTCTTGCAGCTACCTTTGCTTCATCCTTACTTACACCTTCTACACCTGAAATTTTCGTAAATTCATTGTAAAAAGTGGCTACATCATTTCCAATTATGATTTGAAATTGCCCTGCTTGTGTAAATGTTCCTTTAACTGACTTGATAGCTTCTACTTTCTTTATATCCGCTTTTTGTGCATCATTTAGAACAAAGCGCAATCGTGTTGCACAGTGAGATACAGCCGAGATGTTTTCTTTTCCGCCAACTGCTTCAAGTAATAATTTTGCATCGTTAGAAAAATTACTCATGATAATACCTCCTTTAAATTTTTACATGTACGTATAGGTTAATTTTATGCTAACATATACGTACATGTATTGTCAAGCAAATCATGAAAACATTTTCTTACATTTTATGCCAAAATTTCGCCCATTTTTGCCATCTATCAATTGTAATTTTCATCTCTAATATGATTATACTTTGAATCCCCTCTTTAATCCCCAAAGCTCGACCTAAGCAATCTTTTATCTTTTCAATTGTGAATTGTGAATTGTGAATTGTTCTTATCTTTTCATCTGGCTGTCATCTGCCTTTTCATCTTCTCTAATGCATTTGTCTTGGTATTTACTATCGTCCTATATGTCACACCCATTCTCTTAGCTATTTCAGGTATCGAATACCCTTCAAAGTAGAAATATATGATTACCTCCCTTTGCCTTTCTGTCAAAGACGCTAGAGCATATCTTATTTCTTCCAATTCTTCTGTTTTTAAAATCTCTTCCAATATCTCCCCATCTTCAGACTCCAATACATCTATCAATTCCTGATCTTCATCTTCTCCAATGGAAGTGTTGAGAGAAAGCGTAATTTTTTCTTTATGCTTATTCAAATATAAAAATTTGAGCTTTATCTTAACATATCCTAAAAAATACACCCCTTTTGATTCATCATAATCCTTTATACATTCAAGCACAACAAGTCTGCCTTCTTGAATCAAGTCATCATAATCCATAATTTTGTTATAATATCTTCTTATAGAAGAAATTATCAGTGGATTTAATTTCTCAATTATCAATTGTGTACTTTTAGTATCACCTTCCCTTGCTTTTGCCAATAAATCATCTAATTCTTTATACATATTTCCTCCTAATAGAGGCTAGCCTTTTTTGTTATTCCTAGGTAAGGTGAGTATATAAAAATCTTTAAAAAAATAGAAAAATAAAATTTAAAAGTCTTCGAACATACGTTCCCCTTTCTTGATTTATTTTCCCTGATAATGGCTGAATACTATTTTGAACATTATCCAATAATATAATTAAATACTAAAATGGAGGTTTTTTTAATGGATAAGAATAATTTAGACCAATTGAAAATAGCAGATATATCTGAAAATGAATTGAAGCAAGTCAAAGACTTAGAGGGTCAATTGGACGATAAATACTATATAGTAGCTTTTGAAAAAGAAGAATAAAAAAAGGTTATGCCATTATTTGTGAGTAGATACAAATAGTGACATAACTTTTATAACCTGAGATCCTTCGATAGCAATGCTTATCCTGCTCGTCTCAGGATGACAACAGCAGTGATTATTCTGCCCCTTAGATTGCCAACTGTATTTCTATCCACAAAGCTCGGCCCCAGCAACTCTTCACTCTTAGTTCTTCACTCTTAACTATCTTTAAAACCGGAGATCCTTCGAAAGCAGTGCTTATACTGCCCAGCTCAGGACGACCCAAGGGTCGATTGTGATTTGTGATTTGTGATTTGTGAATTGTGAATTGTGAATTGATCTTTAATAGTGGCTTGCTACATTTTTAAGCATTTCAATTATTGGTAGATTATACGGACATCTGCTTTCACATTCACCACATTCTATACAATCACCGGCATTTACTTCAAAAGAACTATATCTTGCTATAGCCCAATCCTGTAGATTATATCTTGTGTAATAAGCATCTATTGTAAAATTCAAGGGAATATCTATTCCAACAGTACAAGGTGCACAGTAGCCACATCTCCTGCAAAATTCAGTCCCCAATCCTGCTGCTTCCTTTTCCAATAATTTTCTTTCATCATCGCTTAGCTTCCTAAGTTCGTTCCCGGCTTTTGCATTTTCAATTACCTGTTCAACTGAATCCATACCCGGTATAACAACGGAAATATTTGGATTTTCCAGTATAAATCTCATAGCAAGTTCTCCATTTGAAAGTGCTCCGCCTGCCATAGGCTTCATTATAATTACACCCATATTATTTTCCCTAGCCTTTTCAAATATGGGCTCTCCTTGTCTTTCAACAGCATTGTATGGAAATTGAATTGTTGAAAATTCACCTGTATCTATGGCAATGTCCAATAAATCCGCACTATGACTGGTGATGCCGATTTCTTTTATTAATCCTTTTCCCTTGGATTCCTTTAATGCTTGTAAAGCTCCGCCTTCTGCCAACACTTTGTCCAATGTTTCCTTGTCAGCAATATTATGAAATTGAAAAAGGTCTATATAATCAGTTTTTAATAGTTTCAAGCTCGTATGCAATTCTTCAAGTATTCCATCATAAGTTCTATTCATGGATTTCGTAGCTAATATAAATTTATCCCTTCCCAATACTTCTAAAGCATGCCCAATCAATGCTTCGCTTTGCCTATATCCTCTTGCCGTATCTACAAAATTTATTCCTTGATTTAGAGCCTCTTTCAAAAGTTGAACAGCAGTATCTTCATCCACTCTTTGAATTGGAATACCGCCAAATCCTACTATAGATACTTCATAATTTGTTTGCCCAAGAATTCTTTTTTTCATCATATGCCTCCAATATTTTCTTCCTTACTGTATTTTATTATACTTAATAGACGAAAAAAGGCAACTAAGGGAAAGCCCTAATTTACATGCAGTTACTGCCTTTCTATCCTCCAAATAATTCTACCAAAAATGGCTATACCGGGTAATGCCGATATCAATATTAAAACTAGATTACCTATAAGAGTATTTCCAAATACTCCGGATAATAATGTATATATTATAGTAATAATCAATGCCATAATTATTCCAGCTAAAATATATTTGCACAATTTCATAAACATATCCTTCCATAGTATAAATTTGAGCTTAAAATTCAAACTGCATATTCCATAGATGGCTGTTATAATTACAGATAAGGAAGTACCTAACGCTATGCCCTTCGCACCTATTATCTTAATTAATAAGTAATTAAGAATGACATTCATTACCAATGACATTATTCCAAATATAATTGGCGACTTTAAATCACGGATTGCATAAAATATCCTTATCAGCAACAATATCATGCTAGTCCCAATAATTCCTATAGCATAATATCGCAAGAAACCCGCCGTAATAATTGTCGCATCATATCCGAAATCTCCTCTTTCATAGAATAACCTGACAATAGGCACTGACAATGTTATAAGAATTATAGCCACAGAAATAGCAATTAGTGCTATTATTTTTAAGCTATCATTTATAGTCTGTTTCAAATTCTTGTACTCATTATCATCATAGTTTTCTGCAAGAATAGGATATATTGCAATTACAAACGCAGCAATAAATATTCCCACTATTAAGGTTATTATATCGTTTGCATAATTTAGTTGTGCTATAGTGCCTTTCTCTAGGACTGAACCCATGGTCTTATTAACGGTTAGGATGATTTCATTGATTACGATATTTATCATCACGGGTAAGAGAAAAGTAAGAGTCCCGGTAAATTGCTTATCTCTTAATGCTATATAAAATTTATATTTATAGCCATCTTTTAAACAGGCTTTATAAACTATATAAATTTGAGCTATTATCGCAATTATACCTGCTATCATTAATCCTTCCAAACCAAAATATTTAGACAAAGCAACTAAATATATTATGTATATAAGAGGATTTGCTACCCCTGATTTTGGTCCTGCTTTGAACCTATGAAGACTTTGGAGATAGCCAAGTAAAATTGCTCTTATAAACTCAAAAGTCACAATAAAAATGCCTATCCTAAATAATTTAACCCCTCTTAAAAATTCTTCTCCTACTAATCCCGGTCCATGAGCTTTAATTGCAAGTGGAGCTATTATAAATCCAATTAAAATCAAAGTAAGTGAAAGGAGACTAAAGCTGTTAATCATATTATTAGCCAATCTATTCCTTCCATCTAGACCTTCTTTTCTGTGGGATTCCTGAAGCTTCGGTACCAATGAAATTGTTAGTCCTTCGGATATTATCTTTGTCAACAGCATCGTTAAAGAAAATGCAACTAAATAGCTATCCATCTCATAGTTTGAACCAATATAATATGCCAATAATATTCCCTTAAAAAAAGTTAAAACCCTAGCAATTATTCCATAGGATACGATACTCAATACTGACTTTTTAATTTTATTCAACGTTACCATTTAATATATGCCTTTCTAAAATATACTTAACATAATTACATATTATATCAAAACAATTCACAATTCACAATTCACAATTAAAAGCGCTAGCCGTCATTCTAAATATAATGAAGAATCCCTACTATATTAGGATTCACAATAAAATGGGATCCTGCTGTTCACTCAAGGATGACACGAGCAGTGATTATACTGCCTTTGAACAATGCACAGGTCACAACTTAATTCAATTCACAATTCACAGTTCACAATTACTTGGGTAGAGCTTTAGGGTCTTTAAAGAGGAAGATCCTTGATTCATCTTATGCAGGATAATCACTGCAGGAGTCATTCTAGAACGTAGTGAAGAATCCCATGTTTGTATGTATTAAAAAATAGTAGGGATCCTAATGGGCGGATAGAGTCATCCGCCCCTACGAATGACACGAGCAACTCTTCACTGTCTTAAAACCGGAGATTCTTCGATAGCAAAAATTATCCTGTCCGTCTCAGAATGACAAGGTCGGAGATTACCTATTACTTTTTACTTATTAACTATCTTTTCTCTCTTCACTATTTTTCAACTGCTGTTCACTGTTACTTATTCACTGCTTCTCTCTTCCCTATCTTTTAATTGTGCATTGTGAATTGTGAATTGTTCGAATAAGTATTGCCTATGGATAATATAATGAAATGAGCCGTACTATATAAAAGCTATAAGACAAAAAAATCAAAAAATCGCATAATTTAGTATTAAGTTTGTCAATTTTTAGAGTATTCGATTTTCTTCTTGTAATTTTCGCTTGAATCTGCTAAACTAATAAAAAATGTACTAATATTAAAAAATTAAAAAGGGGGAAATTTTTAATGAGCAAGAAGTTTTTTGTGCTTATGAGCATATTATTAGTTGCAGCGATGGTTTTTACAGGGTGTAGTAAACCTGCAGATGCACCTGAGGTAGCAACTCCAGACGCACCAACAGATGAACCAGCACCGGAACCAACAGGAGAAAAAATCCTAAGGGCTAATAACGCCAGCGAACCTGGATCCTTAGACCCGGCATTGGCTCAAGGAACCCATGAATCATGGGTATTAGACCACTCCTTTGAAGGTCTTATGAAGCTGGACCAAGAAGGACACGTTGCATCAGGTATGGCTGAAGACTACAAAATATCTGATGACTTTTTAACTTATACCTTTACCCTAAGAGATGGTATTAAATGGTCAAATGGTGATCCGGTTACAGCAGAAGACTTTGAATTTGCTTGGAAGAGAGCTATTGACCCAGAACTTGCAGCTGATTATGCTTTCCAAATTGCAGACTATGTTAAAGGCGGAAATGCATATCTTTCAGGAGAAGGTTCACTGGATGACGTAGCAATAAAAGCTTTGGATGATAAAACATTGGAAGTAACATTAGAAGCTCCAACAGCTTATTTCTTAGAATTAACTGCATTCTATACTTATTATCCGGTTAACAAAAATGTAGTTGAGGCTAATCCTGATTGGGCTAAATCAGCTGATACTCATGTATCAAATGGACCTTTCTACTTAACGGAATGGGAACATGATGCAAGCCTAAAGATGAGAAAAAATGATAACTACTATGACGCAGACAAGGTACACCTTGATGGTATTGATCTAACAATCATCGATGATGAAAATACTACATGGCAAGCATATGAAGGCGGAGAATATGATTTATTATTACCTATCCCTCAAGCCGTAGTAGCAAAGATGAAGGACGAAGGCAATCCGGAATTAGTCCTAGGCGGAGAAGTTGGAACATATTACTTCAACTTAAATAACGATGTAAAACCTTTTAACAATGCTAAAGTAAGAAAAGGATTATCATATGCATTGGATAAGGCTACAATCACAGATAAGATTGCTCAAGGTGGTCAAATGCCCGCTGAAGGCGTTGTACCATTTGGAATGTTCGATGAAGACGGCAAAGAATACAGAGATAAAGTCGGCAATTTAATCCCATATGACTTAGATCTAGCTAAAAATCTATTTGAAGAGGGATTAGCTGAAGAAGGCATGACAATTGATGATTTCAACAGCAAGGGGTTCGTATTATTATACAACACTCAAGAATCTCATAAGAAAATAGCACAAGCTGCTCAAGAAATGTGGAGAACAAATCTTGGTATCGAAATCGGACTTGAAAATGTAGATTTCCAAGTTAAGCTTGACAGAGAAAAAGCAGGAGATTACGATATTTCCAGAGCAGGATGGATTGGCGACTATATGGATCCTATGACATTTATTGACTTATGGTACAGTAAATCCAGTTTTAATGATGCAAATTACAACAATCCGAAATATGATGAATTGGTTTTAAAAGCAAAATCAACAGCAGATCAAAAGGTACGATTTGAAGCTATGAGAGAAGCTGAGAATATACTAATGGACGAAATGCCAATCGTTCCGGTATACTTCTACACTCAACCTTATGCTCAAAAACCTTATGTAACAGGAGTTTATAAACCTCTTGTAAACTATCCAAGATTAACATACGCTGATATAAATAAATAATATAAGTAATTGGGGACGGTCCTCAAACCGTCCCTTAAACAAGATTAATAGGGGGTTTATTCCCCATAGAAATGAAGGTCGGGTGAATAATTTCACATCGATTTTCTTTTTCAATTATAGAAAAAGGAGAGGTAAAATTGAAAAAGTACCTTTTAAAACGACTTGCAATGTCTATAATCACAATTTGGGCTGTAATAACAATTACCTTTTTCCTGATGCATGCAGTTCCCGGAAATCCATTTGCTAAAGAAGGTAAAATGCCAAAGGTTGTATATGACAATCTGCAAAAAAAATATGGGCTTGATAAACCACTAAGAGAGCAGTATGTAATATATTTAAAGAATGTATTGAAGGGTGACTTCGGCGATTCAATGAAATCCAGAGTTGAAACTGTAAATGACATGATAGAAAGAGGTTTTCCTGTATCGGCTCGTATAGGCGCCCAAGCATTGCTTATCGCAATAGTATTTGGTCCCGCCCTTGGAGCATTGGCTGCATTGTATCAAAACAAATTTCCCGATTATTTTTCGATGGTTCTGGCTATCTTAGGAATATCCGTTCCAAGCTTTATAATGGGGACAATATTTATCCAATTTATAGCAAAAAATGTGAGTTGGATTCCAATAGGCGGCTGGGGTACTTGGCGTCATACATTGCTTCCATCTTTAGCGCTTGCTATGATGCCGCTTGCTCATATGGCAAGACTTATGCGTTCCAGCATGCTTGAAGTTTTAGGACAAGATTATATAAAAACTGCACAATCAAAAGGAATCACAAAATCTGCCGTTATTTTAAAGCACGCAGTCAGAAACGCTATATTACCTGTTGTGTCTATCCTAGGTACTACTATCTCAAACTTATTGGTAGGTAGCTTTGTTATTGAAAAAATATTTGGAATACCCGGACTAGGATCTTTCTTTACCAAATCAATATCCAACCGGGACTATACCCTAATAATGGGTACTACAATCTTTTATGCAATTATTTTAGTAGCTTTGCTTTTTACTGTTGACCTTGCATATATGTTTATCGACCCTAGAATTAAACTTACTCAGGAGGGACGTTGATGGAAAATAAAATAAAATTAAACCCAAGCATGTTTGAAAAAGCTACATTGGAAGACAGAAATGCTGAAAAAATTAAACGTCCCAGCATTAAATATTGGCCAGATGTTTGGCGAAGATTAAAACAGAATAAACTAGCCATGGTTGGCCTTACACTGATTGTTATCATGAGTGTAATGTCAATTGTAGGTACTCATATAAATGAATTTGACTATAAAGAACAGAATTATGGTCTCATCAATCAGCCGCCTGACAGTGTTCACTGGTTTGGAACAGACGAATTGGGCAGAGACCTTTTTACAAGAGTATGGCTTGGAACCAGATACTCCTTGATCATTGGTGTACTTGCTGCAGCTATTGACTTTGTCATCGGAGTTGTATATGGCGGATTATCCGGTATGGCAAGCAGGCGAGTAGACAGCATAATGATGCGTATTGCAGAAGTAATTTATTCAATACCATACTTGCTTATTGTAATACTTTTGTCTGTAGTATTCTCTCAACAAGGGTCGGGAACTTCTATGTTTGTGCTAATCCTGGCAATGACATTAACTGATTGGGTTCCAATGGCTATACTTGTTAGAGGTCAAGTACTACAGCTTAAGGAATCTGAATACTCATTGGCATCGGAATCATTGGGCGGAACAAGGGGATGGATACTAAAGAAACATATTATACCAAATACATTGGGTCCAATACTTGTAAATGTAACACTTACAATCCCTAGGGCAATATTTGCTGAAGCAACCCTCGGATTTTTAGGATTGGGACTTCAACCACCTAGCCCAAGCTTAGGAAACTTATCAAATGATGGATTAGCAGTAATGCCCGTAGGAATATTCTATCAAATATTTATTCCGGCATTGTTTATATCCCTAATTATGTTTTCATTCAACGTATTGGGTGATGGGCTAAGAGATGCATTAGACCCAAGACTACGTAAATAAAGAGGTGGAAAAATGGAAAAAATACTCGAAGTAAAAGACTTGGCCGTATCATTTAAGACATTTTTTGGCGAAGTTGAAGCTGTGAGAGGAATAAGTTTTGATGTTCACAGAAAAGAAACTATAGCCATTGTAGGTGAGTCAGGATGTGGAAAAAGTGTTACCGCAAACTCTATAATGCAGCTTCTTCCAATGCCACCTGCATTCTTTAAGGGTGGGCAAATCCTATTTAATGGTGAAGATATAGTACAAAAAAGTGAAAAAGAAATGCAGCATATACGTGGAAATCAGATAGCTATGGTGTTTCAGGATCCAATGACATCACTGAATCCCACAATGAAAATTGGAAAACAAATTGTTGAAGGACTTATGAAACATCAAAAATTATCACAATCCGATGCGAGAAATAAAGCTATTGAAATGTTAAATTTAGTGGCAGTACCCCAACCTGAAAAAAGGATAGACCAATATCCTCATGAATTTTCAGGAGGTATGAGACAGAGGGTTATGATAGCCTTGGCAATGGTATCAAATCCACAATTATTAATAGCCGACGAGCCTACAACTGCCTTAGATGTAACAGTACAAGCTCAAATACTGGAACTTATGAAAAATATTCAAGATAAGATGGATATGTCCATCATATTGATTACCCATGACTTGGGTATCGTGGCTGACATGAGCGATAAGGTAATCGTAATGTATGCAGGGCAAATTATGGAACAAGGGCAAACAGATGAAATATTTAAAAGCCCCAGCCATCCCTATACAAAAAAACTATTGGCAAGTGTTCCAAGGTTGGATATGAACAGAAGTGAATCACTACATTCCATAGAAGGTACTCCGCCGGATCTATATATTCCTCCAAAGGGATGCCCATTCTATGATAGATGTGAAGATGCAATGAAAATATGTAAAGATTATATGCCTGATATTGACAATCATACAAATACACATTATAGCCGTTGTTGGTTAAATCATCCTATGGCTAAGTCAAAAGCTGAAGGGAGTGAAGCTTAATGGTAGAACCTTTAATTTCCGCAAGAAATATTAAAAAATACTTTGATGTTGGAGAAGGCGTTTTAAAAGCAGTAGATGGCATAAGCTTTGATATATATGAAGGAGAAACCTTCGGTTTAGTAGGTGAATCAGGATGCGGTAAATCAACAGCAGGCAGGACTATAATTAGGCTGTATGATCCGACAGACGGCGAACTTTACTTCAATGGAAAGAACATATATGAATTGTCCAGACATGAAATGCAAGAAGCAAGACGTAATTTCCAAATGATATTCCAAGACCCTTATGCATCTCTAAATCCTCGTATGACAGTTGAAGAAATAGTAGCAGAGCCATTGGATATACACGGGATATATAAAAATCACAAGGAAAGATACGAAAGGGTTATAGAACTATTGGAACTGGTAGGATTAAATGACGAACATGCAATGCGTTTCCCCCATGAATTCTCCGGCGGGCAACGTCAAAGAATAGGCATAGCAAGAGCATTGGCTTTAAACCCTAAATTTATCGTCTGTGACGAGCCTATATCTGCACTTGATGTTTCTATCCAAGCGCAGGTTGTAAACCTTCTAAAAGAATTGCAGAAGGAGCTGGGGCTTACCTATATGTTCATAGCCCATGACTTATCAATGGTAAGATATATTTCCGATAGAGTCGGAGTTATGTACTTGGGACATATGATGGAACTGGCTCAATCTGAGGAACTATATATAAATCCAATCCATCCATATACCAGAGCATTGCTATCAGCCATACCTATACCTGATCCTGAAATTCAAAGAAACAGACAAAGGATCATGCTTGAAGGAGATGTGCCCAGTCCCATAAATCCTAAGCCGGGCTGCAGGTTTGTGGATAGATGTTCATATGCAGTGCCAAAATGCAGAGAAACAACACCGGAATTCGAAGAAATTAAACCAAAGCATTTTGTAGCTTGTCATCGAGCGAGAGAAATATAAGTCAATTCACAGTATACATTGGGTTATATTAAGTAAAGTTATTTCATAACTTTACTTAATATAACCCTTACTTCATCCACCTTCATCAATAACAGCAACATAAAATAAACTACAACTCCGGCAGCAACGGATGCCAATAGCATTATCATTTGAATTATCTTAGTTTGCGGAAGCAGAACCCCCGCCTTATAATATAAAAGATATACCACCACACCCATTATAGCAGATGCTACTACTGTTTTAATCAATGCATAAAGCATCTTGGAATATCCTAAATGCCCAACTTTTTTCCTCAAATCTACAAATAACAATAACGTCGTTATGGTTGCAGATATGCTCGTAGCCAAAGCAAGACCTTTATGTCCCATGGGTTTTATAAGTATTAGGTTTAATACGACATTCAATAAGACTGCTATAACTCCATTTGTCATTGGAGTTTTTGTATCCTGAAAAGAATAAAATACTTTATTTAACATAAGACGCAAAGCAGAGCCTACCAAACCTAAAGAATAAAATACAAGCGCTTCACTTGTCATTATAGTTGCATTTGGACTAAAAGCTCCCCTTTCAAAGAACAATTGTATCAAAGGTTTAGAAAGCAGAATAAGCCCAACTGTAGCAGGTACCGTAATTATAAGTATGATATTTATGCCTTGATTCAATATGTGTTTAACCTCATTCTTATTATCCTTCGAAAAAGCTTTAGATAACATTGGAAATACTACAGTGGTAATAGCAGCTACAAATACACTTATAACCATGTCGTTGACTCTGGATGCATAAGATAATGCAGATATACTGCCCTCAATCAAATCTGACGCTAACGTTTTATCTATAATTACATTTATTTGTTGAACTGCAGAACCAACTAATACCGGCATTACCAGAGCAAATGCCTTTTTTATATATGGATCTTTAAAGTTTACATTTAAAGAATAGCTATACCCGGAATGTTTAACTGCCGGAGTTTGGATTAAAACTTGTGTAAATGAAGCCAATACACTTACAAACATCAATGATGAAATATCACTGTTCTTAGCAAAAAAGAACAAATAAACTAAAAATACGAAATTGTATGGAATTCCCATTATAGCATGAGGACCAAATATTTGGGCGGACTGCAGATAGCCGGAAAATACATGTGTAAATCCTAAAAATATAATAATGGGTAATCCTATTCTGTTAAGTTTAACAGCAAGTAAAAATTGCTCTCCTTCAAAACCTTTAGCCAATATTTTTATTATGATAGGAGAAAATACAAAAGCAAAAATTGATAATATTAATGTTATGAAAAATACAATATTTAATATATTGTTTAAATATTTTAATTTTCCGTTCTTACCACGTTTCTCTTCTATTTCCGAAAAAATCGGTATCAATGTAGTATTGAGCGCTGACCCTATTGTCCCCACTATAATTACCGTTGCGGTCATCGCAACAAAATATGTATCCGTTTCCATTCCCGAACCAAATCTTGACGCTATAAGCACTTCTCTGATAAAGCCTAACCCCTTACTGATAAGGGTAAACGCCGCTATCATCGCAGCTGTCTTGGCAACATGTTGTCCTTTGTTGTTCATCTATATTTACCTCTTCTAATTTGATATAAAGAATAATAGTATTATATCAAATCAATGAACAATTCACAATTGCTTTCAATTCACAATGCACAGTTCACAGTTCACAATTGTTGGGGTCGAGCTTTGGAGTCTTAAAAATAAGAGAATTATCAAGTCCCTTCATTTTTCAAGACAGACTTTTATTGTGTAGTCAAAAGTTGCCTAGAAGATGAATCTAAAGGCTAAATGTTTAGCACAATTATTCAAAAAAATAGAATCCAAGTTCGGATTCTATTTTAAGTAGTTCTTCTGATTGGTATTTTATTATAGCCATCCAGAATGAAATTATATGGAGGATTTCCTAAAAAACGCTTATCTATCTCCATGGTAAGGGTTTTATAAGTTAAAACCTGTGATTGAATTGAATCGGCTTTTGGTGGAATTATATCCATAAAGACCCTAAATCCATCCCTCTCTTTTCGTATTTTTTTTACACCCATGGAATACCCCGGAGTTGGAAAAGACTTGGTAATAGTAACCATTACCTTGTCACTATTTTGTGTTATAATCAACTCTTCTTGATTATTGTATGATTGCACTATGCCCACTGTTTCAAAAGCTACGGTATTCATATGTTCCAATACCTCCTTAACTCTATCCAGAATTATTATAGCCTCAGCTTGCGTCAAATTCCTATCGGGATTAAAAGTTGAATTATCTTCACCGACAATAATTCCGTTTTTATATAGTTCTCTTAATAATTCTATGCTATCAGTTGACATAGTATTAATATCTTTAAAAGGTAATTCTACATATTCAATATCATTAAACCGAATTTCTTTTAAGGCAGAACCAATTCTATTGACCATCTGCTCCCTATTTAAACTGTTAAGGTCACCAACCGGGGAAATATCATAATCATTGTCCTTAAATAAAGATGCTAGGGACAACATAAAATCTTGCTCTGAAATATTTCCGTTCGGGTCAAATCTCTCAAAATTATCCTTTGCAAGATATGGGAAATAATATGCTAAAAACATCCTGTCTATCATTTTGTTAGACCAATGATTGTCTAATTTTTCTAATGCATTTGCATGAACAATAGTTGAAGATAAAATCAAAAGTATAATAAGTAAAGTAATAGTGCGTCTTTTCATATAAAAAACCCCCTTTTTCACCTATACTCATTATACCCACTAATGCAATGCATTAAAGTTACATTTTAGTTACAGATTTATCAATTCACAATTCACAATTCACAGTTCACAATTCACAATTCACAGTTCACAGTTCACAATTCACAATTGAAAAGAGGAGATTCGTTAGGATACTACTTTACCCAGCTTCTCGATTTCCATTGCAGATGCAGGTCTATGAATATAGAATCCTTGGGCATTTTCGCACCCCAATTCAAGCAGTAAATCATATTGTTCCTTAGTTTCAATTCCTTCAGCTATAATCTTTAAACCCAGAGCCTTTGCCAATTGAATCACACTTATAACGACTTTCCTTGAACTATCATCAGTATCAATACTCATGATAAAAGTCCTATCAAGCTTTAAATAATCAATTTGCAAATCCTTAAGCCTAGCAAGAGAAGAATAGCCTGTACCAAAATCATCTATTGCAATTTCTACGCCCAATCTTTTTAACTCAATAATATTTCTCTTGATATCATCTAAATCCTCAACAAAACCGGTTTCTGTTAATTCCAGAATCAATTCATTGCTGTCTATGTCATATTCCTTCAATTTATTGTTTATTATACTTACTAAATCAGCAGATCTAAAGGATTTTGCAGAGATATTGATGCTTATCTTAGGTATTTTAAGCCCCATATTATTCCATACGCTTTTTTGTCTTAAAGCCTCATCAATTACATAGTCCGTAATATCTAATATTAAACTTGTATTTTCAACAACGGGGATAAAATTCATAGGAGGGACATTCCCTCTTTCAGGATGATTCCACCTTATCAAAGATTCCGCACTATGAAATTTACCTTTTTTAGTATCTTCTATCAATTGATAATTGAGTGTAAACTCATGTTTTGTAATTGCTCCTTTAACATCATTTAACAATGAAATATTGTCGACAAATTCTCTTTGAACATCTTCATTAAAATAGCAATAATTAGTTTTATTGTTGACTTTGCAATACTCCATAGAAATATTAGCGTTTTTTAACAATGAAATATAGTCGAAACCATCCTTAGGCATTAGTGCAATACCTATTGTAGTTGATATATAAAAATTTTTATTTTCATATATCCAAGGTTCTTTGATTTTTTCCTGAATATTTCTTACAATCTCCTCTACTTCATTCTTTGACTTTATATTGCATAGAATAATAACAAATTCATCGTCACCCATTCTACAGATCAAATGTTTATTTCCCAGTAATTTTTTTAAATTCTCAGCAATATGTAATAGTAAACTATCACCTGCGTTATGCCCTAAAGTATCATTAATGTGTTTTAGTCCATCAATATCAATATAAAGAAAAGCATAATTCCAATACTTACCTTGATTATTTATTATATTTTCAAATCTTTTTTCTAAATACCTCCTATTAGGAAGTCTTGTCAAAGTATCATATAATCCTATAATTTCGATAGTCTTTTCAAGCTCTTTGTTTTCCTGTATGATATCGTTTTTATCATCTGTTTTATCCATTTTCATAAGTTTGTTCATACTATGATAAACAAAAAAGAACAACATTAAAGAAGTTATAACAATAATCATAGAACCTTTGAGATCCAGAATTTCAGATGTTAACAATAAAATAAATTCGAATATAAAGTAAAAAACGGAAATCTTAATTGCTTCTTTGTATATAGGTTTATTGGTATGTGGAAAACCTTCCCCTTTCAATTTGCAAAACCCCCCGGATGGTAATTATTATCAATTATAATATATATAATATATATCGGCAATATTTAGAATATCTAAATAGTATTTGAAAAAATTGGTAGAAAATATCAAAAGACAATGCACAATTCACAATTCACAGTTCACAATTGAAAAGTTATTAGAAATTAAGAATTGTTAAAGAAGAAATCCCTCCACATTGATCGGGATGAACAAAGCAGAGGGCTTAGCTATTACCTATTTACCTAATTTTCTCCTTTCTTCTGCTCACTATCAACTGTTTTCGCCTCTCCCAAATATGCCTCTTTCACCTTATCATTTAGAAGGAGTTCTTTTCCATTTCCCTCCAAGACCAATGACCCGGTTTCCAAGACATACCCATAGTCTGCTATTTCCAGTGCCTTTTTAGCATTTTGTTCCACTAAAAGAATTGTATTTCCTTGCCTGTGAATTTCTTTTATAATTTCAAATATATCCCTTACCAACAGAGGCGCCAATCCTAATGACGGTTCATCCAACATGAGAACTTTGGGTTTTACCATCAGTGCCCTTCCTACAGCGAGCATTTGTTGTTCTCCACCTGATAATGTTCCTGCCTTTTGCCAATTTCTCTCCTTAAGTATAGGGAACAAATCATATACCTTATTCATTTCATTATCAATCAAAGCTTTGTCCTTGATAGTATATGCACCGAGGATTAAATTTTCTTCAACCGTAAGATTTTCAAAGACCCTTCGCCCCTCAGGGCAAAGAGCTATCCCTTTCTTTACTATATCCATAGTATTTAAATTGGTCAGGTCCTCTCCGTCATACTTGACAGTACCTTCCGTCTTTTTTACAAGATTCATTATAGCTCTAAGGGTAGAAGACTTTCCTGCTCCATTCGCTCCTATAAGTGTTACTATCTTGTTTTCCTCAATATTTAGATTGATCCCTCTTAATGCATTTATACCTCCATAGCTAACTTCCAAATTGCTGATTGTAAGCATCATTCCACCCCCAGATAAGCTTCTATAACCTTTTGGTCATTTTGGATTTCCAAAGGATTTCCTTCTTTTATTAAAATCCCGTGGTCAAGAACATAAATCCTTTCACATATTCCCATTACAACTTCCATATGATGTTCTATAAGGAATATAGTAAGCTTAAATTCCTTCTTAATATCCACAATAAATTCCATCAAATCTTGAGTTTCTTGAGGGTTCATGCCTGCAGCAGGCTCATCTAACAATAAGAGCTTGGGATCTGTAGCAAGCGCTCTGGCTATCTCAAGCCTTCTTTGCTTGCCATAGGGCAATGAAAAAGCCTTCTCATCTCTTTCTTCATATAATCCTACCTTTTCAAGAAGGTATCTGGATTTTTCAAATTGCTCTCTTTCCTCACTTCTATATTTTGGAAGTCGCAATACCGCCGAAAAAACTCCTGAATCAAGTCTTAAGTGATTGCCGATAAAAACATTATCCATTACCGTCAATTCCTTAAAGAGCCTTATGTTCTGAAAAGTTCGACATATGCCTAGTTTAGCGATCTTATCCGGTCTTAACCCTGTGATATCTTCTTCATTCTCATTGACTTCATATATTATGCTTCCAAGGGTTGGTTTATAAACCCCTGTAATCATGTTGAATATAGTAGTTTTACCAGCCCCATTAGGACCGATGAGCCCTACGATTTCTCCCTTGGATATGCTCGCATTGAATTGATTGACTGCGACTACTCCACCAAATTTCATAGTTATATTATCTATCTTTAGCATATCTTCCCCTCGCTTTCTGTAGGGTAGATTTGAACACATTATCTTTTTTAAATATTATCACAATCATTAAAATCAAGGAGAATACAACCATTCTTAGCCCCGGCAATGCATTGGTGTGTATGGGTCCAATGTTAATAGGTTCATCCAAGAATCTCAATGCTTCCATTGCAACTGTAATTATAATAGCTGAAATGGCGGTACCCTTTATATTTCCCATTCCACCTAATACAACAATCAATAGGATATTGAAAGTCAAACTAAATTTGAATAATGCAGGATCTATAGTCCCAATAGAAACAGCCAATAAACCTCCTCCAACTCCTGCGAAGAAGGAGCCTATGCTAAAACTCAAAACCTTATGCTTAAATAGATTGATGCCCATGCTTCTGGCAGCAACCTCATCTTCTCTGATAGATTTCAATGCCTTCCCATAGCTGCTTGACATCAGCGAGTACATAAATATAATGGTAAGAATGGCAAAACTCCAAGCCCAAAGGAGGTGATTCCTTGGAGGAATTCCTTTCAAACCCAATGCTCCATTGGTTATACTTTGGGTATTTGTAAACACAATCCTTATTATCTCTGAAAATCCTAATGTAGCTATTGCCAAATAGTCATCCGTAAGTTTTAATACGGGAGCTCCAATCAAAAATCCACATAATGCCGCTAAAAGTCCCCCCATCAATAAAGCAAAGATAAACCAAAGGAACTCACTGGCAGCAGGTGGTAAAAAAGGTATTTCCAACATCTTGAGATTTAATAAAAAAGGAACCATAGGTTTCATATAGAAATTCATTTCCTTCATCGCAACCGGCATAGTAAGTATAGCAACCGTATATGCACCTATAGCCATGAAACCTGCATGCCCAAGAGTGAAAAGCCCTGTGAATCCATTTATTAAATTCATGCTTAATCCCAATATAATATATATTGCACATAAGTTTACTATTCTCTTCAAATAACTATCCAAGAACTTGTTCATCACGATTAAAGCAATAATAGTCAAACCGATTATTATCAGTGATTTTATTAGATTATTATTTTTCATAGTCTACACCTTCTCCGCTTGTCTTTCTCCCATTAACCCTGTAGGCTTAACAAGAAGAATTATAATCAATAAAACAAATGCAAATGCATCCCTATAGCCGGTTAAAGTCGGTAAAAATGCTATAATGAGAATTTCACCTAACCCCAATATAAACCCCCCGATTACAGCACCGGTAATGTTGCCTATACCTCCGATTACCGCTGCTATAAAACATTTAAGTCC
This sequence comes from Paratissierella segnis, assembly GCF_014385195.1. Lineage (GTDB taxonomy): Bacteria > Bacillota > Clostridia > Tissierellales > Tissierellaceae > Paratissierella > Paratissierella segnis. The sequence continues at coordinate 148,140 of NZ_JACRTG010000029.1, forward strand.
CGGCACTACACCCATAAGAGGCACAAGCTGAGGATATTTTATCCCCCACATTATTCCGCCGACTGCGGCTAAAAATGACCCTAAAAAGAAAGTAGTGGAAATAACTTTGTTGATATTGATTCCCATTAAACTAGCTGTTTCAAAGTCTTTTGAAAGGGCTCGCATTGCCATTCCTGTTTTAGTCTTTTGGATAATAAATGTTAAAGTCAACAATAGGATTATGGTGATGATTGGTATCACAATCGAAATTACTGCAATAGAGACTCCACCGATCTTTAATGTCCCGCTTAGCATTTTGGGGATAGGGAAAGCTTTAGGCCTTCCCCCAAATACTAAAGTTCCAAGGTTTTGTAATAGAAATGATGCTCCTATTGCAGAGATGAGGACTGTAATTCTCGGTGAACCTCGCAAAGGTTTATATGCAAGTTTCTCCAATATTAGTCCCATTATTCCTGTTAGCACAGGTGCTAAAATAAAAACTGCCCACCATGGTAGGGATGTATAAACGATACCATAATAAGTCAGATATGCTCCTATCATAAAGATATCTCCATGGGCAAAATTTATAAGCCTCAATATACCATATACCATTGTATATCCTATAGCCATTAATGCATATAAACTGCCTAAGGAAGTACCATTTGCCAAGTGTTGCATAAACTCAGAAACGCTCATTGTATTTGCCCCCATTTCAATTCAGTGAACAGTTCACAATTCACAGTTCACAATTCACAGTTCACAGTTCACAATTCACAATGAAAAGATAGTAAAGGGTGAAGAACTAAGAGTTAAAAGACTCAAGATTGATGCTTTTGTCATTCTGAACATTAGTGAAGAATCCCATATTAGTATATATTTAAAAAACAGTATGGATCCTTCGTTTTACTCAGGATGACATCAGCAGTAGATTCGGGTCTATAAAGACAGTATAATCGTTGCTATCGAAGAATCTCCTCTTTTAAGTCCCCAAAGTTCGACCTCAAAAACTCTTCACTCTTTATTCTTATCTCTTCACTGGTTTTAAATTGTGATTTGTGAATTGCTCTTTGAACTGTTTTTATGGTTCTACTGTTGTTAAATATACAAATTTCCCATTTTCAACTTTGTTAATAACTGCAGATTTTACTGCATCCCCATTTTCATCAAGGGTAATATTGCCTGTTGCTCCTACAAATCCCTCTGTATTTGCAATCTCATCTCTTATCTTAACAGGATCTACAGAATCTGCTCTCTCAATTGCTTTAAGAATTACCAAATAAGCGTCATAGCCTAAAGCTGCAAATGCATTAGCTTCCTTATTGAACTTTGTTCTATAATCTGATAAAAATACTTCTGAAACCGGAGTAACAGGCGATTCAGCAGTAAAATGGGTAGAAAATACTATGCCCTCAACAGCATCTCCGCCTATTGACAAGAATTCCGGTGACTCCCAAGTATCTCCGCCAAGGATTGGCAAATCCATCCCTAAATCTCTGGCTTGCTTTATAAGCAACGCTGACTCACCATAGTTTCCCGGCGCAAATATGACATCGGGATTTAATGATCTTACATTTGTAAGTTGAGCTGAGAAATCTTGATCTCCTGCGTTGTATGAAGTAGTAGCCACTATACTGTCCGGATCCCCTGTCAACTCTTTGAAAGCATCAACAAAGTATTTTGAAAGCCCTACAGAATAATCATTTTGCACGTCTTGAATAATTGCTGCTTTTTTCGCTCCCAATTCGTTGAAAGCATAATTAGCCATTACAGTCCCTTGGAACGGATCGATAAAGCAGACCCTAAAATAATAATCATTGTTCAGTGTAACCAAAGGATTGGTTGGTGAACAACCTACTGCCGGAACTTTAGCATTTTTGACTATATCTCCCGCAGCCATGGACAATGAACTTCCATAACTTCCTATAATAGCAACTACCTATCCTTCTCTATCAATTTAGATGCTGCATTAGCCGCATCAACTTTTTCCGATTTGTTATCAACAACTACCAATTGAACTTTTTTTCCTAAAACCTCGGGGAATTTTTCATTAGCCAGTTCTATTCCCTCTACCGTCATCTGACCACCGGCTGCATTTGCACCTGTCATTGGCTCAAACACGCCTATTTTTATGACATCTGAATCTGAGCTTGAATCTGAAGGTGTATTTGTACCTGTGTCTGTATCTGTTCCATTAGAACACCCCGACAACATACCTACTATCAAAATAGCAGATAAACAAAATACCAATATTCTTCTCTTCATAAAATTTTCCTCCTTTTAATTTTGAATTTTAAAAGCTCCACCATAATATATTAAAAGGCATTAACTCACACCTTAAATATACATTTTCTATAATCTATTTATATGAATAAAAGAATGTGTTATGTCATAGATATCTACGAATAGACCTTTCACTCAATCTAATAAAATCTCCTATTTCACATAAACTAAACCCTAGTTTCACACATTTAGCGATAAACATTGATTTATACTCCATTAAATATGCCATTCTTGATCCCGACCTAATCAAATCATAGTCAGCCTGCGTTTCACAAATATCCTTTAGTGCCTTCTCTAATTCTCTTTTCTTAGTTTGAATATCTTCATTGATTCCATGAAGATTCTTCTTTACATTTGTAATAGGTACTGTGTTCATTTCTTCAAATTCCTGTTTTAGCGCTTCATAGTCTTCATAGTAAATGCTCATTAATTCAATATAATTTTTTACAGCTACATCTCTGTTCTGACTCAGTATATCCAGTGCATAATCTATATCTACAACGCCTTCTATATTCATTCTATAGAAGATATCACTACTCCATTTATATTCTGTCATTGAATTTGCTTTTCCTTCATATACAACCTTATTGTGGATATAATTGATTAAATTGAACAAATAATACTCACTATCCACAATTATGCTCTTATATCTGCCTCCAAAGGGTGAGCCTGTACTTTTAGTTGAAGCATTATAGTATTTGGCGTAAAGGGTATTTATCCTATGCATTATCCTGCTTATGGGTATATTGTGGGCTTTTATCACAAGATGATAACGTTCTCCCATTATGCAATATGCCAAAAGGTAGAAATCAAATATCTCCTTTGTCTCTCCAATTATATTTAGAAGTGCAAGTTTTTCCGAGTCATTATCAAATATATTGTTTTTCTCATTTCCCTTTTGGATAATATGATATATGGCACCATAATATTCTTCTCTAGGTTTTCTTCCCATTTTATCTCCCCTGTTTCACCTATATAATAGTAATTCGACATTAATTTATATAATCCTTCTTTTTTTCGTAATATTTCAAAAATTAAAAAATTAACAAAATTGGAAGCTATTTGCAAAGAAAAGGGGCAAGCTTTAAGCTCACCCTTTTAATTAATAATTATTTTTTTTAATTTTTAACATCAATCCTATAGATAGTAATACAAAACCAATCATCAATATGCCTATTTCTATAGTATATCCTGTCTTTGGCAATGTTGGCCTGCCGGTATTGTCTTTGTCTTTGTCCTCTCCGGGCTGAGTAGTACCTTCTGGGTTTTTATCGTCAACATTTTCAAATTCATCCCCTTGACCTTTTGGTCCTTCAGGACTATTTGGATCTGTTGGCTTTCCAGGTTCTACAGGCTTTCCAGGCTCTACAGGTTTTCCCGGATCCGTAGGTTTGTTTGGCTTATTAGGCTTATTTGGTTTATGTGGTTTGTCCGGACCTTCTTCTTCGTTATATACTTCTATCTCTTTTGTTACTCCATCGGTAACTGTAATCTCTATTTCTTCTGATTCTAGAATATATCCATCCGGTGCAGTTATCTCTTCTATAGTATATTTACCTATTGGTAGATAATTGGATACTGCTTCTCCATCGTCATTTGTAGTTATAGTATCTACTACTTTACCATTAGAGTCAATTATATTGAACTTTGCTCCTGATAATAGTTCATCTGTATCATAATCCATTTTTATGATTTTGATACGGCCTTCTGGATCTGGTGTGGTTGGAGTTCTTTTATTGGTCTTTTCTAATTCAATAGTTTCATTTTGATCTACAGTTATTTCAAAGTATATCGGACTCTTGTCTAACACATATCCTGATGGTGCTTTTACTTCGACTAACTTGTAATATCCAACTAATAAATCTCCTAAGAAGATTACTCCATTACTATCTGTTGTTAGATTTTCCATTCCCGGAATAACTTCATATATATAGTTTTCTTCATCATCACGATTATCCATGAACTTCATTAACTGGAAGATTGCTCCGTTAAGAGTCCTTGTCTTCCCTGTATTGTATTTGGTTAATCTAACAGAACGGTCTTTCTTTGTGTTTTCAACTTCCTTTGTCACTACTTCATTATCTTCAGCACTATCCAATACTATTTCTATTAGAGTAACATCTAATACATAATCTTCATGTGCTTCAGTTTCTTCTATAGTATAAGTGTCATAAGGTAAATCGGTAAATTCAATTATGCCATTTTTATTAGTAGATTTAGTATCAACTATCTCATCCTTGCTATTTTTAATAGTGAACTTTACACCTTCTAGCAAAATATCAGAATTAATTGAATCAACTTTTGTAATGATAATCTTTCCAGAACCACGAGTATTCTCCTTTGTTACTTCTTTAAGCTCTGTTTGGTCAGCTGTAATTTCAAATACTTCTGTATTAGCATCATTTCCTGTTGGCAATAAATAATAATCAGGTGCAGTAATCTCTTTGAAGTAGTAGCTACCTACTGGTAAATTGTTTACTGTAAAAGTTCCATCTTCACCTGTAATTATATATCCTATATCATTACCATCTTTATCCTTAAGGATTTTTTCATTATCCGAATTATATAGAACAAATTCTGCTCCTACCAATCCATTACCTTGTGAACCTATCTTTTTGATTCTAACAGCTTGGTATATCTCTATATTTATTACTTGCACAGCTTTATCATCATTACTGTCAATTGAATAATCTGTATCTTCTCCCATTCTAAATGATATACCTTCAGCTGAAATTCCTATATAACCATTTGGAGTTTCTATCTCCTTGATTATATAACTGCCATATCTAATATCATTAAAGGTTAAAATCCCATCTGCATTTGTTTCTTCCTCATATAACTTATATTCACCAGTTTTGTTATATAAAGCAAACTTAACGCCGGAGAGATTGACTTCTTCCTCAGTTACTAGACTATGACCAATTTTATGAAGCCTGATAGCTCCTTTTTTAGAGTAGATATCTCCAGAAGATGAATTATCCTTATATTCAACTAGACCACCCTTATCGGAGTTCCCCCCCTCGTTTATAACGCCATCCCATTCAATAGAAGCTGTATTTGTAAGAGTATTGCTTTCACCGCCTGTAAAGAATGTTTTGTATTCAACTTGATACCCTTCATTTTTTAAATCGCCCAAAATCAAGATGAAACCTCCATCATCGGTGAATTTAATCATATCTGAACTGATCTTCTGCCAAATTCCATATGTTGTATTTCCCTTTTCATCTTTAATAGATTTTCTGATTTGAATTGTATCCTTTAATAGCATTTGATTTGGTGAAGGTATATCTGTTAGTGTAGTGATACCCAAATTTGAATGGGACTTATTAACATCAATTGTCCACGTTATTGTATCATCTGTATTTTGTTTTCCATTTTTGTTAATTAACTCATTTGCATTCTTAACAGTTACTTTCCCCTCAAATGGATACTCTTTTGTTGTTTTAAATATGGCTGAGTTTGTATAAACTCCTGAACCATCGTCTTGTCCTATTATATCATCAATATCCATGGATTCATAAGTGACGTAGTAGGCTTGATTATTTTCATCATCTGATAAATTATCATTAAAAGTAATAGTGTAACCAGTAATCATACCATCGGTTACTTTAGGTTCTATATTCCACTTATCTACTGGTAATTTATCACCAGGCATTCCTGTATCGTTTAAACCTAAATTTAATTTTCTTACTGTAACAAGATCCTTAAGATTGGTACCTTCTTTAGCAATATAATGCCCTTTCCCTAAGGTATCTGTTAATGTAGCACCTTTAATGTTCTGTTTATTTATATTAATAGCTATATTCCAAGTGAATTTTTGAGTTTCGTAATTGAAGCTGCCATTCTTATATCCATTTTTCCCTGTAGGAGTTTCTTTTGGTTCATAGCTAGCTCCTTTAGTTATTGTATTATCTGTTGATGTTGACCCATTCCACATGGACTTCGCACTATTTCCATACTTAGCATAGGCACTTCCATCATCTTTGATATCAAATCTTGTTTTATAAGTGATTGTAATTTTAGTGTCTTTTGGAATATCTCCAAATGATAATTTATAACCCTCAGTCTCATTACGTTCTGTTAATGTCACTTTAGAGACATCATATCCGGAGATTGTGAAATATTTCTCAACCCCAGTTTTCCCATCATTTTTAACTAGTGTTTGATGGCTACTCTCTTCTATTTTTGTAAAGGTGTCTTCAATAACAAAATTCTTTAATTCCTTTTCTGCATTAATCGTTAGTTTCCATGTGATCATTTTTTTATCATAATCAATTGAATCTCTGGATTTTCCAAAAATACCTTCACCTAAACCTAGTTTTACATTTGCCTCATACACTTGATTGTCACTATTCTTATTTGTACTTGTTACAGTATTGGTTACAGTTGATCCTTCTATAATAAACTCTTTTGTTGATATCGTGTCATATACTACTTTAAAAGCTTTTGTTACAGTTCCGTCTTTTGCACTATTCGAAAAATCAATAACAAGTTTTTTATTGCCTTCACTAAATTCTGCAATATAGTCAGTATCTTCCGTCAAAAGACTTGCTGATTCAGCTACTTCTTTTCCATTTTCATCAATGATAACTTCATATACTATCAATGAGCTAGGATCAATTTCATGAGCGCCTAATAAAACATCAGTAATCTTTGCATCCTCTGCTTTGATAGCAGCACTTAAATAATTATAATTAACTTCCCAGCTTGCTCTATATTTATCTCCACCTGTATTTGATTTATCCAATGGAGTTCCATAGGTAATATCTACTCTCCCATTAGCTGTTGCGATATCAGAATCGTTTGTTAATGTCGCAGTATTTTTAAATGTTTCAGTCTCTGAAGATGCAGTACGGGTTACTTCAGTTTGATAGGTTACCTTATATGCAAACTTTCCATCTTCCAAAGCTATAGGAAATTTAATTGTGTTAATATGATTTTCTATTGGAATATCACTTAGACCATTTAATCCTACCTTATACTTTTCAATATTAATTGAGCCTTCTACTAGTATATGTCCATCTTCCGGAGTATCATCTAAAGTGGCATTTTTTAATTCTTTGCCAGCTTTATTTACCCATACTGTCCAATTGATATATTTTTTACCATCTTTTGATACTACAGCCCCTGTTTTCTCCATTTTTTCATCAGAAGTTGAGGGCAAGAATGTCAACTCAATCGTTATATCTTCACTGCCTGCAACTGGGATTTCTAAATCTATATCTAAGTCTTCATCCCCCCCAAATTTACCGAATGAAGCAGCAAAATCTAAATTTAAAGTATACTCAGATGGTTCTAATTTATCTAAAAAGGTTACAGTCACCAAGCCTTCCTCGTTGGTTTCGTATTTAAACCTCGGTTCCCCTTCTTTCTCTACAGTTCCACTTAAATCGCTAGCATCAAATGCAATAATCGACTGTGGCAATTGAAAGGTAAAATATGAATCAATTTCATATGGTTTTTTAAGATCCATATTGAAATGATAAAATACCTCTACTTTCTGTCCCGATTGTAATTCTATACCTTTAGCACTATTAGAATCTGTTATATCAGTATATCCATCTTCCGTTTTAACTGAAAGCTTTACAAATTTCATTCCAATTTCATCATCAGGAATTTTTTCACCTTCATCAGCAACTCCATAAGGAACTATACTAAGAGGAGATAATTCTGTTTCATCTTCTCCCTTACCTGCAGGAACTTCTTCGTTTACTTCTTCCTCTCCATCTTCTACCGGAGCGGGCTTTCCTTCTGGTTCTTCTATATCACCATTCGATTTTTCTTTATCTGGTTCATTTGTTCCATCGTCTTCCTGATTTTCACCTTGAGATGGTGTATCCACATCTACCATCTCCGCTTCTTCAGCAAAGGCGAAACTAGAGACGACGGGTGCTGCTAATTGAAGTAGCATTGCCAGTACAACAACCACAACAATATTTAATTTTGCCCTACCTTTTAATATACTCATAAAATTCCCCCTTTCATTCATTATTTAATTTAAGTTTTTTGACGTATGCGGATTTAATACCCTATCCGATACATAATTAAACCTATAAATACTTTTTTTGTCATTACAATTTAGTCTATTTATTATAGCTAAATTTTCTGAACAAATACTGAACAAAAGGGGGTTCCCCGCGTTTCTTATTCCGTTTTTTTTATATATATATTATACACTTCCCTTGTACTTTCCGATGGCCGTAAGTTCAAGTCCAACCATAGGTTTTTTACATACTCGTTATAAAACTTTTCCAAACTTGCTTTGTTTCTTTGAATTCCATAATATTGGATTATCAACCTAGCTATATCTTCATTATAGGGGTCCATATTTATCATGGCTTCCAGACAGATTCTCAAAAATTCATCTAATCTACCTAACTCAAGTTGGCTTTTTGCAAAGTCCTCCAATATATTTAACACCATATCCTTATATATTTGCTGGACTCCCATCACCCAATTATAGCCTTCTTCTTCGAGAAAATCTCCCTTGTAGATATTCAAGATTTTCTTTATATCTTCCTCATTTAATGTCTTTGTATCTATTATCCTATTTAATTCTCCAAGATCGCTTATAATTGGCACATTGAGCTGATAACTTTCATTAAAATAAACTATCCCTTTAGCAAACCCCAATCTCTCTAAGTTTTTCCTAAGCTGATATACTGTTGTATGCAGTATAGTAGTTGCCTTATCTATATCCCTATTAGGAAAAATATTTTCCATAATCAGTGATTTAGATATCGGTCTCCCTTTCTGACACCAAAGATAGGCAAACAATTCCTTAGTTTTTTGAGTACGCCAGATTAGAGGGTTGTTTGACTTATCAACTACTTCAAAATTTCCAAAGCTTTTTATTGTAAGTCTATTATCAAACCCATCGGTGTCAACTTCAACACTATGTTTATTTTCAATGGTTTCTTCAAGTCTTTTTATGGTTTTATAGAGCCGTTTTTCTTGTATCGGTTTCAATAAATAATCCAAAGCATTAATTTCAAAGGCTTCTACCGCATATTTAGAATAAGCAGTTATAAAAACTATTTCAATTGAAAACTTTTCTTCCGCAAAAAGTTGAGCCATTTCCAATCCATTTATAGAACCCATTTCAATATCTAAAAATAATACATCAGGCTGCAGCTCTTTTATCTTTTCAAGTGCCACATTGGGATTTGTATAGCTTCCTAGAACTTCTATATCTTCATATTTTGAAAGAATATGCTCCAATGTCTCTAACGCTAAAGGTTCATCGTCAACTAGAATAACTTTCATAAGATTTCGCCTCCGGAATGGTAATTGTTATTCTCGTACCCTCATTTTCATTGCTTTCTATACTTATAGTAGAACCTTTAAGTATTTTCAATTTTTCAACTATATTTCTAAAACCTAACCTTTGACTTTTCCCTTCCAATAACTCTTTTTGTTTTTCCTGACTCATGCCTACACCATCATCTTCGACTTCAATACACACTGAATCCATGGATGTACTCTTCACAGAAATCTTTATATTTCCTCCATGATTTTTCTTAGCTAATCCATAGCGAATTGAATTTTCAATTAAAGGCTGCAATGTCAGCGGAGGAATCATAACATTTATGTCCTCATCTATGTCATAATCAACATTCAATCTATCCCCATATCTCATTTGCTCGATTTCCAAATATGCCTTTACTAATTCCAATTCAGTTTCCAGTGGAATCAAAGCTTTCCCTTTATATAATTCCAATTTCCCTCTAAAATAAATGGATAAGTTATTTAATGCAGCCCTTGTTTGTTCCGTATCCTTATAGCTTAGTCCGATTATGGTATTTATCGTATTGTAGAGAAAATGAGGCGATATTTGTGAATAAAAATACTGAAGTTCTTTATTTATACCTTCTTCAACCGATGTTTTCATCGACAATAGGGATAATATTCTCGATCTTAATTCATCCGCATCTGCAGGTTTTTTTAGAAAATCATTGGCCCCGTACTCAAAAGCATCCAATAAATCTACATTTCTCCCCGAAGCAGTCAATACCAATATGGGTAATTCAGATATGGCATATTTCTCGCGTATTCTCCCGCAAACTTCAGCTCCTGACATATCCGGCAGCATAAAGTCCAGCACTACCAAATCCACCTTGTCCCGCTTTAGCACTTGTAATGCCTCATTCCCATTATCAGCAAATATAATATTGAAGCCCATCTCAAGGATAATATCTGCCATAACTTTTTGATTGGATACTTCATCATCCACTATTAAAATAGAATATTTATTATCGTTTTTATATAAATCCTTTTTAAGAGAAACTTTTTCTTCAATAGATTTTATAGAATATTTAAAATCATCCTGTATCTCAGTTTCTGATTCATCATTGGATAACGGCAAGGAAAAACTAAAACATGAACCTTTTCCATAAACCGATTTTACGTCTATCTTACCCCCTTGGACTTCAACAAGCTGCTTAACAATTGTCAATCCCAGTCCCAGACCGCCCCCATTGTTGTCATCCCCATTTTTCTGATAAAACGCATCAAATATCTGCCCTATATTTTCTTCCTCTATACCAGACCCCGTATCTTTTACCTCGAAAAATGCTTGTCCTTCCTTTTGGTATGCTGATACTCTTATTTCTCCTGAATCGGTATATTTTATAGCATTATATACCAAATTGTAAATAATTTGAGTAAATTTATCAGGATCAGCTTTTAATTTCGGAAATGAATTTGGAATTTCATTTATCAATTTTAAATCTTTGCCACTAGGTATCATTAATCTCATTTCGTCTAAGATTTCTTCCACTATCTTATGGGATTCTACAGCCCTTATTCTTAACTTGATTTCTCCCTTATTGAGCTGAGAAGCATCCAGCAAATCCTCAACTAAACGAGTTAGTCTTTTCCCTTCCTTATTTATGAAATATAAATCCTCTTGCTGTTTGGAATTTAAAGTCCCCTTTTTCCCTTCAATCAATGATTGTGTAAGGTTTAGCATCACATGCAGAGGCGTCCTAAGTTCATGGGATGCTCTTGCTAAAAATTCATCTTTTAGCTTATCGTAGACCACAAGTCTTTTTGAAAGGCTGTCCGCCTTCTGATAGTCTAATTGCAGTTTGTAGCTCATAAGCAGTGCTACTGTTATCATCATAATAAGCAATAAAACGACAGATAAATAGCCTAAATCCAACTCAAAAAATATTTTTAAAGCCAGGGTGAGCCAATAGGTAGTCAAAGTGGCAGCTATTATCAATGCATAACCTGATGATTCAGCTTTATGTAATATCGCTTTGGTCAGTGTATAGATTATATAAGTATAGCTTATTAAAATACTTGTCATTATCAATAATTGTACTACTCCCTGAGGAATAGATGGAGTCTGTGCAGGGTTATTTAATATAAGCAACAGATTGATACACATTAGTCCTATGACCGATTTCATCCGTTTTTCATTTCTATATTCCTTAAAGAAATAATAAACGAAGAAAAGAAAACATATGGTAACCATTATCATGCTAAACAGCTGAATTCTTATACGAGTTAAATAATCATAATCTATAAACAAATCCAATAACTGCTCATTCATAGTGGATAAATACAAACCCATAAATAAGCTTGTCCCGCTAAAATATATTAAATACGTTTCTTTCCGTCTTTGAAAATATATCAGAAAAAAATAAAAGCTAAGTACCAAACAAACACTTATGATTAATCCATCAAACCATCGGTCAAGTCTATCTCGTTTTATTATTGATTGAGACGTGCCAAATTCAATAGGCTTGATTATTCCTCCTGAACTATATCCATAACTGGAAATATGGATTACCAATTCCAGTTCATTGTTATCACTTCCGATAAATCCAATCTTATATTTGCTGTCGGGTATAAAAGATGATCTGTCTAGAGATGGTCTTCCCATATTTATGACATCATTGCCATTTATAAATACATGGCTTGATACCCTTATAGTTCTAGTCTTTATACCATAATTATCCTCTTTCGGCAATATTATTTTCAATCTATAGGTCCCAGAGCCGTCCGTAGATCTATCTTCATTTAGATATGACTCCCAAGCCCCCGGAACATTTACGTACTTTTTTATATCCCTATAGTCTTCAAATTTACCTTCATTGGGATCGATTAAGACATTGGGATAAAATTCCCACTCTCCATCAAGGTCTATATTCCCTTCCATATCCCATAATCTCAAATCAAATGTTCCACTAACAGCTTCACACTTATTGGGAATAGTTGTTAAGTTGATATTGTAAAGATAGATTGCTGACATAAGTACAATTGCAATAGATATTGTTATGAAGACGATGCTTTTGTTATCAAGTTTGCCCTTAAAAGAAGTCATCTTTTGCACTCCCATTGAGTTGATATTATCATAATTATATCAAATAAAAGGGCAATTCACAAGTCACAATCGACCCTTGGGTCGTCCTGCCGTGTACCCTTTGTAGTCTAAGGGTGAGCCGGGCAGGATTAACTTAACTATCGAAGGATCTCCGGTTTTATTGATATTCTAAATTCTATGGGATTCTTCACTGACGTTCAGAATGACGCGAGCATTGATTATACTGCCTTTATTGACCCGGGATTACTGCTTAAGTCATCCTGAGCGTAAAGCGAAGGATCTCTATTTTATTGATATTCTAAATTCTATGGGATTCTTCACTGGCGTTCAGAATGACGCGAGCATTGATTATACTGCCTTTATTGACCCGGGATTACTGCTTAAGTCATCCTGAGTGTAAAGCGAAGGATCTCTATTTTATTGATATTCTAAATTCTATAGGATTCTTCACTGGCGTTCAGAATGACGCAAGCATTGATTATACTGCCTTTATTGACCCGGGATCACTGCTTAAGTCATCCTGAGCGTAAAGCAAAGGATCTCTATTTTATTGATATTCTAAATTCTATGGGATTCTTCACTGGCGTTCAGAATGACGCAAGCATTAATTATATTGCCTTTATGGACCCGGGATCACTGCTTAAGTCATCCTGAGCGTAAAGCGAAGGATCTCTATTTTATTGATATTCTAAATTCTATAGGATTCTTCACTGGCGTTCAGAATGACGCAAGCATTGATTATACTGACTTTATTGACCCGAGATTACTGCTGATGTCATCCTGAGCGTAAAGCAAAGGACCTTTACTGTTTTTATAATACATACTAACATGGGATTCCAGCGGGGCGGATAGGGTCATCCACCCCTACGAATGACACCTTCGGTGTGTCAAATTCACAATGCATATTAAAAGAGGAGAGCAAATTGCTCTCCTCTTTCGTCTATCCTTTGTTATCTATATTTACGGTACTAGTATTACTTGTCCAGGGAAGATTAGATGCGGATTCTTAAGACTATTGAATTCAGCTAATTTTTCCCAAGTAGTATCAAATGATCTTGCTATCTTCCAAAGCACGTCTCCTGCTTTTACTACGTATTTTCTAACTTCTGGTACAGGCACTGGTTCCGGTTTTGGTTCAGGAATTGGTTCAGGAGTTGGTTCCGGTGCCGGAACTGGTTCAGGAGTAGGTACTGGTTCAGGAGCCGGAGCTTCCACTTCAGCAGGAATTGCTACGATTCTTCCTTCTACAGTTGGGGCAACTTCTCCTAATTCCTTAACATAATCTATCAATACATCTGATAATAAACCGCCTTCAGCTATAAATGTCTTTCCTTCAAACATAGTGTAGTCATCTCCTCCGGCAGCCATAAAATCATTGGTAACTAATTTATATGTCTTGTCTAGCTCTAAAGGTTTTCCATCGACCAACACTTCTACAATTCTTTCTCCAACTGGTTTCCCAGCATCAAATCTGTATGTCATACCGCTAACATGTGGGAAATGTCCTGCTTGTTCAGGATATAAATCCACGCCATGTTCTAACGCTTTAGTTAATTCTTCACCAGTTACCTCAATCACTGCTAAGGTATTGGTAAACGGGAATGATGTGATTATGTTCCCGAAGGTAATATCACCGGCAGGTATAGAAGCCCTGATTCCGCCACCGTTTGTGAATGCTATATCTGCTCCGGTCGATTTTCTCATTGCATCAGTAATTAAATTTCCTAAATTTGTTTCACCTGTTCTAGCATTAGCTCTTTCACCATCTAAATCTACTTTGGATTTTCCTACTACTTCAGCTAGCTTAGGCGCATTCAATTCTGCTATTTTCCCTATTTCCTCTTCTATCTTCGGATCAGGAACGATATCCTTAGCTTCATCGAAACTAATCAATTTTGCTTCTTTATTTAATATCTTACCATCTTCTACTTCGATATTGACAACGCCAATATTATTGGTGTAGTTACCCGTTTGAACTAATAGTGCATCTCCTATTACTTCGTTTTCTATTTCATGACTATGACCATCAACTATCAAATCTATACCTTTAACATTTTCAGCGATTTCTTTAGAAGTGGTCAATGTAGTGCCTTCGTTTCCTAAGTGAACCAGTGCAACAATTACATCTACCTTTTCTTCTTGCAATTTCTTAACTACATCTTTTGCTATCTCTACCGGTTTTCCAAAATTGATTCCTTCAGTATTGTCCGGATGAGATTTGAATTTTGTTTCTTCAGTAGTTAACCCAAATATTCCGACCTTTAATCCATTTTCCATTTCTTTAATTGTATATGGCTCAAAATCCGATTTATTGTCTTTGTCCTTCAAAATATTAGCTCCTACGATTGGAAATTTAGCCAAGTCTTTTAATTCTAATAATCTTTTATATCCATAATTAAAATCGTGATTTCCCGGTACCATTGCATCAAAGCCAACTTCATTCATCAAATCAACCATAGCTTTACCTTCGGTTAAATTGACATCTACTACGCCATGGAAGGTATCTCCCGCATTTAAAAGAAGTACATTTGGGTTGTCCTCTTTTAATTCATCAACCTTGGTCTTTAACCTTCCAAAACCTATTTCTTTTTGCCCTTCATCAAATTTAAGTCTGCCATGTACATCATTTACATGTACAATGGTTAGTTTTTGCGTCTCTGCTGCAAAAACACTGCTAGGAACTATCATTATACCTAATACTAGTACAAATGATAAAATGACGCTAATAAATCGTTTGTTTCTTAGATTCATCTTCATTCCCCCTATATTATTTAATTAATTAACCTATACCCTTATTGTAATATATTTACCTATTTTTTTCCATAGGAAATGATAAATTCAATTCACATAAAAGAATGGTTCCAAATCTCTAATTGCTCTTCCATTCACGATACACTGGTGATGGATATTGACTCTTTACGAAGTCTATTAGATACTTTGCTCCTTTTGTTATTTCAACCTTATTATTCCAAGCAAGACAAATTGTAGACTGTACGCTTTCCCCTTCTATTGAAATTACTTTTATCTTGTTTTCATTTATAGATCCCATTTGAGCAACAAAAGCAATCCCAAAACCCTCTTCAACTAAAGCGGCTACAGTAGAATTATCCATAGCCTCATATGCAATATTTGGATAAAATCCATATCTTGCACATATATCAATTATCTCTTGCTTAAATCCAGTTGATTCATCAAAGACAATGATAGGTTCATATCTTAATTCATCTATCTTAATACTCTTATTAGCTGCTAGCCTATGTGATTTTGGCAGTAATACATAAATATCCTCAATAAATATGGGATGATAATCTAAAATTGATGTCTCCTTAGCCATAGGTGCAACCCGTCCCAAAACAAAATCTACATCCTCATTGATTAATCTCTTTA
This sequence comes from Paratissierella segnis, assembly GCF_014385195.1. GTDB lineage: Bacteria > Bacillota > Clostridia > Tissierellales > Tissierellaceae > Paratissierella > Paratissierella segnis. The sequence goes on from NZ_JACRTG010000029.1 coordinate 164,119, forward strand.
TTATGTAATTATTAGGTCCTTGATGGATTTTTAAAGTTACCTCTGGATGTTTATTCTGAAATGATGAAATTAATGATGGTAAAGTACTAGATCCCAATGAAAATGTTGTTGCTAACTCAACTACTAGGTCTTGATTTTCTTTGAACTTAGTGATCTGATTGATTCCGTTTTCCAGAGAAGATAAGCTTTCCTCCACATATTTTGCAAAAATCAACCCACATTGTGTGATTTCTATTCCACGGCCATCTTTCTTTAAAAGTGAAACTCCTAACTCATCTTCAAGATTGCAGATAGCTGTACTAATGGTTGATTGTGAAACATGATGTAATTCTGAAGCTTTTGTAATATGTTTAAGTCTTACTACTGTCATAAAATAATAAAGTTGTTGTAAGTTCATATTAGGCCTCCAAATTAATTCATCAAATTTATCAATGTATTAATCAAATATTGCTATTAGACATGTTTTATAAAATATAATAACCTTATATTAAACACTATAGTGATAAATATATCTATTCTAGAATAACACACTTTTATTTGAAACTCAATAAGGAGTGGAGGGAGTGGAGGTTATATGAAAACAAAAACTATTCAAACAGAGAATAAACAATACAAAAAGATTAAAAATACTATCAACAAAGGTTACAAAAATGCCATAAGTTTGGAAGGTATAATATTTTCCCTATTATTTATATCTTTTTTCCTATTATTAGGTCAAAAAATAGGTGGCATTAATTTAATCAATACTTTAATCAATACGACCTATGATTTATTAACGAAAACAGTTTTCCGGATTATGGCTATCGCTGTTCTTGCAGGTGCCATTTCCGAATTATTAATGGAATTTGGTGTTGTTTCAATCATTAACCATATCTTCTCTCCTTTGATAGGACCAATCTATGGACTACCTGGTGCTAGTATAGTAGGTATCTTATCTTCTTATCTTTCGGATAATCCTGCTATTTTAGCATTAGCTAGTAATAAGCATTTTAAAATGTACTATAAGAAATATCAATTGCCTGCTTTAACCAATATTGGTACATCTTTTGGTATGGGAGCAATAGTTTCTGTATTTATTGCTAGTATTAACGGTCCCAATGGTGAAAGTATGATTACTCCAGTAATCATCGGGAACATCGGAGCAATTATTGGAAGTATTGTAAGCACTAGATTGATGTTAAGAGAAACTACTAAAATCTACGGTAAAGAGGCAACTATCCAAGATGATTTAGATTTTGATGAAACATATGATATTTTGAAGTACAGAAAAATTAGAGAAGGTAGTCTTGGCCAAAGAATTATATCTTGTTTAATGGATGGTGGAAATATGGGAGTTTCCATGGGAATTTCCATAATACCAGGAGTACTCATTATCTGTACCTTTGTAATGCTGCTTACTAATGGCCCTAATTCTCTTGGAGAATATACTGGAGCTGCGTATGAAGGTGTAGGATTAATACCATTCATAGGAGAAAAATTGGAATTCATATTAAAACCACTATTTGGTTTTTCTAGTTCACAGGCAATTGCAGTACCTCTTACTGCACTTGGAGCTGCTGGCGCTGCTATTGGATTAATACCTTCAATGGTAAGTTCAGGACTTGCAACAGGTAATGATGTTGCAGTGTTTACTGCAATTTGTATGTGCTGGAGTGGATATTTAAGTACACATACTGCAATGATGAAAAGTTTAGGTTTTCAAGAGTTGACAGGAAAGGCAATCAAATCACACACGATAGGCGGATTTGCTGCTGGCATCAGTACAAATTTGATCTATAAATTATTTATGACTTTAATTTAAGAAAGGAAGGGTTTTAATGGATTTAAATATTGGAACTGAAACTAGAAACGAGTATATGAATTTAGAACTTCAAAAGGGTGCATATACTTTAGCAAAAGAGATAATGTTGATTAAACCTGGAGAAAACGTAGTCATATCTGGAGATACAGCCTCTGATAAAAGGGTTATTGATGCAGTTGCTGGGGCAGTTTATTCAATAGGCGGTATTCCAACCATTATAAACTATGCAACAGCACCAACAGTAGGACTACAACCTCCAGCACCAATTGCTGCAGCTGTTGCAAAAGCCGATGTATGGATAGAATTTACCTACTCCTATATCATGCATTCAAAGGCTTTTAGAGATGCAATGGACTTTGGAACTAGATATATCTGTTTGACAGGTATGGATGTGGAAATGCTAGTCAATACCATTTCTAGAATAGATTATGCTACTATGATTGAACTTGGAGAATACATGAAAAGCGTCTTAGAACAAACAGATGAAATAATAATTAAATGCCCTAATGGAACAAACCTAGTTGCACACAACCGAGGAAGAAAAATTAGACATTCAGGTCAGATTGCAACTAAAAAAGGATATCCTGTAATGCTAGGTGGACAAATAAGTTGGTGCCCTGTTGAAAGTACCATTAACGGAACATTAGTATTTGATGGAGCAATTTTTCCTCCGCTAGAACTAGGAAAATTAAATAATCCTATAACTCTACACTTAGAAAAAGGAAAAATTGTAAAAGTAGAGGGTGGAGCTGAAGCCAAGATATTTGAAAACTGGCTGCATGGTTTCAATGATGATAATATGTTTAGACTTGCTCACTATTCCCTTGGATTTAATCCTGGAGTAACTAAAGTAACAGGAAGAATAGTTGAAGATGAAAGAGTATTTGGTTGTATGGAATTTGGAATAGGTAGCCAAGGTGCTGCTATTATGGGTGAATTCTGGACTGCAGCATCTCATACAGATGGTATAGTTCTAAAACCTACAATGATCTTTGATGGAAAAGTATTTGAAGAAGAAGGCATTTATTTAGACGAAAAAGCAAGAGAACTATGTAAAAAATTAGGTGTACAGGGATATTAATCATATACAGAGAATTACAAAGATAGCATCTTAATGAAAGCGCAACAAAAACATTTTAGGTTCTGCTTAATAGATAAGATTATTGTTGTTAAATTGAATGAATTAGACTATAAATTATTTTGAATAATTATTATAAAACTAAGCAGATTAGATATTTAATGTAAACTATTTTTTTATAATATATAAATTTGGAGGTGAGAGTTAGTGTTAAATATTGGTTTGGTACAGTTAGATGTAAAAGAGGGTGATATTGAATGGAATAAAATAAAAATAGAAAACTATGTCAAAAATAAAACTAGTAAGGGCTTAGATTTGTTATGCTTTCCAGAGTTGTGTATAAGTGGCTATGATTTTGAAGTAGCAAGAAATTCACTGGATGAGCTAGACTTTTTTTCAAAAATAAGTAAAAAATATAATCAAGCTATTTTAGCTGGTGTAAGTAAAAAAGAAAACGGAGACTACTTTGATACATTATGTATTTGGGATGAGGAAGGGATAGTTCTAGGTGAATATAAAAAAATACATCTTTGGGGAGAAGAGAGAAAGTTTTTCACTGCAGGTAAGGATGTAGTTATGGTAAATTTTAAAGGATGGAAAGTAGGTTTATTAATATGTGCAGACTATGGATTTGCAGAATTATCAAGGGAATTAACTCTTAAAGGTGCAGAAGTAATATTTAATTCAAGTGCTTGGGATGTAAATGCAGGTGAACTATTTAGATTATGTGCAAAAATTAGAGCTGTAGAAAACCAAAATTATTCAGTGGCATTAAATAGAGGAAGTTCCATTAATAAATATTGCGGAAGTACAGGAGTATATGGTCCAGATGGTGTAGTTGTTAAAGAAATTAGACATAAAGGTGAAGATTATTTGGAAGTTACATTAAGGAAAGGGGAAATAGAAAGTTATAGAAAAGTATTACCTTGGTTAGAAATGAGAAGGCCTGATGTATATACAAAATTTAAAAATTAAATTGGCTCTGTAAACTAAATATGAAAAAATAGTACAATATCTTCATAGAATTGCTTTAAGTTTCTTTGGATTGCTTTAAATTTCGCTTTCCATATGATAAAGCTTCGTCTATGAAATCATCA
>NZ_JACRTG010000003.1 GCF_014385195.1 Paratissierella segnis
TGTTTTGGCATGCTGTCAAGGGTGGCGGCGCACCAAGTTTAAATATATTTTGCAATTTTCTAGGTTCATTTGAGCCTAATTTCTTTGACTCTGTTTTTCATAGGCTACTTTACACTATCGAATAGTATAATTATTATTTAAGTGATTGTCCATTTTAAACTGTACTTTTTGTACAAAAATTAAAATTTATTTTTGACTTTTGTTACGGTTACATTAACTATAATCGTTGATAGAATATAATAAATAAATCAAATATTTCAAATATTGTTTGAATAGAAAGGGGTAATAAAATGAGTATTGAAAAAAGATATGAAGATGTGCTTAAAATTTTTGAAAGACCAGATTTGGAACCTAAAATTAGTGACTATTTACCTTTTTACCATGAAAACATACTGTATACTACTGTTTTAAAGAATTTTTTATATCCATATGAATTTACTGGATGGAAGGATGAACAACTTTCATGGAAAAAAACATGCTATATACATGGAGGATTAAATCCTTCTCCATTGTATAGGTTTTCAGGTAAAGAAGCAGAAAAGTTTCTTTCTAAATACTGTGTAAATACGTTTTCAAAATTTCCTGTATATTCTGGCAAACATTGTATTACATGTGATGAGGAGGGCTATATAACTTCTGATGGGGTCATACTGAAGACTGCAGAGGATGAATTTGAAACATATTGGATGTGGAGTCTTGTGATTGCTATGAAAAATGAGGAGGGGAATTATGATTTAGAATTTAAGGATTTAACTAATGATAAATTTCTTTTCCAAGTAGGAGGACCAAATAGTTTTAAGGTATTAAATTCTGTAACAGATGATGGGTTGGAAGATGTTAAATTTATGAGGTTTATAAATACTAGAATAGACGGTAAAGAAGTAAGAATAGTTAGATTAGGAATGGCTGGTAGTCTTGCATATGAAGTTCATGGCAATATATCTGATGCAAAATCAATATATGATACGATCTATAAGGCAGGAATTGAGTATGGGATAAGACGATTGGGTTGGCATACATATATGATGCAGCATACAGAAAATGGATTTCCTCAATTTGGAGACCATTTTATGATGAAATTACCTGGAAGCCCAAGCAATAAAGGAAATGTAGTAGGTAGTATTGGTAAAGAAGCAACTGGATATGCAAACCCTGTTGAATTGGGATGGAAAAAGACTATAAAATTCGATCATGATTTTATTGGACGAAAAGCACTAGAGAAGTTAGTAGAGAATCAGACTAGGGATATGGTTAGTTTAGAATGGAATACAGAAGGTATTCTAGATGTCTATGCCTCAAGATTTATTGAAGGTGAAACATACAAAGATTTTGATGAAGTAAATGATATGATTTACAAAGGGATTGGTACTGTATTACATCAGGATAAAGTAGTTAATGCTCAAGGTGATTTAATTGGTGTAAGTAGTGGTAGAGTATATACTTATTATTATAAAAAAATGATTTCTTTATGTTCATTGGATTTGGAGTACTGTCAACCTGGTACAGAAGTTATTATTATATGGGGGGAGCCAAATATGATTCAGAAGAAAATACGTGCCACTGTATCGAGATTCCCTTACTATGATGAAAATAGAAATCAAAGTTTTGATGTAGCTATTAAGTAAAAAAATCAACTATCTTAGGAAGTATAGTATATGACAATCAATGCAATTAAATTAAATTAAACAATTTGAGGGAGGGAGATTATGGGAACGACTAATAATAGTAAATCATTCTATTACGGTTGGGTAGTTATGCTTTCTTGTGCAGTAAGTACTGCATTAATTAGTACAGTTGGAATGCAAGCGACTCAGTTTTCAAATGGGCTGATGAGACAAGATACATCAGTAACATTAAGCGCTACTACTTATGGATTGGGTTATACAGTATTTGCGTTAATGCAAGGCATTCCAGGATTATTCTTAGGAAAACACATTATAAAAAGGGGGGCAAAATCAGTATATTTAATGGGCGGCATCACAGCAGTAATTACTGGTTTGCTATTTGGTAATTTAATTGATAAAAGTCCATTTTTTTTTATTCTTGGATATGGTTTTTTCTTTGGCTTTGCTGGGTTTTGTGCATCACAGCTTGCTGCGCAAACGCTTGTTAATACTTGGTTTGTAAAAAAAAGAGGGAGTGGGTCTGCCATGAGAACAGTTAGTGCAGCGATAATTGGATTTTTCACACCACACATTATAAGATGGGCTACTAGTCTTAGTGGTGGCAATTGGCGCTATGGCTGGTATATTATGGCCATAGGTGGAGCAATAAGTATAGTTGTTACACTTTTATTCATGAAGAATAAACCTTCTGATGTAGGACAATGCCCAGATAATTTAGACCCCATGTTAGATATATTAGAAAAGGGAAATACCATTAGTAAATATTCAAATGTTTATAAGAGACCAAATGGTGAGGATATTAAATATAATGAAGCTATAAGATCTTATTCATTATGGGCAATAATAATAATGTGCATGGGAGGGTTTTGTGTATCCAATCTATTATATTCGCCTGGTTCATTATATTTTATGGGAATTGGATTAACTACTGAGAATCTAGCAACTGCTCAATCATTCCAAGTAATATCAAGCCTTTTAGGCGCACTGATTATTAACCGACTTAGTGATAGAATTGAACCTTTATATCTGGTTGCCGGATGTGTTGGATTCATGTGTCTGGGAGCCTTAGGAGCAACAAAAGCATCTGTTGAAACACCTGTATTAATGTATTTATTTTATATAAGTGCAGCAATTGGAATGGTTGGCACAATGCAGGTGGTTGCAATAGGAATAGGCAATCTATTTGGGAATGCAGAGTTTCCAAGAATACAGGGGCTTTGTTTGTTTGTCGCCGCTCTTGTTTCTTCTCAAGTTTCAACTATAGCAGGCATAGTTTTTGACAGGGTAGGTAGTTATGTTCCAGTTTTCTATATATTTGCGATATTCGGTTTGATAAGCATAATACCAACTTTATTTATTAAGATACCCAAAATAAAAGTAAAAGATAATAATTAGCACAATTTACCAATGGGGCTGTCGCATTAGCAAATAATAATTGTTAGTGCACAGTCTATTTTTACCTCATATTACCAATTTTATTAATGTTTTTACAGATTAAATTCACATTTATCTAAAAATAGGGATACTTTAATAATCCTCCACAAATAAGACTTTTTTCTAAATATATAATTTTTAAGATTCTAATTTAAGCACTTTCTTTTAGTGAAAAAAGATATGTCCTTGTTCGATCTTACTGGATTTTATTATGTAGTTTATTTACGTTATGTGCCATTGCTAACAGTATACTCTCTGCCAGTACATTCTGCTTTCCTCTGCATAAAAACCTTCTAAATCCCATATCCTGTTTTAATTCTCCAAAGGAACCCTTTACTTGAATACTTCGATTCATTCTAAGCTTGCAACCTTCTTTGCTTAGAATTCTTTCAAGTTCATCATTTCTCAGCTTATTAAATAATTTAGATATCTCTAGATTCTTAATTCTTTCTTCTAATGTTGTCTTGCTGTTATTACCTTTTATACATTTACTCTTGTATTCACAGTTACTGCAATCTTCACAGGTATATATAGTTTTTTCACTTTTATCCAGTTTTGCTTTTTCTTATTATTACTTTACTTACTGTAAATTTTTTATTATTTTTGCATATATAGTAATCTTCAATTTTATTGTATTCCATATTTTCAATGCGGTCGATATCGCTCTTATATTTTCTAGTTTTAGAAATTTCATAGTTTGCTGGTTTTATGAATGCTATCTGATTATTGTCTTCAATGTATGCATAATTTTCTTCACTTTCATATCCCTCATCAGCTGTTATCTTTTCATATTTAAATTTTAGATGCTTTTCCATACCTCTTAAAAATAAAATGAGTGTTGTAGTATCTGTTGGCTGAGGTCCGACTGAAAGCCACGTGATGTACTCAGAATCTACACCATGCTGAACATTATACGCAGCCTTTTCTGTGTATACTCTTTTAGTCTGTTAAGATAATCTTCTAATTTTTCAATCGAACGCTGTAGTGGTAATTTTCTCTTTCCTTTACCATGGACAAACTCAATATTTTCTTCCTGTTTTAGTTTGTATAACATCTTTCGTAGTTTCTTAATATGTTTTATTTTTACCTGGTTTTGATATACAAGTCTAATACCATATAACTCTTCACATTCTGCAACAAAATCAGCTAGTTTTATTAGTAGTTTAGCTTGGTTCTTAGTTACTGCCTTTTTCCATACAAATGTATATTTATTAGCACATGCCTCAATCTTAGTACCATCAATAAAAATGCCGTCACCCGATATTTCTCCTATGTCATAAAGAAAATTTGACATTTTAGCAAGGATATTTTCAGCACATTGGGCAAAATGAAGGCTTCTAAATCTTGCAAATGTTGCATGATCTGGTACTGGAGAACCTTCAAGAAGATACATGAAATTGATATCACGGGTACATGCAGTTTCCAAACCCCTCGAGGAATAAATATGATTCATGTAAGAATAGAGTACAATCTTCAGTATTTGTCGTGGCGTTGCTTGATTTCCCCGAATTCAGGAATAAGTCATATACAAATCTCTTAAATCCATCTCCTCTATAAATTGACTTAGCAAACGCACAGAATCATCATCTGGGATTATACAATCCATTTCTAATGGAAGTTTTAGTTGATAAAAGCTTTGATTAATTGTATAATTTTTATGTAAGATAATTGGTTTTTGCATACTAATATTTTACCATAAATCCCTTACTTTTCGAAGCTTGGGATTTATTTGTTTACATAGAAAAGAGGTTGTGCACTAATTATTTAGTGCGACAGCCCCATTAGTATTTATCAAAAAGGAGTGAGCTAAAGTGCCTGATTCTTTAAAGGATACAAAAATTAATATAGGCGGACTTTACATAGATATATTTATGGAGGTGTTAGGATGAGTACTGCCAAAGAATCTAAGCAAGAACTATATTTAACACCTGAAGAGGAAGAAGTATTTTGGAATATAATACAAAATGATGATAAAATAAGTTCAGATGAAGTTAAAGGCTTATTAATTGGGGAGTTTAATTTATAGATTAGTATTTATATATAAGAACTACTACTCATGTTACAAAAATATAGGTAAAAAATCACAAAATTATCTATGTTTTTGGTGTAATGAAACAATGCAGTAAGGAGGTAGTCTATAGCTGAATTTAAAAAATACGGATTAGATGAGGCATTTTGGGAACATAGTATTCAAGGCATTGGGGGCAGAAAGGTGAATACCCAGTCATACTAAAAAACTAGTTATGACTGGTTTTATTTTTTATTTGGAATTATCTCTCCAATACTATATAATTAATAGGTAAGAGATAAGTTTAGGAAGGGGGACATTATGGATTTTTTAGCAGGACTAAACGATCGGCAGAAGGAGGCGGTTCTTCATACAGAAGGACCTTTGCTTATTATGGCAGGGGCAGGTTCTGGAAAAACAAAAGTTGTTACACATAAAATAGCGTATCTAATAAAAGGGATGAATATATTTCCGGGAAATATATTAGCTATAACATTTACAAACAAAGCGGCAAATGAAATGAAGACAAGAGTTGCAAGCCTTCTTAAAACAAGTGTAGATGATATGTGGATGGGTACTTTCCACTCAATATGTGTTAGAATTTTGAGAAGGAATATCGATAAGATAGGTTATGATAGAAGCTTTACAATCTATGATAGAGATGATCAGGTAACCTTGATCAGAGAATGCATCAAAGAAAGAAATCTAAATAAAGAAAATTATAAAGAGTCAACAATATTGTCTAGGATAAGTTCTTTTAAGGATTCCCAAGTCGACCCGGACGAGTATATAAATGTAAACTATAAAGATTTTAGGGAAAGAAATGTAGGAGAACTTTATCAATTATATCAAAACAAGCTAAAGGAATACAACGCATTGGATTTTGATGATTTATTGATAAAAGCGGTTGAACTATTTGAGTTAAATCCCGGGATATTAGATTATTATCAAAGAAAGTTTAAATATATATTTGTAGATGAATATCAAGACACCAATAAGATTCAATATAGATTGGTTAAATTATTATCAGAGAGATTTAAAAATATTTGCGTAGTTGGGGATTCTGACCAGAGCATTTATTCGTGGAGACATGCAGATATCACAAATATATTGGACTTTGAGAAGGATTTTCCAGGAGCAAAAGTCGTATTATTGGAGCAAAATTACCGTTCTACACAAAGTATATTAAATGTTGCAAATTCCGTTATTAAAAATAATAGCAGCAGAAAAGATAAAAATCTATGGACAGCCAAGGATGAAGGCAGATCAGTACTTTATGAACGATTGGAATACTCGGAAGAAGAAGCTTATTATGTGTCAAGAAAGATACATGAACTTGTATTTAAAGGATATAAGCTTTCAGATATCGCAATTCTTTACAGAACCAACGTCCAGTCTAGAATCTTTGAGGAGGCTTTTGTCAATGAAAGACTTCCCTATAAGCTCGTTGGTGGGTTGAAGTTCTATGATAGAAAGGAAGTAAAAGATATACTTGCTTATCTTAAATTCATCCAAAATCCAAATGACAATATTTCCTTAAGGCGGATTATAAACACTCCAAAGAGAGGTATAGGAGATGCTACTTTAGCTAAGATACAGGATTATGCAATTGAAACGAACGACTCAATTTATGGAGTTCTATTAGACATTGATAGCGTAAATAGCTTATCCCAAAGAGCTAAAAATAGTGTTAAACCTTTTGTTGAATTGATGAATGGTTTAATGGCGAAAATGGAAATAATGGGTCTAAAAGATTTTATTGAGGATGTAATCAATTCATCGGGATATGTTGCTGATTTAGAAAAAGATGATACAGTAGAATCTCGTACTAGAATAGAAAATATAAGAGATTTTTTATCTGTTGCATTGACATTTGAAGAAAAAAATCCGGAATCCGATATGGAAGATTTTTTGGCATCTGTATCATTGCTTTCAGATGTTGACAAAACAGTTGAAGATGATAATTTGATTTCGTTGATGACAGTTCATAGCGCTAAAGGACTGGAATTTCCGGTAGTATTTTTGGTTGGGATGGAAGAAGGATTATTTCCTATATCCAGATCCTTTGACAGTGATGATGATATGGAAGAAGAAAGACGACTTTGTTATGTTGCTTTGACCAGAGCCAAAGAAGTTTTATACATTACAAGTGCAGAGAAAAGGACTATATATGGCAGTACAAGCTATACAATTCCTTCTAGATTTATAGATGAGATGGGAGATACAATTGAGAAAACGGAAACAAATAAAATTTTTAATGTACTAGGAAATAATAAAGAAGAAAGACCAAAGGAAGAAAATTTACTCAATATCGTAGATTACGATATTAACAATTTTATTCCAATTAAACCTGTTAAAAGAAATATATCTGATGTAAGTATAGAAATAGGGTCGAAAGTGAAACATAAAAAATGGGGAGTAGGTACTGTAGTACAGATAAAGGAAAGAGACGGAGATAGGGAGCTTGTTATTGCATTCGACAATGATGGTCTTAAGCGATTGTTACAATCCATAGCACCGATTGAGGTAATATAGGAGGGCTGTTATGTTAAAGGAAGAAAGGATCAAGGAACTTATCGATATAATTGATGATTTAAACTATAATTATTATACTTTGGATAACCCTAAAGTAAGCGATAAGGAATATGATGTACTTTATGATGAACTGGTAAGTCTTGAAAATGAAACCGGCTATATTTTGAATTACTCACCTACACAAAGGGTAGGCGGACATATATTAGAAAAATTTGAAAAACATGTCCATTTGGGAAGACTGTGGAGTCTTGGTAAAAGTCAGTCCTATGGTGATTTGAGAAATTGGGATATTAGGGTAAGAAAGACAATTGATGATTATAATCAAAATAATACAGATAAATTGCCGAATCCAAAATATATTTTAGAATATAAATTTGATGGTCTTACGATAAATCTTACTTATAATAATGGTGAGTTGGTTCAAGGAGCAACTAGAGGCAATGGATTAATTGGAGAGGGCATTTTGGAACAAATCAAGACTATTAAATCCATACCTATGAAAATCAATTTTCCCAATACCATTGAAATACAAGGGGAAGGACTTATGCCGCTGTCAGCTCTAAGAAAGTATAATCTGGATGCTATAGAACCTTTGAAAAACGCAAGGAATGCAGCAGCAGGAGCATTGAGGAACCTTGATACCGGTGAAACTAAAAAAAGAAATTTAACAGCTTATTTTTATAATATAGGATATATTGAGGGGAAGAGATTTGAAACCCATTTGGAGATGATAGATTTCTTAAGGGAAAATAGATTACCTGTTTTTCCATTTTTTAAAAGCTTTGACTCTATTGATGATTTAATAGGAGAAATTGAAGCAATCAAGGACCATAGGGGAGATTTGGATATCTTAACTGACGGTATGGTAATTAAAATAAATGATTTGCATACCAGAGAGGTATTGGGATATACAAACAAATTTCCGCGGTGGGCGATTGCATACAAATTTGAGGCGGAAGAAGTAAGTACAAAGCTGTTAGCCGTTCAATGGAATGTTGGAAGAACAGCTAAGGTGACGCCGTCTGCTATACTTGAACCAGTTGAAATCGGGGGAGTGACAGTTAAAAGGGCTACTCTGAATAATTATGATGATATAATAAGAAAAGGTGTTAGAATAAATTCCAGAGTTCTGATTAGAAGATCAAACGATGTAATACCTGAAATCTTAGGAACCTTGGAGACCGATGAGGAAACCTATGAAATAGAAAAACCGACTCATTGTCCGGCTTGCAACAGCGAATTATATCACAATGGCGTTCATATATTCTGCCCCAATTCTCTGTCTTGTAAGCCTCAATTAGTTTCCCGATTAGTTCATTTTTCAAGTAGAGATGCGATGAATATAGAAGGGTTTAGTGAAAAGACTGCAGAAAAATTTCTTGAAGAATTGGATTTGATGGATTTACCGGAACTTTACGAATTAAAGTATGAGGATTTAATAAATCTTGAGGGATTTAAAGATAAGAAAACAAAAAATTTGTTAGATGCAATTGAAAGAAGTAAAAATGTTACATTAGCATCATTTATATATGCATTGGGAATTCCAAATGTAGGTATAAAAACTGCAAATGATTTAGCAAATCATTTTAAGTCTTTGGACAATATAATGAATGCAAAATATGAAGAGCTTATTGATATCGGAGATATAGGGGGTATTATTGCTGAAAGCATATTGGAATTTTTCCATGACGAAAAGATATTATCATCATTAAACAAATTATTAAGCGAAGGTGTGAAACCTTATTACGAAGAGGTAAAGACTGAGGAATCTATCTTTACCGGCAAGACGGTAGTTATAACCGGTACTATAGAAGGCTTAACGAGAAATGACATAAAAGAAAAAATTGAGAAGTTTGGCGGCAAGGTATCAGGCTCTGTAAGCAAGAAAACGGACTTTGTAATAGTAGGTGTTGACCCCGGATCAAAATATGATAAAGCTGTAGAACTGGGGATAAGGATAATTAGGGAAGAAGAACTAAAAGACATATTGAGTAGCTAAGAGTTAAAAGTGAAAAATATCGGATTTGACATCGAAGGCTAGACCTAAATAATTATCAGCTGTTAATTTAAGAAAGGAGGATTTTTAAGATGATAACAAAAGATGATGTGCTATATATTGCAGATATTGCGATGCTAAAGTTTCCGGAAGAAGAAATTGATATGTTCACGGAGAAATTTGCCCAGGTAATTGGATTTGTTGATACTATAAAGGAAGTAAATACAGAAGATGTAGAGCCAACCTTTATGGTTAGTGATGAAGCAGGAGAGTTAAAAGATTATGAAGAAAATGAAACTCTTTTAAGAGAAGAGGTACTTCAAAATACTGTAGAGCAGCAATACGGATATTTTAAAATCATAAAGGTAGTGGAATAGAAGGGGTGATAATGTGGATATAACAAGTCTTAAAGCTTGGGAAATGAAAGAAAAACTTTTAAATAAAGAAATTTCAAGTAAGGATATTGTAGAAGCTCATATAAAAAGAATTGAAGAAATTGAGCCTAATATCAATGCCTTTATTACACTGAACAAAGAAGAGGCTTTAAAAGCTGCTGATGCAGTTGACAAAAAGCTAAGAAATAATGAAAATGTAGGTGTATTGGCAGGGGTACCTATTGGGATAAAGGACAATATCGTTACCAAGGGAATGAGAACAACCTGTGCTTCAAAGATGCTGGAGAATTTTATTCCTCCATATGATGCAACTGTTATTGAAAAGATTAAGAAGAGTGATGGTATAATTATTGGCAAAACAAATATGGATGAATTTGCCATGGGGGGCTCTACTGAAACATCATACTTTGGAACTACAAAAAATCCGGTAGATCCAAGTCGTGTACCGGGAGGTTCATCAGGCGGATCGGCAGCGGCAGTATGTTCTAATGAGGTGCCTTTGGCCTTAGGGACAGACACTGGAGGCTCTGTAAGACAACCTGCAAGCTATTGTGGAGTTGTAGGATTAAAACCAACCTATGGAATGATTTCTAGATACGGTGTTGTGTCAATGGCGAATACTTTGGATCAGGTAGGCGTATTTGGAAGGGATGTAAAAGATGCGGTTTTAATGCTCAATGCTATTGCCGGTCATGACAGAAGGGACTCCACATCCTCAAGAAGATCAAATTCGGGCGTTTTTATAGGTGATGATGATAACGAAAGCATCAATTTATTAGAAGGTTTGAAGGTGGCATTGCCTAAGGAATATGCTGAAATGGGAGTATCTAATAAGAAAATTCAAGTGCTGTTCGATGAGGCTGTTAAGGTATTTGAAAGGCAAGGAGCCAAGATAGATTTTGTATCAATACCTCATCTGAAATATGCTCTTGAAACCTATTATATTATAATGACATCTGAGGTAAGTTCAAATCTTGCCAGGTTCGATGGAATCAGATATGGTCATAGAGCAGAGGACTATAAGACATTGGATGAATTATATACTAATTCAAGAACAGAGGGGTTTGGGGAAGAAGTAAAAAGAAGAATAATGATAGGTACTTATTCCCTCAGTGCCGGATATGCGGAGGAACATTATAAGAAAGCATTAAAGGTTAGAACACTTATAAAGCAAGACTATGATAATGCCTTTATAGATCATGATATTATTTTATCATTGACATCAACAATGTTGCCTTTTGAGTTTAATTCTATAATAAATGATCCTGTTGAAATGTATAAATCCGATTTATATACAGTACCTATAAATATTGCAGGTCTTTGTTCAATGTCAATTCCAATGGGTAAAGTTGATGGACTACCTGTTGGGCTTCAAATAACGGGTGATAGATTTATGGAAAAAAATATAATTAAAGCCGCTTTAGGCTATGAAAGGGCGGTGCTATAATGGGTTACAAAACAATTGTTGGTCTCGAAATTCATGTTGAACTGGCAACTAAGCACAAGGTTTTCTGTAATTGTGCTAATGAATATGGTGCTGAAGCTAATACTTTAGTTTGTCCTGTCTGCTTAGGTTTGCCCGGAGCATTACCGGTGTTAGATAAAGAAGCTCTGGAATTTGGGATAAAAGCTGGTATTGCTTTTAATAGTAAGATATCCAATTTAGTTCGTATGGACAGAAAAAATTATTTTTATCCTGATTTAGTAAAAGGATATCAAATTTCCCAAGCAGATCTTCCATTATGCGATGGAGGATATGTAGAGATTGAACTTGAAGAAGAAACAAAGAAGATAAATCTTGAAAGAATTCATATAGAAGAGGATACAGGAAAACAGCTTCACACAGACGAAAGTAGTACACTGCTTGATTTTAACAGGTGTGGAGTACCTTTGATTGAAATAGTTACAAAACCGGATATGAGTTCTGCAGAAGAAGCCAGACTTTTTCTGGATAAACTAAGGGCGACATTGAAATATATTGGAGTATCCAATGTAAAAATGGAAGAGGGTTCACTGAGATGTGATGTTAATATCAATGTAGTAAATATGGAATCCGGTAAAAAGTCAAATATAAGCGAAATTAAAAACCTTAATTCATTTAAGGGTGTAGTAAAGGCTATAGAATTTGAGGAAAAGAGACATATTACTTTGTTAGAAGAAGGTAATAACACTGAAAGAGAAACTAGAAGATGGGATGAATCTAAAGGTGAAACCATTCTAATGAGGCGAAAATTTGGAGCAGCAGACTATAGATTTGCATTTGATGGAGATATCCCTCCTGTCTCATTAACTGAAGAAGAAATAGATAGAATTAGGGAATCTCTTCCCGAACTGCCTCATGATAAGAAGGATAGATTTATAAAGGAATATGAGCTTTCATCTTATGACGCAGGAGTCCTAACACAGACTAAAGAGTTAGCTTCATTGTTTGAAGATACTGTTAAATACATAAATGACAGTAAACTTGTTAGCAATTGGATAATGGGCGATGTTTTAAGAAGGCTTAAGGATGATGAGCTGGAAATTGAAGATTTAAAAATTTCATCAAAAGATCTTGCCGATTTATTGAAATTGGTGAAGGATGGAAGGATAAATAATAATACCGGAAAGAAAGTACTTAAGGAAATGTTTGATACTGGTAAAGCTCCGGAAGTAATTGTTAAAGAACAAGGATTGATTCAAATTAGCGATGAAGGCGAGCTATTATCATTAATCGAAAAGATCCTAGACGAAAACGAGCAATCAATAATAGATTATAAAAATGGGAAGGATCGTGCTCTGGGATTTTTAGTAGGTCAAATAATGAAGGCCTCCAAGGGTAAGGCAAATCCACAATTGGCAAACAAAATGCTGGTTGAAATGATCAATAAAAGATAATACACTTACCTTCATTAGAAGGGGAGTCTGTAAGACAGTGACCAGCCGAATTATGATTATGGACAAAAACACGGTACTTAGAGGATTATGAGTACCGTGTTTTTCTTAATTTGCTGTTATTTCAAATTCCGGAGGATTTTGAAGGTGCTTTTTTACACTGCATAGTTCCATGGATTTAATTATTGCGGATTCATACTTTTTAGGGAAACCTTCAGGTAACTGTAGATTTAAGTATACTTTCTTTACTAAACCAGTGATCCTATCATTTTCAAGTTCCATGGAAATATTCATTCCATCGGTTGAGATGTTTTTATTATTACAAAATGATAGCGCAAAAACTCCTGCACAAGTTGCGATTGATCCGAGAAAAAGTTCAAAAGGTGAAGGGGCACTATCCTCTCCACCAGATGTTTTCGGCTGATCAGTACATATGGTATGCCCTCTTAACTTTGCATCAACTCTCAGTCCGCCAGGAAATTCAACTTTTAAATATTCCATCTTATTACCTCCTTTTCTTGATATATAATAAATTTACCCCAAATTCCATAAGTCAATAACTATTTGTCTCTAATAAATATTATTTCTATGAAAGTAGTAATTCGTCAAGTATTTGATAGTATTTCAAGCATAATGAGCATATTGTCTATTTTCAGTATAATCACAACATTTTGTAAATATATATTGACAAAGTCAAAAAAAATGATAATATAAAATTATGAATAAAAAAATACAATACATACAATAATGAATTAAATTATTCATTAGGAGGTGTTAGATGGATTTTATTAACTTAGTTAAGGGGAAATATGAAACATTGACGAAGTCTCATAAAAAGATAGCAAAGTATATAATTGATAATTTTGAAAACGTTATATTTGATACAGCGGCTGAATTAAGTAAAAAGGTTTCTGTAAGCGAGGTTACGGTTATCAGATTTTCATATGCATTAGGTTTCGAAAGCTTTACACATATGCGCAGGGAAATGGAAAAAAGTGTGGTTAATAATATGCACAATAATGATATAGATATCAATAAAGCTTTTTTTATGAACGAATTATCTGATATGGAAATGGATGACTGGATACAAAAGCAGATATTACAATTTAGAAAAGCCTATAAAAACATTGATTTTGAACAATTCGAAGAAATTTGTGATGTTTTAATGAACAAAAAAAGAGTTCTAATAATAGGCTACATGGATTCCTTCGGTACAGCTTCCGAACTGCTACATCTTCTTGATAGCATTAGAAGCAGAGTATATTTTTCAAAACTTATGTATGAGAATTTGTATACTTTTGATGATATAGATGAAGATTCCGCAACCATTGTAGTATCGTTTGCACCTCACTACAAATATACAAAGGAACTAACAGAGACAGTTAAAAATAACAACAGCACTGTTATTACAATAACAGACAGCGCTATTAATCCGCTTAAAGATTTGTCCGATTATTCGCTGGTATTTAATTTAAGCAGAAATGAAAGATCAGGGATAATAGATACTTCACCTGTCATAAGCTTTATTTATTTTATGATTAATTATTTATATGAGCATTACAGAGAAAAGGTTGATGAATTTAGAGACATTAAAAGACCTTTTGAAGAATATATAGAATGATTACCATAGTAGTTGCTTCTGTCCATAGTTGTTAAAATAAATGAAGTAGGAGATTTAACTTAATTAGAGAAATCGCTTTCAACAGTAAGCTTTTAGGCTATTGTACTAGAATTGATTTCAAGGATAATCAATATATTTTTATAAGGAGAAATATAATGGCGAGATATCTTAGAAAAAGAGTACTAACAGGAATTCTTGTAATTTTAGTTTCATTAATCATTAATTTTTCGCTGATTCATCTGGCTCCTGGGAATCCCATAAACCTTTTGGCTGGAAAGGATAATCCATCGCAGGAAATGATTGATACATTAACGAAAAAGTATGGGTTGGATAAACCGATATATGTCCAGTTTATCCATTATATAAAAACATTATTAAAAGGAGATTTGGGATATTCCATTATGAGCAACGAGCCCGTAGGTAAATTGATACTTGAGAAAGTGGGTCCTACGCTGCTTTTGGCATTGACAAGCATAATACTTGCTTTGGTAATCGGGACAGCATTAGGCATATTAGCAGCAAGAAAAAGGGGGTCTAAGTTTGATATTGTTATGAACGGTCTGTCTTATTTGTTTGATTCAACCCCAAATTTCTGGCTGGGGCTTATGCTTATCCTTATATTTGCATCAAAGCTGAAAGTTTTTCCAACAGCCGGGATGGTAGATTTAAGAACTCAAAGCGAAGGGATAGCTAAGGTCATTGATATCCTATGGCACTTGGTACTTCCTCTCACAACAGTGACCCTGATTCAGATACCATATTATTTTCGGATAGCAAGATCTTCAGTAATCCAAACAATGTCAGAGGATTTTATAACAACGTTCAGGGCAGCGGGTATGAAAGAAAACAGAATATTTAACAAATATGTGTTTAAAAATGCCATACTTCCTACAGTAACGGTATTTGGGATTAATCTGGCTTATGTGATATCAGGCGTTGCTATTATTGAAATCGTATTTGCATGGCCTGGCATGGGCAGATTGATGATGACAGCAATATCAAAAAGGGATTATCCGCTTCTTATGGGAATATATCTTTTGCTGTCGGTTTCCATAGCTGTCTGTATGATAGTTGTTGATGTTGTTTATGCCATTATCGACCCAAGAATAAGATATGATTGAGATAGAAAGGATTGCAAAAATGAATAAATCAGGCAATTTTAAAATGAAAATTAAAAAAATAATCTCCTCTATAAACAATGTAAAGCAGCTGAAAGCAGGTATTATATTGTTAGCCCTGATAATTTTGCTGGCTATATTTGCACCACTAATTGCTACACACGACCCTTTTGAATTAAATGATGATATGGTAAGTCCGCCATCTAATAATTATATACTTGGAACAGATGGGCTTGGCAGGGATATATTCAGCGGGATACTGTATGGTGCACGCACTTCCATATTAATAGGTGTTGTAGCTGCATCCATATCAGGAATTATGGGAACGCTTATAGGAGGTATTTCAGGATTTTACGGCGGGAAAATAGATGCTGTTTTGTCCGAGGTAATAAATGTATTTTTGATGATGCCAACTTTCTTTCTGATACTTATCATAGTTGCGTTGTTTGGGTCAAGCATGTTTAATGTAATGGTGGTAATAGGTATAACCACATGGACTGGAAATGCAAGGCTTATGAGAGCAGAAGCTCTTTCATTAAAGCAAAGGACTTTTGTGAAATCTCTGGAGACAATCGGAGAAAGTAAGTTTAAAATTTTACTTAAACATATTATACCAAACGGTATATTCCCCATTATTGCAAATACAACCATGAATGTGTCAGATGCTATACTTACGGAATCGGCTCTCAGCTTTCTTGGACTTGGGGACCCAAATGTCATGAGCTGGGGACAGATTGTGTATAATGGGAAATCATACCTTACAAACGGCTGGTGGATATCGACATTTTCAGGGATTGCTATAGTTCTTACAGTTCTGGCATTTTACCTGATTGGCGATGGAATGAATAATATACTGAGTCCAAAGCTAAACAGCAATAATTAGGAGGATGTTATGAAATTACTATCAATCAAGAATGAAAGCGTTGTTTATAGGAGTAAAACTAAAAACGTACTTGCTGTCAACAATGTATCCTTCGATATTGACAAGCAGGATTCAGTCGGTATAGTGGGAGAGTCAGGCTCGGGGAAATCAACTCTGGCTTTGGCTTTACTGAAGCTTTTGCCCAAAAATGCTGATGTAACAGGTGAAGTGTTATTTGAGGACAAAGATTTGCTTAAATTAAGTACAGACGAGTTCAATGATTTACGGTGGAAAGAAATATCCATTGTATTTCAGAAATCAATGAATTCATTAAGTCCCATACACAGAATAGGAAGTCAAATGGCTGATATTTATACCATTCATGATGGCTCAGCTGATAGTGATGAAGTTAAAGGAAAAATTATCAACCTTCTTGAAATGGTGAATTTGCCTACGAGGGTTTATACGATGTATCCACATGAACTTTCAGGAGGAATGATGCAAAGGGTATCTATTGCGCTTAGTCTTATGCATAATCCTAAATTAATTATCATGGATGAAGCAACAACAGCACTGGATGTTATTACTCAGGGACAGATATTAAACGAAATAGCGGAACTTGAGAAAAAACTGAAAATAGCTAGAATTATGATATCCCATGATATGTCTGTAGTAGCGAATACGTGTAGGAAAATTGCCGTAATGTATGCTGGATACCTAGTCGAATTTGGACTTGTGGAAGATGTTATTTTAAATCCAAAACACCCTTACACCAAGGGATTGTTAAAATCATTCCCGCCATTAAAAGGCGAAAAGGGAGAACTGAGAAGTATACCGGGATATTTGCCGGATTTGAGTATTCCGCACGAAGGATGTATTTTTAAAGATAGATGTCCGCAAAAAGAAAACATCTGCCTTTATACGGCTCCAAAAACACACATAGTGGAAAATGGGCGAAAGGTTATGTGCAATTTTGCAGGAGGGGACTGTTGATATGGAAAATAATTACACCTTGGAAATAACTGATGTATTTAAGCATTATACACAAAGAATAAAAGGAAAAAACAGATTTAGGTCAGTTAAAAAAACTGTCAAGGCTGTCGATGGTATTAGTTTTGAGTTAAAATCAGGGGAAATAATGGGCATTATAGGGGAGTCTGGGTGTGGAAAATCCACTTTGGCAAAACTCCTGACAAACCTTGAACAGCCTACTGGAGGCAAGATTTTATTTAATGGTGTATCCTCTGAAGAAATGCTTAAAAATGATAGGCTTCAGTATAAAAGGATGATTCAGATGGTGTTTCAAAATCCATTTGATACATTTGATCCGAGGAATAATATAGATAAAATCATTGATGAAACATTAAAGCTGCATAGTATTGGGAAAACGCGCGATGAAAGAGCTTCAATAACTCAGGATGCGATGGAAAAAGTCGGACTAACTCCAGTGGATGATTATTTGCATAGGTTTCCTCATGAACTGTCAGGAGGACAACTTCAGCGTATTTCCATACTGAGAGCAATGCTTTTAAGACCGAAATTCCTTGTAGCTGATGAACCTGTTTCAATGCTTGACGTTTCTGTAAGAGCGGAAATAATTAAAATGCTTCAGGAGCAGGTTAGGAATTTAAATACTGCACTGGTATTTATAAGTCATGATATAAATACAACAAGGTATATATCAGATAAAATAGTTGTAATGTACTTAGGAAGGATAGTTGAATCCGGAATAACAGACAGCGTGCTGCACAATCCTGCACATCCGTATACAAAAACACTGATATCAAACTGTGCATCCATAGATATACTTGAAAAATCAAATCCAATAAAAATAGAGGGAGAACCTCCGACTCCAATTGATAATGGGCCGGGCTGCTATTTTGCACCAAGATGTTATATGAGCAAAGATAAGTGCTTTAAGGAGTATCCGGAAAAAACAGAAATAGAACAAGGACATTTTGCTTCATGTCATTTCATAAATAGGGATAATTTAAACTAAATCTAATAAGAAAACTTTAAGTTTTCAAATATAAAAAAGGAGACAAAAAAATGAAAAGATTAAGTCTATTATTGGTAATATGTTTAATTCTGGGAATATTTACAGGCTGTGGTGGCACAGGTACAGAAAATGATGTGAAAAAAGATGAAGATCAAACTGAAACTGTGACTGACGCACCTAAGGAGGGCGGAACATTAGTTGTCGGAATGACCGGAGACCCTTCCACCTACAACCCTGATTATCAGGCTGATGGTTACTTGCAGCCTATTGCAGAAAATATTTTCAATAGGTTAATAAAAGTGACCAACAACCAGGAAATCGTGCCGGATTTGGCTAAAAGCTATAAGGTATCTGAAGATGGAAAAGAAATAACGTTCTATTTAAATGAAGATGTAAAATGGCATGACGGTGAACCTTTTTCATCAGCAGATGTAAAGTTCACATTTGACACTATTATAAGTCAAGATGGACAACTTGCAGGATCACTAACTTCTGTCAATGAAATAACCACACCGGATGACAATACCGTTGTATTTAAGCTTAAAGATAATGATTCCTCATTACTTGGATATTTAGCTTGGGATGCATGTTATATAATGCCCAAACATATATATGAGAATACTGACTGGAGCACGAACCCAGCAAACCAAAACCCTGTGGGAACTGGTCCTTTCAAATTTGTAAGCCACCAAAAGGGTGTAAGCGTTACACTTGAAAGAAACGAAGATTACTGGGGAGATAGGGCATATCTTGATAAAGTTGTATTTTCGATTATACCTGATGCGAATACTGCAGTACAGGCTTTATACAACGGAGAACTTGATATACTTGGAGTAGAGCCTCCTTTGTCTGAAGCTCAGAATTTTGAATCTGATACGAACTTAAAGGTAGGAAGACAGTATTGGCCGTCTAGATACTATATGTTTTTTAATATTAAGGACAGCATTTTTAAGGATATAAAACTGAGACAAGCCGTATCTCTCGGCATGGACAAGGATGATATTATTAAAAAGGCTTTGAAGGGAATAGGAGAAAAATCCAATACAGCCATGACGCCTTTGTATGAATGGGCTTTGAACACAACAGATGTTTTTCCTGAAAGAGATGTTGAAAAAGCAATACAATTAATTGAAAGCGCCGGATATACCAAAAATTCAGACGGAATGTACTTCAGCGCCACCATCGATGTGTTTAATGTGGAGCCATTTACGGATATAGCGACTATATTGAAGGATAACTTGAAGGATATTGGTGTAGACGTTAAAATTAATATGATGGAAGAGGCTGCATGGGACGAAAAGGTATGGTACGGAAGGAATTATGATTTTTCACTACTAGCAGGGTATCAAGGTCCTGATCCCGGTGCATTGGCACCAAGGTTTTCCACGGATGGGTTAATTAATCTGATGGGCTATTCAAATTCAAAAGTTGACGAAGCTTTGAAAAAGGGAGGATCGCTTGTTAAGCAGGAGGAGAGGGCACCTTACTATCAGGAGGCACAAAAATATATAGTTGAGGATGTCCCTATAGTGCCCATATCCGAATATATATCTATAGCACCTTACCAGTCTTATGTTGAGGGACACCCGACATCAGAAGGAATTATAGACAAAACAGGATTTCATGAATACACATATGTATGGCTGAACAAATAAAGTATTTATGCTGCCCGCGTTTGACGGGCAGCATAATATACAGCATAGCAAATCGGAGGTAAAACATGAATATAGACAAAATAATTGATAATGTTCCGGATTACAAGGTCTTTATGACAGTGGATGAACTGGACCAAAGTACTATGAGTCTTCAAGATGAATATCCGGATATTGTAAAAGTTTTTGAAGCTGGGAGATCAAGAGAAAACCATAGAATATTATGCCTGAAAATAGGCAACGGCAGTAGAAATGCTCTTTGCTTCGCATGTCCACATCCAAATGAGCCGATAGGAGCCATGACGTTGGAGTATTTTTCAAGAGCGTTGGCTGAAAATGATGAGTTCAGAGTATCAACAGGTTATACATGGTATATAATCAAATGTGTTGATCCCGATGGGACAAGATTAAATGAAGATTGGTTTAAAGGACCATTTAATATTTATAATTATATGAAAAATTATTTCAGACCAGCAAGTAACAAACAAGTCGAATGGACATTTCCTGTTGACTATAAAAACCTTCATTTTAATGATACCATGCCTGAAACAAAAGCTATAATGAATGTTATTGAGGAAACGAAGCCGGAGTTTATGTACTCATTACATAACGGAGGGCTTTGCGGAGCATATTGGTATATAACTCATGAATATGACGACATTTACGATGAGCTTAGAAAAACAGCCGTAAAAAACGGTGTTGCTCTGCAGATGGGAGAGCCTGAAAGCCCATCTTGTGTGGAATTTTCAGATGCGATATATAAAATGAGTGGAATATCTGAAGAATATGATTATTTGGAAAAATACTCGGACACGCCTCCGGAAAAATCATGTACAGGAGGAACAAGCAGCTCTGACTATGCATTAAAACATAATGATTGTGTGTCTCTCATGACGGAACTGCCATATTTTTTGGATGACAGAGTATCTGATTCTTCACCGGCAAATATAAGCAGAAGACAGTCTATAATCAATAAAGTAGAAACTACGGAAAAACACTATAAAAATCTGGATAATGAATTGAATAAAATCAGGGAATATATATCTGCTGATAACCCCTTTGTTTTACTGGTTGAACAGATAATTGACGAATTAGATTCTTCAACAAAAGCACAGATGAAGCTGGTAGATAAACCAGAGTATAACAGGACAGCAAAAGTATCTGAAGTTTTTGATAACAGCGTAGTAAGCAAATTTTACAACAGTTTGTCAACAAGCCTATGTGCTAGAACCTGTTTATATGAAATTGATAGGTTAAAAAGGACAGGGAATAAAGATATATCGGCCATAAAGCAGTTAGAGAAATCGTATAGTGTATTTTCAAAAAACTTAGAGAGCGAATGCATGTATCTGGAAAAGGAATTAAATTATAAGGTTGTTCCTATACAAAGCCTTGTGAGAATTCAATTAGAAAGCGGGTTAATAGTAGCAAGGCGCAGACTGAAAGGAGATAAAAATGAGCGACAAGGTAAAGATTGATGCTAACCCTATAATGATGGAAGAATGTATGCAGGCATACAAGGACGGAAATATTAAGGAAGGACGGCGTTTAATTAAAGAATTTCTACAAGCAATAGAAGATAGTGGACAGGATCATTGCAGTTGCAGTGAACCTTGTATGTATCACGGAAAGTGCAAGGAGTGTGTATTGCAGCACAGAGGTGGAAGGGATCACTTGCCATACTGCTTCAGAGACATGGTTAATGAAAGAATTGAAAAACTTTCCGCGCTGACGGAGCATTCGTTAAAAGATAGAATATAGAAATAAGGCATAAAGACATGAAGTCAAATGACTATGAGGAGATTGATTTAGTCTGTTCATTGCTTCTCTTGGGAACGGATAGTAAAGTAATTAGTTACCATCCGTTCCTGTTCTTATATAATATTTACAAATTATTCCCAAAATTCTTCATCTATTTCTGCCTTAATTTTTTTATCACTAAAATAAGGGCAGTCTTTAATTGGAGTACTAGAAGGTTGAGTAACTTCCTTTAAGGTGCATAAACCATCATTCTCATGAATACAACTCTCAGAACAAAGTATCATATAAAGCCTCCTATAAAATTTGTAATATTAGCATAACCATATTATAAAATCGAATTCATAAATTACAGTTCACAATTATCTTTGGGTATCTTTTTTCAATTACGAATTGCAGCGAAGCTGTTGTTCTGACGTAAGCAGTAAATTAGGGTTTTAATTGTGCATTGTGAACTGTGAATTGTAAGACCAGTGTTACATAATCATTACATTATCATTACAAAATCTCTAATTCATTGACATAATAATTTATAAAATGATATAAATGTATTTAGGGATAACTACTACTTGCATAAGCGTAAAGGGGGAATTATATGAAGAAATGGTTAATGACCTTATCTTTATTTTTGATAATGATATTATTTGTAAATACATTATCTTTTGGTGAAAATAGTATAATCAACGTAAGCATGAATGGAAGTACAGTAAAAGTCCGTGAAGTTCCAGTAATGATGGATGGGCAAGCTTTTAAATCAGAAGTTCCTTCTTTTGTTTATATAGATAGAACTCTAGTACCGGTTAGGTTTATCGCAGAAAGTTTGGGCGCAAAGGTAGATTGGGATCAAAAGACAAAAACAGCTACAATTCTACAAAATAATAAAACAATTAAATTAACAATTGATAGTACAAAAGCTATCGTAAACAATGAAACAAAAACCTTGGACAAAAATTCTACACCTAAATTGGTTACTTTTTCTAATAAAGATTCAAGAACTATGGTTCCGGTGAGAGTAATTTCTGAAATTTTAGGCTATGAAGTAGGTTGGAATCAGGAAAATAAAATTCCATACATCAGTACGAATAATGGTGAAGAAGATATAATTGACTTTAATCCTGAAGTGAACCCGCCTGTTTCATCTGATTTAGTTTCTATTTCGGATATTAGCATTCAGAAAGGCAGTACTCCGCTTCAAAAGGTCGTTATTAAAAGTGATGAAAAAATTGAATATGAAACCTTATTTTTGCCTGATTCAAATAAATTGATAATCGACATTAAAAATTCAAAATTGAACCTTAAAAATACAGGGAATGCACCGGGGAATATTCAGGCTAATGACGTGAATTTCAGTAAGGTTGAATACTCTCAGTATTCTACAAATCCTTACATAACAAGAATTGTAGTTACAATGAATGGAAAAGAGAATTATGAGCTTATACCATCAAGCGACGGGAAGACAACTGTTTTGTCCTTTGTAAAAAAAGTCAATGGAATCAGCTTGGATACTGTAGCTGGTAAAGATGCATTGGTAATAGATGGTATTGGTACATCCTACAATGTATTGAAGCTTAAAGATCCGGAGAGAATAGTCATTGACTTACTGGATGCTACATTGAACGGTAAATTATATGAAGATTACAATTATGAATTGGGATTTATAAAGGGAGTTAGGACTTCGCAGTTTTTAGGAGATAACAACTACAGCTCTTTAGATAGAATTGTTAGAGTGGTCTTGGATGTAAAAGAAGGGATCACCGATCCAAATATAAAAGTTGATACATTAAATAACAAATTGGTAGTATATCCGGAAAAAAGTTTTTGGGAAAATATTAGCTATGCTAGCCAAGGATTGGACAAAATATTGACCATTAACAATCTGGAAAAAACTAAATATGAAGTGGACTATGATTTTAACAACAAACTAATGAAAATCACTATTCCAACTGAAAATGTAGAGCTGGAAAATGGTTATGTTACAATTAAAGATGGGATTGTCGATAATATTGAAGTTGTTAAAGATAAAGAGGAAACAAAGGTATTGTTAAGCCTCAAAAGTAATCTAGAATTTACCGTGTTATCCGACAGAAAAGATACTAAGGTACAAATCCTTCTAAAAAGAGATCCAAACAGCATCGATATAAACAAGACAATAGTCATAGATGCAGGGCACGGAGATACAGATCCGGGGGCTATGTCAGTCAGTGGCACTAAAGAAAAAGATATAAATTTGCAAATAGCAAAAAAACTTGAAAGCCAGCTAAATGCATTAGGGTATAATGTATTGATGACTAGAACAGGAGACCAAAAACCTAGTGTTTATGACAGGGCAAATTTTGCCAATGCTGCTAATGCAGATTTGTTTGTAAGCATACACTCCAATTCCCATACCAACAGGGATATAAAAGGCTTGCAGGTGTTATATTGTCCTTTATTTGATAGCAAGGTAAAAACTGTGGATCAATATCCATTTGCGGAATCCATATTTAAAGCGGTATTAGAATCAACCGGCGCTGTTGACAAAGGGATAATAAAAAGAAAGGATTTGCCTGTAGTCAGAGAAACTAAAATGCCCGCAGTATTGGTTGAAGTAGGGTTTTTATCCAATGCGGAAGAGGAAAAGTTGATAACAAGTGATAGTTATCAAAATAAAATTGTGGAAGGCATTATAAAAGGTATACAAAATTACATTGAAATGTATTAATATATAGGGAGGGAAACCTCCCTTATATTTATTTGAAAGGAGAAATAAAATGTCTTTTTTAATTGGTTATTTATTAATTTTTTTAGCAAGAGTTGCTGATGTAACCTTAGCAACTATTAGAACATTGATGGTAGTCCAAGGAAGAAAAACACAAGCAGCAATAATAGGATTTTTTGAGTCAGGAATATATGTTGTTGCTCTTGGCAAAGTTGTAAATGGATTAGACAATCCTCTAAACCTTTTAGCATATTGTTTAGGTTTTGCAACAGGTAATTATGTAGGAATTACAATTGAGAATATGATTGCATTAGGGAATTTATCAGCTCAAATTATTTTAAAAACATCAGACAATACTGAATTAATAAATGCTTTAAGAGAAAATGGCTTTGGGGTTACTATAATAGAGGGTAAGGGTATAGAAGGCCCAAAAGATGTAATCTATGTAGCATTAAACAGAAAGGATTTAAAAAAACTAAAAAAAATAGTATATGATATCAATAAAGATGCCTTTATAACAGTAAATAGTATAAACCCGATAAGCGGTGGGTATTTTGCTTCAGTGAAAAAATAGATTATTAATCATAGTATATTAACCTCCTTAATATAATATATATGAAATAAGTTAGGGGGGGTTTATATGATTAATAGAAGAATTGCTATATTTGCACTTGTTGTAGTGTTGGTTTTTACAAGTATTGCAGTAGGAAGAAAATTTGTATCAAAAAAAATAGCTAAAAATGATGATGAAATCGAAATTATTAGCTCTGATGATGATATTATGAATATTGTAGAAGAAGAAGGAATGAGAAAAACAGTACTTTATTTTCAGAATTCTGAGGGATTTTTAGTCCCTGTGATGAGAAGAATACCATGGGAGGAAGGAATTGCAAAGCTTGCTTTAAAAAATATGATCGATACACCTGAATTAAGAGAGGTATTGGGTCCAACAGGGTTATTACCTATAATTCCATCCGGGACGGAAATCAATGGGATGAGTGTAAATCCTGATACAGGTATTTGTAAAGTGGATTTCAATGAGGAAATTTTAAACAAAGAGTCACTAAAGGATGAAGAAAATTTAATCAAAGGGGTAGTATATACATTAACAGAATTTCCGGCTGTAAAGGGTGTCCAAATCTTTGTAAATGGGGAAGAGGTCAGTGTATTAAAAAATGGAACCAAATTAGATAAATCTCTTACAAGAGAGGACATAAATCTATTGGGCAGTGATGACGATGGAAGGTCTAAGATTGTGGTATATTTCAAAGGCCAATCAGAAGGAGATTTTGAATATTTTATCCCTGTAACCATACCTACTTTAGCGCCTGTAGCAAATGTTTATACCGCATTAGACTTATTGTTTGAAGGCCCGCCGGAAGATTCAGGTTTATATTCTGACATACCCAGAAGTGTAAACTTTAAAGGAGTGGAAATTAAAGAGTCGACAGCTTATGTAGATGTTAATCTTGGAGATGAGAACATGCTTACCAGAGAAGCGACATTAAATGAAATTGTTAAAGATATAGGGCTGACTTTAAGCCAGTTTTCAGAGATAGAGTCAGTAGAGTTATTAGTTGACGGAGAAGTAATAAATACAAGTATACCTACATTTGCTAATGAATACTAAAATATATGTTAAGAGGTAAGGATAAGAGGTAAAATAACCCGAATTCAACGCTTGCTTTATTCAGAGCGCTAGCGAAGGATCTCGGGTTTTAATATTTTTGGGATTATCGAATGTGTCATTTGAGCATGGTGAAGGATCTCTGGTTTAGAATTTCTTTTCTTTCCCTAGATAAATAAGCCCTAATTTGGTAGAATAAAAGTATAGAAAAAATAGGAGAGATACAAATGAGAATAGATAATAGAAAATATAATGAACTTAGAAAAGTAAAAATAACAAGGAATTATCTTCTAAATCCTCTTGGTTCTGTACTTATAGAAATGGGAAACACAAAGGTTATATGTACAGCTACAGTAGATGACAAGGTCCCACCTTTTCTAAAGGGTACAAATACAGGATGGATTACAGCAGAATATTCAATGCTTCCAAGTTCAACTATCAGTAGAAAAATTCGAGAATCCACAAAAGGAAGAGTGGAAGGCAGAACACAGGAAATTCAAAGATTAATAGGGAGATCAATTCGTTCTGTAGTTGATTTAACGAAATTTGGAGAGAGAACAATTTGGATTGACTGTGACGTAATTCAGGCAGATGGCGGCACTAGGACCGCTTCAATTACAGGAAGTTTTGTAGCGGTATTTGATGCTTTATATGCATTAGTTAAAAAAGGAGAAATTGAGAGTATACCCATATCCAATTATATTGCGGCAGTGAGTGTAGGGATATCCGAAGAAGGACCTATTTTGGATTTAAATTATATAGAGGATTCATCTGCTCATGTAGATATGAATGTTGTAATGACAGAAAAAGGAGATTTTGTAGAAGTTCAGGGTACCGGTGAAAAATCGACATTTTCCAGAAGCGAATTAGATGAACTTCTGGAACTAGCCGAAGAAGGAATATTTGAGTTAATTGAAATTCAGAAGGAAACTCTAGGTGAGATTGGGAAATTAATAGGAGAAAAACATGAATAAAAGAGTACTTGTATTGTCAACCGAAAATATAAATAAAATAAATGAAATAAAACATATATTGAGAGGTTTAGAAATAAAAGTCTTATCAAAGAAAGATGTGAATCTGGAAGATTTTGAAGTAATTGAAGATGGAAACACGTTGGAAGAAAATAGCTTGAAAAAGGCAAGTGCATTAGCTGAAAAAATTGACTATATGGTTATAGCTGATGATACAGGGCTATTTGTTGATGCTTTGAATGGGGAGCCCGGAGTATATTCTGCCAGATATGCAGGGGAAGACGGCAATGACAAGAAAAATAATGAAAAATTACTGGGGAATTTAAAGGGTAAAAGCTTGGAACAAAGGGAAGCAAAATTTTTAGATGTTATCACTCTTATAACAGAAGATAAGAAAATATATACGGTTAAGGGCGAGTGTAAGGGCACTATAGCTTTAGAATTAAGGGGACCGAGTAGTTTTGGATATGACCCTTTGTTTATACCTGAAGGATACGATAAGACATTTGCGGAATTGGGTTCGGACATAAAAGACAAAATAAGTCATAGAGCTAAAGCTTTAAAAAACTTAAAAAACACATTAATAAAAATTCTAGAGGATGATATAGATGAGGATAGCCGTAGTTAGCGATACGCATGGTAATTATAAAGAAGTTCTTAGAGCGTTAGAACGACAAGACAAATTCGATATGCTTTTTCATTTGGGAGATTATGTAGACGATGGCGAAAAACTGAAAAAAATCCTCTCTATACCCACAATCATAGTTAAAGGGAATGGAGATTATTGGTCTGATTACAATGAAGATGAGATAATTGAAATTAAGGGCAAAAAGATATTAGTGACTCACGGACATAGATACAATGTAAGATTTAATTATACAAGCCTTTATTATAAAGGACTTGAACTTAAAGCGGATATAGTACTATTTGGGCATACCCATGTTCCGCTCAATATCAAAGAAAACAATCTAATCATAATGAACCCGGGAAGCCCTTCTCTTCCAAGAAGCCAAGATAGAAAAAAGACTTTTGGGATAATTGAAATAGGAGATCGCATAAAGACTGAAATTGTAGAGATTTAAAGATTGATTTAATTAAAAAATACTATTTGACAACGCTCATAGAACCTGCTATAATTATTTAATGTTAACGGTTATTAAGAGACGATTTGCGGGTGTAGCTCAGTGGTAGAGCACTGGCTTCCCAAGCCATGTGCGAGGGTTCGATTCCCTTCACCCGCTCCATATGAGCAGCCCGCACGGTAGGGTGTTTGTCGTTAGGATTTTAGTATATGGTGGATATGGCCTAGTTGGTTAGGGCGCCAGATTGTGGCTCTGGAGGTCGTGGGTTCGAATCCCATTATCCACCCCATTTTTTTTGATCCATTAGCTCAGTCGGCAGAGCACCTGACTTTTAATCAGGGTGTCCCGCGTTCGAATCGCGGATGGATCACCACAAATAAGTCCTTATGGGCTTAAACAAGCGGGAGTGGCGGAATTGGCAGACGCGCTAGACTTAGGATCTAGTGTCATTGACGTGGGGGTTCAAGTCCTCTTTCCCGCACCAAATATACATAACCCGAATTATTAATCCGAACTGTATCTCTTTTATAGGAGATGGGTTCGGATTTGTTTTTTTATCTGCACTATTATTGTAACATACTGACTTGCAATTGCTAAAGAAATTATTATTTTGCGTGGTGGTTCAATTACTGTGGGAAGCCATGAACATATAACTTCTTTTGTTATTGCACTTTCCTTGAATTATACCACATCTTAGTATTTTCTTAGGAATTTCTTAAGGAAGTATTAAATTTTAGACAGTACATATGTGTTATACTGTAATTAATAAATTGCAAAGATTTTTACTTTCAATTACAGTATAAAAACGGAGGTTATTCATGGACATTATTACAATTTTTCAAGCATTACTTCGATGGGGTGTTTTTGCGCTTATTGGAGGACTTTTATTGGCGCTTATAATTTTTGTTGTCTATATGATATATAAAAATGTGTTTCATGGCAAAAAGAATATGTCGAAAACGCAGGGGATTGCCCTGTTTCTTTTGTCCTGCTGGCTGTTGTTGGTACTGGCATTGACCACCTTAAGCCGAGGTGCAAACTTTACCGGCAGCTTTAATATTGACTTTTTCAGCGCCTATGTCAACGCATGGAATAAGTGGTCAATCAGTGAGCTGCAGCTTATTATCTTCAATATGCTGATGTTTGCACCGCTGGGATTTTTATTGCCGATTTTCTGGAAGAAGGCAGAGAAGTTCAAGGTAATTTTTTTAGTGTCCATTGGGTTAACTGTTTTTATTGAAATCGTACAATTATTGACGGGAACGGGGATTTTTGAACTTGACGATTTATTCCACAACTGCATTGGAAGTTTGTTTGGTTATTTTTGTATAATGGCAGTATTTGCCATTATTAGGGAAAAACGCGTTCGCTTTCTTCCCATTGGCAAAGTGCTAATATTACCATGCGTCATTGGAATGATAATCGGCATTGTGTCTTTTGTTTATGAGCAGAAACCTTACGGAAACATGTCTATTCTTCCTGCGATAAAGCAGGATATGTCAGAAATTAGCCTTACAGCTGATCTTTCCTTAACAGAGCAATCGGCATGGGCATCTATATATAAAAACATCTATGCGGAGGATCAGGATTATATAGAACGAATTGTAGCTCAACTTTCTGAATCGGAAGATGTTATCTTTTCAGGTATTCAACGACGTGAAGGCGAAAATCGCGTTTATACTGGCAAAAATCCCACTGATGAAGAAGTTCAGCTCAGTTTCTTTGTAAGAACCGGGAATTGGAGCTATACAACATGGAATGATACCGCCACATTGACAGAGGAAGCAGCTAAAAGATATGGAGACTTTTATAAAAACTGGCTAAAAGAAAGTGGAATGCTCCCCGATACTGCTGTTTTCAGTATACAAAACAACGATACGCTTCGATGGGATACACCTGAAGAGAACAACCTGTCAATTGCCAAAACCGCATTTACATTCGGATCTGTCTTAATGCAGTTTGATAGCGATCTGGAACTTGCTTCCATGCATTACGGGATCAACTGGAATGAATATGTCGCGACAGAAGAAATTATTTCCCCTAAAGAAGCTTTTAAACAGGTTGAAGATGGAAATTTTGAACAATATGTCCCATTCCAACAGGGAGATAACCTGCGGGTAAAAGAATGTAATCTCGCTTATGTTTACGATACAAAAGGATTTTATCAGCCTGTTTATCGATTTGCTGGATTTATCAACAATGAAGATAATTCATGGAATTGCCAGATTCCTGCTTTGACAAAATAGCACTTTGTTAATGCCATTTACCTGTATGATGATAAAATCTTGTTCACTCTCAACTAAACTGGCTATGTTGAGGGTTCGGATTTATGTGCGAGCGGTGCACCAAATATGTAATTATATAATAGAAAACAAAGGGTGTATTTTCAGAATGGAAGATACACCCTTATTTTTTCTATTTTTTATGTCATATTAAAAGAATAGCGGTCCTACGAAAGCCCAAACCATTACCCAAATCCAAAGTGCCGCTGCCCCTATCCATGAAGCTTGCAATACAGTTTTCATATTGTTGCAACGCGCTATACCTAGTTGACCTGCAAGATTTGCTGTAGGATATACGGAGCCCGTTATTCTCGTAGCGGCAAGAATGGCCGTTGCCCAAATTTCCATTGGGAGACCGACTTTATTAATTAAGTCTATAAACATTTCATGAACAATATTGATCTCTGCCACAGCTGCAGCTTCAATGCCGAAACCTCCAACCAATGAGGCAACTATTAATGTACCGGCCTTTCCGCCTGCTGATGCAAATCTTGTAAGCAAATCTCCCAAGGCAGTAAATCCTCCGCCAAGGTCAATCATTACAAACATAACTTCGAAGAATATAAAGACCAAAAACATATTGGTCATCTTTGAAGCGCCCTCTACAAAGGTATCTATCGCAGAATCGATTTCCAATTTTCCGCTTATAGAAATAACGACTGCCAATATAAGCATTACTATAATAGCATAACTTGTTCCTTGTTTAGTAAGGACACCAAAGCCAACCAGCAATAAAAATACAAGCAAAAACAAGATTGTAGTACGTTTTTGTTCTTTAGTAATCTCCATCTTGCTTATATCTATCATATCATCGGTTATTTCATATACTTCAATTCCTTTTAGTTTTTTCTGAATTTTATTAACTGCAAACAATGTAGAACCTAACCATACGATACTAAAAGGTATAACAGCCCATAACATCAATTTTCCATAGGAAAGTCCTGTAACAGCCATCGTAGCAATAGTAACACCGGTAAGCGGTCCCATAATAAGTCCAACTTCTCCCGCAACTCTAAATAAGGCACAAACAGCACTGGGAGTAAGTCCTACAGCAGCAACAACCGGAATAATTACCGGAGCAATAACTGCATTTCCGCCGGCTAACGTTCCAAGTAATCCGCAAATTACAATTGAAGATATAATAACTGCTGCCATACCTTTTTTTTCAGTGTCCACTCCTATTTTTTTAACTATCCAGTATACAAGCGTTTGGCTGACTTTTGTCCTATTCATCAAATATCCAAGTCCACTGCCGAACATGATGATAATACCAATTATAGCTAGGAATGAACCCAATGACGTTGCAAAGATTTCTGCCAAAGATTTAAGACCTTGACCGGTCAGAATTGCAGCTACGACGACCCCTACTATTAAACCTGCAAGATTTGATTTGTTTCTAAATACTAAGATTAAGTAAACTAATAATGGGATTAAAGCTAATAATGACGGAGCTGAAATCAATGCGTTTTTACCTAATTCCATTTGTTTTCCCCCTTTATCTCTATTAAATTTTTCCTACCCATTAGGGTTATTATATCACATTACACTATTAATGTATTAGGGGAAATTATAAGTATTCTAAATATTTGGTAAGGTGAAAGAGAAATTAAACCTTTTTTTAGGTGTATCCATTTATACTGAGCCGTGTTTTTTTATATATTGAAATATGTTATTATAATTTGTGTAGGAATTAAATTACCTTTAGATAAAAATTAATGAGGAGACATGAAGCTTTGGAAAATGAGAAAAAGAAATTAAAGTTTAGCGATTATTTAATGATTGGCTCTATGTTGTTTGGATTGTTTTTTGGTGCAGGGAATCTAATATTTCCTGTACATCTTGGGCAAGAAGCAGGTATGAATGTTTTTTGGGCAAATTTAGGTTTTCTTGTTACGGGAATTGGGCTACCCTTTCTTGGGGTTGTTGCGATAGGAATCTCACAGAGTGAAGGAGTATTTCAACTGGCGTCTCATGTGAATCGCCATTATGCATATATGTTTACAATTTTACTTTATCTTGTAATTGGCCCGCTTTATGCAATTCCAAGGTTGGCAACGACATCATATGAAATCGGAATTGCACCTTTTATTCATGAAGATAAGGGGACATTGGCACTTGCAATTTTCAGCTGCCTTTTTTTTCTTGCCGCCTGGATATTGGCACGCAAACCAACAAAACTATTGGATTATATCGGTAAAATTTTGAATCCGTTATTTTTAATTTTGCTGGGAGTACTTTTAATTATGGTTTTTGTTCGTCCAATGGGCTTGATTGCAGGAGCTGAGATACAGCCGGGGTATCAGACAAATGCCTTTTCAAAAGGATTTATTGAAGGGTATAATACATTGGATGCTCTGGCATCTTTGGCTTTTGGGATTGTAATCGTGTCAACAATCCGAGATCGTGGTGTAAAAGATCCCGGGATAATAGCAATAGACACCATTAAATCCGGTACAATCAGCATTGCAGCAATGGGGGCTATTTATAGTATGTTAGCATATATGGGAACTATGAGTCTTGGGGCTTTTACCCTAAGTAAAAACGGAGGGATTGCTTTAGCTCAGATTACCAATTACTATTTTGGCACCTATGGCAGTGTTATTCTTGCGCTCATTGTTATTACAGCATGTTTAAAGACTGCTATTGGATTGATTTCAGCTTTTTCGGAAACCTTTGTTCAACTTTATCCTTCAATAAAGTATATTACCTTTGCAACAGGTGTAAGTTTGTTATCCTGCCTGTTATCCAATATTGGATTGACTAAGATTATTCATTTCTCTATCCCGGTATTAATGTTTCTCTATCCGCTTGCAATGACATTGATTTTGCTTTCTATCATTGGAGGACTTTTTAATCATGATTCATGTGTATATCAGATGACAACTTATTTTACCTTGGTTGCATCGATTATTGATGGTATTAATGCAAGTCCGGATATTATACGTCATATGGGGGCATCACAGGCATTGATACGCTTTGGAGAAAAATACCTTCCGCTTTTTTCTATTGGAATGGGTTGGGTTTTACCGGCAACCATAGGATTCATCATTGGTCTGATCTGGCATCGGGGTAAGAAAAGAGAAAAAGGATTTGCTGATGGAAGGCCCTGAATTTTTAGGCATAAATTGTAATCTCCGATAGTTAAATTAAATGCAACAGAGTTTGTTTTATTATATCCTTAAAGAACAAATACTTTTCCGGCTAAAGTTCCCTTTCAAAGAGAAATTGTGAGCATTGCTTGAAAGGGAATATACAAACAAAGGTATAGTGGAAAGAGAGAATTAGTTTTAAAGATGCTCTATAAATGTTATAATAACTTGATAGAAAATAGTATGGAGGTTTATATTTGAAAACAATAAAGATTGTATTAATTATATTATTTAGCATTATATTTTTATATTTATATAACTATCGCCAAATAAGTCAATTTTATATAAATAAAATAAAACTATCCTCTAAAAAACTAAGTAAACCTTTAAAAATAACACAAATCACTGATTTTCATTCCAATGAATTAGTAAATATAGATAAATTATTCAAAAAGATAAATGAATTTAATCCTGATATAATCGCAATTACCGGTGATTTAATTGATTATAAAACAAGGGATTTAGCATTAGCCATTGAAGTTATTAAGAGGTCAAAAACTGTAACTGAAAAAGTATTTTTTGTAAGTGGTAATCACGAAGTAAATAATAAATTGGAAAATAAATTATATGCAAAATTGTATAATCAAGGTGTTGTGATTTTAGACAATAAGTCGGAAGTAATCAATGTAGAGGGTAATGTACTCAATGTAATGGGTGTACATTTTTATGCTGAGAAATCTGATTTTAAAAAAATATTTCATGATTTGAATGAAGATAGATACAATTTACTGTTATCTCACTCTCCAAATAGACCGATACGGTTTTTAGACAATAGGTTAGATCTCATATTGTCGGGACATACACATGGAGGTCAAGTTAGATTACCTATAATAGGAGCAATAATTTCACCTGGGCAAGGTTTGTTTCCCAAATATGATAAGGGAATATTTAATTTTGACAATACAATTCTTTATATAGACAGCGGACTTGGAAATAGCATGGCAAATATCCGTTTATTTAATCGAATTCAAATTACAAATATTGAAATCTTACCGAATTAAATACAAACATAATACCTTATGATATAGGGGACACAATGCTGAGGTAATTGCTTTAACATAAAAATGTGATAAAATACAAAATGAGAACATTTAAAAATGTAAAATTCATAAGGAGAAGAATATGAAAACAGCTTTATATAACGATACCTTTATAAAAATTTCAGAAGAAAAAAGAAATAAAATTATGCAGACTGCAATAGCTGAGTTTGCTGAACACGGTTTTGAAAGTGCAAATATCAATATAATAGCAAAAAAATCAGGAATCAGTGTAGGTGCCATGTATTCGTATTTCAACAGCAAGGAAGATCTATTTGCAACGACGGTACATTATGCGGTAGAAACTTTAAAATCCGTTCTGGATGAAATAATGTTGGAGGATGCTGATTTATTGTGGAAAATAGAGAAAATAATTAAAGCTATACAGATAAATTCAAGATCTAATTTGCTTTTAACAAAGTTATACAATCAGATGACTGCAGAAAATCGAACGGATCTTATCTATCAAATTGTGTCAGAGGTTGAGAGCGTTTCCGCTAATCTCTATACCGATCTTATCGAGAAGGCAAAAGAAGAAAAATTAATTAGAACTGGCATTGATGCAAAACTGTTTGCATTTTTTTTAGACAATCTTTTTGTTTCCTTACAGTTTTCTTACTCCTGTGAATATTATAAGGAGCGTTTTAAAATATTTGCAGGAGCTGATATCTTTGATAAAGATGATTTAGTTGCAGAAGAACTTATGAAGTTTATTAAAGCCGCATTTAGCAAATAAAGATTCTTGACTTTTCATAGGGTAATGGTATACTATAGTAAAATAATAAATAGAGTGAGTACTCGCTCACTTTAAATATCAGGAGGTAATCCATTATGAAACAAAATTCTGCAGTTTCTAGGTATCCTGACGTAAAGAAAATCACCTCGCAGCTTGATGAATTGATTCAAAAACCCATCTATACAGTAAGCCCGGAAGCATTAGAGAAATATGAAACTGAATATTTTGGGGAAAAATGCATTAAATCAAAGGCAATGATTGATGAAGCTAAGAAGCTTATACCCGGTGGAGTACAGCACAATCTTGCTTTTAACCATCCTTTTCCGCTTGTATTTGAAAAGGCCGAAGGTTGTTATCTATATGATATCGATGGGAACAGATATTATGACTTTTTGCAGGCTGGTGGTCCCACGGTTCTTGGCAGCAATCCGCCTCAGGTTCGGGAAAAGGTTATCCAACTTTTAAACGAATGTGGACCTTCTACTGGTCTTTTCCACGAATATGAATACAAATTAGCAAAAAAGATTTCAGATTGTATGCCATCTGTAGAAATGATCAGGATGTTGGGATCCGGAACAGAAGCGTGTATGGCAGCCATTAGGGTTGCAAGATTAGCTACAAAGAAGAAAAATATTATTAAGATGGGTGGAGCCTATCATGGATGGAGTGATCAGCTGGCATACGGCATAAGAATTCCGGGCTCCAAATGGACTCAAGCTCACGGAGTTCCGAAGTATATCTTCAAACATACTCAAGAATTCTTTCCAAATGATTTAAATGATCTTGAAAAGAAGTTGAAGCGCAACAAGCGTCACGGAGGGACTGCAGCTGTTTTAATTGAGCCTGTAGGTCCGGAAAGCGGTACGAGACCACTAGATTTTGATTTTAATAAAGGTGTTGAAGAATTATGTAGAAAATATGATGCGCTTCTTATATTTGATGAAGTAGTTACAGGTTTTAGAATGGGTATGGGAGGAGCACAAGAATATTTCGGTGTATCTCCGGATTTAACTGTATTTGGGAAAGTAATCGCGGGAGGGTATCCCAGCGCAGGTGGATTGGGCGGAAAGAAAGAGGTCATGAAATATTTGTCTGCAGGGATCAGCGGAGAAGCAAAACATAAAAAAGCTCTGGTAGGAGGTACTATGGCAGCAAATCCTTTAAGCTGCTTGGCAGGTTATTATACCATCTGCGAAATGGAGCGTACAGATGCCGCCGGTAAGGCTGCGGAATTTGGCGACAAATTAGTAGATGGACTACAGGGTTTAATTGAAAAATATGACCTTCCGTTTGTTGCATTTAATCAAGGTTCTATATGTCATCTGGAAACAGTAGGAACCATGCATTTTTCAATAGACTGGTCAAAACCTTGGAAAATCCCTAATGTATTAGACCAAACTTCATTAAGAAAACGAGAAATGGAGCATATGGGCGCAGCTTATATGGCAGAAGGTATTGTCACTTTAGCCGGAAGTCGCCTTTATACAAGTGCAGCTTATGAAGACTCAATGCTTCCGGATATACTTGAACGATTTGATCATGTATTTCAGACTATTGTTCAAAAGTCGTAGAAAAGGGGTGAGTTGCTATGGAATCTAAAGAGGCAAAAGAATTGGTCGTAAGGGCAGGCCGAGAGCTTGTAGATTCCGACCTAATTGCACGGACATGGGGCAATGTGAGCTGCCGTATTGACGAGGAGAGATTCGCTATTACACCCAGCGGCAGAGATTATCTTACTTTGACCGGCAATGACATTGTGGAAGTAAAAATAAAGGATTTAAGCTATGAAGGAGATATAAAACCTTCATCTGAAAAGGGTATTCATGCAGAAGTATATCATCGTCTGCCCCACATCAATTTTGTGATACATACTCATCAGGAGAATGCTTCTGCCATATCGGCTTCGGAACTTAAAAAAATACCTCTATCTGAATGTAATTTTAAATATTCAAAATCTTTATTTAGCGATGAAATACTTTGTGCGCAATATGGTCTACCTGGGACTAAAACACTTAGAAAAAATGTAGTTGCTGCACTTGAACACTCCAAGTCCAATGCAGTAATTCTAAAAAATCATGGGGCTTTGTGCTATGGTAAGGATTATGAAAGCACAATGCAAATTGCTAACGAATTGGAAAGTATAAGTGGTAATTTTATTGAGAAAAATGGGTATCATTTAACATTTTCTGAGAAAAAAGATGCTTCACAGAATATTACTAGACTAAAGGATTTTGAACAGGCTGTATTGGCTGAAAGGGGAGGCAATGTAATATTAAATACGGATCCTGAAATCTTAAGTTACATTTCTCTTTCAAAACCTCTGCTACCATATCTTGATGACTTTGCACAAATTGTAGGGTTAAAAGCGGAAGCAGTTGAAGACAGAGAAAAATCAATCCTAAAGGCACTGAGACATTCTTCTGCGGTACTAATCAAGGATTTAGGTGCCTTATGTTGGGGGAAAGATGAAGGGGATGCATTAGCTGTAAACATGATTTTAAAGAAAAACTGTAAAGCATATTTTGCAGCAAGCCTTTTTAATGATCCTCAGCCCATAAACAAATTTGAATGTGCACTTATGAGATTTATTTACCTAAAGAAATATTCTAGATTATCTGAAAAATAATAATAAGGAGAGAGATTTATGTCAGTTAATGTAATTGCCTATGATGTAGGTACTACAGGTATTAAAACATGTCTTTTTGAAATTTCAGATAAAATTACGCTCATAGATAGCGCTATGGAGGAATATGACTTATATATTATGGAGAACGGAGGCGCGGAACAGGACCCTAATCAATGGTGGCAAGCAATGTGCTGTACGACTTCTAGGGTTTTGGAATCATCGAAGATTCCTAAAGGATCAATTAGTGGGATTTCATTTTGCGCTCAAATGCAGGCCCTTGTACTGGTAGATGATAAGGGTGAGCCTGTAAGGAGAGCTATGAGCTATATGGACAATCGCGGAGAGGAAGAAATGAAAAAAGGGATTATGCATGGGTTTCGTATATCCGGCTTAAATGTTTCTAAACTCCTTCGCTCTATAATGATTAGCGGAGCTGTCTCCGCCAGCGTCAAGGACCCCATTTGGAAATATAAATGGGTGGAAAATAATGAACCGGAAGTTTTTTCGAAAGTATACAAATGGCTGGATGTGAAAGACTTTCTTGTGTGTAAAGCTTGCGATAGATTTGTAATGTCTGAGGATAGTGCCTTTGCAACTCTTCTATATGATACTAGAAAAGACAAAAATGGATTTAGCAAAGAGCTATGTAAAATGATGGGAGTTCAGTTTAAGCATCTCCCGGAAATATGTAAAAGTACGGATCAGGTAGGTACAATTACTCAGAAAGCAGCTGAAGAACTGGGGTTGATGGCAGGAACGCCGGTATTTTCCGGCGGTGGGGATGCTTCTCTTATAGGGGTAGGCGCCGGAGCTGTTTCAGAGGGGGAAACACACATTTACATGGGTACTTCAGGGTGGGTTTCAACTGTTGTAAAAAA
Source organism: Paratissierella segnis (assembly GCF_014385195.1). Classification (GTDB taxonomy): domain Bacteria; phylum Bacillota; class Clostridia; order Tissierellales; family Tissierellaceae; genus Paratissierella; species Paratissierella segnis. Next base: position 38,964 of record NZ_JACRTG010000003.1, read on the forward strand.
ACAACGCCTAGACATAAACAATATGATTGCTTCCATAATAGGAGCAAATCCAAGTTATTTCAATTATTTTGCAGAGCTGGAAACTGCGGGGAAGTGCTTGGAGTGGGTAAAAGACCATCTAGCTCTTGATGAAATAGGAGTTTTTCTAGATAAAAAACAAATTTGGGAAGATCCTGAAAACATTTATAAAAGCTTATACGATTTTATGATGTACAGTATAAAGAGTGTTCCGGCTGGGAGCAATGGCGTGATATTTACACCATGGCTTCATGGAAATCGTTGTCCTTTTGAAGATCATAATGCACGTGGCATGTTTTTTAATATTGGTATTGAAACCGGTAAGACAGAAATGATACACTCAGTAGCAGAAGGAATTTGTTACCATCTAAGGTGGCAGCTTGAAGCTATAGAAAAGAAAGTTAAAACCTTACCGACAATCAGGTTGGTGGGAGGTGGAGCTTTAGCTCCTTTAACTTGTCAGATTTTAGCAGATGTTCTAAATCGTGAAATTGAAACAGTAGAGAACCCTCAAAATGTAGGAGCAGTAGGAGCAGCCGTCACTATAGCAGTAGGACTTGGCATTTTGGATGATATAGAATCTTCAAAGAAATTTATACCGTGCAAAAGAAAATTCATACCAAATCAGGAAAATATCTCAATATATGACCAATATTTTCCTGTATTTAAATCGTTGTATAAAAGCAATGCAAAATCATTTAGGATATTAAATCAAGAAGTTTCAGGCAAAAGCTCAGGAGGTAATGATGAATATAAAACACCTAGCAGCATGTCAACGGGAATACTTTGAAACCGGAGCTACCCGATCTATATCTTTTAGGAGAGAAGCTCTGTTAAAGCTTAAAAATGCTCTGAAGGAAAGAGAAAGTCAGATTGAATTAGCTATGAAATCCGATTTGAACAAGGCACCCTTTGAAATTTATATGACTGAAACCGGTATTGTGTTTGACGAAATAAATTTTCATTTGAAGCATTTGTCCTCTTGGATAAAGGCCAAACGGGCAAAAACCCCTTTAGTACATTTTAGTTCCAAGAGTTATGTTGTTCCGGAACCCTATGGTGTTGTTCTCATTATGTCTCCATGGAATTACCCCATTCAGCTAATTCTTGAACCCCTTATAGGAGCAATTTCAGCAGGCAACTGTGCTGTTTTGAAACCATCGGCATATGCACCTGAAACCAGTAAAGTAATTGCAAAACTCATTGGAGATATTTATCCTAAGGAGTATATTGCTGTAGTTGAAGGCGGCAGAGAAGAGAATAATGCACTCTTTGAAGAAGCCTTTGATTATATCTTTTTTACCGGAAGCGTAAAAGTAGGAAAGGCTGTTATGGAGGCCGCTGCTAAAAACTTAACACCGGTAACTCTTGAATTAGGGGGAAAAAGCCCTGTCATTGTTGACGAAACAGCAAATCTAAAAAATGCTGCTAAACGAATTGCCTTCGGTAAAGTTCTCAATGCCGGACAGACTTGTGTAGGACCTGATTATCTTCTTATACATGAGAATGTGAAAGATAAATTTCTTGAGGAATATAAAAGGGCTCTGGAGGATTTTTTCCCGGATGAAGATTATTCCAATATGCCTGTTATAGTAAATGACAAACATTTCAATAGATTAACTAATCTTTTGAAGGGTGAAAAAATTGCAATTGGTGGGAAAATAGATGGAATGAAAAGATTTATAGAGCCTACTGTGTTGGTAGATGTAGCACATGATTCTCCAATAATGCGGGAGGAGATTTTTGGTCCAATTCTTCCTGTTTTAACTTATATAGACTTGAAAGAATGTATCGATTTTATCCGTTCTCGTCCAAAACCCCTTGCTCTTTATCTTTTTACTCAAAGTAAAAAGACGGAAGATTTGATCTTTAATACTTGCTCATTCGGTGGGGGATGTGTCAATGACACCATCGTTCATCTTGCAAGTCCCTATATGGGTTTTGGAGGGGTAGGACATTCCGGAATGGGGAGTTATCATGGAAAGCAAAGTTTCGATACCTTCACTCATTATCGAAGTATTCTAAAAAAATATAATTGGATTGATCTTCCTATCAGATATCATCCCTATTCTGATAAGCATTTCAAACTTATACGTTTCTTTATGAAATAAAGCAAATCAAAGACACCATAAAATTACATGGTGTCTTTTTTGATATAATTTCAAATACTACTTGATACGTATTACGTTAGGCGATATAATAAATTGTAGATACTACGTATAATGTAATAGGGAGGGTAGGGAAAGATTATGAAGAAGAAACAAGATATTGCTCCATTAACTGAAACAGCACTTCTAATTCTTTTAGCAATGTATAAGCCTAACCATGGTTATGGTGTTATGCAGTTTGTTGAAAAAAAGACTAAAGGAAGAGTGGTTTTCGGTCCAGGAACACTCTACGGCGCAATAAATAATCTACACAAAAAGGGATGGATATCTCCATTTCGAATGGATAACGGAGACAGGAAAAAGGAATATATGATAACCGATGAGGGTAAAATTCAAGTTGAATCGGAACTTAATAGACTCAAAGAGGTTTATGAAATTGGGATTGATATCGTAGAGGAAGGGGGAAAGGTCAATGATTAGAAAGTTTAAGTTTTTCTTTAGACCTATATTAGGGCTCACAAAATGGTTGAATGAAATGTCAGATGAGAGTTATAGATTAGTTAAAATTGGGAATACATTTTATTATTTTGAAGAATGTGAAAAAGGAAAGTTTAGATATGCCATCGACTATGTGGCGAATAAGTCCTATTCTTCTCTTAAAGATTATGAGGACTTTTTAAAGGAGTCAAATATACGATATATTGAAAAGGCAGGGAGTATAGGCAAAGTTTCATTGGGAAATGTACGTTATAGACCTTATGCTGACAGCAGGGCAAAGATAGCGACAACAGACGGAATGATAAAGAGAGAGTTTTTAATTTTAGAAAAAGAAAATGATGGGAAACCATTTGAAATATATACTAATATAGAAGATAAAATCAAAACATTGAAAGTCATGAGAAAACCAACTATTGCAATGATTATCTTTGTAGGCTTAATGTTTCTATTTAGTACAGGTTTAATACCCCAATATCAATGGACATTATATAAATTTGAACTATTTCCAAAAGTAAATAAAATACCATTGATGATAATCTTTGGGGTAGTGGAAGTTTTGTTAGCAGTGAATTTGATAAGATACAATATGGAAATTAATAGACTTAAAAGGGAAAGCGAAATACGAGAATAGGGGCAGAGAAGGATGGGGTATATTTTATTCTGACAGCCAGCTATTGATAGCTTGATATAGAGTTTCCGTTTCCTCCATGGTTTTATCATTTATAATTATATAGTTAGGATTACTGCCTTTTAGGTCTATGACAACATATTGATTTACATTGTTGTAAACATATAACATACAATTTCCATATTTATCAAAAGTGAAATGACCAAAACTTTTATTCACTCCTCCATAGCCATTTGTTCGTATTCCGTTGGGAAGCTGATTAATTATCGATACTGTATTTATTTGCTCCTTCTCAATAGATATATCATACATGGTGGCGTCTATCATCATTTCAGGACCCTCAAGTTCAATTTCATAATCTTTAGTCCCTCCATATGCTAAGAATATAATAACTACAAAAACAAGTGCAATGGTTCCAAAATATAAGACCTTCCCAATCGGCCGGCCGATATTAATAGTCCAGCCCATACTTGCAAATCGTTTTGGAACGAAGATTCGTAGATCGTTAGGATTATAATAACAGCCCCATTTCCACGTGCTTTCCTGTTCCTGAATGTTTTCTTCATACTCTGAAGAAATATCAGTAAAGGCTTCCTCAAGTTTGTGTATTTTCTTCTGATGCCAATTCTCAATTGTTAACACTGCTATAATCAAAAATGTAATTGGAACAATAATGAGAAAATTGTTTTGTATATGCAGTATAGAAAGACTGAATAAAATCCAAAATATCAGCATAGAAAGAGCAGTAAGCGTTGCAGTTGTGCTGTTTATTCTCTCATACTTTTGTGCAAACAATAGATTTGATTCTTGTTTATGACCTATAATTCTAGAGGGTTGATTGATCATTTGATAGTATAAAAAGGTTGAAAGCAGTTGACATACTGGACCGATAAAACTGAATCCCAATGGATAAAATTTTCGCATATCTGAGTTAATAAGTAAAAATATCATAGGTATAAAACTAAGAATAAGAAATATTCATATCCAAACTGAAGATATTCTGGATTTACCTTTTACCTTTGAAACGTTTAGATCAACTGTCACAATTTTTTTGTTGGAGTATATCCACTTGTTCTGTTCTTTTATAGTTAATAGTTTCTTTTGATGGTGATTAATAGAAATCCAATTTGCAAATAGATTTAGCGCCATCATGAAAAACATTAAAAAGTCAGCATAATGTCTGATAAATGGCATCAACAACAACAAGCTAAATCCCATTGAGAAAGATAAGATTAGGTAACAAAGTTTTTTAAAGGAATTTATAATTCCCTTTATTTCCGGATTATCTGCATTAAGTTTTGATAGAGTAACACCCAGAATCTGATGATCCTGATATTTGATGTAGGATAAAGAGGATACAGTCATCACTATATAAACCAGCCATAGTATAAAAATATAAATCCAAATCATAATATTTCCCCCTTCTGATTATAAATATTATCAACAAGAATATTGAGGTGTACCCTTAAATTTTCCTGAGAAACGCCTTTCATTCGAGCCTCTGAAATCAATAGTGCTGCTCTTTGCTCAAACTCTGCAGTCAAATTGTCATTGATAAAGCCATCATCAGCCGAAGGAAGTTCATTAATTTTTGCACCATGCCTTCGGTCAATAACAATTACGCCTTCATCTTTTAACAATCCGTAGGCTTTGTTTACCGTCATTGGGTTCACGCCTATATCTGAGGCGAGTTGCCGAACAGTAGGGAGTGGTTCTCCAACCTTTAAACGACCTGTGGCAGTACCAAACACAATCTGATTTCTAATTTGTTGATAGATAGGGATGTCTCCTGCCATATCAATTTCTAATATCATGTTTCTACCCCTTACATATATTTGTATTACTTATTATAATATAGATATACAAATAGTTCAATTTATTTATTAATAATTGTAGAAAATTTATCTCCAATCCACATGGGCAATCACAAGGAGTAGCTATACTAGATATAAATAAATCAAGAGAGATATTGATAGCTAAAACCTATGCGATAAACGGATATGCAGATCACATTTTAAATACAGGGAAATTTTGTTAAAAAATTTGACAAGTATCTATAATTTGAGTATTATACTATTAGGTTTTATTTAACAAATGAATTGCACCCTTAGCTCAGCTGGATAGAGTCGCAGACTTCGAATCTGTTGGTCGGGGGTTCGAATCCCTCAGGGTGCGCTGAAATATCGGGATGTAGCCCAGCTTGGTAGGGCGTTGCGTTCGGGACGCAAAGGTCGCAGGTTCAAATCCTGTCATCCCGACTAAAGTCAGTTTTGTAATTAATATTTACCTAAACAGTGCCGATACCCTTGTGGTGTTAGTGCTGTTTTCTACTATAATTAAAGAGGTGGAATATGAAGCTTATTTTAAAATACACGTGGCGTTACAAAAAATATTTGCTGCTAAGTGTATTAGGTGTACTTGGTTTTGTTTGCATTCAAATGGGTCTGCCAACACTGCTAAAGTATGTAATTAATGATGCCTTGATGGGTGAAAATCGCATTTTGCTGCTTCAGCTTGTTCTTATTATGCTGGGAGTTGTTATTGTTGGCATCTCTGGTGAAATATGTATGTCATATGCAAACAGCCGTATTGCGTCAAATGTAATCCGAGATATTCGAAGTGATATATTTATTAAAACACAAAGTTTTTCTCATGGTGAGTACAATGAGTTTAGTGTGTCCGGATTGATTACAAGCACTACCAGCGATGCTTATCAAATCATGCTGTTTGTGCAAAATATGCTGCGTAGCGCAACTATAACTCCTATTATGACTATTACCGGTTTTGTCCTTATAATCAAAAACAACCCTCAGATGCTCTGGACTATTTTAGCTACCGTTCCAATTTTGCTTTTGGGAATTTTATTTATAAATTTGTTTTCTCGCCGCTATTCTAAAGCACAGCAAAGCGGTCTTGATAAGATAAATCGAATCTTGAGGGAAGGACTGTCAGGGTTACGTGTTATTCGTGCCTTTGGGAATGAGAATTTTCAAGAACAACGTTTTTCAGAAGTCAACGATGAATATTGTATTGTTTCCAAAAAAGCCTTTCGACTGACAGCTTTAGCTCAACCGGGCTTTTATTTTCTATTCAATACTATAATTACATTGGTTATTTGGTTTGGCAGCAAGGCCATAGGGGAAAATACCCTTGATGTTGGAGCTTTAAGTGCCACTATTGAATACATTTTTCACATTCTGTTTTCTTTTTTGATGCTTGCCTTATTGTTTACCATGTATCCTAGGGCGTCTGTTTCTGCAGAACGTATACAGAGGATATTAGATTGTGATGTTATGATTTCTGAAAATCTTGAAGAGGGAAAAACTGAGACTAGGGAAAGCGGAACGATTGTTTTTGAAAATGTTACGTTCCAATATCCTGATGCGGAGGAACCAATGCTGAAAAATATCAGCTTTACCGTAAACAAAGGAGAAACCGTCGCTTTCATCGGCAGCACCGGAAGCGGTAAATCTACACTTATACAATTGATTCCACGGATGTATGATATAAATGAAGGGCGTATATTAGTTGATGGAATTGATGTTCGTGACTTTAATATCAAAGCTCTGCGTAATCGAATCGGATTTATTCCTCAAAAAGCTCAGTTGTTTACCGGCACCATTGCCGATAATCTTCGCTTAGGAAATCCAAAGGCAAGTCAGACAGAAATTGAAAAAGCGGCTCAAATTGCACAAGCTTCTGATTTTATTGAAGAAAAAACATATAAATATGAGGAAAAGCTAAGTGAAGGCGGAGGTAACCTTTCAGGAGGACAAAAACAGCGCCTTGCTATAGCACGTGCTATTGTGAAAAATCCGGAAATATACATTTTTGATGATAGTTTTTCCGCTTTGGACTATGCCACAGACTTGAACCTTCGAACACAGCTGCGAAAAGAAATTACCAACGCAACCGTTTTGATTGTTGCTCAACGTGTCGGTACCATACGTCATGCTGATAAGATTATCGTTCTGGATGAAGGGAAAATTGTTGCTTGGGGCACTCATGAAGAATTATTAAAAACCAGCAATATTTATTATGATATTGCCATTTCACAGCTTTCAGAGGAGGAACTTGCATGAATAAAATTCCTTTTGAAAAGATTAAACAACTTTTAAAAATAATCATAATGCCTTATAAATTTGGATATATTGTCCCGGTACTATTTACTATTGTCGGCAGCATCCTCGGATCAATGAATCCATTTATTATTGGGCTTGCAATAACAGAACTAGCAAATAATGTTATTGATATTGCAAATAAAGTGCCCGGAGCACAGATAAACTTTCGGTATATTTTTTATGTTGCAATTCTTTTGGCTATCTTCAATATAGTTAGACAGACTATGACTTATTCGAGCAGCTATATTATTACGGGTGCTATTCAAAATAGCTTTCGGGATCTTCGTATGCGTATAAATCAGAAAATTAACACCTTGCCGGTTTCTTTTTTTGATAGCCGCCTCAAGGGAACTATACAAAACACCATTACAAATGATGTTGATGTGGTTTCTAATGCAATGCAGCAATCACTATTGTCTATAATTTATTCCATAACAAGCGTTGTTACCACATTTGTTATGATGCTCTATATTTCTGTTCCATTGGGGCTTTTGGCAATGATTATGCTTCCACTTGCTTTTGTATTTTCAAAATATATCATTAGGCGTTCGCAGCATCAGTTTTTGGAGATGCAAAATGCTTTGGCTGAAATGAATGGGTATATACAGGAACGTTATACCGCATTCACCGTAATAAAGCTGTTTAACAATGAAGACAGTACAATAGAAGGATTCCAGAAAATTAACAACAGGCTGAACCAAGTTGGTTTTAAGGCGAATTTTACTTCTTCACTTTTATCACCTATTATGGAATTTCTGGTGGATATTATCTATGTTGTTATGATTTTGCTCACCGGATTTGCTGTTTTTTCTGGGATGCCAATTGGCAGCATGCAGGCATTTGTGCAGTATATTTGGATTGTGTACGATCCCATGGGGCAAATTACTCAGCTTGCTCCTGCTATCCAAAGTGCGATAGCTTCAATGGAACGTATTGCGGACTTTTGCAATGAAGAGGAGGAAAGTGACGAGCAGGACAAGCCGGCTATTTTTAATCCCGAAAATTATGCCGGAAATGTTAGCTTCAAAAATGTCAATTTCTCTTATGTAAAAGAAGATCCTATTATTAAAGATTTTTCCTTTGAAGCAAGTGCCGGTCAAAAAATCGCAATAGTCGGTGCTACAGGTGCTGGGAAAACCACCATTATTAACCTGCTAATGCGGTTTTACGATATAGATAGCGGAGATATCCTTATTGATGGAGAAAGTATTTACGATATGCGTAGGACATCTGAGCGTTCTTTGTTTGGCATGGTTTTGCAGGATGCGTGGCTATACAACGCCAGTATTAAAGAAAATATCAGGTTTGGGCGACTTGATGCAACCGATGAAGAAGTTGTGGGAGCCGCGAAAAAAGCAAATGTGCACCACTTTATCCAGACTATGCCCGGCGGTTATGATATGATAATAAACGAGGAAGGCAGCAATATATCGCTTGGGCAGAAGCAGCTGCTTACCATTGCCCGCGCAATCCTGGCCGATCCGCAGATACTTATTTTGGATGAAGCCACCAGTAGCGTGGATACTCGGTTGGAAATGCTAATTCAGGTGGCAATGAAAAATGCTATGCATGGGCGCACCAGCTTTGTGATTGCCCACCGCCTATCCACTATCAAGGATGCCGACCTGATTTTGGTTATGGATTCCGGAAATATTGTGGAGCAAGGTACCCATTCTAGCCTACTCGCAAAGAAAGGCTTTTATGAAAAACTGTATAACAGTCAGTTTTCGGAGGATTGAATCAAGCTTAAGCAATTATATTTAATAACAAGCGAGAGGATGAAACGATGATGAAACATTTGAAACACATTCCCCTGGACGGGGCTTATAATGTTCGCGATTTGGGAGGTTATCCCACAGCTCAGGGATTTTCAACTAAATGGGGGATGCTTTATAGAGGCGATGCTCTGTGCGGACTTACGAAAAAGGATTGGCAGGTACTGTTAGAACGTAATGTATATGCTGTTATAGACCTGCGCAGCAAGTCAGAGGTGAAGTTAAATCCAATTGCCACTCCAACAAACGTGATGTATGAGCATTTCTCATTGATGAAGGAGCTGGATGATTTGCCTGTCAGCAATCCAAATGTAATGCTGGATGCAAGCACAGACAGTATAGATAATTTTATAGAAAGTATGAAGCTGGATTACAGTAAAACATTGTTCGATAACCTTACCTGCTGCGTGGATATTCTCAATGCCATTACGGATAATTTAGGAAATGGAAGCGTCATTTTCGCTTGTACCGCAGGCAAGGATCGTACCGGCATCATAGCAGCGGCTATTTTGTATCTCTGCGGTGTAGAGCGTGAAGATATCGTTGCTGATTATATCGTCAGCAGTATCTATAATACCAATGGTGTCAACAAATCAATGAGCACTGCATTTGAGAATATTGTTAATTTGTTTCCTGACCCATCGTTTTTGAATGAATGTATGGCATCCAAGCCCGAGACCATTATTAGTCTATTAGACGATATGGATGACAAAAACTTTAAATCACTGCTATCAGAAAACGGATTTGGTTTAGAGAAGCAGCAGGAGTTGATAGCAATACTTGTTGAATAGTGAATGAGAATCCACTTTTCCGAGTCTTCAAACGCGTCGATTTATAATTATATGATTTCACTTAAAAAAATCCTTGACAAAAGGGTCTACAAAGCATAGACTAAATATAACAAAGGTTTATGACTTGTAGACTGAAAGGAGTGTTTCATATGATAGAATATAAACTTACTGAAGCAGAAGAAAATTTGGCGCACATAATATGGGCGAACGAACCAATCAGATCGCCTGAATTGGTGAAGATATGTGAAGCAGAATTTGATTGGAAAAAGTCAACTACTTACACAATGATAAAAAGACTTGAGGAAAAGAAGATAGTTCAAAATAACAACAGCATAATAACGTCATTTATAAAAAGAGATGATTTTTATGGAGAACAGAGTAAAATCTTCGTTGAAGAAAACTTTGGAGGTTCTTTACCTAGATTCTTGACAGCATTTACAAGGCGAAAGAAACTTAGCGATAAAGAAGTGCTTGAACTTAAGAAACTAATAAATGAACATGAGGAGGGAGTTTAATGGATAAATTGTTTTTACAGATTATCAATATGAGCATTACTTCCGGCTATGTCATTTTATTTGTTTTAGTAATTCGGTTTTTCTTAAAGAAAGCACCTAAGATTTTCTCCTATGGACTTTGGGCTATAGTTTTTCTCAGGCTTATATTTCCTTTTTCCTTTGAGAGCATATATAGTCTAGTAAAGATCAATACAAAGACCATACCCCATGATATAGTTTATACACAAACACCACAAATTCAAAGTGGAATAACAGCAATTGATGGAGCGGTAAATAGAGCATTACCGGCACCTATAGTAGGGGCGAGTGTGAACCCAATGCAAATATGGATTTCAATAGGAAGTGCAATATGGTTGGCGGTATTAACAGTGCTTTTAATCTATAGCATATATACTACAGTAAGACTTTCAAAAAAATTAAAACTGGCAGTACATGTGGATAAGAATATTTATAGAATAGACACTATAAAGACAGCTTTTGTTTTTGGGTTAATAAAACCTAAAATATATCTTCCAAACAATCTTTCTGAAATTGAAGCGGCATACATCCTAAAGCATGAACAAACACATATTAAAAGATTTGACCATATAATAAAATTCTTAGCATTTTTAATAGTATCTATTCATTGGTTCAATCCTTTAGTGTGGCTTTCATTTTATCTGATGGGAGAAGATATGGAATTATCCTGTGATGAATCGGTAATAAAAGAAATGGGCTATGAAATAAAAAAGGATTATTCCAACTCATTGTTATCATTGTCTACTGGGAAAAGAATAGTAGGGGGTTCTCCTATTGCATTTGGTGAAAACAATACAAAGGGCAGGATAAAAAATATATTGAACTACAAGAAACCTAAATTCTGGGTTATAGTGGTATTAATTCTCATCATTATAGCATTAGCTGTAGGGTTGTTGAGCAATCCACCTGGCAATGGGAATGATGATAATGCTAATGCAACCGTAGAGGATTATGCATGGCAATTTATAGACAATGAAATTGAAATGTATGAAAATGCTGAATGGGCAGATTTTAAATTTATAGACAAAAAGATTACCAAATTGGAGAAATTATCATCTTTTGATAATATACTTTCAACTCCAATTGAATTATGGAAATTAGAGTATAGATTAAAACCTGAAAGCATGGACGGAGTAGTATTGGCAGGGGGTATGAATATTGAAGATGGTTGGATAACTGAAGACAGCAGTATAGGTAAACCATATCTGGTTTTTACTTATGAAGATAACAAACTTGTATATTTAGGTAGGGTGACTTCATTGGACATAGTACCTATGGATACCTTGGCATCACAGGAAATAGGAATTAGAATTATGTTAGAAGATATGGGACAATTACCTTTTGAAACCTATGAAGGCAATCATGTAGTCATAAAATTCCCCTTATCTACAGGAGAGATATCTCAGCTACTGTTATCTCAGCCGGTAGTACAAGGGAAAAATGGCATATGGACTGTTGAAAGATGGATGGATGGCAATGGCAATATATATCATGAAATTCCAAATCCTAAAGAAGATATAAAAATCCAAGATTATTATAAAGCTTTACAAGAACAATCTGATAGAGGACAGGAATCAACACTTATAGATCCTATTGAAGTAGGATATGATTATATAGTAAATATTTTAGGGCAAACACTTGTAAAAAGAAACAATTTGGAAATTATCAATCCGGCTGAAATCAATGACTTTATGGAGACTCCGGAGAGCCATTATATTGGATATATAATAAAAATAAACTTGAATGAAAGTCATATTGACATTGATAAAGTTGAATTTTTGACACTAGAGGATGAAGAAAGAGCTGCGGAGTTGAATATAGACATTAACCTGGATATGCCTTCAGGTTTTTATATTTATAATAACAACACATATCCCTATGCATTGGATTTAGCAGATGATACTGAATATTTAATATTCAAGGAAGATGAATCAGGTGTAGTTTCAGATCATAAATCCGTTAATAGAAAAGAATTCATAGAGTATAATGAAGGATTAAATTATGCCCCGCTGTATCATATATATACAAAGAACGGGTACGTAACAAAAATAGAAGAACAATATCTGCCATAAGTTCCATTTTAGGCTAACATGATCTCAAACATTTCGAACTATGGCTAGGAATTGAAATACTGGGGAAATATGATATTATAAAATTTGACATAATTTATATTCATTATATTTGATTGGCAATAAAAGGTCTACGAAAGGGGTATATTCTTGAAGATACTTGTAATAGATGGGCAAGGTGGTAAAATAGGCAAAATGGTAGTAGAACGTCTCAAAGCTACTATACCTCAATATGAACTTATAGCAATAGGAACAAATAGCATAGCAACAGCTGCAATGCTGAAATCAGGAGCGGACTTCGGAGCAACCGGGGAAAATCCGGTCATCCGCAACTGTGAGGATGCCGATATAATAATCGGACCTATTGGAATAATTACAGCAAATTCATTTCTGGGAGAAGTGACGCCCAAGATGGCATTAGCTGTAGGAGATAGCAAGGCTAAAAAGATATTAATTCCTATAAATAAGTGCAATGTAACTGTTGCAGGGGTGCAGGAGATGCCCTATAGTGATTTTATACAATTGGTTGTTGAAGAAGTAGAAAGGACTGTTATAGAAAGATAAAATGTGTTGCCATCAGGGCAACACATTTTGTTTAAATATTAAATATTAAATCAGCTTTTTCTTTAATCCTCATTTTTTCAAAATAAATATTTTCCTTTGGTATCCATTCATTAATAAATTTTTGAAGCATAACCGGGCCATTTCTTTTTAGAATTCTTTCTATTTGTTCCAGTTCATTTATCTGTAGAAATATTTTCAAGTCATAGTTTTTAATTAACGTGGGATGCATACTGTAACTGCCTTCAATTATATTTAATCTTTTAGGCTGTATTACAACAATATCATCCAGTTCCAATTTTTTGCAATTGTATAATTGATACTTAAATGTTTCTTTAGATTTTATTCCTGAGATAACTTCATCATTAAATCGTACATAATCTACATTTCCGCCTACTTCATTTAGTCTTTCTTCCGTTTTTAAATTCGGAGTTAAAAAGAAATCATCCATATGAAAAATATTTGAATCAAATTTTTCACCTATTAAATTAGCTAATGTACTTTTTCCGACGCCGCTATTGCCGTCAATTGCTATATTAACGGTATCACGCTCTTTAAGCAAATCATCAATTCTTTCAAATATAATGGATAGTGTATCATTGGTGATTCTCTTCATGTTAAATCAGCCTTGCCTTTTGCAGAGCATTTATTAATATAGGAATAATAATTATTTGAATAATGATTCCGATTATAGCGTTTGTAAATGCCCCTGCGATAAACATTTCAAAAGTATAAGGAGCATTGTTTAGACCCAATAAAATTACATTTGCAATTCCTAAAATCACTCTTCCTCCAAGCATCGCCAGAATTAGTGTCAGATAAGTAAAAACGGGCTTTTTAGGGAATAACTTATAGAATAAACCGGTTAATAGACCATATGCTCCTAATTCAAATGCCATTGCTATAGCTACAGGAAACATTGGGGGCATACCATTTATAACGCTAGCTAGTAATGGTGTAACAAATCCTACCATCAAACCGTAAGGCCAACCACAGACAAATCCCGAGATCAAAACCGGTATGTGCATAGGCAAAACCTTCTGCCCCAAAGCTGGAATTCTTCCTGTAAGAGATGGCAATATAAGTCCTAAGGCTACGAATAGCCCTGCAAGGACTAAATTTTTGATTGAATTTTTTTTCATATTTTTTTCCTCCTAACAAAAATAAAATACCACAAAGAAATTACTCATCCTATGGATAAGCAAATACCTTCATGGTATACTTAAAAAATGAATCCAATAATAATTGTTTATAGTTTTATCTCAAGCGTAATTGAGAGATATTTGAAATGAAAGGGTATCGACTTCAGTCAATTTATTAAGTATAAATTAGCATAAAAAGCACAGTTTGTCAATTGTGAATTGTAATTGTAATTGTAATAAATATAAAAGCAATAGAAAACATATTAATTGTTTGGTACAACTATAATATCTGTAAGTATTGTGGTATTATGGAATTAAGTATTGAAATGGATAAAACATTCAATTTTGGGTAAAGATATATAAAGCAGTTTTTCTTAAAGGAATGGTAAATATGTCGGGTTCACTGGTAACCAAACAAGCTTTGGCAAATTCATTAAAAGAATTAATGAATGAGCGAAGTTTTTCTAAAATTAGCGTGAAGGATATTGTTGAAAAATGCGGAATGAATCGCAAAAGTTTTTATTATCATTTTAAAGACAAATATGATTTGGTAAATTGGATATACTACACGGAATTTGTGGCAGAATTTCAAGATGAGGACTATTTATCACACTGGGAAATCATAGAAAAAATTTGTGAATTTCTCTATAAGAATAAATCCTTTTACAGCAATGTCTTGGAAGTGAGAGGTCAAAATTCATTTTATGAATATTTTGGGGAAATCTTAGCATCGATTATTGCAGTACAATTTGAGGATATCTTTGAAGATAGCGAATATAAGAAATTTTATATAACATTTTTTGTGGATGCAATAAGAACATCAATTACAAAATGGCTATTAGAAGGTGGGGAAATTCCTCCCAAAACTTATACATATTTATTAAAAAATGTCGCAACAGGTGTAGTTCTAAAGGTAAATGAAGATATGGAATACAGCAATTAATAAAAGGTGAGATTTTTGGGTCTCACCTTTAGCATGAGAAAGAGAAGATATCTTCTAGTTTAATATTAGTTATATTTAGATTTGAATTAGTATTTTCATTTTCTGTAATTATCTTACCATCTTGTAATATTTTTATAAAACAAGATTTGGATGAAATAATTTTGCTGACATAGGACATATCCTCATATAAGTCGATTAAAAAGGTTGGATATTTTTGATTCGTCTTCATATCTTGTATATAGGAAGAAACTTTTGCAATGTTTTCTTTTTTGCAGTTTTTTGAATGAATGAGAAAAGCAAAAGTTGAAGTTAGATTAACGATCTTATTTATCCATTCATTATTTAAGATAGTTTCAGTATCTTTATCATCATAAATGCTATGAATTCCATATAAACACTTATTTTCTTTTAATAACTCAACAGTTGACAAAAGTTCTTGATTTTCTTTCATTTCTTCCATGTTAATGGAAATTAGAATATTTTTTAAGTTCTTTATCTTTAATATATCATTTATGTCCAGATTATTAGGATCTGCAAATAATATAAAAGCACAATCCGGATTTTTTTCAAAGGCCTCAAACAAATTTTCTTTTAAGGATGTATTGTCATTAATAAAAGCTATATAGCTGAATATTCCCATATCTTTGCCATCGCTTATTGACTTCAATATGTCAGATGAATTTAAACTAATTGCAGTCGGAATTGTAAAATCAAATATTATCGCCCATGGGGTATTGTATTCGTAGCAATTTTCTTTTTCTCTGATAGTATTAGCTCCGTATGTCCAACTGTTAAGTCCTATATTTATTCCGAAAGTTTTAAGTATATTATTATCCACATTATTAACCGTATTAAAAACTAAATCATAATAGGAACTATCCTCATTTTCCAACATATTTTGTGCAATTTGATAAAAATATTCTTGAAATCTTCCTTTAGCAAAATGAGCGCCTAAATCCACAAGGTTTCTAATCCCGCGTTTTGATTTTGTTCTAATTTCTTTTAAGCCTTTATCTATTGCAATATCCAACATTGTTCTCGTTAATTTCTGATGCATCAGACTCACTCCTTTTATGTATATAATTAATATAAACTATTATGAAAAAGATTTCTATGGACATAACAGTATTTTGTCAAAAAAGTCAACAAAATTTTCTGATGTCGTAATTTTGGACATTATTCTTTTTTGTCTAAAGACATTCTATTAACCATGATTTAAAATAAAATTAAATTAGGGGGTAGATATATTATGAAAGAAAAAACGTTGAAAGAAAACTTCCAATCCTATGGTATAAAGAAGGTTTTAAATTATTTAGATAGCGATCCGGATGCTAATATACCCAAAATTATAGATTGGGTGGAAAAATTTGATAGAAACGGTGATATCAGCAGTCAATTAAAAGCTGTTAAAAACGTATTATCTGATACTGATAGCAATTGGTACAAATTAGTTAAAAGTTTGTGGACAGATATTGATGATGATGTAAGAAAAACCATGTTTGAGAATTTTGTTGTCAATACTACTATTTTAGGAGCCGCCAGAAAGAAAAAGATAAAAGAACAATATAATTGCAGCGTTCCATGGGCTATATTAATGGATCCTACATCTGCATGCAATCTTCATTGCATAGGGTGTTGGGCAGCGGAATATGGCAATAAATTAAATATGGATATAGATACACTGGATAATATAATAGAACAAGGCAAAGAAATGGGCACCTACATGTATATTTATTCAGGCGGAGAGCCTATGGTTAGGAAAAAGGATATTATAAAGTTGTGTGAAAAACATGATGATTGTGTATTTTTAGCATTTACCAATGGCACCTTAATTGATGAAGATTTTGCAAAAGAAATGCTGAGGGTTAAAAATTTTGTACCTGCTATAAGCGTTGAAGGATTTGAAGATGAGACGGACTTTAGACGTGGCGATGGAACGTATAGTCAGGTTTTAAGAGCAATGGATATACTTAAATCAAATAAACTTCCTTTTGGAATTTCTTGTTGTACTACCAGCCAAAATACTGAGGTAATAGGCAGCGAAGCCTATATTGATGATATGATTGAAAAAGGTGCTAAATTT
This sequence comes from Paratissierella segnis, assembly GCF_014385195.1. Taxonomy (GTDB): domain Bacteria; phylum Bacillota; class Clostridia; order Tissierellales; family Tissierellaceae; genus Paratissierella; species Paratissierella segnis. The sequence goes on from NZ_JACRTG010000003.1 coordinate 56,234, forward strand.
GCTTGGTTCTTTACCTACATGCCAATCGGTAAAGATGCAGTGCCGGATCTTATGGTCAGTGCTGAACAAAGAAAATTTATGTATCATCAAGTAAGGGAGTTTAGAAAAACTAAACCTATTTTTACGATTGATTTCTGGAATGATGGAGAATATATTGACGGATGTATAGCAGGAGGAAGATGCTATCTTCATATAAATGCTAATGGAGATATTGAACCTTGTGCATTTATCCATTACTCGGATTCAAATATCCATGATAAAACTCTTTTGGAAGCATATACATCACCTTTATTTATGCAATACCATGATAATCAGCCATTTAATGATAATCATTTAAGACCATGTCCTTTATTGGATAATCCGGGAAGATTATCAGATATGGTGGATAAATCCGGGGCAAAATCTACTGATCTTCAAAACCCAGAAGATGTTCATGATCTTGCTGATAAATGTGTAGATAAAGCTGAAAAGTGGGCTACAGTCGCCGATGAATTATGGGAGTCAAGTACTGCAAAATAATGTTAGAGGTGATTTGGTGAAAAAACCTTCAAAACAATTTTTATTGAAGTTACTACCGGCTATAGTGGCATTTGTAGGGATTATAATATTTCTTTCCTACGGTCAGAATATTACGGTTGATGATATAATAAGCTATACACCTGAAAATAAACTAATGGCTTCTATATTTATACTCTTGATGTTTTTTATAAAATCCTTGACAGTTATGTTCCCCGTAGCAATTATATATATTGTTACGGGGATGATATTTCCTCCCTTTTTAGCAGTACTTATTAACATTATAGGTATTGGTATAGGGTTTTCTTATTCCCATTGGGTGGGGCACACTTCGACAAGTAATTTGAAGGATCAATTAATGATTAAATATCCAAAATTGACGCAATTGGATTCTCTAATGAAAAACAATGAGTGGTTCATTACCTTTATTGTGAGAATGGTTGGCATAATTCCAATAGATGTAGTTAGCATATTTATGGGATCGGCTGGAATATCATTTACAAAATATTTGACTGCATCAATTTTAGGAACACTTCCTATTTTATTGACAACAACTTTTATCGGTAGTACGATTACAGATCCAACATCTCCGGAATTTATCTTATCATTATTGTTAAGAGTTGTAATTTCTGCTTTATCAAGTCTTATCTATAAAAAGGCAATTAACAAAACCGGTTAATTTAATAAAATAGTTCATAATACCCTCCATTCTGGCATAAAATCTTATTAAGATTAGGATAGGGGGGTTATTTATGTTTGACGACTTTATGAGTGCAGAGATGTTGACGACTTTTGCCGGTTTGACCGGTGCTGTGATTGTAATTGTACAGTTTACAAAATCAATAATAAAGAAAAGATTTGGTGATTCCTTTATAAGGGTTTATGCTTTTGCAATTTCCCTAATACTGACTTTTATATTTGGAAAAAATTCCTTTAATGCTGAGGGAATAGTTCTCTCTATTATTAATGCCATGTTAATTACCATAACCAGTTTTGGAGGGTATGAAATGATGGCGGATCCAATGGCACAAGGAAAAAGAAAATAACAGGCTTTCAAATATAAAATTATATTGGAGGATTTTTATGAAATTTGCAACATTTTATCAACAGGGAAATGATGAGGGATTAAAGGAAAAGGTCGAGGCATGGATAAAAGATAATGAAGATAATATATTGGAGATTGTAGATGTAGAATACGAATACTCAAACAATACTTATATGGCAATAATAACTTATTTAGATTAAAGGGGTAATAAACTCCTTTTTTTTTGTATGCTTTTATGGTATATTCTAATAAAAAGGAGGCGTTGGTTTTATGGATAAAATTATAGGCTTTATAGGTTGCGGCAATATGGCTCAGGCTATTATGGGCAGTATAATAAAGGCAAAATTGGTTCCAACAGAAAATATCATTGCATCCGATGTAATACCATCTCTTAGGGAAATGGTCTCTGAAAAACACAATATAAGAACTACAATGGATAATAAGGAGGTTGTTAGGGCAGCAGATTATGTGATACTTGCAATAAAACCAAATGTTTATGAACTGGTACTCAATGAGATAAAGGACTATATAAAAGAAAATGGCATAATACTAAGTATTGGTGCAGGTATCAGCTCTTCATTCCTTAAGAAAAATCTAAATGAAGGGACTAAATATGTAAAAGTTATGCCAAATACTCCCGCATTAGTAGGGGAGGGTATGTCAGCAGTTGCTATGACTGATATGTTTTCAAAAGAAGAATTTAACGAAATATTAAGTATATTGAATACATTTGGCAGAACAGAAGTTATACCGGAATATCAAATGGATGGGTTTACAGCAATTTCCGGCTCCTCTCCGGCTTATGTATTTATGATGATAGAAGCTATGGCCGATGGAGCAGTACTTGAAGGCATACCTAGAGTGCAAGCTTATACTATAGCGGCACAAGCGGTTTTAGGATCCGCTAAGATGGTTTTAGAAACAGGCTTGCACCCAGCAGCATTAAAAGACAATGTATGTTCCCCGGCAGGGACAACCATAGATGCTGTTGCAAGTCTTGAAGAAAATGGATTTAGGTCTGCTATTATAGAAGCTATTAGGGTATGTGCGGATAAGAGCAGGGAAATGTCAAAATAGGTAAAAGGTAATATGTAAAACATAGTAAACAGTTAGCAACAGGGAATCAGGGATTAAGTTTTGTGCAGTATAATTGTATTTGAATGGGGGTTTTATTTTGCGGGAAAGATATTTTTTTGGAATTTTATTAATTCTTCTTGGGCTAGGGTTTTTAGCGGATCAATTAGGCTATTTTCAAATGGGAGAGATCATTTCCACATATTGGCCATTGGTTTTGATTATCGCCGGAATAACTGGATTATTCGATAGGAAATCCTCTAAGATGGGTAATCTAATAGTGCTTGCATTGGGTATTTTGTTTCAATTAAATAGATTGGACTATTTAGAAGTTGAGGTATTCAGATTATTCTGGCCTATAGTTTTAATTATTGTCGGATTGAATATACTTTTTACAAAAGGAATAAGCAATCACAATGTTAAGGTGGATCCGGACAAATGGTCTACAAATGTCATAGAAGATGCAACTGTAGATTCATTTGTAATTTTTTCAGGATTGGAAACGAATAACCAATCACAGGAATTTAAAGGTGGAAAATTGACAGCGGTCTTTGGAGGGATTGATCTAAGATTAACTGAAGCAAATCTTTATAATAACGAAGCATTTATAGATGCTACTACGTTATTTGGCGGAATAGATATAATCGTACCAAATAATTGGAGAGTAGAAATGACAGGAACTCCAATCTTTGGAAGCTGGAGTAACAATGCAAGGTCAAACCCTGATCCGGATGCACCTGTGCTTAAAATAAGATGTATGCCTATATTTGGGGGGATTGATGTAAAATAATCGTTGGGAAACTTTTCCCAGCGATTTTTTTTAAATATATATTGACAATATGGATATCCTAGTGTACTATATAATTAATACACTAGGATAGGGGTGAAAGTATGAACTTTGATAGTAATTTACCTATATATATTCAGATCATGGATTTAATAAAAAGACAAGTCATAACCGGAGATTTAAAGGAGGGGGATAAATTGCCATCAGTAAGAGAAATTGCTACACAATTGAAGGTCAATCCAAATACGATACAGAGAAGCTATCAAGAGCTTGAAAGAGAAAATTTAGTTTATACACAAAGGGGTATGGGTACCTTTGTTACTGAAGATAAACAATTGGTTAAAGAATTAAAAGTGAATATAGCAAAAAATATTATAAACAATTTCCTAGATGACATGAAGGCAATTGGATATAGCCCCCATGAAATACTGGATTTAATCAGCAATAGGGTAAGGGAGGGAAAATAGTGACCAACATAATTGAAATAAATAATTTAACTAAAAGTTATTATAATAAAAGAGCATTAAACAACTTAAATTTAAATATTGAAAGTGGAAAGGTTGTGGGTATACTGGGGCCAAACGGCAGCGGTAAAACTACGTTGTTAAAAATTCTTGCCGGATTGTTGAGACAGTCTAAAGGAGAAGTTTTAATAGATGGACAAAAACCCGGAGTATATACAAAGTCCATTGTATCTTATCTTCCGGATAGAAATTTTTTATACGATTGGATGAAAATCAATGATGCGATTTGTTTTTATAAGGATTTCTTTGTTGATTTTGATGAAGATAAAGCTGATGATTTATTGAAATTTATGAAATTGGAAAGAGGTATGAAGATTGATTCATTGTCCAAAGGTATGAAGGAAAAATTAAATCTGACATTGGTGTTGGCAAGAAAGGCAAAAGTCTATATATTAGACGAGCCGATTGCAGGTGTTGATCCGGTAGCTAGAGACCAAATCTTAAATGCCATAATAAATAATTATGAAAAGGATAGCTCTATGGTAATTACTACACATTTAGTTCGAGATATGGAAAATATCTTTGATGATGTTGTTTATTTAAGCGAAGGAGATATACTGCTTCAAGGTAATGCCGAAGGCTTAAGAGAAGAAAGACAAATGTCGATTGATGAATTATATAAAGAGATATTCGGTTAGGGGGGATATAGATGTTTAAATATATGAGATATGAAATTAAAGGAACGCATAAATTTATGGGACTTTTAATACTATTTGTATTGGGAGCTTCTACAGGCATTCAGTTATTTGCATTAAATGCTTCAAAAAAGTACAATGATGGGTTAGATGGGTTTGGAAAGATACCAAATTTGCTAATGCCACTTCTAGTTCTAATGATCTTTGGTGCTTTTGTCACGGCGCTATTCTATATTATTGGTTCATTTCGAAAGGAATTATATGAAGATAGGGGATATCTCACATTTTCACTTCCTCTATCAGGGAATCAAATATTAGGATCTAAGATGGTAGCTGCTCTAATGTGGGCTGTGGCAATAGGTCTGTCAGTTATTGTATATAACGCACTTTTAGGTTCAATCTTATTTGGATTTGATTGGGTAGAAGGCGTAAAGTATGTATTCAATATCATACCTTCTAGTTTTACAATAACAATAGGTCTTTTTATTATACTTTCGTCAGTTATTACATTGTTATTAATATATTTTGCAATTACGTTAAGTAAAGTCAGTATAAAAAACAAGAAAATAGGCGGACTTTGGTTTATAATTTTCTTGATATTGAATTCTTTTGTAAATTATTTAATCCTAAAAGTATCCGGTGTATTTCCATATTATCTCGATTTAAATACATTTAAAATAACAGGATTAAATTCATTAATTACAAAAAGTTTTATGAGCTATGTGGACATGGGATTTTTTGTAACAGGTAATGGTACTACATTGGTAAATATATTCAGCTTTATCTTTTCAATATTGATAGCTGTAGGAACGTTCCTAGGAACAAGCTATCTAATTGAAAGAAAAATAGATCTTTAAAGTATTAAAAAATGGCGGGTAACCGCCATTTTTAGTACTTGCTAAACCCTTCTTTAATTATGTCATATGATTTTTTTAGTCTTTCTTCTTTGATTGGTGTGTCCCAACTTTCCCATGTATATTTAAACAACGGTGTTGTGAAGTAACTTTCTTCATTATCCGATTCATAGGCACTTATGGATATATTGATACCATCTATTATAACGCGACTATCCAATCCATTAGTATAAAAGTCTCCTTGAATTTCCTTTTTACCGGGATCGGTAAATCCTAATACACCCCATGGGATTCTAAGCTCTGCGAAATTTTTATCTTTATTTATATAATAGTCACTTAATGAGTCATATTTTTCTAATTCAGGATTTCCAATACCTTGTATTAAATTACCTATTTCTATATCATTGAACGGAATCTTTAAGCCTGTCTTAAAAGCAGTAGTTCCCTCATTAACCAATATCCTAATGGGATTATAATTTTCCGAATTTTTATCTTCATAATCAGGATTATTATCCTTAAGTGAGTCTTTGTATTTAAAATAATGGATGTCGTAATAGCTGTCCACTAAAATTTTAGAGTCATTATCATTTCCAATTTTAATAACAAAATCCATAGCCTCATCGGAAATTATATTTAGATTAAAGGGATTTGAAAAATTCCCCTGTCCTTTAATAGTGTCAATAGATATGGTAGTATCAATAGGTTTAGATTTTAAATCGTTGTACGCAATTCCAAAATATAAATATCTCTCGTCATTTTCCATGTATATATTTTTTATAGGATTTTTTTCTTTTTTATCAGAAGTATAAATGGGTTCTATTTTATTCTTTTTCCAATCTTTTATATCACCATCGACCTTAATCTTATTTCTGTCCATGCTTAGTATTCCAAATTGTTCTTCGGAATTGAGAGCATCAGACCAGTTATCCCAATTATCATTCCAACTATATACAATTCCTCCAAGACATTTCTCTGTCATTATATCTTCAAACATATTTACTATATGATAACCTTGCTCTTCTTCATTTAGATTTCCCTTATTTATTCCATGAATATTTATATGATTTAAAACCTTAGAAGTTGGTACTCCAAATTCAGAGACCAATATTGGCATTTCATGATTATTTATTAAATCGTTTAAATATCCTGCAAAATTATTGGGCTTACCCCTTTTGTCCATATGCAATGTATACTTAGGTTCTAGGTTTAGAAAATCCGGGTAATAGGGATAAATGTGATATGATGCAAAATATGAAATATTTTTTGATTTAGTTTTTATATTATTGGGATTAATTTTTACCATATCCTCTTCCTTAATCGGCTCTGATAAATGAGTTAAAAAGTCGGTAGTAGGCCAATTTATAAAACTTATTGGATGCATCCAGCCATATTCGGACATTTCATATGATAGGGCATGATCCATTATTTCAGCTAAAAAATGTTCAAAGGCGTTTCCCTCTTCGGTATAGAAATATGTACCTTCAAAGTCGCCCTTATCGCTTCTTTCCTTATTTGCGGTATCAACTATGTTGGGGTCCCATTCATTACCCAAAATAAAGCCCAATAGGTATCGTGAAACATTGGAAGTGTAATTGCCAAAGGCTTGTCCGTCTCTTTCCGGGATTTTAGCCTTACCGTTAATTGCATCAATTGTTATATTTATTTCATCCTTAAAAGGGACTATATTATCCAATTTAAATACATCAGGGATTTCAGCCAGTGTATCCTTATCTAAACTTACTCCTTGAAAGAAATATAGGGGTTTTTCACTCTTTATATTGTATTGAAACAATGCATCATAAAAATCCGGACTTTGCAATTCATATACTCTTATAGTATTTGCATTCATTTCATGAATTTTTTCAAACCACCTATCGTAATCTTTTATACTTAGATCAGTATCATACTCCAGATTGACACCTTTTATATTGATATTCTCCCAGTTATCGTTAAGATAAATTTGAAATTTATTGTCATTGATTTTAGCTGCATATTGGATATCATTTTCAATATAAACATCTTTAACATCTTCTTTTGAGGTACAACCAAACAGTAATGACAATAAGATTGCAATTATTAATAGAAATTTTGCTTTTTTCATTTAGCCCTCCTCCTTTTGTTTATTCTTGCACTATTATTCTATAACGAATACCCTATAAATTTCAATTGAAGTTTTTCAACTACATTATATCATTAAATCATTAGATTATTAAACATAATTAGGTTATAATATAAATAGTAATATTAATAAGAGGCGGTGACAAGATGGATAGAAAATTAATGGCATTCTTTGTGTCTTTCTTTGTTTTTTTAATTATTTTTATTTCTTTTGTTATATTTAGTGAGAATAAAAACATGATGGAACTTAGAAATGATTATCCGGATCTTCCAGAAGAAGTTTTTTCTCTTAGAAAGGATAATCTAATAGTCTGGGCTATTAATTTAGTTCTTTCATTTTTAGTTCCTTTACTATTTTTGACTACAAGATTATCACAGCGTATTAGCATTAAAACAGGCGATGATCGGGGACTGTTTTTATCGGGATTATTATATGGAGCGGTTTTTTTCATTATAGTTTTTTTAATCAATTTACCGCTTAATTTCTATTCGTCTTTCTATTTGAGGCATAAATATGGACTTAGCGATCAAACGTTTTTTAGATGGCTTGAAGTCAACATAAAATCTTTCCTTGTAAACGATTTGGCAATGTCACTTTTTTTATGGATTCCGTATTATATAATATATAAAAGTCCAAAGCGATGGTGGCTTAGTTTAGGGCTTATGCTGATTCCGGTATTGATATTTATGGTATTTATAACACCATTTGTAATCGACCCGATTTTTAACAAATATACATCAATTGAGGATGAGGCATTGGGAAAGCAAATTCAAGTACTCCTGGATAAAGCAGGTGTAGGCGATGCAGATATTTATATGGTGGATAAAAGCAGAGATACAAAGACCATGAATGCATATATGACAGGCATATCTAAATCAAAGAGAATAGTTCTATGGGATACGACCATAAAAAATATGACAGAAGATGAAGTTTTAAGTGTTACTGCTCATGAAGTAGGACATTATGTAAAAGGGCATATTTGGAAGAATATAATTATAGGGAGTTTAGGGTCTTTATTAATTGCCTATTTAGTATTTAAGACTTCAAATTGGATATTAGATTTATCATACGGAGTTTTCGGATTTAGAAATATTTATAATTATGCATCTATACCATTATTGATATTTACCATAAATTTATTTACCTTTTTTGGCAATCCGATTTCTAATTATGTATCAAGAAATTTTGAGATGGAAGCCGATAGATATGAGATATCTTTGACAAAGGATAGGGAATCGGCAGTAACAGCAATGGAAAAACTTTATGAACAAAGCCTTGATATTCCAAGACCGTCAAAGATTTATAAGATATGGTATTATACTCATCCTCCATTGGAAGAGCGAGTGGAATTTTACAGAACAACAGAAATTGAGTAGGAGAAGGCTAGAATCCTTCTCCTTCTACTTCCGAAACATGGGAAATAGATATAAAGGCTCTATCATCAACAGATCTTATAAAATCTCTTATTTTTATATATTCTCCCCTTGAAACAATTGTATTTATTATTTTCTTTTCAACTTTTGAAAATCCTCCTGTAGCGTGATATATTGTGGTTCCCCTATTTATTTCTTCAATTATATACGTATTGATTATCTCAAATTCATTTGAAATTATAAACATGCTTATTTTTCGAGTAAAGCCTTCTATCATCTTGTCTATTACAAATGAATTGATTATTATGCCTAGAACTGCATACATTCCAAGTCTTGGACCAAATACCAGTCCTGCAAAAAGGGTTATTAAAAAATCTGCAATTAAAAGGGATTTTCCTATATCTATATGAGTGTACTTGTTGATCATTCTAGCTATTATATCGGTTCCGCCTGTCGAAGCATTTTCGTTAAATATTATTCCCATTCCCATTCCGGAAATTAGAATTCCAAATGCTAAATTTATAAATAGATCATCAGTATATGGACCTTGCATTGGAAATAAAATTTCCAATACGGATAGGAGCCCGGACATAACTAAACTGGTATAAACAGTATATCCTCCAAATTCCTTTCCAAGGAATATGAATGCAATAATAAATAGAATTGTATTAATAATTCCAAGAGTCAAACCTATGGGAATCGAAGGAACTAATGAATTGATAACCATTGCAAGTCCTGTAGCACCTCCGACTGCTAAATTAGATGGTATAAGAAAAAAGTGCAGTCCGCAAGTCATTATAATAAGACCTATATTTATTAAAATAAACCTTTTAAAATTAAATTTCATAAAAAACCTCCTCAAAATATGCATATAGATATTATAATACCAATTGAAACATAAAAAATTCACAATTCACAATTCACAATTCACAGTTCACAATTCACAATTCACAATTAACAATCAAAAGAAAAAGGAAGAGTAAGAACAATCAACATAACAATACATTTATAAAACAATGGATTATGTTTATATATATATGATAATATAAAAGGAGAATTAAATAAAGAGGGGCAATTGAAAATAATTTCACAAATTATAATCGAAAAGTAGATTTTGAACTAATATATAAAGGAGATACAAATGAGATTATTTATGGCTATCAACTTTGAAAATAATGTGAAGGATGCAGTTCAAAATATAATTGATGACTTAAAAAAATATTCAAAACAAGGGAAATATGTAGACAGTGAACATATGCATCTGACTTTGGAATTTCTAGGAGATATTTCTCCTGAAAAGGTGGATTTAATAATAGATGCAATGAATCAAATATCCGGAGAAAAGTTTATTTTAGCTTTGTCTAAAATAGGATATTTCAAACGTAGGGAAGGAAATATCTATTGGATTGGGTTTACAGAAAGTCCGTCTCTATTTAGGATTCAAAGTAAACTCCACAGTATACTGGTGGATAGAGGATTTGATTTAGAAAATCGGGAATACAAACCTCATCTAACCATTGGAAGAAAGATTTTGATGAACTCAAATTTTAATCCAGAGAGGTATTTAGAAGATTTAGGCGAAATAAAAATTTCCGTTGAAAAAATTGACCTTATGCAATCAGAATATATTGATGGAAAATTGAAATATAAAGTTATTTATTCCAGGGATATTAGGGATTGATAAAGTGCTTTTTCAGGAATAGTCCCAAATATATTTAAAGATTTCATATTACGGAGGAAAAGATGAGATTATACATTACAAGACATGGAACCACTGAATGGAATATTGAAAAGAGGCTTCAGGGCTGGGGAGATTCTCCTTTGACTGAAGAAGGTATAAATCGGGCTGTTAGTTTAGGAGAAAGTTTAGCAGATGTTGACTTTGACATTATATATACCAGTCCACAAAAAAGAGCGATGGAAACGGCTAAATTGATAATGGGAAATAAAAACACCAAAATAATTACTCATGATGGACTTAAGGAATTAAGATTTGGGATATGGGAAGGAATGGAGTTGGATGAAATAAATGAAAAGTATCCTGAAGAGTACTACCTGTATAGAAACAGACCTGAACTTTATATCCCTATTGATGGAGAATCCTTCAAAGATTTATTCAATCGGGTAGAATCATTTTTAGAGGAATTAAAGGCTGTAGATTATAGAAATGTCTTAATTGTAACCCATGGGATGACGATAAAAACATTAATTACTATAATTAAAGGGTTAACTTTAGATGAATTTTCATCCTTGCCGGTTTATACGGGAACCGCCTTAAATATCTGCGAGGTAAAGGGGGGTAAATTTGAATTAATTGTAGAAGGTGATATATCCCATATTAAGGGCTATGAAAAATTTGATGAATCATATTGATAAAAAAGGGGTGCATTTAATTGAACGAGGTAATAAATCAATTGAAGGAAAGAAAATCAGTTAGAGTATTTGAAGATAAAGAAATTGACCTAAATATTAAGGAAGAGATCATCAGAGCTGCCTTTGAAGCTCCAACGGCCGGGAATATGATGCTTTATAGCATTCTTGATATAACGGACAAAGAGCTAAAAACCAAATTATCAGTTTTATGCGACAATCAACCATTTATAGCAAAAGCACCAATGGTATTAGTATTTCTTGCAGATTATCAAAGGTGGTATGATGCATTTGAATTAAATGAATGCAATCCAAGGAGACCTGGGGAAGGGGATATATTGTTAGCATGTGCAGATGCAATAATAGCTGCACAAAATACAGTTGTAGCTGCAGGCTCTCTAGGTATCGGGTCTTGTTATATAGGTGATGTATTGGAAAATTGTGAAGAAGTAAGGGAATTATTGGAGCTTCCTGAATTCGTACTGCCGGCAGCAATGTTAGTCTATGGCTATCCTACACAGCAGCAAAAGGATAGAAAAAAGCCTGTACGTTTCAAAAAAGAATATATAGTATTTGAAAATAAATATCGCAGGCTAAATAAAGAAGAGCATGAAGGGATGCATCAAATTAAAAACGAAAAGACCAGCATTAACAAGGGTGCTATAGAAGGAATCAAAGCTCTATGCAACCGCAAATATATGTCAGACTTTTCGTTGGAGATGAATCGTTCAGCGGGAGAGTATATGAAGAATTTTCGTTAAGGAATAGTCTGTCTCAGTAAGTCCTATTTATAGAGGGGAAAGTATCCTCAATGTAGGACTTTTGCATATCCGGGCATTTAATCTTTTCATATTGGGATATTTTCTTGAACTTTAAAGGATTATCCCTTTCTATTCTTAAGAGTATTGCTTTCTGGTAAAGCTCTTCATTATTTTTTGCCAAATAAATATAATCCGCTTTAGGGACTTTATGACCTGACATAATTCTCCTTGCGATGATAATGCAATTTAACTGTATTTGGGAAGAATCTCTCATTTCTTTTATTTCCTTATCAGCTTTTTTCAATTGAGTTCTCAAATTGTCTAACTCCTTATTAGCCTCACGCTGATATTTTTCAATAGGGTCATCTTTTTGCTGTAGGGAGTTATTTTTTTCTTTTTGAGAGGATAAAGCAGAAGATGCATTGGATAAATCTTTTACCGTGGTGATAAAATTATATTTATAAGGATTAAAACCTCCTATACGCATACCGATACCTCCATAATTTTCACAAGCCTCCTTAATATATTCGGTTGAAATACATAAAAGTTTAGTGGGTTTGTTTCATTAATATGTTACAATACAGAAAAGGAGAAAAATAAAGTGGGATAAAATGGAAGAGTATAATGTTGTATGAATGTGCACCCGTGGCTGTATTGGAGGTGTTATTATTAAAAAGATTGTTGGATTTTTTAGAACTACTTTAGTTATTTTATCATGTTTTTTGCTTGGGTTTAGCATATATGCTTGGGTCTTTGAATTAAGAATAAATGATTCTGAGTGGTTACCAATAATGCTTTCAAGTATTTTTAATTTATTTCTATTATTTATTTACTGTTTACTAGGGATAGAATTTATTAAACCCTCAAATATGCAAGAAAATAAAGTTATAAAAGTTTTAGCTAAAATAGGATTTGGAGGGAATATAATTTTATTTATATGTTGTATATTAATTTTTATTGGATTTGGTATTATACCTTAATCACAATTCACAATTACAATTGCTAAGGCCTAGCTTTTTAGGGCTTTTGATTGCAATTTAAGGTTGATCCCCTATTGTGCATTTTGCATTGTGAATTTCCCATACTTCATATTTAACGTCATCATTGGTAGAATTATATGCGTTTTAAAAAAATTATTGGTTGGTGTATATATGGATTACCAGAACGAAAAAGTATTAGACTTAAGGATTATGATTATTCACAGGCAGGATACTATTTTATTACTATTTGCACACAAGATAGATTAGGAATATTCGGAGAAATCGTAGTGGCAGACGACCGACCCTGTCTGCCCACAAGCGGAAATGAAATTAAATGGTGTTGGTGAAATAGTATATAAATGCTGGAATAAAATAAATGATATTTATGATAATGTAAGAGTAGATGCTTTATCTGTCAATATATAGATAATAATCCATTGAAATGGACTGAAGACAAATATTATATTGGATGAGAATAATTTCCAACGTTACGACATGGGAACAGCTTAGGTTTAATAATTGTCCAAGCATAAAATATGAAAAGTAAAATATAGAGAGGTTTATTATGTGTACAGGTATAAAAATAAATTATGAAGATGGCTGCGTAATGGGAAGAACAATGGATTATGAAGTTCCATTAAATTATAATGTGCTTTATTTACCTAAAAACTACAATTTTTGTAATGATTTAATGGGGAACCCATTGTATTCAAAATATAAAACAATAGGAATGTGCTTTGAAAATAGAGATCCATTGAAAGACGGTGTAAATGAACATGGACTTATAGGGATTACCAATGATTTTTTTGGGTTCAATCTTTATAGTAAAGAAGTTAAATCGGAAAAAACGAATATTTCCAGCCTATTTTACTTGACCTATGCCCTTGCAAATTATAAAACTGTAGAGGAATTAGTTGAAGATTTGCCAAATATTCATATATCTATTAAGAATCATAAAGGGGACAATGTACTATCTCCGGATTTTCATTTTATGTTTGCTGATTCTACTAAAAGATGCGTTGTTATTGAACCTAAAAGAACGAAACTAATTTGTTATGAAAATCCATATGATGTAATGACCAATTCACCAAGTTTTGAATCTCATGTTAAAAGATTGAATCAACTATTAGATTTAGAGAATTTTAATGAGTTTAATGCTGCTAAAAACCTGCCGGGAGGCTATGATCCTATTTCCAGATTTATTAAATCCTTCTATCTAACTAAGATGAATGTTAAGTCAAATAGTTCTAAGGAAGCACTTTCTAATTCATTTAACATATTGGCTGCAATGACTTTGCCAAATGGATTTATTAGAAACAAAAAATATAATCATACTACTTTTACTAGATATATTTCTTCTTATGATTCAAAAGACAAACTATTAACTGTAAAATCAAGTACCAATCCAAATGTTTATCAATTAGGGTTTGAAGATATTGAAGATAGGGATAATAGACAAGCATTTTTTCTAGATTTAAATTTTGTTGCAAATAAGTTAAGGATAAATTAAGTTATTAGTGACTATGTTTTATAGGGAAGTGCTTTTCTCCTAAATATTATAGTGAATTTCATAAAAAATATGATACTATATGGGTTAATAAAAATGAACAAACTAAAGGTGAAATATTATGCATGAGGTTGAAGTTAAGGGAATTTTGTCTGCTAAAAATGGAATGAATCTATATAGGGGCTGTACCCATGGATGTATATATTGTGATTCTCGAAGTAAGTGTTATCAGATAAATCATGCCTTTGAGGACATAGAAGTAAAGAAAAATGCGATAGAATTATTGGAGAAAGCTTTACGAAGTAAACGAAAGAAATGTATGATAGGTACCGGCTCCATGTGTGATCCTTATATCCATTTAGAAGAGAAAATAGAGCATACAAGGAAGTGTATGGAGCTTATTTATAGATATGGATTTGGGTTGACTATATTGACTAAGTCTTCAAGGATTTTAAGAGATTTAGATTTATTGAAGGCTATCAATTATAAGACTAAGTGTGTTGTTCAAATGACGCTTACTACTTATGATGAGGACTTGTGTAGGATTATTGAGCCAAATGTGAGCACTACCAAAGAACGTTTTGAAACCTTGAAGATAATGCACGAAAATGGCATTCCAACAGTGGTATGGCTTGACCCTATTCTCCCATTTATCAATGACACTGAGGAAAATTTGCGAGGAATCCTTAGCTACTGCATAGAAGCAAAAGTATATGGAATTATCTGCTTTGGGATGGGTCTTACACTAAGGGAAGGGAATCGAGAATATTATTATGAAAAGCTGGATGAACATTTTCCGGGATTAAAAAACAGATATATACAAAGATATGGCAATTCCTATGTAGTAACAAGTGATAACAATAGAAAGTTAATGAAGATATTTAATGAAGTCTGTGATAAAAATCAGATTGTATGTGATAGTGAAAAGGTATTTTCATATTTGCAAGAATTTAATGATAATGATGAAGTTAGACAAATAAGCCTATTTGATTAGGAGGGTTCATATGAGCAAAAAGTCTGGAATTAAAATTGAAAAGGGAAAAAGGGAAGATATGATTCATTCAATAAAAGGGTTTTTTCTTGATGAAAGAGATGAAGATTTAGGGGACTTGGCTTCAAGTTTAATTTTAGATTTTATTATAGACGAGCTGGCACCGGAGTTTTACAATCAAGGAGTTGAGGATTCATATAAATATATGAATGATAAACTTGAGGATTTATTGGGAATAAAGAAATATAGGAAATAGGTATCTATATCTGCATTGAATGGGGATGAAGTTGAACACAGGCAGATAAATGTATAGTAATTTAATAGGGCAAGGAGAGATTAGTTATGGGATTAACATCATATATTGCTATAGGGATAGCTTTTGTTGTCTTAACTATGGTATTACTTATGTTCAAAGCAGATAAAAAAGATATAAAGAGAAAACCTCATTTATTATCGTGGTTAGCATTATGTTTAATTATACTAAATTGGGTTCTTTATTTATTTGGATTTTATGCAATGCTGCCTCAAAAGATTGGAAATCAAATATTTATTCCTATTTGGTTTTTAGTGTGTATTATTAGTTTTATAGCTGCTGTTAAAGAGTTTAGAAACAACCGTATTTTTGCTATAGTAAGCGGTGGATTATCGGTTCTTAGTTCTATTTTTGGAGTTCTTATATTGATAATAGGGAGTATGTAACTATGATAAATCCTTTGAAATGGTAAGATAGGGAACAAACATTTTTCATAGATTTAAATTTTGCTGTGGGAAAATTGGAATTTAGAAACTGGAAGTTCAGGATTTTATGATACAATAGAAATTATAAATATATTAATCTAAATGGTGATAAAATGGATATAAGAAAAGAATTAGAAAATAAAATATATGAAATGGAACAAGTGGCTAAATTATTTAATGTCGAACCTTTTGATATTTACTTTTTAGGTGGGTCTGCTTGTGTTTTAGGGGGATATACAGAAAGAGCAACTAGAGATTTTGATTTTGTGGATATAGAGTACTCATCACACTTGGGAAAGGTGTTTGTTCAGTTAAGAGATTTTGATATGTTAGAATATGAAAGTACAATATTATCACCGAGATATAAGGAGAGGGCAATAAAGTTAGATAAATTTGAATATCTAAATATTTATATATTATCCGTTGAGGATATTATTGTAAGTAAAATTATTAGATTAGGGCAAAAGGACATACAGGACATAGATGAATTAATAAAAATTGCTGATATTGAGAAGATTGAGATTATAATAAAAGAGGTATTAGACAGACGAGATTTATATGATTCAAAAAAATCGGAATTCCTTAGGAAATTGCCTTTATTTAGGGAGAGATACCATGTATAGAATTGTATGTGAAAGCTATGAGAATTATATAAATGATTTCATACCGAACGATACTGACAACTATAGATTTAAAATCATGAAACCGTTTAGACTGATAACAGACATGACTATTTATAATGAAGAGAAGAATCTAAATACTGAAGATTATAAAAAGCTTGAGGATTTCATTTATCTTTCTAAGAAAGAAATTAATAGCTATCCAAATATTAAATCGCTGTTATGGAGCTTAGAGTCTAGAGGAATTTACGGTAAAAGTTTTGGTGTTCTTTCAGTAGAGGATTTCACTGAAATGATGAAAATAATTAATATGTTTCTAAAATTAAGTTATTGGAGCTAAGCTAATGTAATTATCTATAAGAATAGAATTAATGAAATTTAGAATATTTATATTTAAGACCTTAAAAATAGGTCTTATTATTTTTTTATTGGAAATTTTTATACAGAAAAAGGGATAGTAGATAAATATGTCGAATAATATATAATAAGGTATAACCTTATTTTTATTTTGCAGCGTAAAGGAGGAAGTATTTTTATGAGATTTGAATTTTTTTATATAATTTTATATCCATTAATGATAGCTATTTTAGCAGTCATATTATATTTTGTTATTAAATTAGCAGTTAAAAATGCAATAAAGGAATTAAAGGATGAAAGATATCTTTAAATTAAAGATGGAGTTTACTAATTAGAGAAGTTGATAGGAGTGATGAAATGTTTGGTCAAAAATTAAATCTATTTGATGAAGCTAGGGCTGCTAAAGTCAAACTGAATTGGGTTATCTCTGTAATTATTTCTTTTCTCATGATAGTTATAGGACAATTGATTGGTCAAATATTCCTAATTATATTTAGTAAATATATTGCTATTCAAGGAATTTTGATGATGCCATTGTTTTTAATTTTTACTTCTATATTTCCTTTACTACTATGTTTTACATGGGTTAAGTTTGTTGAAAAGAGAAGAATTAGGACTTTGGGATTAAGCCCAGACAGATTTATATTTAAATTTCTTAGAGGATTTCTAATAGGATTTTTAATGTTTAGTTGTGTTACACTTTTAATGTATATTACAGGGACAATTGAAATCAGTTAGAGTATAAGTGTGGGTTTTAAATATATTCCTGCTATATTAACAATATTACCTGGATGGATAGTACAAAGCAGTACGGAGGAGATAATTACTAGGGGATGGTTGATGCATATTATAGGAGCGAAGCATAATCAAGCTTTGGGTTTTATTATATCATCAATATTATTTGGAGTATTGCATATTTTTAATCCTGGGGTTAGTCTTTTATCCATACTAAATATTGTTCTTGTTGGATTTTTATTTGGCTTATATGTAATTGATACTAAGGATGTATGGGGAGCATGCGGATTACATGCTGCATGGAACTTTGCTCAAGGCAATATCTATGGTTTTAATGTTAGTGGTATTTCAAGTTCAACCGATACCTTAATAAGTTTTACTAGTAAAGGTACAGACATTTTAACAGGTGGTGCATTTGGTCCTGAAGCAAGTATATTTACTACAATTGTCTTGCTTATTGGGATAGTAGCACTAGTTTTAAAAAGACGATTTTAAATCTGAGTTGAATTTGCATAATAGTAATTAAAAAAGGAGTTTTATCTAATGACTTTACTAGAAAAAGAAAATAGGCTCATAGATATAATTGAAAACAGTTTGCACCTGCAAAAAGTAGTGTCAACTTTGTATGAATTTAAAGATGAAAAATGTTACATTGGTGCAGGTGCTATATCTCAAACCTCATGGAATATATTAACTAATAGACCTGTGGATTATGGAATAGATGACATTGATATAGTTTATTATAATTCTCAAAATATTGAAGAAAGGTATGAGAAAAGAATTGCTGAATATTTAAAATACTCATTAGGAGAATATCCACTTTGGCTTGATGTGAAGAATGAGGCAAGGGTTCATTTATGGTATAAAGAAAAATTTGGGTATGATATTGAGCCATATAAATCAATCGAAGATGCCATAGATACTTGGCCCACAACAGCAACTTCATTAGCAATAAGGAAGATATCCGAAAAGAGTTGGGAGATTTATGCACCTTTTGGATTACAGGATATTTTTGAGATGAATGTTATTGCTAACAATAGACAAATAACGAAAGAGATATATGCTAAGAAGGTCAAAAAATGGATTCAAAAGTGGCCTGAATTAAACGTATTTGAATGGAGTAACAAAATTATTCCGTTTGTTGACAATAAAAAGATATATGTAGAGAAATAAATTATAAGTAAAATTCTTGATATTATAGAATCTATATTATGGAGGTTTTAAAATGGAGCTACTTACTAAACCTGCAGTAGGTGGAATAATAGAGAAAAATATTGATGGGTTAGATTACATATTGATTCAAGACAGGTTCAAGGATAATGCAAAATTGGAATATGGACTACTAGAAATTCCTGCTGGGAAGATACGGGAATTTGAGAATATTTTCAATTGCTTGAGAAGAGAGATTAGAGAGGAAACTGGATTGGAGGTTACATATATTAAGGGTGAAGATGAAACAGTAATTCTAGAAACCAATGGATATAAAGTGTTAAACTATACTCCATTTTCTTGTTGTCAAAATATCCAAGGAACATATCCAATAATGGTACAAATATTTATATGCAATGCCGATGGAGAATTATTAAATGGTACAAATGAAACGAAAAATATCAGATGGATGTCATTAATAGAATTGAAGGAATTATTAGAAGACGATAAAAGTTTATTTTATCCAATGCACATTATTACTTTAGAAAGATACTTAAAAACGATGTTGAAATATTGATATGAATTTGAAATCGTACCACTACTTCCTTGATTCCAGATGTTAATTTAGATAAAATTAGTGAAGTATTGAATAGTGGTAGTAACCTGTGAAATTCACAATTCACAGGTTACAGTTCACAATTACTAGGGTCTAGCTTTTGAGGTCTTTTAATTGCGACCCAAGGTCGCTTCTCTGATTGTGCATTGTGAATCATGAATTGTGAATTTCTTAAGACGCATCATTTATATTAAGCATAAGCATCATATCAGTAGATTAAATATATATATAATGGGAGGTTTCTATAATGAAAAGGTATGAATATAAATTTATTAAAGAAGGAATAAAAATAGGTTTTGATACTAATAAGAAAATTGAAGAAGCCGAGAATGAGTGGAATGAGCTTGGAAATCAAGGATGGAAATTTTGTAAAGAAGGTAATGGAGTAATGGTTTTTATAAGAGAACTTGATGAATAGAATGAGTAATTTTATATTCAAGACTAAGACACATTATTTATAAAATGTGAAGTAAGGATAATTTGCATTTTTTGAAGAGTGACAAAATGATTATTAGGGGATGAAATATTGTGAAAAGATTTAAGAATTCATTTATTATGATTGGTTTATTATTAATATTATTGGTTTTATCCTCCTGTACAAATAATAGGATACAAGAGCCAGCTATTAAAATATCATATGATTCTAATGAATTAAAGGTTATTTATTATCTTGATAGAAATAATAAAGAAAAAGAAGATATTGAAGAAGGGGTAAAAAATTTTATGGTTGGTAAAAGATTTATTGATTTGCCAACAATTGATTTTGGACAATTGATTTTGGAGAAAAAATTGATCTTGAAGCCCTGAATTTTGAAACGACCAAATTTGAAGTTTATGATTACATCGTCGATGAAAGAGGTAATATTGTTTCCGATTATGACATAAATCCACATATATTAACTTTAGTAGAAGAAGGAAATACAGAATTTGTATTTGAGAAAAGCGAAGACTTAGAAAGATATTATGATTATATGGTCGAAGAGAAATCTATACATTGCTTATTGATTAGAAGTAAGATAAACAAGTCTTCCTTCGCATTTGGAACACTTGTATTAGGTCAAAATAAGAAATAGCGTTGCAAGGAAGCTACTTACAATGCTATTTCTCTCTTTTGGGTTGCCTGTGTTTTAGCCTTATTTAAGGCTATGTTGACAATTGGGACAAAGCCCTTCAAAAACTGTCTGATGTCTCTTTATAGAATAACCTGTTTTTTTGGCCATTTCCTGATCCAACTCCGTATGATAGGATAATGGGGCATCACACACTGCGCCACATTTAGTACAAAGAAGGTGATGATGAAAATCCAAGCGATATTCAAAGCGATCTGCATCCGGCACTTTAATCTGGCAAATTTCTCCACTTTGAGTCAAAAGGTTCAGATTGCGATATACAGTACCTCGGCTGATCTTGTTATCTATGGCTCGAACATCCAGATAAACCTGATCCGCACTGGGATGGTCGTTGTGTGCTTTAACTGCGTCCAAAACCAACTGACGCTGCTTGGTGTTTCGTCGTTGCTTCATAAATGAGCACCTCAGTTTCATATTAATATACTTATATTGTACTCGAAAGCGTTGCTTGAATCAAGCCGTCATTGTCCAGCTTAGAAAGCTCCTTAACCTTATCCATGCAAAGATTAACTGCCTTGGCAAACCGTTCACCGTACTCTGGGTCAGCAAGATAGCAGTGGACAGCATGACGGTATTTGATGTTCTCAGTTACAGAAGATATATCCTTAGCAGTGTTTTCAATAAGAATCTGCTTCTTATCTTCGGATAATATACGCCATAGGTCACCACCGGCACGGAAACAGTTATCTGTTGGGTCATCCTTAGGATCATAATGATACATTGCGCCATCTAGATCCAGAGGTGGTTCCATTACTTCCGGCTGTGCAGTCCAAGCACCATAACTGTTAGGAGAATAAGCTGGAGCACTGCCATAGTTGCCATCCACACGCATAGCACCATCACGATGATACTCATTAACTTCTACTTTGGCACGGTTGACTGGGATAAGGTTGTGGTTTACTCCCAAACGGTAACGTTGTGCATCGCCATAGGAAAACAATCTGCCTTGTAGGAAACGATCAGGACTAAATCCGATTCCAGGAACTACATGTGCGGGGGTAAAGGCAGACTGCTCAACCTCAGCAAAGTAATTCTCCGGATTGCGGTTTAATTCAAGTATTCCCACCTCAATGAGAGGATATTCGGCATGACGCCAAATTTTCGTTATATCGAAAGGATTCTCGTAATGTTTTTTTGCTTGTTCCTCAGTCATAATCTGAACATACATGGTCCATTTTGGAAAGTCACTTCGTTCAATAGCCTCGTACAAATCCTTGCCATGATACTCTCGATCCATCCCATTAATTTTCTCTGCTTCCTCGTTGCTTAAATTCTTAATGCCCTGCTGGGTCTTAAAGTGAAACTTGCACCAAACACGTTCATTTTTCTCATTATAGAAGGAGAAAGTGTGCTCACCAAAGAAATGCATGTTTCGGAAGGAGGCGGGAATACCTCTATCGCTCATAACTACGGTAATTTGATGGAAACACTCAGGTAGCAAGGTCCAGAAGTCCCAGTTATTCTGTGCAGATCTGCGGCCTGTACGGGGATCACGTTTCACAGCCCGGTTTAGGTCGGAGAAATTGTGGACATCACGGATAAAGAAGGTTGGGGTGTTGTTGCCAACCAAATCCCAGTTGCCCTCTTCAGTGTAGAACTTAACTGCTACCCCGCGTATATCACGCTCGCAGTCAGCGGCCCCACGCTCACCTGCAACGGTAGAAAAGCGTATGAACGTCTCGGTTTCTGCTCCAGGTTGGAGAACTTTCGCTTTTGTATATTTTGAGATGTCATGGGTGACGGTGAATTTCCCATAAGCACCCCAGCCTTTAGCGTGCATACGGCGCTCAGGTATAACCTCACGGTTGAAATGAGCCATTTTTTCCATTAGCCATACGTCTTGCATTACGACAGGACCTCGAGGTCCGGCAGTAATAGAATTCTCATTGTCGGCTATTGGAGCACCGACTTCATTTGTTAATTTCTTATTATCACTCATTATAAAACTCCTTTCTGTATTTTGATTTATGTAATTATCACAAGGATATTTACATCAGGTGTTACTTTTTGACGCGGTTTGGGTTTTCAGGAAACCAGCCTTTTCTAACTCGTTCGGTCTGTTCTTTGAGCTCCTTGATGCTCCACAGCATAGAGAAGCCTGTTATTGCTAACGCTGCCGACAAAATGATTTGATGTACGAACAAAGACAATATGCAAAAAACGAGACCTACAACTAGAAAAAGAGGCCAAATCCGATCGGTAAAATAGTATTCACAATAAATCACAATCGGATGAAAGATACCGATAATTAGAAATGAAATACCACCAATTATTACTCCAGACCAAATCATAAGTACATCACTCCTCTCACATATTTAATAAATAAAAGATTCAAACTTACAAAGATAGGCACATTACTAGCATCCACAGATAAGCACAGCTCTTAGGCAGCATAAGCATACCGATTTTAGGATTTTTATTAGACCAAAGTACCACAGGAAGATAAAATGCAAAACTAAGAATAATGGCAAGCCACATACATCCAAGACCTGGCACTATGCTCCTTTGTAGAAAAAATAGTCCGGAGACGCTGATACCCAATATGAAAAACGGAATATTACGCCAAATTCCCCAGTTAATTGGAGGATATCGCTCCTGCCATTTGTTCTGTGGCAGCAAGCAAAGCAAAATCCGCACAGCAGCTAAAATATAGACTATATATGACCAGAAGTTATTATTCTGTATGGGAAAAATCAATAGTCCTATCTGCCATAACAGAAGATAAAACACTGTCATTGTGATTGAGGTAACCTGCTTACCCCTTCCAAGGATTCGCTGGAGATGTTTTTCCCGTTGTGTTATGATTACCATAATGCGGGGCAGAAGATGAAATGCATCGCCACAGAATAAGACTAAAGCCATGACACCTGCTAATATGCGAGGATAATTACCAGCTCCGGTCCGAAAAAGTACCAATCCAAGTATCAATGCAAAAGTAAGATATAGTACATCAAAGACAAGTTCAAATATTCCAAATACACGTTTCATATTTTTCGTTTCTCCCTTAAGTAAAATTATGTTCAATTGAAATCAAAATCCTCTATTTTAGAATCTTATACTTATAGAAATTACTAATAGGACCCATTACTGATAATATACTATGTAAAGAAAAATTTGTCAATATAGAAATCAATGTTGTATGTAAAGGGGAATAAGAATTATGACAAATCCTTCAAATCTGCTAGAGACTTAACAAGGACTCTGGAGTATAATAAAAGAAAAGTGCAAATAAAAGAGAAAGCATTGTTCAATTTTACAGATGGCTATTATATTTATATTTTTTATAAGTGGTGATCGGTGGAAATATGATAAAGACTTTTCTACAGTACTGACTCTATTATCTTGAGAATTGAAGATTAAAATATATTTAAAATTCAAGAAGGTATTGATAAAATGATATTATCAATAATCATGGATCTAAATGAATAAATAACACATTCTTTAAAAAATGAATCGTAGAGGATATAAATATCAAAAGGGTGATTGATATATGTTAAATCTTAAGACATTAGAGGGCATAAACACTGAAACAATATACGATGCTTTTATAAAAGCTTTTTCAGATTATCCAGTAGAGATGAACTTATCTTTAAACAAATTTAATAACATGTTAAAAAGGAGAGGCTACTCTCCTGAATTTTCTATGGGAGCATTTGAAGGCAGTGAATAAATAGGATTTATTCTTAACGGGGTTCGAAATTGGAGAGGTAAAACTACTGTATATGATTGTGGTACAGGCGTGATACCCAAATATCGAAAACAAGGAATCACGGGTAATATATTTAATAAAGTTTTGAGGCATCTGAGAAATAATAATATTGAACAATATCTACTTGAAGTAATCCAATCTAACAAACCTGCAGTCAATCTTTATGAGAAGCAAGGATTTTTAATCACAAGGACTTTTTCATGTTTTCAAATAGAAAAGGAACTAGTCAGCAATGAACTGAATTCATCTATAAAATGTGAATCCTGTAATATTAAGGAAATAAATTGGGAGCTATTAAAATCATTCTGGGATTTCGAACCATCTTGGCAAAATTCGATTGAGCCTATTATGTCAGTTTATAATTCATTTGAAGTGCTCATTGCCCAAATTGATGGAAAAACTGTTGGATATGGGATAATTGATAAGATTACAGGAGATATACCTCAATTAGCAGTTCATATAGGATATCGTCGCAAAGGAGCGGGGCTTAATATTTTAAAAAGCTTAACGGATCAAACAGAATCGCAAAACGTTAGTTTCATTAATATTGATAATAAATGCATTAGTATACTTGAATTTTTACATAATTTAGGATTTGAAAACATAGCAGATCAATATGAAATGGTGTTAAACATATAAACCAAAGAAAAGTATGGAAAATCTAGTGATTAATAGGGGTGAACAAAATGAAGAAGAATTTAATAGCTTTTTTAGTAGTTATTATAACTATATCCTTTATTTCCTGTAAGAAAGATGTATCTCCTCCAACAACTCCAGAAACTTCCACAAAGGAAGAATCCAATTTATCAACTACCATAATGAGCAATACAGCTAAGGAATATGGAATCACTGATGAAAACTATCCCAAAATAGATGGTTCAACATCAACGTTTTCAATTGTAAGAGCAATCAATAGAGTTATGTATGAGGGTAATGAAAATAGTAATTACCCTGAAACAGCTTCAAAGACAGTTCCGTCCTATAATTTGCTGATAAATGGGGATGTGGATATGATAATCGTACCCTATGCTTCCTCCGATGTTTTAGAGTTTGCAGAAAGTAAAGGTGTAAATCTTGAATTTTACCCGATAGCTTCTGAGGCACTTGTATTTATCACTCCTACAGAAAATGAAGCGGAAAATATTACAAGAGAACAGGTTAGAAAAATATATCTTGATTATGGAATTAAAAATTGGTCTGAACTTGGAGGTCCCAATCGTGAGCTTGTACCCATTTGTCGTAATGCTGATAGTGGAAGTCAATCACAAATGGACAATCTTATTTTGGAAGATAGTAAGATGCATCCTGATATACAGAAGAATTATGTAGAACTGACAATGGAAGGTATGCTGGAACTTGTGGCATTTTATCACAATGGAGGGTTAGACGGGAAACCTACAGACAGTTATGCACTTGGATATACCTTATATACCTATTTAAAAAATATGGGTGAGATGACAGGAATAGATGAGAGATTAAAGATGCTTTCTTTTGAAGGGGTTACTCCTACTGATGATAATATCGCAGACGGTTCATACCCACTTGCAGATGCTTATTATGCTGTAGTGAGAAGAGATTTGCCACAGGAACATAGTGCAAGAAGTATAATTAAATGGTTAGAATCCGACGGTGGTAAAGCGGAAATAAGAAAGTTGGGGCCTATACCTAAGGAATCATAAGTGACATTTTATAATAAATAGGAAAATATTATAAAGAAATTTAATGACAAAAACTTTATAGTTAAATCTACATAGTTTGAAAGCATACTTATTAATTGACATTTAGTATATACTTGTATATACTAAATATAAGAAATATTTTTTATAAGAGGTGATTTAATGAAAATCAATTTAGCTAAATGGGGTAATAGTGCAGCTATTCGTATACCAAAAACAGTATTGGAAGAATTAAATATAGATAGTAACAATTTTGAAAACGTAAGTTTTAATATAAATATAGAAGGGGAAAATTTGATATTAAAAAAGAAACAAGAAAAAACAAAATTTGAGCTTTTAGCTGAACAATCCAAGGGAGAAAAATTGAATCCGAAAATAGATGTTGACTGGGGCGATCCAATTGGTAAGGAATTGTGGTAAATACTATGAATAAGTTAGATAAAAGTAATTTTAATGATTTGAAATTTGGGGATATAATAAAAATTAATTTCTCACCATCTAAGGGGCATGAGCAAAAGGGTTATAGACCTGGGCTGGTAATATCAGACCCTGTTACGCAGAAAGAACTTAATGGGATAGTAATGGTGGCTCCCATAACAAGTTCTATTAGTTCCTTTTTTACTAGAGTTAATTTGGATGTATACAATATTCAGACTAAAGGTGATATTTTAATGGACCAAATTAGGGCATTGGATTTAAGCGAAAGACAGTATGAATTTATTGAAAAAGCACCTAAAGAAGCATTAAATAATTGTAATATAATATTTAATGCCATTTATGAAAAAATATTAAATTTCTAAAAAATGAATTAATGAATAGGTCATCAGAAAAACCCAAAGCCAAGCTTAAACAATTGTGAACTGTGAATTGCCGTGTGCCAAACAGTGGAAATTTCCAACCTAAATGATAAGTTCCGGTGTACTTGAAAGTGCAAGGCATAAAGCCTTATGAAATTTCACTGAGTTGGTATGAATTTAAAAAGGAGGTATATTATTGATGACTTTAAAAAGACGTTTATATATAATTTTGATATTTATTTTATTAATAAATATATCCGGCATATGCTATGGTAATTCAGCAGAACCGCCGTCAATATTGATAATAGTGCCAAATGCTCCAGGGGATCTTGAGATTAGTATTGGCACTGACAATACATATACAAAGGCTAAGGAAATAGACAAGCTGGTTGAAAAACATTATATTTTTTACTCTCGAGAAATGGAAGGAGCGTCTAACAATACGATAAATGTTAAAACAAATGGTGATTCATATGAACTGGATTTTGAAAATCCAGCAAGCAGATATCAAAATATTTATACATTAAATCTTAAGTCAAAAACACTTTCTCTAGGCAAATCAACGTTGCGATCTATTGTATTGGTATCTCTCAGAATTATTATTACCCTAATAATCGAGGGAATTGTATTCTATCTATTTGGATTCAGAGATAGAAAGTCATGGAAAATATTTATACTAATCAATCTTTTAACTCAGGGCGCTTTAAATATTTGGATAAATGGTTTATTTCCTATGCAAAGCTACCTATTTATTGGATTAATTGCCCTTGAAATACTGATAGTTATAGTCGAGAGTATTACCTTGGTATCAAGGGTTCAGGAACATAATAAAATAAGAAGATTTTTATTTGTCCTGTCAGCTAATTTTTTGAGTTTAGTAGTTGGAGGATATATACTTACCGTTTTACCTTATTAGATATGCATTCTCTTATCCATCTCCGCCTTTATATCTGTTCCTTGAAATATTAAAATAGCTGATAAGGATATTATACTCAAGGCTATGCTTATGATAGACGGATAAATCACATCGACCCAACCAAATACAATAAAGATTAGTGGAATAATGCCAAATATGCTGTCTATTAGAGAATAAGTTATATAATCCCTTACACTAAGATTTAAAATTTTAGCAGTAACATACATTATAATCGTTGCAGAAATGCATGCAATAGGAATTACATAGTTTAATGACCAGCCCCTCCAGCCCATCCTCCAATCCCAAAAGACTGACAACAATGAGATAATCACCGCTTGCCAGACTATCTTTTTTGGGATATGATATCTTTTTTGCAAAATTGCATACAAACCGAGCCATACGCTTATAATGCCAAATAAAAACAATAGAGGCCAGTTGACCTTTGATGGGAATATTATATTGATTGCAAAACTTACTACTATGGAAACAATTGAGATAAATACCATAATTCGAATAGCCAAATGGCTTTCGTAAAATGGAGGAATACTGGGGAATATTTCATCTTCAATATTTTCTGCATCACCATATGGAAGGGGATTTCCGCACAGCGGGCATTTTTCTCTATTTCCTCTTATATTAACATTACAATAGCTACATGATTTCATAAACTGTCCTCATTTCTATTCATTTGATGATATTTCAACTTCCAAACCTTTATTCGAAAGAAACTGAAAAAATGTTCTTTGTATATCGGTTTCTCTAAATGGCGAAGTAAAAGAGATTACCAATCTATCTTCAAAAGAGCAAAGGGTTATCTTTGGACTTCTGGCGCTTACAGAGACACTAAATGACCTTATATATCTTTTAATTTCTTGGGGGACATCTATCCTGCCGATATTGGAAATTGAAGTTGTAACTTTATGATCATTTATTTTATCGGCAAATTTCAATACTATATCTTTCAGCGGCAATGGTATTATCCTTGCAAAGGAATTATTTTCTAGCGACATAAACTTCACCAGCTTTAGGTCAATTTCCTCTTTAGTCAAATTTTCTCTAAAGATATTGTTCACATTTTTAATGATATCTTCAAGCTTCGGGCTATTTTTTTCGAAGTTATAGCTAACATTCATTGTGCTAAAAAAGTTTCTTGCCGTTTCCGAATCGTAATATTGCCTTAGATTTATAGGAACTGACAATATAATTGGGTAATTTTGTTTGTCAGCCGGCATATCTTTATAAATTGAATATAGAAACAATGAAGTTAGAAATATTGTCAATGTAGTATTGTATTCATGAGATATTTTCAACACTTCATTTACCGACAAGGAACCTTCTATAAGTTTCATTCGATTTTCATCAAGTCTTGTGCCTTTTATTCGGTAGGCATTTATACGTTTATCTCTTTTTTTAAGCCCTCTTTTATTTTGCCTATGATAATTTTTCCAGAAGCTGTCATCCATCTTTTGACTAATAGATGCCTTATAATTGAGTTTTGGGATATTTCCATTGAAAGTATCCTTTTGCCTAAGAATTAAATAATGAAAGATAAGGGTTTCAATAAACCACACTGCACCTGCTCCGTCGCTTAGCGCGTGAAATATTTCAAGATTTATTCTTTTATTATAATAGGATACTCTGAATAATAAAGTCCTTTTATCTTTTATATATATGGGTGAACATAAGGGGGTATTTTCCGCATCCACTGTTGGTGACAAATTGCTTATTTCAAAATAATACCAAAAGACTCCACGCCTTAATACAGACTTATATAAAGGAAAGGTTTCTAAAGTCAAATCCAAAGCTTCTTGCAATATACATGGGTCGACATTCTCATAAAGTTCGCAAGTGATACGATATACCTTAGTGTCTTTATTATTAGCAGTTGACGGAAAGATTTTGGAAGCATTGTCCAGT
This sequence comes from Paratissierella segnis, assembly GCF_014385195.1. Classification (GTDB taxonomy): domain Bacteria; phylum Bacillota; class Clostridia; order Tissierellales; family Tissierellaceae; genus Paratissierella; species Paratissierella segnis. The sequence goes on from NZ_JACRTG010000003.1 coordinate 86,130, forward strand.
TCTCTCCATTCAATTTTCTTATAGGATTTCATAGTCTTTCCTCATTTCATTGTTGTTATCATTTAAAAATACGTTTATCAATTCATAACATTTTGCTATATCATCTTTGTTTAACGGGTTGGAAAAGAAGCCATGTAAGGTGTCCTTTAGACGATGCATACTTACATCATTTCCAAACTGTCTCAATTTTACTCCATAGGCCTCGCCTTCATCTCTTAGCGGATCAAATTCAGCGGTTATGATTAGAGTTTTAGGCTGATTTGAAAGGTCTTTTGCCAATATTGGCGCAACATATGGGTTTATTCTATCTTCTTCATTTGGCACATAGAGATCCATATAGTCCTGTATCCTTTTAGAGGTCATTATATAATCATATCCATTCTCTTGAACTGAAGGATAAGGAGAGTTTTCGCTATGGTCATAATTTGTAGCAGGGTATATTAGTATCTGCTTATGTGGCAAAAATTCACCGCGATCTCTTGCCATTAGGGATACCACTGCAGCAAGATTAGCTCCTGCGCTATCTCCTATTAATGTTATATCACAATTGTTACAGTTTAATATATCCTGATTTAAAAAGATTTCACGAGTTACATAATAGCAGTCCTCAGCACCGGCAGGAAACGGATTTTCCGGAGCTAATCTATAATCAACGGAGATAACCATGTGATTGGTTTCATTAGCCATATTTGCACATATATTTGTATATGAATCTATATTTCCGGTAACCCATCCTCCGCCATGGAAAAATATAAGCACTTTTGAATGAATGCTCTCTTTAGGGATAAAAGCACGAAGTGGAATTTCCCTATTCCCTATTATTATCTTGTGATCTAAAGTTTTGTAGACCGGTTCAGAAGGTGGATTTATTATTTCTAATAACCTTCGATATGCCTTATAATTTTTCTTTAAATTAACATGGGGTATTGAGAGTATTTGCAGTACCTTTTTTCTAAGATTATTCATACATATCCCACCTTCTTATTCATTATTTTCCACTATTATATACGATATTACCCATTATAAACAGCTAAATCATAGTTAATTTATAATATTATATATCAAAGTCAAAATAATGCATATACCAAATCTATACTTTGAGTATAAAGGGAATATTTGGAGAATTCTGCGTTATTTTGTTTAAAGCCATATTAACAAGGTATACTATTAATAGAATAAGTTGTTTTTATATAAAGGCGTTGAGGGGCTTCAAATGGAAAAGAAAGCGATGAATTTAAAAAATACAAATAGATTTTTAGCATATTTGTCGTTTATATTATCTACTCTTATTGCTATATTTGTTTATTTTGTTGGTGGAACAAGCAAAGTTTATGCAAATCTAATGTATATTCCAATTGCATTGATTTCGTCGACTAATGGGATAAAGCTCGGTGTTTTACATGCAATTTTAAGCGCCATAATGGTAGGTCCATTTATGCCACTTGATTCAAATTTGGGGTTAATGCAGGAACCTATAAATTGGATACTAAGATTAATTATTTATCTATCAATTGCATTTATCATAGGATATTTTTCTGAATATAATAAAAAAAGCAGAGATTATGCCACTAATCTACTGACCCATGATATGCTTACGGGATTTAGAAATATTGAATCCTTAAAAAATGAAGAAAACCATGATGGATATGAAAAAACTGTTATTGCACTCTCGGTCAATGAATATGAAGAGATTTTGGGATTCTTTGGATATGGCTTTACCAATAGAACAATTAAGACATTTTCCGAGAAAATAAAAGAAGAGTTAAGCGAATATGAAAATGTAGAATTCTATAGATACGACGGAATGGACTTTATTTTAATAATTACCCATGATAGTAAAAGTTCAAATATTGATGAAATAATTGACATTTTAAAAGGCTTTAGCAGATCTACACTAAACATTGTAAATATACCTATATACATAGAAATGACTATGGGAATTACCAAAATAGATAAAGATACTGCAAAAATTGAAGGCTTAAGGCAAGCGATGATTTCTCTAAGATATGCAATAGCAAATAATATGAGCTTGGGGATTTATGACAGCAGCATTGACACTCATTACAAAAATATAATTAGTATTGCAAGTAACTTTGGATATGCTTTATCAAATGGCAATATAAAAGTGGTCTATCAAAATATATACGATCCTAAAACAGGGAAAATACATGGCGTTGAATTATTGGCACGTTGGGTAACAGACAATCATAATCAAATCTCTCCAAATGATTTTATTCCGGTAATTGAAAAAACAGAGCTTATCGGCGAACTTACTAAATTCATGATAGATACTGCTATTGACATGGCTATTGATTCTGATAGTGAAGATACTATATTATCAATAAATTTCTCTCCTAAGGATTTCAAAAAAGAGACAATTGATTACTTAATATACAATATCAAAGATAAAAATATAAATCCCAGAAAGCTTCAAATTGAAATAACTGAAGAAATTTTGCTGAGAGGCAGTGAAGCTTTTTGTTATCTGGAACTATTTAGAAAATATGGCATATTAATAGCGATTGATGACTTTGGGACAGGCTATTCTTCATATCAATCCCTAGCTGAACTACCTATAGATGTAATCAAAATTGACAAGTCAATGATCCAAAAAGTCAGCAGCAATACGATTTCCAAAAGCTTGGTAAAGAGCATAGTGGACTTCTGTCAGGCAAATGATATTATTACTGTAGCTGAAGGGGTCGAAACCAAGGAAATGTTAGATACCTGTAATGAAATAGGGATTGACTATCTGCAAGGCTACTATTTTCATAAACCTGAAATTATTTATAAGAATGAAAAGGCTTCTTCATAGAAGTCATTTTTAAATTAAATCGTGATCTTTGATAGAAGTCTTTTTTATTGGTTATTTATTTCCCGACAGTCCCATTTTTTGAATATTTATTGACAATATTGACATCCTAGTGTACTATATAATTAATACACTAGGATAGGGGTAAAAGTATGCGCTTTGATAGTAATTTATCCATATATATTCAGATTATGGATTTAATAAAAAGACAAATTATAACAGGATAGCTAAAGGAGGGGTTACAATTGACCTTAGAAAGCAATAAAAAAGAGCTTAAAGGATTGACAGGATTTGATATCAAGATGTTAGCTCTTATTTTCATGTTATTAGATCACATTCACTATTTTTTTGAATTTACAGGCAAGATTCCAGTTGCATTTTCATGGATTGGCAGAATGGCAGGAGATTTATTTCTGTTTACTATGATAGAAGGCTATACTCATACTTCCAGTAAGAAAAAATATTTTTTAAGGATCTATATCATGTCTGTATTTATGGGGATTATAAAAAGTTTAATGACAATTTTCCCAGCACTTCAAAGAGGAGACGGATTTTATGCTGAAAATGGAATATTTTCTACTTTCGTTATTTTAATTATAATATTTAAAGGAATAGATTATATTAGGGAGAAAAAAATATTTAAAGGGGTTGGTCTAGTACTATCTCCATTTATAGTAAGCTATGCTATAGTTTTTATTTTTCAGCTTTTAATCTTTCCCAATTTACCAATGGATACTGCCGGACATATTTATATGATATTATCCAGTTTTATTCCGTCGCCTTTTATGGTTGAAGGGGGGATATATATAATTTTAACCGGCATTATATTATATATATTCCGTGAAAACAGAAAACTGCAACTTATATCTTATGGAATATTTATATTGGCTTGGATGATTGGTATTCCTTTAGCCTATATCAGACCTATCAGCTTAAAACTTATGTTTACAGATTATTATGAGTGGATGGCTGTATTTGCCGTAATCTTTATGTTTATGTATAATGGTGAAAAGGGTAAATCTATGAAGAAATTATTTTATATATTTTACCCAGCTCATATTTATATATTATACGGATTATCCATTTTACTTTACAACTTGAAACATTGATTAGGAGAAAAATAAATATGAAAGGAAGATTTTATGAACAAAGAACAGAAATTTGCTGAAAAATTAATAGACTTTATTGATGCAAGTCACAGTTCGTTTCATGCAACAAAAAACGTAGAAGAAATACTTATTAAAGAAGGATTTGAAAAGATTGAATTAAAGGATAAGTGGAAATTAAAAAAAGAGGGCAGGTATTATGTTACTAAGAACAGTTCTGCAATAATAGGATTTATAATAGGCAAAGGAGAAATAGAAGATGATGGGTTTAGGATTGTAGGTGCTCATACGGATTCGCCGACTTTTAGAATTAAACCTGATCCGGAGATAACTGTGGCAGGGAAATATTTGAAATTGAACACAGAGGTTTATGGCGGACCCATATTGAGCACTTGGTTTGACAGACCCTTATCTATGGCGGGCAGAGTAAGCGTAAAGACCCAAAATCCGTTAAAGCCTAAAGAAGTACTTATTGACATGGAAAAACCAATAATGATTATACCTAATCTAGCCATACACATGAACAGAAAAGTAAACGAGGGCATAAAGATAAATCCTCAAATAGATACTTTACCATTACTATCGACAATAAATGACAAATTTGAAAAAGAAAATTTCATAATGGAATTAATCGCTGAAAACATTGGTATAAAAACAGAGGATATTCTGGATTTTGAATTATATTTATACAGTGTGGAGAAGGGAGCCTTAATAGGATTAAATGAAGAGTTCATTTCCATCGGAAGATTAGACGATTTAGCTATGGCTCACGCAGGCTTATATGGGCTTGTAGACAGTAAAATAGGCAATGCTACAAACATATTAGTTTGCTTTGACAATGAAGAAGTGGGTAGTACGACAAAGCAAGGTGCTGCCAGTCCGATGCTTAGAAGCATCCTTGAGAGAATTGCAATAGCCATGGGAAAAGACAAGGAAGGTTATTATAGAGGATTATCCAATTCATTTTTAATATCTTCAGATATGGCGCATTCAATTCATCCAAATTACATGGGAAAGCAAGATTTAACTAATAGACCGGTAATAAACGGAGGACCTGTAATAAAAATAGCCGCCAGTCAATCTTATACATCCGACAGTTCATCGTCAGCTGTTTATGAAGGCATATGTAAATCCATAAATGTTCCTGTACAAAAATTTGTTAATAGATCTGATGAAAGAGGAGGCTCGACTATAGGACCTATATCTTCAACTCAATTGGATGTCCCATCAGTAGATATAGGCAATCCAATACTTGGTATGCATTCCGTAAGAGAATTAGGTGGAGTTTTTGATCACTATTATGCATATAAGTCCTTCCGAGAATTTTATAGCATTATAGAAATATAAGGTTCTCGGGGTTATTTCCGATTGTTTTAAGGCAGTAAAATCAGCTGCTTGTGATTAAGACTGTAAAAGGGGAATTTATAAATGGAAAATATATTGTTAGTTGAAGACGATTTGAACTTAATAGATGGTTTAGAGTATTCTCTTAATAAAAATGGATTTAGCGTTGATATTGCAAGGACTGTAAGAGAAGCTTTTTCCTTTTGTGCAGATAGAAAGTATGACTTGCTGATTTTGGATTTAACATTACCGGATGGAATGGGTTTTGAAATCTGTAAGAGGGTGCGATTGACTTCAACTGTACCGATTATTTTTTTGACGGCTTCCGACGAAGAAGTAAATGTAGTTATGGGCTTGGATATTGGGGGAGACGATTACATTACCAAGCCCTTTAAATTGAACGAGCTTATTGCTAGAATAAAGGCATTGCTCCGCAGATCAAACGCTTTTCAAAAGGAAACTTCTGCAGTATCTTCAAATGGTATTACTATTGAATTTATGAACAATCGAGCCTTAAAAAATGGACAGGCATTGGAACTAACTGTAAGTGAATTTAAATTACTTAGCTTGTTGATGCAAAATCCAAATATCACTTTAACACGGACAGGTATATTGGATAAATTGTGGGATGGGGACGGAGACTTCATAGATGACAATACTCTTTCCGTATATGTAAGGAGGTTGAGACGTAAAATAGAAGATAATCCGGACCACCCTCAAATACTTCTTACAGTACGCGGTATCGGCTACAAATGGAATGTAGTAAAATAATAAGGGGCTGCTAATATTATGAAAATACTTACTAATAAAGATATTAGAAGATTGTTTTTGGGAATTTCAGCTGTTATAATATTATTTTTGGTAATTTGCCTAATTTTTTCTCAAGGGATTGTAAAAGATTTTAAAGTGAGGATGCTGGGTCATGATTATGGGGTAGCAGGATATTTATTGGAGCATGGGACAAGCCCTTCTGATGTTTCTGCTGCATTTAAAACTGGGAAGACGGAAGGAGAAATCTCTGCTGGAAAAAATCTCTTGGTATCACTAGGGTATGAAACGGATATTAACGATAAATTCCTGCCTGATATGGATAAGCTTATTTTTAAATATCGTTTAATTACTATATTAGGCTCAATTATATTTGGAATGTCAATCATTACAGCATTTTTTATATATTTTAAAAGACAGCAAAATATGATTGAAAAAGCTGGTTTTGCCATCAATACCTTTATGAGGGGAGATTCAACGGTGCGGATTGATGATGATGAAGAAGGAAGTTTGTATGAATTATTTGCATCTATCAATTCAATGGCTACTTCTTTAAATACATATGGCGGGAAAGAGAAGCATATCAAAGAGTTTTTGAAAGATACCATTGCAGACATTTCCCATCAGTTGAAAACACCTCTTACTGCTTTAAAGATGTACAATGAAATAATACAAGAGGAAAGCGGAAATGAAGAAACCGTAAAAAAATTTGCATCAAAAACGGAAAGTGCATTAGGACGCATAGAAGTTTTGATTCAAAATCTCTTAAAGGTTACAAGGTTTGATGCAGGAGCAATACTATTGAATAAAAAAGAAGAAAATATTGAAAGTATCATACAAAAGACTGTTTCAAGCTTTGAAACCAGAGCTCAAATAGAACAGAAAAGTATCGTGGTAAACGGCTCTTACGATGCTTTTCTTTATTGCGACAAGGACTGGATGATAGAAGCCATAGGAAATATTATTAAAAATGCGCTGGATCATATGGAAGCAGGGGGGAAAATAGAAATTGAATGGAATGAATCTCCTCTTATTACAAAGATTATTATAAAAGATAATGGTAATGGCATACATCCTGAGGATATTCATCACATTTTTAAACGATTTTACAGAAGCAGCTTTTCACAGGACAGGCAGGGGATAGGATTAGGATTATCATTGGTAAAATCAATTGTAGAGGCTCATAACGGTACTGTTATTGTAGAGAGTACATTGGGAGAGGGAAGTATTTTTACCCTTGATTTTCTAAAAACTTACAAATCTGTAAGCTGAAATTCATCTAAAAGTAAGCTGTATATGATATTTTGGTATCAGTAACGATGAAAGGCGGTAAGAAAATGAACATATTAGAAGTAAATAATTTGTATAAGACTTTCGGAAGTGAAGATACCAAGGTAGAAGCGCTTAAAAATGTATCATTTTCAATTTCTAAAGGTGAATTTGTTGCTGTAGTAGGAGAGTCAGGTTCAGGAAAGAGTACGCTTTTAAATGCAATCGGGGCATTGGATACACCAACTTTAGGGAAAGTTTTTATCGACGGTAAGGACATTTTCTCCATGAAAGAAGAACAATTGACTATTTTTCGGCGCAGAAATATTGGATTTATTTTTCAAGCATATAATTTAATTCCGGAGCTTAGTGTAGAGCAAAATATTATTTTTCCTTTGCTTTTGGATTATAAAAAACCAAATAAAGCAAATGTTGAGGAAATTTTAGAAGCACTAAGTTTAAAGGACAGGAGAAATTATTTACCCAGACAGCTTTCCGGAGGACAGCAACAGCGTGTTGCAATCGGGAGGGCTCTTATTACCAATCCTATCTTAATTTTAGCAGATGAGCCAACTGGAAATCTTGACAGCAAAAACAGTAAGGAAGTTGTCTCATTGTTAAAGGCTGCTGCTTACAAGCATCAGCAAACGATAATTATGATAACTCACAATCAAAGTATTGCTTCTGTTGCCGACCGTGTACTGGAAATTTCCGATGGTGTGTTGACGGATTTGGGGGTGCATGGTGAATGAAAAGCTATCTCAATTTAGTGGGAGAATATGCAAAAGTTCACAATAAAAAAAACCGCATGACGATTATATGCATTGCAATAGCAGTGTGTTTAGTTACGGCAATTTTTGGTATGGCAGACATGGAAATCATAACAAGAAAGATAGATGCTATTAAGCAGTATGGTAATTATCATATCAGTATAAAAGGCATTGATGATGAAACTGCAAAATTAATTGGAAATCGTATAGATGTGGAAACCTCTGGATGGGTACATGGATTTTATAATGCCGGTAATAGTATACTCAATGGAAAAACATTGGCAGTAGTAGGCGGTGAAGAAGCTATTAGTTATGAGATGGGAATTGATATTGAGGAAGGACGCTTTCCCAAAGGAATTGAGGAATGTTTACTTGATAGGCGAGCCATAGAACAGTTTCATATTTCACTGGGGGATATAATTTCTATAACTTTGCCGGATGGAAGAGGAGCTAAATATACTGTGGTTGGGGTATACAAAGACTTTGCAAACCTTAAGGAACAAGATGTTCATGGTTTGTACCTATCCAATGAAGGAATGCATAATATAACGGGGAATAGGGATGAAAGCCGCTATCATGTTCAATTCAAAAAAGGCGTTAATATGCAAAAATCAATTGATGAAATCAAAGCTAACTTCAAATTAACAGATAAACAGGTTTCGGAAAATGCCATGCTTCTGGGACTGGTAGGTCAAAGCCGCAATAGCTATATGATGATGCTCTACAAGACTGCGGCTGTATTGTTTGTGTTGGTTTTGGCTGCAGGAACTTTAATGATTGCAAGCAGTTTTAATATGGAAGTTATGGAACGTACTCAGTTTTATGGGATGCTCTCTTGTCTTGGAGCTTCTAAAAAACAAATAAAAAGGATTGTTTTGTTGCAAGGAATCAATTTCAGTCTTAAAGGGATTCCAATAGGATTGTTAGCAGGAACAATTATCATTTGGATATCTTCAGCATTTTTAAAATATATAACTCCTGTTTATTTTAGCAATATGCCTTTATTTGGTATTAGCTGGCTTAGTTTGCTTGCAGGAACTATAGTAGGTTTTTTGACGGTAATACTTGCATCCTTTTCTCCATGTAAAAAAGCGTCCTCAGTTTCTCCACTTAGCGCAGTGACAGGAAATGTTGCTCAAAATGGAATTCATAAGTTCAAATCAATAGTAAAACCCAAAAATAGCCGGATAGATATTGCTATGGGAATTAATCATGCTTTTGCCAGTAGGAAAAATATTTTGTTGATGACGGGTTCTTTTGGCATAAGCATTGTATTATTTTTATCCTTTAGCGTACTGGTTAATTTTATGCATCAGGCATTGAAGCCATTAAGACCTTATACGCCGGACATTTCTATTATAAGTGAGGATAATACTTGTTTATTGGATGTAAATCTACTTGAAGAATTAAAGAGAAATCCTGATATAAAGCGTGTATATGGCCGAATGTTTGCATATGATATGTCTGTAGCAAGTAAATATGGTAATGGCAAAATCAACTTAATTTCCTATGAAGAAAATCAATTTAATTGGGCTAAGGAAAAGTTGACTTGTGGAAGTATTGATGAAGCAGTTAAAGGAATGGACAGTGTGCTTATTGCCTATTCGGAAGATTTGAATTATGAGGTAGGAGATATTATTATTTTAAGATTGCCTTCAAGTGAGAAAAAGGTTAAAATCGCCGGCATATTGTCTGATACTCCATTTGATAGGGAGGACGGGGTTGAAACAGTAATTTGTTCGGAAAGACTATTTAAAGATTTGACAGGAGAAACAGGATATACGATAATCGATGTGCAGCTTAAAAAAGGTGCTGATGATGATACGGTTTCCAAGATACGCAATTTGACAACATTACAAATGAAGTTTTCAGATCAACGTCAAAAAAACGAGGAGACTAAAGCTACGTTCTATTCTTTTGCAATCTTTATATATGGATTTTTATTGCTTATTGCAGCTATTACTGTATTTAATATTATAAACAGCATAAATATGAGCGTTACCAGCAGAATGAATCAATATGGCGTAATGCGGGCAGTGGGGATGTCGGGGAAACAACTTCATCACTTGGTATTTGCCGAATCCAGTACCTATGCAGTTTGTGGATGCCTAATGGGGTGTATTTTGGGATTGCCGCTTTACAGAATTATTTATCGTTCAATGATTACTTCACGCTGGGGACTTGAATGGGAGTTGCCAATTATTCCACTTGTTGTAATTATCGTTATTGCTGTTGGGACTACGATTTTGTCCGTCATCAGCCCGGTGAAGAAAATAAATGAAATGGATATTGTAAATGTTGTCAATGCTCAGTAGGAATTATTAAATTAAACTATATTCAAAAATCCCGATCATAATTTTATAATGGTCGGGATTTTTTTAAATGGATATTCAAACTGCAAACTTGTAAAGGAAACTTTACAAAATTATAAGTATGTGGTATTTTATATGTAAAGGAAACTTGTCAAGATAGAGGGTGTTATTTATTGAAAAATAAAGTAGAAATATTACGTAAAGAGAAAGGATTGAGCCAAGAGGAATTTGCTAAAGCAATTCGTGTTTCAAGACAGACTGTTAGCTCCATTGAGACAGGAAAGTATAATCCCTCATTGGAACTAGCATTTATTATTTCTAATTTTTTTGGGAAAAGAATCGAAAAAATTTTTATTTATGAAGGGAGCGATAAATATGAAAAAGAATAATTTTATAACTGGATTGTTATTTTTGTTAGTTGGTATGATATGTTTAGTTACTGCATTGCTATTTGAAACTAAATTAAACAGTTTATTGAGTGGATTTGCAGGAGCAGGTATTAGTAGTGGCATAGTTATGTTGTGGAAATATTACTATTGGATAAGACCGGAAAATAAAGATAAATATAAAGAAAAGATAGAAAAGGAAAATGTTGAATTACACGATGAAAGAAAAGAAATGTTAAGAGATAAATCTGGTAGATATGCCTATATTTTAGGTTTAATTGTCTTATCAATCTCCATAGTTGTATTTTCTATTCTTGGAAGTTTAGAAATTGTAGGAGATACTCGTTTGATAGTTTTATATTTAGGGGGATTGTTAGTATTTCAATATATTATTGGGGTTATTATTTATAAAAAATTAAGTAAAAAGTATTAAAAGACAAGGAAAAGGGAGATGTACTCCATGTATAAAATTGCAATAATAGATGATGATAAAGGAATTCGTGAGGAGTTGGGAATACTTCTTAAAAATAATGGATATGAAGTTTGTTTACCTACAGATTTCTCTGAAATTCCTTCGATGATTCAAAGGGAAAATCCTCATTTAATATTACTTGATATAAATTTACCTGAACAGGATGGATTTCATCTTTGTATTCAGATACGTTCATCGACTAATATTCCTATTATCTTTATAACCAGTAGAGATAATAGAATGGATGAACTACAAGGAATTACTCTAGGGGCAGATGATTTTATAACTAAACCCTTTAATGTTTCTATACTTCTGGCAAGGATGACAAGGATTTTAAATCGTGTTTATGGTGAAAGTTTAGACCAGAAACTTATTCATAAAGGGGTACAACTCCATTTAGAATCTGGTATGATAGAATATAATGATAATAAGATGGAATTGACAAAGAATGAACTAAAGATATTATATATTTTATTTAAAAATAAGGGGACTATTGTATCACGTATGGAAATCATGGATTATCTTTGGGATAATTCTATATTTATTGATGATAATACATTAAGTGTTAATATTACTCGCATTCGCAGCAAGTTAAAAGAATTGGGAATTTATGATTTTATTTGTACAAAGCATGGACAGGGGTATATGATATGAAATTTAGAAATTATTTAAAGGATAAAGCACTGATAATTATAGTCAATATTATGCTGATGGTGCTCCTAGCCTTATATATGTTTGCCATAGGAAATGGCATTTCAGATATTTTTCTCATTATATTAGTTTGGAATGTTGTGCTTGTGTTTTCTTTAGTCATACAATACTATAGGCGGAAGAGGTTCTTAGAAGGACTGCTTCATACCTGTGAAAATTTAGAGGAAAGATATCTTATTTTAGAATTAATGGATAAACCGCAAACTGCTGAGGATGCTATTTACCAAAGAGTTCTTAGGCTTTCTAACAAATCCATGATAGAAAAAATTAATAAAGTTCAAGGAGAAGGAAAAGAGTATAAAGAGTTTATAGAAAAATGGGTACATGAAATTAAGACACCTTTAGCAGCTATGAAGTTAATTTGTGATAACAATAAGACAAATACTTCAAGAAGACTTTTGGAAGAATTAGAGCGAACTGAAGGTTATGTGGACCAAGTTTTATTTTATGCTAGAAGTGAAATAGCAGAAAAGGACTATCTTGTTGGAGAAGTTAGACTTGAAGAAGTAGTAGGAGATGCACTCAGGGACAATAAACAACTTATCTTAAATAATCAAGTTTCTATCGATATTAACTGTCCGCATATGGTTTTTACAGATCCAAAATGGATTTTATTTATTTTAAATCAGCTTATTATAAATTCGGTAAAATATAAGGCGAAGAAGATAAAGTTTTACACTACAAAAATTGGGAATGGGATTTCTCTTTCAGTAAAAGATGATGGTATAGGCATAGGTGAAGAAGATATTCCTCGTATCTTTGATAAAGGATTTACGGGAGAAAATGGAAGAAAGTTTAATTGCTACTACCTTTTTATTTTCACTTGTTGCACTTATATCTAGCTCTATGTTGTCTGATTGGGCTTTAGGCTATTTAGATAAGAGAGCAATATTTGATGTTCAAGTTTTTACTGTATATAATAATATTGAAACTAAAGAAAATTTACCAAATATTAATTATAATTTTATAGATGAATTCTTAAAAAAAAGAGGATATCCTTTTAAAGATAGAGTTAAAGTAGAAACTTATTTTTTAGATAAGGATGATTTCCATAAAAGATATAAAAATGATTTTCCAGTCCTCGGGATTTCTTTATCTGATTACAATCATCTTATATCTATGATAGGAGCAAGCCCAATAAGTTTAGAACCAAATACATTTGCTACTCAGTGGCAAGCTATTGCTAATGAGGAGGAAATAAAGGAATTTATGGAGGCTCATGATACTATACAAGTAGATGATAATGTTTTGGTTCAAAGCAATTATCCTCCCCTAGATAATAATTTAGGAGAATCTTTATATAATTTGTATACAGATGTAATATATATACTCCCAGATGAGATTTGTGAAAATTTAATGACTGCTAATATGAATTATTATGGAATTACAGAAAAGCCTATTTCATTTTCTGTAGCCTCTGAGTTGGAAGAATATCTTCATACTACTATGGAAAATCAAGATTTAGTTACTATGAATACGACAGATATCCGTACAAAGACTATCCAACAAAATGAAGGGATTTCAGGAACTTTAATGATACGTTTAATTTTAATTTACTTGGGAGTAGTCCTTATTGTAATGTGCTTTACCATACTATCATTACAGCAATTAGCTGATTCCTCAGATTTTAGATATAGATTTCAAGTTATTGATAAATTAGGAGTACCTAAGATTAGAATCAACAAAATTATTTTAAAGCAGATGAGCATTTGGTTTGGACTTCCTCTTGTGATTGGATTGTTATGTGGAAGTGTGATGATATACTATTTTATACGTAGCTCATCAGCGCAATTGTCTGCTTATGTGGGGATGAAGACAATTCTAGTGAATATTTTACTTACAGGATTGATTTTATTCATATTATTTGGATGTTATTTTGCTACTACGTGGATATTATTTCAAAGAAATATTGAAGGAAATAAGTAAACACCCCATATACTTAAAAACCAGGACAGTTGAAGACTTAAAACTCCTTCAACCGTCCTTCTTCATTTTTTATATATAAATTATTTTTATAGTGTAACTTTTATTACCTTTTCTCGAATATATAAAGGAGGGTGATATAAATGGAGATAAAACTAGAGAATATCAGCAAAGAATATAAAAATGTAAAGGCACTTGATAATATCAATTTAGCAATAAATTCACCAGCTATGATTGGATTTGTAGGACCAAATGGAGCAGGGAAAAGTACATTGATGAAGATGTTAGTAGGACAATTGCTGCCTACCAGTGGAAATATAATAGTAGATGGAGTTTTACTAAACAAAAATGAAAAACATCTAAAAGAAAGATTAGGATACTTACCGCAGGATTTTGGATTGTATGAGGAGCTTACCGTTGAAGAGTTTTTGGACTATATGGCTTGCTTAAAAGGTATAAATAGGAGTAAAAGAAAATCAATTGACAGGGCAATTAGCTTGACAAGCCTAGAAGAAAAAAGAAAATTTAAGATAAAAACTCTTTCAGGAGGACAAAAACAAAGGATAGGAATAGCTCAAGCGATACTTAATAATCCTGAGCTACTGATAGTTGACGAGCCAACAGTAGGGCTGGATCCGGAAGAAAGGATAAAGTTTAGAAATTTATTTTCCGAAGGATCTAAAGAGAAAATAGTTATATTGTCCACTCACATAATTGAAGACGTAGAATCCATATGTAATTCAATAATAGTTCTAAATAAGGGGAAAATACTCTTTGCAGGAGAGCCTAGCGAATTAGTTAAAGGAGCTTTAGATCATGTGGGAACTATAGAGATTGTAGGAAATAACAGAGAAGAGATATTGGAAAGTGGAATGAAGGGTGAATTCAAGATTACTTCCACTGTAATTACTCCGCATGGAACTAGATATAGAGTAGTATCAGAAAGTTTGCCATCATCTTTTGAAAAGATAACTCCTTCTTTAGAAGATGCTTATGTATATTGCATGCTGAAAGGAGAAGTGGAAAATGCCGGATAAACTTTTATTGATTAAGAATGAAGTCAAATATATGTTTAAAGAAAAGGCAATTATTTTATTGATTTTGGCTGCATGTATTATACTATCAATAGGAATCAATTCATTAAATATGACAAATGATTTCAATTTATTTTATATAAGAAGAACTTCGTCAACTGTATCCTTTAATTCTGCAAAGTTTGGAGCAACAATTTGCTCTCTTTTGTTTGCTCTGTTTACAGTAATTAATTTGGATAAAGATAAACGAAAGAGAAGCAAGGCTATTATAGAATCGAATTTAGACTATTTGAATATCATAAAGGTACGAATTACCTCTATAATATTTTATGCTATTCTGACAACTATAGTTGGAATGATAGTTGTAATGGCTATACAAAAATTAATATATGGTATTTCAATAGATGCTTTCTATTACTTGTTTAGCTATTTTGTAATATTTTTTCCAACTCTTTTATTTTCTATTTTGATAATATCAGGACTCTATCTTTTAACGGAGAGTTTGGATATGAGCGTCATAACTTTTATTATGCTCTTTATAAAAAGTTTAAAATCAAATAATTATTTGTTAGCTTGGGTGCAAACAAATTTGGATATCGTTTCAGATTTTGCAGGGATAGGCCCTGTAGAAAATACCATTATCTACAATAGATTATTATGGCTTTTAATCTCACTATCCATATTTTTTATAGGATTATTATTTAGAAGAAGATATGAAAGCGGGATTGGGAGTTCCTTTTTCATAAATATTAAGAGCAAAGGATTATTAGCTTTAACAATACTTGTCCTATTGGGCAGTGGATTTACTTATGCTAAAGAACCTTATACCATGGAATTGATGAGTGATTTGGATATGCCCATAGATGAAAAAATACAATTAGAAGGCATATATCCTGAAGTTGAATTTGATAGTGAAAATGGAAAGATGAATGCTCATATTTTATATAGTTTTATAAACAATGGTTCAAATACCGTTAAGTTTAATATAAATGAGGGACTAAAAATAAATTCTTTAAAAGTTAATGGAGAAGAAATATCATATAAAAAGATTAAAAATATCGTTGAAGTACCCATACCTAATGCGGAAAAGGTAAATATAGAATTTTCCTATGACGGAGAAGTCAAATATGATAAAAATGGGGTGGGCAGCGGAATGCCCGGATATATCTCTAAGTATAGCATATACTTGCTTGAAGCTTCTAATTGGATTTTCAGACCTTTGGTTGTTGAAGGAGATATAATAGACATTTCCGGATATTACATGGCACCGGATTATTTAACTATGGTAGTACCCGGTAAACTTGTAGAAGTAGAAACAATTGATGGCAACAAAAAGTGGATATTTGAGTATAAATCCCATACTGCAGATATTGGAGCATTTGCAGCTAAATATAAGAAAGTCCAAATTGATGTTTTAAATATGGCTGTTGAGTTTTACTATACGCCAAAACATGAAGAATATGTGGACAATATGCAAATAGTAGAGCATATAAAAGATATGATGGAGTATTATACCCAAAATATTGGCAAATATTATTCAAAGGAGTATCCCTTAAAGATTGCTGAGGTTTCCATATATAAGAGGGGAGGGCACTCTTCTGAAAATGTTATAACTTTTTCAGAAAACACTATAAATCGTGATAACGACATGTATTCTGTATTGGGTAAAAATAATGGAATAGAAGATTTTAGAAAGGTAGACGTTTATGCTAATGATCTAAATCTAATAGCTCATGAAATGGCTCACCAATGGTGGGGAACGGGTGTAAATGTAATAGAGGATATTCCTTGGTCATCTGAGGGACTTGCAAACTATTTTTCATATAAATATACACAGAAGGAATTTGGAGATATGATTTCTTCGGGTGCTTTCCTACAACCATGGGAATACAGGGTAAATGAACTTAAAAATTATTATTATATAAAGAATGATGATATGAAAGAGAAATTAAATGAAAAATTTATTAGATCTTTGGAAATGGAAAAGAGAAAAGCTGAATTATATTATCTAATGCCTCTTAAGCTTTTGAAAGGAGAAGAAATTCAAGGAGAAAAAGCTTTTTTAGAAGGAATGCAGAAAATATATAAAGGGCATCTGCTGAAAGATTTAACTTATGATGAATTTCTTAAAGAAATGAATCTTGATGAGGAGGCGCTTGAGATTGATTAATCTGTTGAGATATGAAATTAAAAGAATTGTATGGTCTAAGAAATACCTGTATATTGTTCTTTTGATTGTTGCAAGTACTTATGATTCTTTGACTAGGCTGATTATAGGCGGATATATGGGAACTGCTCCTTTTTCAGATTGGAGTTATACACTTTTTCTAAATTTGATTTCTCCATTGTTAATGGTTTCTATGATATTTATTATATCAAGCACTTTTAACGATAAGGAGATGAGAGCAAGAAGTATTATATTTTCATCTCCTATAACCCAAACTAAATACTATATACTGAAATCTTTTGCCGTGTTTGTTATATTTATATTGACATCATTAGTTCCAATTTCCATGAGCTTTATATATTATAAGATCATGTTTGGATATGGTGAATTTGGAAGTTTTATAAAGTTCATATTTGCTTTTTTGTTTCCAACCTTTATATTCCTTTTAGGATTGAGTATGCTTTTAGGGAAAATCAATGTAAAATTAATATATACTTTGATACCTGTAGTATTTCTTATTGGGTTTTTGAATTTAGGGGGCGATATAGTCCCTATGTGGGCAGATATATTTGGGAACAACTTTTTTGATATGTATTCTCTTTCAATGCTTATAGGAAGGGAAATGGAGATTGTACCCTTTAAATTGCCAAATGCATTTATTTATACGAGATTAGAGCTTGTTCTATTGGGATTAATTTTTCTATTATATACATGTAATAAGGAGGAAAAAGAATAATGTAGCGGAGGTGAAAAGGTGGAAGATAAGTTAAAGTTATTAAAAGAAGGAAACCAACAAGCCTTTGAGGAATTTGTAATTGAATATAGAAAGGAAGCCGTAAATTTTGCAGCAAATATATTAAAAGATTACCATATTGCTGAAGATATAGTACAGGATAGCTTCGCTTTTATCTATGTATATAGGGAAAGAATTAGAGAGTATAGCACTTTAAAATCCTATTTATTCTCCATTATACATAATAGAGCAATCGACTATATTAGAAAAAATAATAGAAATATAACTATAGATTTAGATGCTATTTCCACTTTTTCTCCGGAAGAACAGATATTGGATAAGGAGCGAAGAAAGAGCTTTATAAAAAGTTTTAACAGTTTAAATGAGAAGTATAAAGTAGTACTTTATCTATATGGTTTTCAAGAACTGTCTTATAAGGAAATATCGGAAGTAGTGGGAATAAGTTTAGCTCAAGTTAAAATAAATATTTTTCGCGGAAGAAAAAAATTAAAAACCTTATATAACGAAGAAATTGATCAGTAGGAGGTGAAATAAATGGAGGGTAGAGAAGATAATCGCAAATATTTAGATGAAGTTTGGAAGCGAGTTAATGTTTTAGAATATGATAAAGTTCAAATTGAAAAGATTAAAGAAAATAAAAGAAAATTAAAGAAAATTCAGCTGCGTTGGATATTATTAATATTTGGAGCGCCGATTATTTTATCATTGATATTATTTTTAAGGACTGGTGTAGGAATAGTACAATTGACCGCAGTAACTCTCGTTTTTTTGATTGCGTCGCAGATATATGAATATTTTTTATTCAGAGAGGTAAAGAGGAGGATTTACTATGAATATTGAGGTAAAAGGACTTGTGAAGGATTATGGAGGTAAAAGGGTTTTAGATGATATAAATATCAACATCTATAAAGGCGTTCATGGGATTTTAGGACCAAATGGAGCCGGAAAGACCACATTGCTGAGAATACTATCTACCTTGATACCTAAGACTTCAGGAGAAGTTTATTTTGATGGAATAAACGGTGAAAACAAAAAAGAAATAAGAAAGATAATAGGATATCTTCCTCAAGAATTTTCTTTTTATCCTAATTTTACAGTATATGAAATTTTAGATTATTTTGCTGCACTTTCCAATAAGAAACTTTCTAAAGCTGAAATATTATCTAAATTGGAAGAAGTACATCTGCAAGAACTATCTAAGGTAAAGACTAAGGCGCTTTCAGGGGGGATGAAGAGAAGGCTTGGGGTAGCAGTAGCTATGGTAGGAGAACCGGAAGTATTGATATTAGATGAGCCAACAGCAGGACTTGATCCGGAAGAGGGGATTCAAATAAGAAACATGTTCTCTGAAATAGGAAAGGATAGGACGGTATTGTTGTCAACTCATACTGCACAAGATATAAGATTAAGCTGTAATAATTTAGTAGTTCTAAACAAAGGTAAGGTCGTTTATGATGGTGCAGTTGGGAACATGATTACAGAAGTGAATTCTCTAACATTAGAGGATGCCTATATGAAGCTTATAGAGGAGGTGTAGACATATATGTTTAGAAAGGTTTTTTTAAAGGAACTTAAACATCAATTTACGAGCATTACTATTGTAATTTTATTAGTGTCTACTTTTTTGTTTTACTATACCCAATTTGTCGGAGATTTAAAAAGAAATTGGATAAAACCTATACCTCAAAGGACAGATATGCAAGTCCTATGGGGGGAAAAAGATGATATGTTAATTCTTAATGATGAAGAAATTACAAGAAGTGTATATGAAAATATGAAAGCGGATTATGAGCATGGTGATACTCTGAAGATTAAAGGAATCAACAGAGTATATGAAAAGATAAATGATAGTGAGAAGAGTGTCTTAAAAGATGTTGTGAAAGAATTCGAAGATAAGTTTTTTGATATGACTGATGAGGAATTTGATAATATTATGGGAAAAGCAGACAGAGCTTTAGGAGGAAACACAGCCTATAATGAAAAATATTATCTTTTATGTTTTGCTGCGAGAGAGCCCTACGAAGTAGAGAAAAAGGAATATGAAACTATTCTTAAAGAAGATAAAATTACCAATGCTTATGCCAGACTTTTTGCTGATTATATCGGGATAGCAATAGGGTTTTTCATGGTATTTGTTACTGGATTTACATTTGTTAAGGATAAAGGATATGGTTCAGATGAACTTATATATACCAGAAAAATTTCTTCTTTTAAATATGTGGGGGGAAAGTACTTAGCTGATATACTTACAGCTTTTATTATAGTAGCGATAATGGCAGCTCATGCTACTTGGTTATTCCATGGTTTTTCAAATATAACAGGGGACCCGATTTCGTATACAGCTTTTTTTAAATATGCTATTTTATGGATTTTGCCCACTATTATGTTTGTTGCATCTTTGAGTTATGTTCTTCAAATTATCTTTGATAACGGAATTGTCCCTATTATCATACAATTTTTATATTGGCTGTATAGTTCAGATATACACCATAACCAGATTTCAAAATATATAATTAGATTCAATAATATAGTTCCATATTCAGAATTTCAATTTGCAGAGCATGCCATATTTACTAATAGAATTTTTTATACGGTATTATCTATAGTATTACTTTTTGCGGCGATGAAGCTGTGGGATATAAAGAGGAGTTCATTAGATGAGGGATTTAAAATTAGGGGAAGGGTTATTTTTAAATAATGTAAATTAAAGAAATCAATAGGGAAAATAAATTGTAATGCTTGAGGTTGTCTTGAGTATAATATTAAGGTAAAAATAAACTAAGCAGATATGACAGATATGGAGGTTTAGGTATGGTAATTAGTTATATGATTTGTATAATTATATTGTAAGCCTATAGGAAATGCTGAATATAAAGCGAGGAGGTATTTAAATGAAGTACAACAAAGCGTCATTAATTTTGCTTGTTCTGTGTCTGATTATAACTCTTAGTGCCTGTAAACCAAAGGAGCCTATAACTATTGATGATAGAAGAGAAATAAAAAAATCTGCTGTAAAGGTGGAGAAAATTGAGAAGATGGATAATATGGAAATATCTGATTGGCTGAACGAGGAAACGGTAGTTGTCTCAAAGGAGAATGATTCATTAGATAAAATGGAGTTATTAGAGGTATCTGATTATTATCCAAGAAGCTTATATCTTTATAATTTCAATACTAAGGAATACAAGTTATTAAGGGAGGGAAAAAATATGTTTTTGGGGGGAGCAACTTTTTCTGAAGATAAAAAATACCTCTTGTATTCTGAATATTCATTAGGTGATCCAGCCTATTATGTAATGAATATGGATACCTTGGATAGCTTTGGAATTAGTGGAGATAATATCGGGGGAGCCATAAGTGCAAGATGGAATGGAAATCAAGTAATTGGGGGGAGCTATACTGACAGAATATATGAAGTAAATCCTACAGGAGAAATTTCTATCATAGAGGATATAGATGAGGAAGGAATATATGTTGCTGAAAAGATAAAGGGAAATATTTATTACAATACTTTATTTGATGAAAAATTAATCATGTACAATCAAGCTACTAAGGAAAAGACAGATTTAAATATTGAATCAGTGTACGATTTAATTCCGTCTACTGATGGTGATCGGATGTTGCTATTACAAAACAGCGATAATCTAAGTAATATGGTGCTTTGTGATATAGATGGAAGCAACCAAAAAATAATTGCAGCAGGGGAAAAGATTTATGCAGTTTCATGGTCTCCGGATCAACGATTGATTGCTTACAATCTTAAGACTACTATAGATAATAAAGATATCAATAATTTTTATATCTATGATATGCTTAACGATGAATATATTGAACTGGAAGGTAATATTCAAGGTGCAGCTACTACTTCTGCTTGGAGTCCTTTAGGAGATAAGATGGTTTATGTAGAAACAAATGGCGAAAAATATGATAGTAGTGTTGTATATTTAAAGTTTTCATTTTAATAAATCCTATAATCAAATGTCTTTATGAGATTTTCCTATGATAGGGGAAAGTTTTCGATGTTGAAAACATAGAGGGGGCAGTAAAATCCCGACCATAATTTTGTTATGGCCGGGATTTTTTTAAAATAGATGTAAAAATGAATATCTATACTTTAATTGATAACAATATTAATAATTCAATCTTATAAAAAAGATGAGGTGTTTGCACAATGGTTTTTAGATACATTTCAAGAAAAATAGTTTCAGCACAAAATCGAAATAAAGTCAATCATGATGCTATATTAGAAAATGGAGGGCTTGCTATTTCTAAAAATTTAGAAGAAAATTTAGATTTTATAAAATCGGCTATAGGTGAAAGTCAAGACTTAAAAATACATGAGTTTGCTTTTGGTGAGCATAATCAATTTTCTGGAGCATTGGTTTATATAGATGGTTTAGTAAATACCATTCAAATAACCGAAAGTATTTTAAAACCTATTGTTTCAAATAGAAAAAAATATAAATCCTTAGAAGAGTTGACTATAAGTGAAATTCGCAGGTCTATTCTTTGCTCAGGAAGTGTTACTGAAAGCAATCTATTTTCTCAAATTTTAGATGGTTGTTTATCAGGAAGTACAGTAATGCTATTAGATGGTTTTTCAAAAGGACTTATTATAAATACGGAAATGTGGGAAAAAAGAGATGTAACAGAACCCCAAACAGAAACTGTGATACGGGGTCCGAGAGAAGGGTTTACAGAAAATCTTCGGACAAATACCACTCTTTTAAGAAGAAGAATTAAGAGTCCCAAATTGAGAATGGATCATATGACTATAGGTCATAAAACTGCTACAAATGTATGCATTGCTTATATAGAAGGAGTTGCAAGACCGGAAATTATTGAACTATTAAGAACACGATTGGATAGTATCGATGTGGATGCCGTATTAGATTCTGGATATATTGAGGAATATATTGAAGAATCTCCATTTTCTATTTTCTCTACAGTAGGATATAGTGAGAAACCGGATGTGATTGCCTCAAAGATTTTGGAAGGGCGTATCGCAATTATTTCAGATGGAAGTCCATTTGTATTAACAGTCCCTATGCTATTTATTGAAAGCTTTCAAACTGCTGAAGATTATTATGTCAGAGCATTTTATGCAAGTATTACAAGATTGATGAGAATTTTTTGTTTTTTTATTGCAGTATTTGTAGTTCCAATATTTATTGCATTGTCAACCTATCACCAAGAGCTAATTCCAACGACGCTGTTGTTCACAGTGGCAACTGCCAGAGAAGGAACCCCTTTTCCTGCTTTGTTTGAAGCCTTGGTTCTGGTGATTTCATTTGAAATTTTAAGGGAAGCCGGACTAAGATTACCTCGTGCTGTAGGTCAAGCAATGAGTATTGTAGGAGCTTTGATTGTTGGCGATGCAGCTGTTTCTGCCGGATTAGTCGGTGCGCCTATGGTGATTGTAGTTGCTATTACTGCCGTTGCAGGCTTTATAATTCCAAGTCAAACTGATTCCATATCTATGCTGCGGATAATAATGATGATCTTGGCAGCTTTTCTTGGAGGATTTGGAATTGCAATCGGATTTTTGGGAATGCTGGTCCAGCTCGCAACTATGACATCTTTTGGCGTCCCTTATTTTGGAGCAGTGATGTTTTCCAGAGATCAGCAGGATAGTTTTATTAGAATGCCATTATGGATTATGGAGAAACGTCCAAAAAATATAGTTTATAAAGATAAACAAAGAAAGGAAGTTATCATTCCTCCGGTTAAATCGGACGAAAATGTAAAGCAAAAAGGACAGGATAATTTTGATGAATAAGTATAATCGCAGGATATATCTAATTATAATCTTAATAATAAATTTTATTTTAACCGGATGCTGGGATAATAATGAATTGGATACAATTTCAATAGTTACAGGTTTGGGAATAGATGCTGCTGAAAATGATGATGAAATTGATTTGACACTCCAAGTAAGTAAAATTAAAGGGACCACTGGATATGAAAAGGGCGCTGTAGGTCAGGGAAGTTCATTTTTTGTTATGGAGGCCACGGATAGCGGAATATTGTCTGGTATTGATAAACTAGAAAAACAAATTCCTCGCAGTATATTTTTGCATCATAACCAAGTGATAATTTTCGGAAAAGAACAAGCCAAAAAAGGCATCAAAAAATATATGGATGTTTTTATAAGAGAACATCAGATGCGTATGGAAACATGGGTTTTAATTTCAGATAGTACAGCTAAAGATATATTAACTGCTACTATGGAACAGGAAGAAAATTCTGCAATAGGATTATCAAAAATGATATATTCAGAGTCTCGCGACTATGAAGTCCTTTCAACTAAACTTATAGACTTAACTTCCAAAATGATGGAAAAAACTACATCACCTGTTATCCCCATAGTCACTGTGAATAGTGAAAATGGAAATTCGGAGGCCGAAATATCAGGGCTAGCTATTTTAAAAGAAGATAAATATATAGGAGAGTTAGATTTGGAAAGAGTAAGGGGGTATTCTTGGATTATGGGAAATTGCAGAGAAATTCCTTTTAATATAAAGACAGAGCATGGCTATGCAGATACAAGTATATCAAATATAAAATTAAAAAATAAACCTAAATTCGGTGCTGACGGGCCATTTATCTCAATTGATTTTAAAGGAGATGTAAGCATAAGAGAAATACAGGGATTTGAAGACATGAAGACTAACGAGATATTTGCGATATTGCAAAGATCCTGTGTAGAACAGTTAAAAAAAGAAATACTGGATTGCTTTAATTATAGTAAGAATTTGAATGCAGATATTTATGGTTTTGGGACAGAATTTTATCGTAAATATCCCAAAAATTTTGAAAAATTAAGAGAATATTGGGATGAAATATATCCCGAATTAGATATGGAAATAGATATAAATCTAGAGATAACAGATACCGGTAAGGTATTAAATTCTCTTTATATGGAGGAGAAAACAGATGAAAATAGATAATGGCAAAATATCTGCATCTCAATTCATGTTTGCTGTAGCTTGTTTTATTCAAGCATCAACTTTACTGACAGCATTTTTTATATCAGTAACTAAACAAGATTCATGGATAGTTAGTATCTTTGGATTTCTTATAGGGATGATATTTTTATGGATATATACAGCCCTTATGAAAAACTTTCCGAATAAAAATTTAGTGGAAATTAACGATTTGGTGTTTGGACCAGTCATAGGAAAGATATTTTCATTTATATATATATATTTCTTTTTAACTTTATCTGCTTTAAATTTAAAGGATATGGGAGATTTCGTGGGAATTGCTATAATGCCGGATACTCCTACAATAGTGATACTTGTCTCTTTTATGTGTATATGCGCATGGGCTGTTAGAGGTGGAATAGAAATCGTAACTAGGTACAGCCTGTTTTTTACATTTACTACCTCATTCATTATTATAGTTACATTTTTTCTTGCTTTTAATGATATTGATTTTAATAATTTTTTACCTATATTTAATCAACCATTTATGAAATATCTACAAGGAACACATATAATTTCTACTATTCCTTTTGGAGAAATTGTTGTATTTTTAATGGTTACTCCTAATATTGAAATACCTAAAAACAAGATAGGAAAATATTTCACATTAGGATTTGCAATTGGTGGAATAAGCCTTATCCTTATCATTTTAAGAGACATAGCGGTTCTTGGCAATGTAATTACACTGTTTACTTTTCCATCTTTCGAAACTCTTAGAATGATAAGATTATCTAGCACTTTAGGAAGAATGGAAGTATTATTTGCAGTAATTCTAATCACTTTAATGTTTTTTAAAATTAGTTTCTTGTATTATGTATCAGTTTTGGTCATCAGCCAAATATTTAAACTTAACTCTCACAAAAATATTGTTATAGGAGTTGGGATAATTATAATTATTTATTCTACCAATTTATACTATTCAATGATACAACACATGGAGCATGGAAGTAATATAACTCCATTCCAATGGCTTATATATGAATTTTTACTTCCGCTTATTACATTAACAGTCGCTAAGATAAGGAAAATATCATCTAGTGAGGAGGGTAATTAAATGCTATATGTAATTATAATTTTTCTAATTATTTCATTTATAGATTTGCCCAATTTGATAAAGAAAGATAGCAAAAAAGAATTGATAGTAGTTTGTTCTATTTTGTGTTTTGGATTTATTTTATCGAGTCTATATGCATTGGGAATTGACCTGCCCAGTCCTTTAGTTGGTATAGAAAATTTTCTAAAAAATATACTAAAGCTGGGATATAAAGACCAATAGAGATTCAGTAGCACCATTTAAATCATTTCGAACTAAGATTAGAAAATGGAAAAAACAAAAATCAATATTAAAAGATTACGATGCACAATTATATGAACAGTATTAAGGCGTCAAGATATGATAGAAACATAATACGGTGTACCGGAGATTTGTATAATCTATATGTAGGAATATATCAGTAATAATAATGTAAATATAATATTCAATGTGGAGGAACTTGAATTTGAAAAATAATTATATGGTGGAGGTAATAAGACTTCTAAATTTGTGATATAATACTTATATTAAAATTTTTTTATGCTTTTAAGAGATATATCCTTGAGATATGTCTTTTGAAATATTTTATCTAAGGAGGAAGTTATATATGGAAAATGGAAAGGAACCCTTTGTAGAAAGATTTTTCGACTTAAAGGGAAATGGCACAACGGTGTCAACTGAAATATTAGCCGGATTAACTACATTTTTTGCTATGTCTTATATTATCTTTGTTAATCCTTCAATGTTGGCTCAAACTGGAATGCCTTGGAATGCAGTATTTCTTGCAACGATTTTTGCTTCGGCGATAGGTACTTTATTTATGGGGATTTTTGCGAATGTACCCTATGCATTGGGTCCCGGTATGGGGTTGAATGCTTTTTTTACTTATACCGTAGTATTTGGATTAGGCTTTAGCTGGCAAGAAGCTTTAGCAATGGTTTTTATTTGCGGAATAGTAAATATTATTATTACAGCTACTAAGATTCGTAAATCAATTATTAAATCAATACCCGTTAGCTTACAAAATGCAATTGGCGGCGGTATAGGTATTTTTATTGCTTATATCGGTATTAAAAACGCAGGACTTATTAATTTTACTTCCGATCCCGGAAAATATATTCTTTTAGACAGCGGTACCGTCATTGCCGATGCATCCGCAGTCCCTGCTCTTGTAAATTTAAACAATGCAGGTGTTTTGCTTGCACTAATCGGGTTGGTTTTAACTATGGTTTTGCTCATATTTAAGGTAAAAGGAGCAATTTTAATCGGGATTATAGGAACTACTCTAATAGGTATTCCAATGGGGATTGTAGATATTTCTCAGGTAGGTGCAACTGCCGGAATCGGTGATGCATTTAGAGATTTAGGCACTACTATAGGTGCAGCTTTGGGAAAAGAAGGATTAATTTCATTGTTTTCTGATCCGGCAAAGATACCTTTGGTTTTGATGACAATCTTCGCTTTTAGCTTATCTGATACTTTTGATACTATAGGGACGTTTATTGGGACCGGAAGAAAAACCGGAATTTTTAGTGCAGAAGATGAAAAAGCTATGGAAGAAAGTTCAGGATTTAAATCCAAAATGGATAAAGCTTTATTTGCAGATTCAATAGGAACTTCAATTGGTGCATTGCTTGGAACTTCCAATACAACAACTTATGTTGAAAGTGCAGCCGGAATTGGAGCAGGAGGCCGTACAGGGCTCACCAGTGTTGTTACAGCATTAGCTTTTATTGCTTCCATGTTTATAGCTCCTATTGCAGGGTTGGTTCCTACACAAGCCACTGCACCTGCTTTGATTATAGTTGGCATCATGATGCTTTCATCTTTCAGTGAAATTAAATGGGATGATTTTGAAGAAGCAATACCCGCCTTTTTCGCAGGGATATTTATGGCTTTATGTTATAGCATTTCCTATGGAATAGCAGCAGGATTTATATTTTATCTTTTGGTTAAAATTTGTAGACATGAAGTTAAAGATGTTCATCCAATTTTAATAGTATCTGTAATATTATTTATATTAAATTTTGTTATCCTTGCTTTTATGTAAAAGGATTGTGAATTGAATTAAGCATTAAGCTACTTGATAAGGGCTTATATTTATTGTATAATGAAAAATGAAAACTAAATAATTTGTTAAATGGGTTTAGGAAGCAAGTGGAAATCTTGCACGGTCCCGCCGCTGTAAATAAGGAGTCTTTTCCAATATGCCACTGGGAAACTGGGAAGGCAGAAAAGATGATGAACTTAAGTCAGAATACTTTCTCATTTATTAGCAAAAGAAATAATTCTACGGTAGATGGAAAAGGCTATAATTTGTTAAAAAATCTTTATTTAATTAATCATATATAATAATTTATTTGCGAGCAAACTTCAGCAACCGAGAATAAAAGGTAGCTGAAGTTTTTTTATCTTTTAAATCAAAGAGAGGGTGAAAAATATGAAACACTATAGGATTATATTATTTCCGTTGATTCTAATCATGATGATGTCCATCGTAACAGGATGTACTAAAACAACAGGTGTAGGAGGATTGAGCAATACAAAATCCGTAGAAAAAGCAGGGGACAATGAACTGGCAATATCAGTTGAGGGGACAAGCTATCCCTTAACGGTGAAGGATTTTCTTAAACTTGAAACAGTTATAGAAAAGAAGCCGGAAAATGCAGCAGTTTTATCCGGTACTCCTTTAAATATTTGGTATGATTTAGGAGGAAAATCTATATGTACATCAGATGTGTCGAATAATGTAAAGCTTATACCTGAATATGAAGATGAGATAAAAAGCCTTCCAAGTATAGGACCTGTGTATTCCATAGATATGGAATCTGTAATTTCTCATCAACCGGATTTAATAATAGCTCAAGTCGGTACTCAGTCAACGCAGGCAAAGAAATTCAGAGATATGGGCTTTGACGTAATTACTACTCATATAAGAGGATATGATGACGTCATATCGACTTACAGAGCATTTGGCAAGATATTGGAAAATGAAAAATTAGCCGAATCTAAGATAGACGAACTGGAAAGAAAAAAGGAAGAAATAGTAGCTAAACTTCCAAATGAGAAAAAATCAGTTGTAATATTGTACATAACGTCCAAAACCATTGCAGTAAAATTGGACAATAGTATAGCAGGAGATGTGGCAAATATATTGAAGCTGGATAATATTGCCTCGGATTTGCCGGCGGATACTATAGGCTCGGAAACTACGCCTTTAGATATAGAGTATATTGTTGAAAAGGACCCTGACTATGTATTGGTCACCAGTATGATAGGCAGTAATGAATTGGCAAAGAAGTTAATCGAAGAAGAATTTGCAAACAATCCTGCATGGAAAGGCGTAACAGCCATTCAGAAAGGCAGGGTTGCACATTTGCCTCAAGAATATTTTTTATATAATGCAGGACCATATTACGATGAAGCTATAGAGTATATGGCTGAAATTATATATCCGGAAATATATAAAGGGGTGACCCAATAATTATGCAGGAGGATATTTTGCTTAGAGACAGAAAAGGATTTAAAATTGGGGTTATTATACTTCTCATAATATTTCTGTTTATAGCATTTTTGGTGGGAAATATAAAAGGAACTCTAAAGGTAGAGCCAAAGCGTATATTTGAAGTCATTATGACAGATGACGGAAGTCCGGAGAGGATGGTCATTTGGAATATAAGATTGCCTCGGATGATATTGGCAGCTCTGGTAGGGACAAATCTAGCATTGTCAGGGGCTATTTTGCAGGGAGTAATGAAGAATCCATTGGCTGATCCAAGCATTATAGGCATAAGCAGCGGAGCAGGACTTTTTGGGATTGTTGTATTGGTAGTATTTCCACAGTATATAGGACTTGTTCCCATAGCAGCTTTTATAGGCGCTATGTTTGCAGCATTCTTGATATATATATTATCATGGAAGGGCGGAATACAGACTACAAGAATAATATTGGCAGGAGTTGCCGTATCGGCTTTATTTGGAGCAGGTATATCAGGAATTTTAGTCTTTTATAGTGACAGGGTTCATGGAGCATTGACCTTTATGAATGGAAGTCTATCCTCCAGAAGTTGGCCGGAAGTATGGACCATATTACCGTATACAATAGCGGGATTCATCCTAGTCAATGTATTTGCAGAGAAATTAAATATTCTGGTATTAGGCGATGATGTCGCCAGAGGTGTTGGGTTGAATGTAGAGGCGACAAGGTTAGGATTTACGGCATTAGCGGCCTTTCTTGCTGCTAGTGCTGTAAGTGTTGTAGGACTTTTAGGATTTGTGGGTCTTATTGTCCCTCATAGCATAAGGCTTATAATGGGCAATGACTATAAATATATGTTTCCTGCAACTGCGCTATTAGGCTCTGTACTTTTAATGTTCAGTGACACATTTGCAAGGACATTTTTAAGTCCCACAGAGATTCCGGTAGGAATAGTAATGGCTGTTGTAGGAGCGCCATTCTTTTTATTCCTGCTGAGAAGGGAGTAAATGTATGAAAGATATTATTCTGGGAGTAAAGGATTTGAGCGTTAACTATAAAAATAAGAATGTTTTGGCTGGAGTAGATTTAGAAATTGAGAAGGGAAAAATCTATTCCATTATAGGACCTAATGGATGCGGGAAAACTACTTTAATTCGTGCGATGAGCAAAAGTTTGAAACCTAAAAAAGGGAAGGTTTTGCTCAATGGAGACGATATTTTTGAAATGAAGAGTAAAGAGATAGCCAAAAAGATGGCTATCCTAAACCAAAACAATACAACCATGAGTGATGTAACTGTAAAAAAGCTAGTTCAATATGGAAGATATGCACATAGAGATTGGTGGAAAGGTTTGAATAAAGAAGACGATGATATAACAGAATGGGCAATGGAAAAGACCTTTGTTGCAAATTTAAAAAACAGACGGATAGATACCCTATCCGGTGGAGAAAGACAGAGAGCTTGGCTTGCAATGTCTATTGCGCAAAAACCGGAGATTTTATTATTGGATGAACCCACTACTTATCTGGATATATGCCATCAATTGGAGATACTGGAGTTGGTGTCCAAATTGAACAAAGAGGAAGGAATAACAATAGTTATGGTGCTGCACGACATAAATCACGCAGTTAGATATTCGGATGAAGTTATCGTCATATATGATAAAAATATATATACAAAGGGAGATTCTTGGAGCATATTAAAATCTCAGGTAATTGAAGAAGTATTTAATGTTCAAACTGAAACAATAATTGATAAGGAAAGTAATAAGCCTATTTTCTATGCTAAAAGAGTCATTTAGGAGGGATTAAGATGAAGCTTACATTTGTAACTGTATCATCCCCTGCAATAAGATGCTTGATTGAAGCGGGAAAAGAAATAAAAGAGAAATACCCGAAAACGTTGGATTTAAATATATATTATGGAATAGAAGAGCAGGATGAGAAATGCGGCAAAAGATTAGTTGAAGATATCAAAACCAGCGATCTGGTATTTGTAGATTTGATGGGAAGCCCTTCATCTTTGGTAGAGTATGTATATATGGGACTTGAAGAGTGCAAAGGGCATATAGTTCCATATGGAGGAGGAGCAAGGGAATATATGCGTCTCGGAGGTTTTACTGCTGAAAGCATGAAAAGTGATAATAAGAAGGTGGATATGGCTCGAATTGCAAAAATGAGAAATACCGCTGAAACTTTAGGTAAAATAATGCCGGGTAAGATGCGGGATATGAGAAATTATTCCAATATTATGAAGTATTTTAAGACAGCGGATAATTACAATATTTCAAATATGCTGTATCTGATGCTGAGAGATTATGGAAATATAAAAAATATGCCCAAGCCTCTTGACCCGAAAGAGACGGTGGGAGCAGGTATATGCAATCCTCAGAACATGTATTTTTATGAAAATTATGATGAATATATAAGGGATTTTCCATATGATAAATCAAAACCCATTGTATCCATGCTTTTTTATGGGCATACATATCCTATGGATACATCATCCTCTGTTGCAGGGATTAAGAAAAGGATAGAGGAGTTTGTCAATGTACTGCCTGTTGGAATTTCAGGAGATTATAAAAATAACGAGGATAAAATAAGAAATATATTGTTGAAGTCCACAGAAAAGCCTATAGATCTTATAGTCAATTTTATGTCTTTTAGGTTGGGTGCAGGACCTATGGGAGGCGATTTTCAAGCGGCTGTAGATATGCTGAAGGAAATTGATGTGCCCTATTTTCATCCATATTTTATGTCCAGAAGAACTGTCGAGGAGTGGAAGGATTCCATACAAGGAGCCAGCAGTTCGGAAGTTTTAATCTCCGTTATGCTGCCTGAACTTGACGGATGCATTGAGACATATCCCGTTGGTGCTATGGGTGAACCGCAGTATGACGCGGAATTTGATATCATGACGGATGAACTTACTTTAATAGATGAGAGAGTGGATAAGCTAATCTCCAGAATACAATCCTATATTCACATTAAAAATATGGCAAATAAGGATAAGAAAATAGCTATCATATGCTATAACTACCCTCCGGGAGAGAGCAATCTATTTGGAGGAGCTTTTTTAGATACCTTTAATTCAATAGAAAATATATTAAAGAATTTACATGAAAATAATTATGATTTAGACCCTTTGACTAAGAAAGAGCTTATGGAAAGATTTACAGCAGGAGGAATTGTAAATTCGGGGAGATATAGCGATGCTTGCGACAAAATGATAATATATCCAGATAAAAATTATAAAAAAGATTTAGAAAATAGCTTTGATTATGATGAAATGATAAAAGAATGGGGTAATTCCCCGGGGAATATAATGGCTACCGACAGCAATGAGTTTTTAATTCCCGGAATAGTGGATGGAAATATATTCATAGGCTTGCAGCCTGCCAGAGGTACCAATGAGGATGTAGAAAAATCATATCATGATAAGACTATGCCCCCTCATCATCAGTATATAGCATTTTATAAATGGATAAAGGAAGAATTTAAAGCTGATGCGATTATCCATGTGGGAACTCACGGGACCTTGGAATTTCTAAAGGGCAAAGAGTGCGGCATGAGCGGAAATTGTTATCCGGATAGATTGTTAGCGGATATACCCCATATATATTTGTACTATTGCGGAAATCCATCAGAGGCAACTATAGCTAAAAGGAGATCTCATGCAAATTTAATCGGATATCAGCCGCCGGTTTTCATTCAGGGTGAATTATATGGGGATTATTCAAGACTGATGTCCTTGATAGACAATTATCATCAATCTCTATCATTAGCTCCGCAGACCAGCGAAGATATATTATCGGATATCAAAGAACTATCAGAAAAACTTAATTTGCCTGAAGACTTGGATGAAATCGAATCGGAATTATATAGGATGAAAAGAAGTCTTATACCAAAAGGACTGCATATATTTGGCGAAGGTTATAGTATGGAAGAATCAAAGGAATATGCAAAGGGCATATTGAGATATAGTAGAAATGGCATCACAAGCATTAGAGAATTGGTTGCAAGGTCAAAAGGTTATGATTTAAATGAGCTTTTGGACAATTGCCAGTATGAAACTGTAAAAGCAATTGATGATGCAGCAGAAAAAATAGTGGACTTTTATTTTGAAAACAAGAATTTGGAGGGATTCCCATATATAGACAAAACAAATATTGACGAGTATATAGATTCCTTAAACTATGGTATGGGAATTGTTGAAACTTCCGGAGAAAATCACGAGATGAAAGGATTATTGAGGGTATTGGATGGAAAATATAATCCTGCAAAACTGGCAGGAGATATATATAGACATCCTGATATATTGCCTTCCGGGTACAATCTCTTTCAATTCGATCCAAGACTTATACCTACTAAAACTGCATATGTGAGAGGTGAAAAGATATGCAATAATACCTTGGAAGCATATAAGAAAGAGGAGGGATCTTATCCGCTATCCACTGCTGTTATACTTTGGGGAATGGAGACTTCAAGGACCCAAGGAGAAACATTTTCTCAAATTTTAGCTTATTTGGGAGTGAGGATTTCCGAAAAGAACAGCACATGGGAGCCCAGATTTGACATCATTCCTATAGAGGAATTGGGAAGACCTAGGATAGATGTTACTATAAATATGTGTGGATTTTTCAGAGATATGTTTCCCAATTTAATTGGGAATCTAAGCGAAATATTTGAAGCCCTATGGCAATTGGATGAAAGTGATGAAGAGAGCTATTTTAAGAGAAATACAAAGAGAATTTATAAAAAGTTATTAGACGAAGGCTATGAAGAGAAGAAAGCCTTAGAATTAGCTGCATCCAGAATTTTTGGACCAAAAGAGGGAAGCTATGGAACAGGCATAACAAATATTATAGAGACGAAGAATTGGGAGGAAGAAGAGCAAATAGGCAAGGCCTATATTGATAGTCTTCAATATGTATACAACAATAGAGTTCGCGGCAAAAAGATAGAAGGTCTATATGAAGAAAATCTAAAAACTGTAGAAATAATCTCACAAATAAGAAGCAATCATGAATATGAGATCACGGATTTGGATCATTATTATGAATTCATAGGAGGATTATCAAAATCTGTGGAAATGGTAAGAGGAAAGAAGGCTTCAGTATATATAGCTGATACGACAGGTGATAGGATTCACAGTGAAAGCATTGAAAAATCCATAGGGAGAGGTATAAGGACCAGAGTGCTCAATCCAAAATGGATAGATGGAATGCTTGAACATCAATACCATGGAGTCCAAAAGATTGCTGATAGATTTGAAAACATCATGGGGCTTGCTGCTACCACAAACAAGGTGGAGGAATGGATATATGAAGATGTCTATGACTCTTATGTAGAAGACGAAGAGCTAAGGAAGAGGCTTATAGACAATAATCCCTATGCCTATATGGATATACTTGAACATATGATGGAGTATTATAACAGGGGGTATTGGGATGCTGATGAGGAAAAAATTGAAAAGATAAAGGAATTGTATTTGGAACTGGAGGACAATATAGAAGAAAAATTATAGAGAAGGTGTAAAAATGGATAGAAATAAGCTTGTGTATCCTTTCACTGCAATTGTAAGGCAGGAAGACATGAAGAAGGCATTGATATTGAATATTATCAATCCAAAGTTAAATGGAGTTCTTATAAGCGGAGAAAAGGGAACCGGGAAGTCCACTATAGTTAGAGGATTATCAAATATATCCAAATCTAAAGATGTAATTGAATTGCCACTTAATATTACTGAGGATAGGCTGATAGGGAGTATTGACTTAAAAAAGGCCATAGTATATGGAGAGAAAGGGTTTGAAAAAGGGATCCTATATAGGGCAAATAATCAGATATTATATATCGATGAAGTCAATTTATTGAGCGAACATATTGTCAACATTTTATTGGAGGTTATGTCTAGGGAAGTCAATGTGGTGGAACGAGAAGGAATATCTTACAGCCATCCTACCAAATTTATATTAATTGGCTCCATGAATCCGGAGGAGGGTATTTTAAGACCTCAGTTATTGGACAAGTTTGGACTATATGTGGAAGTCAAAGGAGTAACTAATATAGAAAATAGGATGGAGATTATCAAAAGGCGCATGGATTATGAAAATAATCCAAGGGAATTTTCATTAAGATGGAAAGAAGAAAATAACAGGATAGAGGAAAAAATTGATTCAGCAAAAAAAATAATACAAGATATTAAAATAGATAATGGAAATTTATCCTTTGCAGTTAGCTTGGCAGAAGAGGGAAACTGCGCAGGCCATAGAGGAGAAATAGTATTGATTGAAACCTCCAAAGCAATTGCAGCTTTAAATCAAAGAAAGTTCATCACCAAAAAGGATATTGAGGAAGCTGCTTCATTTGCATTGCCCCACAGATTGAAAGAAGCTATGATTTTAGAGACCGAAGCAGAGCCTTTAGACGATAGTAAAATAGAAGATAGGAAGAATGATATATCTTCAGATGATAAAAGTAATGAAACTAATAGCATGAACTCAAACCAAGAAATTCAATTGGAAAGAGAAGGGGATTTGGAAAATGAAGAGATGAAAGAAAGCATAGAGGATATAGTCGGGACAAATAAACCCCTAAGCATAAATATTGAGTTTAAGGACAAAGTTTCAAACGAAGGTTCAGGCAAAAGATCTAAAGTAAAGACGAATACCCACAAAGGGAGATATATAAAATATAGATTTCCAAAGGAAAAGGTAAAAGATATAGCATTTGATGCTACTTTGAGGGCATCAGCTTCCAAGCAGAAGAATCGAGATAAAAATGGACTGGCAATATGCATAAAGGAAGAAGATTTAAGAGAAAAGGTAAGAGAAAAGCAAACAGGTGCAACTATTTTGTTTGCTGTTGATGCAAGTGGTTCCATGGGTGCAAGAAGGAGAATGGGAGCTGTAAAAGGAGCAGTGCTTTCTTTGTTAAATGATGCGTACCAAAAAAGAGACAATATTGGAATTGTAGTGTTTAGAAAAGATAAAGCCGAAGTAATGCTAAATATTACGAGAAGCGTAGATTTAGCGGAAAAATGTCTTAGAAATCTGCCAACAGGCGGGAAAACTCCTTTGGCAGCAGGGTTATATATTTCCTATCAGATTCTTAAGACTGATAAAATAAAAAATCCGGATTCTTTGCAATATCTTGTAGTTGTTTCCGATGGGAAGGCAAATGTTCCGCTAAAAACAAACAATCCCTTGCAAGATGCCTTTGAGTTAGGAGAAAAGATAAGAAATGAAGGGATTAAGACCATGGTAATAGATACTGAAGATAATTATATAGAATATGGATTTGCAAAAGATTTAGCGGAAAAGATGGACAGCGATTATATAAAAATCACTCAAATATCTAAAACAGATGTTGAGACAAGTGTAAAAAGCTTGCTTAATATAAATTAAATAGAGAAAAGGAGAAAGAAATGAAAAAAATTATAGCATTATTACTGGTATTTACCTTAGCAATGAGCTTTTTAGTAGGCTGTGGGAAGAAAGATAATGGTGAGAAAGATGTACCACCGACAGATAATCAAATAGAAGAAAACAAGGATCAAAATGATGACGCCGAAAAAGGAGAAACAAAATTTGAAGAAAAAGATGGACTTTTAATTTATGTAGATACGGAAAATAGTCCATTTGAGGATTCCGGACTGAAGATATCCATAAATAAAGATGAAAATTATGTTGAATTTATAAAGACTGATTTGGAAGGAAATGAAACAGTCGATTATTATAAATTTGACTATTCCACTAACACTATGGAAAAATATTATTACGTATCAGCTATGGGGACAGCATTTTATTATTATTTTGACTTAGAGACAGGAGAACTTGCAAAGGTTGAAGACGGAGACCATAAGGATACTACAGAAGGCATGAAGGAAGCAGGCAGGTTGAGCCTGTAAAATATTTTGTGTAAACTGTATAAATAATACTCTTCTTTGTTAATAATTGGAATAGATAAATACCAATTACAAGGAATCTCGTGGTAGAAAAGTATAGTAGTCACAGTAGTCGCTGTAGGGTTTTTCGGGGATAAATTAGTGGAATCTCGTGGTAGTAGTTGCAGTAGTCGCAGTAGTTGCTGTTGAAAAAG
>NZ_JACRTG010000025.1 GCF_014385195.1 Paratissierella segnis
TTTTTCTCTCTATCCTGTTTTTTTCTTTGAATTTAAGAGGTTCTATTAATTTTGCCCTTTTTTAATCATTTCTTTTGTTTTTATTTGTTTTTTTATCTTGACATATTACCAGATTGCTCATTGAAGTCATTTGATTAAATTCACAGCTTACAATTCATCTTGCTCTACCCATTGCCATGTCAGCCCACCATCCTCCGTCGTAAGATATAGAACTGAAGTAAAATTATCATCACTGTAAAGCTCAATTGGGTATCTGCCATACTCTTCTTGAAAAGTAGGAGAAAGCGGAGTAAAACAGTATTCATTCATATAATTGGGTATATCTACCATCATGCGTTCCCAAGTTTTCCCTCCATTAAGTGTTCGACTGATTTCAGGTCCTTGATCAGTAAAGTAGCGATAACTCATAAAGCCAACTTCTGAAGATGCAAAACCGGCTCCGGTCACTGTTCCCGGATACATTGCAAACTTGTCACCAACCCACCAAGTCACTCCGCCGTCCGTAGAAGTGCAGACATTCGCATTTCCAGATCCCAACGATGGTCCAGTGCAGACTACCGCCCATGTGAAGTCATCGATAGTACCGCAGTAAACATCAACATTCATCCAACCAGGTTCCATGTAGTCGCTTGCAGGAAAGTCATCAAATAATAACATAGGCAGACTGATGATGTAGGTTCCGCCCTTTTCTGTGTAAACGTCAAAAGTGTCAATGGTTCCATCTTTTACATATCCCACAAACGGACTGACTTTCTCTTCTGCTGCTTTATCACTTGTATATTGTGCTGAAGCACATTTAAGCGCACTGTTTTCAGCTTTAATTTTATTGCCGGAGCTTAAAGCGACAGCACAGCTTGTTAACAGGAACGCTAAAACAAATGTCAACACAAACGTCCATTTAGATTTTCCTTTATATTTCATAATGCATGACAGCCTTTCACCATATATTTAAACATGATTATTATTTATTTTATCACTTTAATAATACCATATTATAGAATACATTGACCCATTTCCGATTAATTGTAATAATATTGTAAATTTTTTGTTTAGGTAAATTATATAGCACAAGTTTTCTTTTAAAAATAAATATAAGTATCATCTGAAAAAATAACATCTAAGGAAGCTTGTTTTTCTTCTGAAACTTTAATATCTGTATTTTTTACAACGTTCCGAAATATAAGATTTACGAAGTTTAGCAAATACCATTTCGAGTTTTACGTTCAAATTTGATATCTTTACAATCATTAAACCTAGCAAACCTTCTAATACAATCTATGATATTCTCATTAAGCCCATCATAGCAATAATCAGCATTTTCAAGCCAAAAATTCTTAACTATAAGCCGCCTTGATTTTCTATCATTTATGACCTCTATCCTTCCGACAAAACTATCTCCAGATAGAATGGGTAATACATAGTACCCATATTTCCGTTGTGTAATAGGCGTATAAATTTCCCATTTATATTCAAAATCAAATATTTTATTGATCAATTTTCTGTCCCATAGCATGTTATCAAGAGGTGCGATAAATTCAGTTCGTTTCATAAAATTATCGCTATTCAATACAATTTCAATTAAAGACCTATCTTCTGATAAACAATAAAAATTCTCTTCTATGCCATCAACAATGACTTTGATAATT
The DNA here is from genome assembly GCF_014385195.1 of Paratissierella segnis. GTDB lineage: Bacteria > Bacillota > Clostridia > Tissierellales > Tissierellaceae > Paratissierella > Paratissierella segnis. The sequence goes on from NZ_JACRTG010000025.1 coordinate 1,647, forward strand.
TTACCTTTATTATATAATTTTTCAAATATAATATTTCGATCGGATGCTTTTAAGCCGCCAATTCCAAGCCATGCATCTGATGCTCTGTTCCAAAGTATTCCTATTGAACCAATACGCCTTAATATATTCCACTCTAAATGTTCTTCCTGTGTTATATTGGGGTTATCAGCATTCAATACCTCATCAGGAATATATTCATCAGTAAGTGCATAATACTTGATTGCTCCCTTTTTATGATGAATAATAAGCTCACCCCCAAAATACAAAGTCTCCAACACTGCTCTGGATAAAGTGGTAGGACTCCAATACCAATCAACTTGTTTATTAAAATTAATATCTTTTGAAGACACAAAATTTTTTTCTCTAATAATTTCCTTTATTTCTTCTCTAACAGCATCTATTTGATCCTTACTTCTGATATTTTGTCCATAATTAATTCGCTGCTTTGAAAAATACTTCCAATCATCTATACTAAAAATAGACATATTTTTATCAAAATAGTCCACGAGCTTTCTGTCTATGTATAAAAGCTTATATAACATATCTTTAGAAAATCCCTCCACTCTAGATTGTAATACCAACTCAGAATTTTTCCCACAGACATCGATGGGGTCAAATTGGATGCAGCCCGCCTGTTTAATATAATCACATATACCCTGTTCTTCGGTAAATTTATAATCCCCTATTAACCCCTGTTTTAAAAGAATGAAGTGTCGAGCTTGCTTATTTGTAAATTCCACTTGTACCATTTTTGCCCCCTCCTTTTTCTCTATTGTATCCTAAATAACATGGTATTGCAAACATTTGTTCTGATAAGGATAATATTTTTATACCTATAACAAATATAAAAAAAGGCATCCAGCGATGCGTTAAGGTAGATTTTCTTGGAACTCATTTACGAAAAGTTCTTTATTACTTTAATCAAAGTAGAACTTTCCTATTCGTTATAACAAAAGCTACATTTCCATTGGTTTAATACCAACAAAAATGTAGCTTATAACTAGATGCCGATGGTGGGATTTGAACCCACACGCCCTTTCGAGCAACGGACTCTGAACCCGTCTTGTCTGCCAATTCCAACACACCGGCACACTCTTTATGAAAACTAAAATAATTAATATACTAATTGGTTTGAGAATTTTTGCTTCTAACCAGTTCAATTGCCTCCTTACCACTCATGTGCTCAATCTTAAGCTCTATCATGCATGTAGCATTATACTCCCTGTCAATTGCCTGTTGACGATGTTCTTCATCGTGATCCGGTGCATACTTCTTAGAAAGAATATTGATTGCATTTCTTTTTTCTAATTCATCTTCCATAATGTGAGCTTTTCCAAAGACTATGACACTTCTAAAATAATTGGTATATTCATCGGGCACCACTTGATCCTTATTAACTACGCAAAAAGAAACTTTCTGATTTTTCCTGACAGCATCCACTCTATGGCCTTTTTTAGCACCGTGAAAGAAAATTTTATCATCATGATATACATAACTAACCGGAACAGCATATGGGTAATCATCATCCCCTAATACTGCCAATACACCGGATGTTCCACTATTTAAAATCTCAATACATTCTTGTGAGGATAATACCTGCTTTTTACGACGCATTTCTCTAAACATATAACCACCTCTTTCATATAATAAATACTTCTAATAACATACCATGTTTTATTTTGATGCCGATGGTGGGATTTGAACCCACACGCCCTTTCAAGCAACGGACTCTGAACCCGTCTTGTCTGCCAATTCCAACACACCGGCACACTCTTTATGAAAACTTATAAACACATCTTTCAATTGGAGCTGATGGTGGGATTTGAACCCACGACCTGCGCATTACGAGTGCGCTGCTCTGCCTCTGAGCCACATCAGCGTACCTGAGAAATGTGGGATTTTGAGAGATTTGCTTAATATTATTTATTTTCTTTAAACCATCCAATTATATCATCTGATTCATAAAGCGGCTTACCATCTATTAAGAGCATTGGGACTTGATCTTTTCCCCCTAATTTTATTAATTCTTCCTCATTGCTTTTATCTGCATGAATATCCACCATATCTACATCAATATCATGTTCCTTCATATATTTTCTGACCTTATTACAATATGGACATCCTTCCATATAGTATAATTTTAAATCCTTCATTTCTTTTACCTCCTATATAATAAATTTTAACCAAATATTGCTTCAACGAAATCATCTATTATAAATGGCTGCAAGTCTTCAATACCCTCACCAATTCCCACAAGTTTTACCGGAAGTCTCAATTCAGCCTGCAGTGCTATGATTACTCCGCCTTTTGCAGTCCCGTCAAGTTTTGTAAGAACAACTCCGGTAATATTAGCTACTTCTTTAAATACCTTTGCCTGATTGATTGCATTTTGACCAGTTGTTGCATCTAGAACCAACAAAATCTCTTTAGTTGCATTTCCAAATTCCCTGTCTACGACCCTAAATATTTTGTTTAGCTCATTCATTAAATTTGATTTGTTGTGTAGTCTACCGGCAGTATCACAGATTAGCACATCTGTTTTCCTTGCTTTTGCAGCTTGAATTCCGTCATATATGACTGCAGCAGGGTCTGCGCCTTCATTATGAGCCACAAATTCTACTTTTGAACGTTTACTCCACTCCTCTAATTGTTCAATAGCAGCTGCTCGAAAGGTATCTCCAGCGGCTATAAGGACTTTTTTACCATCCTTTTTAAAACTATAAGACAGCTTCCCTATAGTGGTAGTCTTTCCCACACCATTAACACCAACTACCAAGATAACAGCAGGCGTAGGTTCAATCGATAGTACATTGTCATCAACTGATTCTTTCATAAGGCTTTTAATTTCATCCTTTAATAATTCCTTAACTTCCATAGGATCATTAATTTTTTCCGATTTTACTTTTGCTTTTAATCTATCTATAAGCTCCATGGTAGTTGCTGCGCCAACATCAGCAGTGACCAAAACTTCTTCCAAATCTTCAAATAGCTCGTCATCAACTTTTTTATGAGAACTAAGGATATTTTCTATTTTGTTTGACATATCTTTACGAGTTTTTGTAAGTCCACCCTTAAGCTTTTCAAAAAAATTTGTTTTCTTCTCTGTTTGGGTCCCTTCAATGATTTCTTCAACTTCTTCAACAGCTTCTTCTTCAAATTGAGAGTCATCAATTTCCCCTGCTTCTTCTATTTCTATTTCTTTTTCTGTTTTCTTCTTTTTAAACCAATTAAACATTTTTCTCACCCTAACTAGCCATATTATCCATATTATCTTTAAGCTTTACTGATACTAGCTTACTTACCCCTTCTTCTTCCATGGTAATGCCATATAATACATCGGCAATTTCCATCGTAATCTTTCTATGAGTTATCAATATAAATTGAGTAGAATTACAAAAATCCTTTAGATAACTAGTATACCTATTGATATTCGCCTCGTCAAGAGCAGCATCAATTTCATCTAGTATACAAAAAGGAGCTGGCTTAGCCTTAAGTATTGCAAACAACAATGCTACAGCAGTAAGAGATTTTTCTCCTCCTGATAAAAGCGTTAAATTTTGTAATTTTTTCCCCGGAGGCTGTGCTTTAATATTTATTCCTACATTTAAAATATCATCGCCTTCTTCAATTTCCAAATAGGCTTTTCCACCACTAAATAATATTTTAAATATTTCAGAGAAGTTTTTATTTATTTCTTGGAAAGTAGCCAAAAATCTGCTTTTCATTTTCTTTTCCATGTCTTTTATAACTTCTTCGAGATTATCTTTTGCCTCTATTAGATCATCATGCTGATTTGTTAAAAATTCCAATCTCTCCTTTGTATTTTTATAGCTCTCTATCGCATCTATATTGACATTCCCTAGATTCTTAATTTCCAATTTCAATTCTTCGACTTCTTTATGAGCATCTTGTATACTGTTAATTTCAATTTCATATCTTGAACTTTCCTCAATTGAGACTCCATAATCATCATAAATCTTATTTCTGCTATTTTCAAGTTGAATTTCATACTTAGTAAGTTTTACTTCCAAATTGTTTTTCAACTTTTCTAATTCAGAAAGTTTATTATTCACGATTTTTAACCGATCTTGCTCATCATAAAAGGTCTTCATAAAATTGTCCTTCTTCTTTAACAAATCATTTAATTTGCTGGTTGTAGCTTCTTCTTCTCTTTCTTGATTTTTAATCTCTTCATCAAGGCTTAGTCGGTTGCTCTTTAGATTTTTTAATTCCTCATTTATAGCTAAAATTAAAGCATCTTTTTTTTGAATTAAATCTTCAATTTCAATTTTATTTGAATTAAAACTTTCTTCCTTATCATTCATGTTTTGAAGATTGGTTTTTAATGCATTTATCTTTATTCTTAAATCTGTAACTTTCCCTTCTAATTCGTCCCTTGAAATTTTATTGTTTTCATGTTCTTTTGAATTACCACTAATTTTTCCCTTTATATCTTCAATATTTTTTTCATATTCATTTATAGCCAATTTTAATTTACTTGAATTGGCTTCAAAATCTTTATTTTCATTTACAAGGGTGCTGATTTCCTGTTCCTTTTTTTCAATTTCTTCACTTAGCTTAATCTTCTCATTTAAACAATTATCTTTGCTGTTTTTATTGCTAAATAAGTCCATTTCAATTTTCTTTATATTGGGCTCCAATTCAGTTAAAGAGAGCGTTATTCTATATAATTCCTCATCTAATTTTGACTTCTCATTTTCCAGCTCTCCAATATATTGATTATTTTTATCAATTTCGGCTTTAAGGCTTGCTATCTTATTTCTCCTACTAATAATGCTTATGGAATTGTTCCCGGAACTTCCTCCGGTAATAGAACCGCCTATATTTATGACTTCACCTTCTAATGTGACAATTCTGTAATTGTGTTCATATTTTTTCGAAAGCTTAATTCCACTATCATAATCCTTTACAATTATAATTCTACCCAATAGATTTTCAAAGATATTTTGATATTCTTTTTCGTAGGTAATAAGGTCGCTGGCAAGTCCCAATATATTATAATCAATTTTATCCTTAGGGTTAAGGCTTATAGTTTTTCCCTTAATGACATTCTTTGGTAAAAATGTTGCTCTGCCCAGCCTTTGCTTTTTCAAGTATTCAATCAATTTCTTTGCATCATTTTCATCGTTAACCACAATATGTTGAGCGCTCGATTCTAAGGCAACTTCAATTGCTCTCTCATATTTTACATCTACAGTAAAAAGTTCCAACACTACTCCAATTAAGCCTTTATTAAGGCTCAAATCTTTCTTTGCTCCTTGGAGTAATCCCTTTACACTTTTATAATACCCATCATAGCCTTCTTCCATATTTTTATATAAATTGTAATTGGAAATAAGTCCATGAAGTTTAATTTCATTCTTTTTGATTTCGTCATTAATGTTGTTGCATTTATTCAATATGGTACCTTTTTTTACATCCAGCTCCTTTAAATTATCGCTGCTAATCTCTAATTCTCGTTTCAATTCACTTTCTGAATTTACAAGTTCATCATATCTCTTTTCCAAATCCAATATGCTTCTATTAGTATTTTCAACTTCTTTATTTAATTGATTAATTCTCTTATCTATATTTTCTTTAAATGAATTAATTGAATTAATTTCGCTTTTTTTGTCAGAAAGCTTGTTATAAATATTAATCATTTGATCCTTATCGTAATTTGATTTTCTTTCAATTTCCAATAAATAATCGTTCATTTGCTCCAATTTTTCTTTGTTGAATTCATATTCTGCATTTATTGAATTTAAATTTTCTTTTATTATTCCTTTTTCTTTATCTAACTCATCTTTAGACTTGTGCAAATTTCCTAAAGACTCAATATGCTTTATCTTTTCCTCTTTTAATCTTTCTAAATCTAAATTAAGATATTTTTCTTTTTCATTTAATAAAGATATTTTGTTTCTATTATTTTCAAAGAGTTTGACTGTATCAAATTTAATGCTTCTTGATTCTTCAATTTCTGATTCAAGATTGTGAACAGTTTCTTTTAATTTATTATATTTTCCGTCAATAGCATCTTTTTCTTCCTCTAATATATTTACCTGTGTTATTATTTTTTCTTTCTCGGTGTTTGCATCTTCTATTTGCTTATTTATTTTTTTATAATCTCTTATAAAAAGGTTAATTTCAAGGTCTTTAAGTCTAGAATATAATCTTGTAAATTTTAAAGCCTTTTCGGACTCCTGTTCCAATATATCTTTCTGGCTTGATATCTCATGAAGTAAATCCTTAATCCTCACAAGATTGTTTTCTGTTTTCTCTAAACGTCTTTCTGATTCTTCTTTTTTTGTTTTGTACTTTACAATACCAGCTGCTTCTTCAAATACACCTCTTCTGTCCTCAGGTCTATTGGATAATATTTCATCTATCTTGCCTTGTCCAACTATAGAATATCCGTCTTTGCCGACACCTGTGTCCATGAATAGCTCCCTAATATCCTTTAATCTACAAGAGTTTTTATTTATGTAATACTCGCTTTCACCGGATCTAAACATTCTCCTTGTAACTTCCACTTCAGAATAATCTATGGGAATTACACCGTCGTTGTTATCAAAAGTAATCGCAACTTCAGAAAAACCAACCGCTCTTCTTTTATCAGTTCCGGAAAATATTACGTCTTCCATCTTATTACCCCTAAGACTTTTCACGCTTTGCTCTCCAAGCACCCATTTTATAGCATCAGCAATATTGCTTTTGCCGCTGCCATTTGGTCCAACAATAGCTGTAATGTCTTCTGTGAATTCTATCTCGGTCTTATCTGCGAAGGATTTAAAGCCTTGTATCTCTATTTTTTTTAAGTACAAATCACAACACCCCATTAGCTTCTCTATTCGTTTTAAAAAGGCTTCCAAGCTATAGGAAACCTATTATACCAATGAATTCTCCATTAAATATGACTTCATTAGAGATTTTATATTTATTTTATCATAAAAATCATCAAGTTTTATCGCAATTTCATTTAAATCAAAATCATTTCCATAAATTTTTATATTTCTAAATTTATATCTATTTTTAAAATAAATAGTATTAGATGATTTTTGCCCTGCGATGAACGATACTAATCTGCTGTTTAACTCCAATATCAGTTCCTTGTTTTTTGTTTCTATATCATTAATAGATAAATAAAAATCGATTATTATCTTATAAATATTGCTTTCAACAAGCTGTCTGAAAGCAGGGTGAAATGGGCCTGCTACTACATCCTTTCCCATTTGGATGTTTTCGGTAGGTTGTAATCCCACCCTTATTACATTGATATCATTTATATAAAATAACATCAACAATATACTGGATTCTTCCACAGCTTCTTCTATGCTTAAAGGCCTATATTTGCCATGTAAGCATTGTTCTTCAAGGAAAGTACCTTTGATTACCAATGTAGGGTAAATCCTCACATTGAATGGATCAAGTTTAATAAATTCTCTGCAGGTATACAAGGACTTTTCAAAGTTATCCTCCGGGAGTCCTAACATCATTTGAAGTCCCAGATTGAATCCGTATTTCTTAATAAGCTCTGAAGCCTTATATACATCTTTGGCTGTATGTCCTCTTTCACTTGCATTAAGTACTTCTTCATCTAATGATTGCACACCTAATTCTATGGTATCCACACTATATTTTTTGAGATTATCCAAGATTTTATTGTCTATAGCATCAGGTCTTGTGGATAATCTTATAGCATCTATCATCCCTTGTGTCTTATATTTGAAGGGAATTTCCAGAAGTTCACTTTGAATATCTATATCAATAGCTGTAAAGCTTCCACCATAAAAAGCAACTTCAATATATGAGTCTTTTCTAAAAAGCCTAAGATAATCTTCTATAATATTTTCTACTTCTTCAGGTTTAACATTTGTATTGAGTCCTGTAATCTTTTTTTGATTGCAGAATATGCAATCATGCGGACAACCAAAATGGGGGACAAAAATAGGAATAATATAGTGTTTAGTCATAATCTTCACCCATCAATATCAATGCTTCCTTAGCTGCCATCTGTTCAGCTTCCTTTTTATTTCTGCCAATGCCTGAGCCAATAGCGTTCTTATTGATACAAACATCCATATAAAATAATTTATTGTGATCAGGACCTTCTTCCTTTGTTACTATATATTCAATTTTCCCTTTAGTAACCTTTTGAAGCTTTTCTTGTAACTGGGTTTTGTAGTCTGTAAACAAATCTCCCTTTGCAACAGCAGCAACAATATCGGTTTCAAACTTATCCAGAAGAAGCCTTGTAACAGTTTCAAAGTCACTATCCATATAAATAGCACCCGTTATAGATTCACTGGCATCAGCTAAAATTGACTCTCTTTCTCTGCCGCCGGTAACTTCTTCGCCTTTTCCAAGATAAAGAAAATTGCCTAAATCTATCTTTCTGGCAGCAATTGCCAAAGAAGACTCGCATACTACCTTAGCCCTAATCTTTGTCAATTCCCCCTCCGGATAGAATGGGTACTTCTTATATAGATATTGACTTACAAGCAAATTGAGTACAGCATCACCTAAAAACTCCAATCTTTCATTACATTGACTTTCGTGCATCTTATTCTCGTTTGCATAGGAACTATGAGTAAGAGCTGTTTTAAGTAGATCAATATCTTTAAATCTATAATTCAAATTCTTTTCTAAAAGCTCTAAATGCATATCAATTCCTCCAATGGTTCGCGGTGATGATGTTATGACGGTATAAAATACCGTCTAAAATAATTATTCATCACCTATTGCCTTTTTTATATAATCAATGGCATCTCCGACTGTTTTTATTAAATCAACATCTTCATCTTCTACTTCTAAGTTAAATTCATCTTCTAATGCCATAATCAATTCAACTAAATCAAGTGAATCTGCATTTAAATCATCCTTAAATGAAGTGCTTAAATCAATATCACTTTCATCTAAATTAAATTGTGTTGAAATTAGTTCAAAAACTTTGTCCTTTATCATAAAAACATCCTCCTAATTAATTTAATTCTTTAAACTCATATTCTCTTCAATAATTTTAATTATATCTTTTTCAGCAAAATCCATGAGTTGTTTTATTCCATTTCTAATGGCAAGTGCATCAGAGCTTCCATGAGCCTTTACAATCGGCATCTTTGTTCCCAATAGTGGTGCTCCGCCATATTCTCTATAATCCATCATTTTATTTATATTTTTAAGCTGAGGTTTTAATAATAATGCTCCGATTTTGGATTTAGTATTTTCATAAAATGCAGATTTTAATAAATCAAATATAGAAATAGCCATTCCTTCAGTAAGCTTTAAAACTATATTGCCAACAAATCCATCTGCCACAATAACATCGGCATTACCTGATGGTATTTCCCTTCCTTCGATATTCCCAATAAAATTGATGTCGGATTTTTTTAATAGATTAAATGTTTCCTTTGTTAGCTGATTGCCTTTTGATTCCTCTGCACCAATATTGACTAGTCCTACTTTTGGATTGTTCCTGTCCATAACATTTTCCATATATATTGATCCCATAACTGCAAACTGTTTTAAATACTCGGGTTTGCAGTCTACATTGGCACCTGCATCTACCAAAAGTGAAACTCCTTTTCCTGTTGGATAAATAGTGGTCAAAGCGGCCCTTTCTATACCTTCAATGCGTTTAACGATAAATAATCCTCCGGCTAATAGCGCTCCTGTACTTCCGGCAGATATAAAACCGTCTCCTAAACCCTCATTCAATGCTTTAAGCCCGACAACCATAGAACTGTCCCTTTTCCTTCGTATAGCCAATGACGGATCATCTTCATTTGTAATAACATCAGTTGCATTTAGTATCTCAATTTTGTCTTCAGGATATTTGCACTTAGTTAATTCTTTCTCTATAATATCTTCCTTTCCTACAAGAATTACCTCTATGTTAAAATCATTAACAGCATCTACTACACCCTTGACAATTTCACTTGGAGCATTATCTCCGCCCATACCATCAACAATTATCTTCAATTTTATCCCCCCTGTTCATGTATAAGCCACTGATATTTAATATATATGACAATGCCACAAAAATCAATAACTTATACAAAATTTACTAAAACAAAAAAGATAGTGAATTTGTATCACTATCCCTTTTTATTAATCAACTGAAATAACTTCTCTGTTTTTATAATAGCCACAGTTTCTACAAATTCTATGAGGTTCTTTTGGCTCATGACATTGTGGACATTCTACAACAGTAGCCTTATTTAATCTGTATGAAGAGGCACGTCTTTTGTCTCTTCTAGCCTTAGAAGTTTTACGCTTTGGTACTGCCATCAAAAACACCTCCTTAATTCTTAAAAAAATCTTTTAACTTTTCCAATCTTGGATCTATCTCTTCCTGTATACAATCGCAAGATTCTGTGTTTAAATTTGCCCCGCACTTAGGGCACAAACCCTTACAATCTTTATGACAAAGGGTTTTCATAGGGAGGGAACTTATAACCTCATTATAAATATAATCCTCTAGATCTAAAAGATCATCATCATAATAGACTGTCTCTTCTAATTCTTCATAATCATCATTATATTTCCCATTATAATCTTCAAGTTTTGCATCTAATGCAGTTTCAATTTCTTTAATCGTGGGTTGAAGACACCTTGCACATTTAGTTTCATATTTATAAAAAATATTTAAATGAATAAGACGCTCAACATCAGCCTTGAAAATTTTTCCTTTAAATTTAATCGGTCCAATAATTCTGAACTCGTCATCTAAATTTTTACCTATGTCTTTATTTTCAAGCTCTCCTTCAACATTAAAAACTATCTCTTCACCACTCAGAAAACTTGATATGTCTAAAATCATTTATTTCACCTCATAAACTAACAAACATTATTATATAAAGGCGGTATAAATTTGTCAAGAATTATCTATTATTAACAATATCCAAAGTATCTCTTGCTATCATTAATTCTTCATTTGTAGGTATAACCATTATAGTCGGCCCCACAATATTTTTTGAAAGAATTGCTTCTTTTCCCCTTACATCATTTAATTCATGGTCTATTATTAAACCTAAACACTCCAACCCTTTACATGACCTTTCACGTACATAAGATGAATTTTCACCGATACCTGCAGTGAATACCAATACATCTATGGAGCCCATCTGAGCTGCATATGCTGCTACATATTTTCTTACCCCGTTGCAGAATATATTAAGTGCCAATTTTGCTCTTTCATTTCCTGCTTCAGCAGCATCTTCCAAGTCTCTAAAATCACTGCTGATACCTGATATGCCTAAAACACCTGATTTTTTATTTAAAAAATCATTTATTTCTGCAGAAGTAGTTATACCTTCTTTATCCATAATAAACGGAATTATTGCAGGATCAATATCTCCTGACCTTGTTCCCATTGGCAATCCTTCCAGTGGAGTCAATCCCATAGATGTATCTATACATTTTCCTCCTTTTACAGCTGCAATACTAGATCCATTTCCTAAATGACATGTTACGATATTTAAATTCTTAATATCTTTATTAAGTATTTCAGCAGCTCTTAGAGATACATATTTATGTGATGTTCCATGAAATCCATATCTTCTTATTTTGTATTTCTCATAGTATTCGTATGGAATCGGATAGATATAGTTTTCTGCCGGCATTGTTTGATGGAAAGCAGTATCAAAAACTACAACCATTGGTGTATCAGGCATCAAGTCTCTACACGCTTCGATTCCCATAAGTCCTGCAGGATTGTGAAGCGGAGCCAATACTATATTTTTTCTTATAGCTTCAATAACTTCATTAGTAATTAAAGCTGGTTGAACAAAATCTTCTCCTCCATGTAAGATCCTATGTCCAATTGCTGCTATTTCATCCAAAGATGAGATTGCACCATAGTTTTTATCTAATATTGCGTTTAAAACCAATTCTAAAGCTCTTTTATGATCTTTCATGGGCTCTTCAATTGTAACTCTTTCCTTCCCTGTAGTATCATGTTTAATCCTTGAGCCTTCGATCCCGATCCTTTCAACCAAACCTTTTGCAAGAACCGTTTCTTCCTTCATATCAATCAATTGATATTTTAAAGAAGAACTGCCGCAGTTTATTACTAATATGTTCATTATCATTCCTCCTGTATCTTTATCATTAACTATAACATATAGTATTATATTTGTGTTAAAAAATCAACAGGTTATCGAATAGTATTTGCTATAGTTTCTGCAATTATTAATAAAATATATGTTATAATATAAAAGGTTTCCATTAAAAAGATATTAAATAAAATTAAGATTTTGGAGGAAATTATGAAAGTTGTAGGTTTCATTACTGAATATAATCCTTTTCATTTCGGTCATAAGTTTCACTTAGAGGAAGCAAAAAAATTAACTAATTCAACTCACAGTATTGCTGCAATGAGCAGCTCATTTGTACAAAGAGGTGAACCTTCACTAGTTGATAAATGGACAAAGGCAAAAATAGCAATTGAAAATGGAGTTGATTTGGTCATTGAGCTGCCATTTATTTATTCAGTGCAAAGTGCGGAATTATTTGCCTATGGTGGAGTGAATATACTTAATTCTTTAGGCATTGTTGATTACTTGGCATTTGGAAGTGAAACAGGGCAAATCGAGCCATTGAAAAAAATAGTAACAGTTTTAAACAAAGAGCCAATTATTTATAAAGAAATTTTTAAAAAATATTTAAACTTAGGCTTATCCTTTTCAGAAGCTCGGAGTTTGTCCTTGAGCTCATATTTTACTGATAATCAATATAACTATAGTGAGTTACTAAAGCAATCCAACAATATTTTAGCTATAGAATATATGAAGGCATTGGAAAGGCTGAATTCTTCTATACAACCTATTGCAATAAAAAGACAAGGTAATGACTATAAGGATGAAAATATCACCACTACAATAGCTTCTGCTACAGCTATCAGAAAAAGAATACAGGAAGATGGATTAGAATCAATTAAAGATTATGTCCCAAATGAAACATTTCTTGAATTAGAAGGATTCTACAACAGATATAATCACTTCAATTATTTAGAAAATTACAATGAAATATTCCAATATATACTAAGAACTTCCACCAAAGAAAATATGTTGGAAATTATGGATATGGAAAACGGACTGGAAAATAGAGTCTTGGATAAGGGCAGTCTTTCAAGCGATATAAATATTATAATAGATAGCATACAGACAAGAAGGTACCCTAAGACCAGAATCCAAAGGATATTTATACATCTTTTAAACGATCTATATGGATATACTATCAAAGAAATTTACAAAAAATCTCCTTCATATGTTAGAATTTTGGGAAGTAATGAAAAGGGGCTGGAACTGATAAACAGAATTAAAGAATCATCCAATGTACCAATTATTACAAAATTTGCAGATTCCAAATATATAGAAGATATTTATGTTAAAAAAATGTTAAAAGCAGAAGAAAAAGCAACTAATTTATTTTTCTTAGGTTTAAGCCCTAAAAAACCTTTGGTTAATATGGATTTTTTAATTTCCCCTTATATCAAAACAAAATAATATCATCTCCCCTATCATATATATAGATTATATGAGCAAATTCTAATAATAAGGGGAGGAATTGTTTTATGAAAGAGAAAAAGTCGTTTAAGTTGAAATATATATTTATAATCCTACTCATATTAATAATGATTCAAATATTTAGAAATCCCGGTTTAAGTATAAAAAGTGCAAAGGAAGGATTGGACATATGGGCAAATCTTCTTTTGCCATCTCTTTTTCCTTTTCTCATAATATCCAATTTACTTATATCACTTGGATTTATGGACTTATTCGGAAGATTCTTAGAACCATTGATGAAGCCACTTTTTAATGTTTCGGGTATTGGTATTTTCCCATTTTCAATAAGTATGATATCCGGATATCCCGTAGGTGCCAAACTTACCTCAAACTTAAGAGAAAACAACCTTATAACAAAAATTGAAGGGGACAGACTCATAAGTTTTTCCTCTACATCAGGACCGTTATTCTTGCTTGGTACTGTATTAACGGGAATGTTAAACGCACCTGAACTAAGCCCTTTAATTCTAATCCCCCATTATTTAGGAGCAATTACAATTGGTTTAATATTTAGATTTTATAAAAAAAATGATAAATCCTCTATAGAACATGATGTTTATAATCTCAAAACCACAAATAATTCAATTGGAGCCTTAATATCCGGATGTATAAAGGATGGTATTGATTCTATGCTTATGATCGGTGGGTTTGTAATCATTTACAGTGTGATAATAAATATTATGTTTAAATCCAATTTATTTAATTCAATTCTTAATATAGTATCCAAGGTTACGTTCGTGGATATAGAAATATTGAAAGGTATAGTTGCAGGTATTATTGAACTTACCAATGGGTGTAAAATGATATCCAGTTTAAATATCAAATTAATCAATAAAATATTGATATTAAATTTTCTCATAGGATGGGGTGGATTCTCTATTCACAGTCAAGCATTAAGCTTTATAAGCAACACGGATATAAATTCAAAGATATATCTTGTATCCAAGTTTTTTCATGGAGCATTAGCTTCTTTTTATACATATTTACTGTATATATTCAAATATAAAGGAATGTTATCGACAACCTTCAATACATCTAACTTTACCATCCCTACTGATTTTGAACATTGGTTATCAGTACTTGTAAATTCAGCAAAAATTACAGTGACTTCATTTATATTTATTTCCATTTTATCTATCTTAATTAAACAATTGAAGGTAAAAAATTGAAGGCAATTTTATATTAAAATAAATATGCAAATATAGGCCATGGCGAGTTATAGCTCGCCATGGCATCCAATTTTTATTGTTATTACTGAATATCAGGTTGCCCAAGAGCCTTGTTTACAGCAACGCTTAGCCTTCCTTCACTTTCAATCTTTCCTTTTATTATATCTTCCTCGGTAAATCTAGCCATCAATATCTCCCGTTCTTTAACTCTCTCCCAATCATATGTTACATAAATATAACCGTCATCAGCTTCTTTAGCATCGGGGTATGAAGCCTCATTTCGTTCATCCAGCAATAATTTATAAGGCCAAGTTTCGCCATCATCTTCACTAAGCATCGCTGTTAAATGACTGCGTCCCTTCCATTTTTTTACGTTGCCTTGATTCATAATATCATCTAAATCAATACGCTCATTAAAATTATTGTGATTGATCATTAAAAGGCGACCAGATTTTAATCTGCGAATATGAAATCTTGAACAAGGTCCGTCAATATGGCTTTTACGTCCTAATGTCCATGTATACCCACCATCTGTTGAAAAACTTTCTCCAATTCCATCAAAAGTACGTACTAACATCCACAATGTACCATCTTTCTTTTCCACAATCATATGTTCATCAAAACTACGATTAGGAACATCCGCGCTGCCTCGCAATAAAATAGTTTTTCCTTCATCTTCGGAAGCATATACATTAGAAAATTGTTCATTTTCCAAGCCATGATCCTCACTTGGCACACTACCGCTTGTATTGCACCAAATAGCACAAGGGAAAAGCCATTCTCCTCTACTTGTAGCTATAGGTTTATTCATCATAATTCCATTAGCAATCCTTCTGGGAGCAGACCATTGGAGATTTTCTTCATCCGGATTATCACAAATCGAAACCCATACGCCGCTACGGCCGTCATTAAATCCTCTTGCCTGTGTCCAGGTCATCCAAAGACGACCAAAAGGATCAATCCATAAGCAAGGGTCGTAAATACGACATTCAGGATCCGGATGCTCAACTACAGCCTCACAGGACCTAAAAGTCTTCCCTTGATCATCACTAACACATAAAACCATTATATTTCCGCCAACTTCAGCATCTTGCCCAGAATAAAAGTTTATAAAAATACGGCCTTTTTTTGTTACCTCAATAGAAGGTATCCCTTGCCATCTACGATATGAATCTTGAAATCTTTCTTCTTTAGGTCGCACAAATAATTTTGCAGGATTTAGTGCGGAATTATTCATAAACAACACCTCCAAAAATATTAATCTATTAATTTTAAAAATATATTAAAACCATCTTACATATATAAACATAAATTATTTTTAATCTTCATATGCCTGTTCCTTAATAGTATCGATTAACTCTTGAATATGATTTTGCATCAAATAGGCAGCCTGTCTGGATTCTCTTGTCTCAATTTTTTCAGTGATCTTTTCATGCTCTTTCACATAAATTCCGCCTCGTTCACGAGTAGTGAGGGTTTCAAAATCAGACTCTATTCTTTTTTCTTCAAAAATTAATACATTTAACAATGCATAAATGAATTTGTTATGACAAACTTCTGCTATCATAGCATGAAAATCCAATGCAGGCTCTGTCGGATCCTGATTGTCTTCTACACATGTCCTATGAATTTCTAAGGATTCACGAAGCAGCTCTATTTCACTATCTGTTGCATTTATCGCAGCTAAGCGTGCTGCTTCTGTCTCCAGGATCTGCCTCACGTTCAATAGATCAATAAGTTCATCATATTTTGTTATCTTAATATCTAACGTTAATTTATCACGCATTAAAACATTCGCAATATTATCTTCAATTTCATCTAACAATAATTTTCCATCTTGAGTCAATATCCGCCCTTGATTTCCTTCTAAGAGAGTAAATCCCTTGTAATCCAACTCCTTTAAGTAGCGTCCTATCGTAGCTGTACTTAAATCAATTCCATAATTACTTATCTCTTCCCTTAAAATCCAAGAACCCACCGGGGTATTTTTTTCATAAACAGCCTTCAATAAAAGATAATTTAGCATCTCCATTCTGTTTGAAAATACTCCTGTTTGCATTAAAACTTTTTCATCTAATAACAGATCGCTCATATTCCCTCACCAACTTCTAATTTTATTTCATAAGAATTAATCTTTATGCATAGAGCATATGTTATAAAAAATTATATTAACAATATTAATACAAATTATCCTTTGGCAATTTGTTGCTTTCCTTACTGCCTAAAGCACACCATAATATTACATCAAGAATTACAATAATACTACCAATCATAGCCCAAAAACTTGGTCATTCTCCTATAAATATGATCACTGACAAAGTATTTAAAATTGGATCCAACATCAGCAATACTGAAGCCTCAATAGGGGTTGTATGCTTAATTGCTCTTGCAAATAAGATTTGTGGAATTCCAAATGAAAAAATTCCCAATATTAATATACCAATAATAGAGTGAAATGTAAAGGTAGGTGGATTTAGAGCCATAAAAAGCATTCCAATAATTATCTCAATAATATTAGAAATTATATAATAATGTTGTATATTTGTTTTAGAGTATTTTGCATAAACAGTCATCATTGCCATAAGTACTCCACTCAGTAATGCAAACATATTACCAATTAAATGCCCTGGAGCTAAATTGCTCCAAAAGTAAGTACAATTATCCCCCTAAGCCCACTTATCACCATAGGACAATCTACCAACTTAAATGCCACACCTGCTGTACTATAGCCTATTGCAGTTAATGTTAGATAAATCCTAGCTTGGTTTAAACTTAATTTCTTGCTATTTCTATTCATATAAATCTACCTCTTAATTATCTTGATTAGACTATTAATATTTATCTTCACTTGTCCACTTGGCTAAAGGTAAATCTGCAGACCATTTTGATCTTTTCAAGTCTCTGCTAATTCTTTTGGCAGCATCATTAGCTTGCATAATAATTTTCGTTTCATCTACTCCTTCCATAGTAATAATATACCCACCAAGAATAATCATATCAACATTCATAAGCTTTCCTACTTTGCTATTGATATCCTTCTCTTGTCCATTTAGCCAGCGGTAAATCATAATTTTTTTTGTCCTTTTCAAGTTCAATGCATATCTTCTTAGCACATTGGTTTATATGTTCAACTGCCTTTTTTTCATCTACAGTTAATATCTTGTAATCTTCAACAATTACTTTTCCATCAATAATAACCATTTCAACCTCATTTCCTCGTCCAGCATATACTAAGTTGGGTACAATATTTCTAATAGGCCAATCCATAATAGGAGAAAGATTTGGAAATGTCATATCTATCATAATAATATCCGCTCTTTTACCCGGCCTAAGTGAACCAATAATCTCTCCCATTCCTAATGCATTGGCTCCTTCAATGGTTGCCATTCTCATTACCTTCCAAGCAGGATATGCAGTCCCATTTTTATGTTTGTACTTATGTGCAATTGAAGTAAACTTCATCTCATTAAACAAATTATTACAATTATTACCCGGTGATTGATCTGTTCCTAGTCCTATCCTAGTAGAATATTTTCCAAATTCCTCTGCTGGAGGAAGATTTCCACCTAATATTGCTATGCTTCCTGTACAAAGTACCATTCCCGCACCAGATTCAGCAACAATCTTAACTTCTTCTTCAGTAGCTGAAGTCATATGAATAGCCAAGAGACGTTCATTTAGAAGTCCTAATTCCTGTGCGTAGGCTACTGAGCGTTTTCCATAACGTTTTTTAACCTGAATAACTTCTCTATCTCCCTGTGCAAGATGCATATGAATGCCTACATCATATTTTTCTGCTAAATTTTTTATTTCTATTAGCAGCTCAGTAGAGCACATATCAACGGCTTGAGGCCCAAACATACATGTTACTAGGTTGTCCTTATATCCATGGTATTGTTCAATCATCTTAATATTATCCTGCAATTTATGTTGCCCTACAGCGGGATCTAAAGGGTATGGTTCTCCTGGAATCTTTTTTACATTAGTTGGTAATTCATTAATCATATTTGCTGCAACAAGTCTAGTTCCCACCTTTATATGATTTGGAATCAATTTTAGCATTGGCGTTTCATAATCACAAAATGTAGTTGTACCAGCCTTTACTGCTTCAATTATATTGACCATAGACCCTGCAACAAGATCCTCATCATCCGCTCGACTAAGCAAAGGCCAAATTCCATCTTCCATCCAATTATCAATATCTTGACACCCCCCTCTAACAATAGTATCAGAAGTATGGATGTGGCAATCTATAAATCCAGGCATAACCACTTTATTATGAGCATTAATATATCTATGAGCAGTATATTTTTCCAATATATCATTTGTAGTCCCTACAGCAACAATTGTATTTCCTTTAATCCCTACTGAACCATTGTTAATTACTCCAGTTCCTTTTCCCTCCATAGTAATGACATATCCACCATGGATTATTATATCAAGTATCATTAGTCTCCTCCATTGTTTATAACTTTTAATTTTGTTAATTAAATATTTAATTTTTACTATGAATGCGCCTAATAAATGCAAATTATTCTACTAATTTAGGAGTTATAAATAGTTAATACTCCTACCAATTAATACCCCATACAAATTTCCATCAGTTATTATTGAATAGTAAATCCACCATCCAAAACAATATACTGCCCAGTTATAAAAGAAGCTTCTTCACTCGCTAAATATAACACCGCTGGAGATATTTCTTCCGGCTTAGCTATTCTCCCCAATGGATAAGACTTAACTAATCTCTTAACATTTTCCTCATAATTGCCATCACTATCCATATCTGCATGAAACATAGGTGTATCTGTGCTTGCTGGACATACTGCATTCACCCTAATACCATAAGGTGCCAATTCTAAAGCCATGCCTCTAGTAAGCTGTATAAGCCCTCCTTTTGAACATAAATAAGCAATACAATTTTTTGTAGCTACAATACCTAGCTCAGAAATTGTATTAATAATAACCCCCGAATTACTATTTTTCAACATATTTAAAGCATATTTTGAACATAAAAATGCGCCCTTTAAATTCACATCTAATGTCTTTTCCCATTCTTCGCTAGTAGTATTTTCTAAATTACTTCCCATAGATACCCCTGCATTATTATGTAAGATATCTAAGCGGCCAAACATATCATTTACATACCGAAATAATTCTTTTACATTTCCTTCATTACTTACATCACAACAAAAAAAATTGACTCTATCATGATATTCCTGAAGTTTTTTTTCAACATCCAATCCACGCACTTTATCAGAAGCTGACATTATGACATTTGCTCCTTCTGTAAGTAAATCTTTTACAACAGCAAGTCCAATTCCACTCGTTCCTCCAGTTACTACCGCAACTTTATTATTAAATCTTTTCAATATTCAAAACCCCCTCATAAGTATAATGTTAATAGGTTTTTACTCTATTTTATCCCCATATAAGCTTCCTGTACTATTGGATTTTCCATCAAATCACTTGCATTATCTTCAATTGTAACTTTACCAACATTTAGTATATAGCCCCTATTAGCAATATCTAATGCAATAAATGCATTCTGCTCTACTAGTAGAATTGTTGTTCCTAATTCTCTATTAATTTGTACAATTTTTTCAAACATTTCATCAATGACTATAGGCGCCAAACCAAGTGAGGGTTCATCTAGCATTAATAACTTGGGTCTAGCCATTAGTGCCCTCCCAACTGCAAGCATTTGTTGTTCGCCACCCGAAAGAGTACCTCCAATCTGATTAGTACGCTCTTTTAATCGTGGAAACAGTTCAAATACTTCATCATATAAACGATTTATAGTTGATGATTTTTTTTCAAGAAAAGCTCCAATACGAAGATTTTCCTTTACTGTCAAATTTACAAATATACGACGTCCTTCTGGGACAAGACAAATTCCCCTCTCCACTGCCTTATAAGATTTTTCAGGTACATCTATCTCTTCAAATAAAATATTCCCATGCTTTTTTTCTTTATCACCTGCAATTGTATTTAATAATGTAGATTTACCAGCACCATTTGCACCTATAATAGTTACAATTTCACCTTGATTTATATGCATATTGATATCATGCAATGCATGAATACCACCATAATAGACTTCCAGATTTTTTACCTCTAGAATTCTTTTATCAGACATTAGTTTTTTGCCTCCTCTCACCAATATATGCTTTTATTACATCAGGATTACTTTGAATTTCTTTTGGATTTCCATATGCTAACGTACTACCAAGGTTTAAGACCATAATATTTTTACATAATTCCATAACTACATCTAAATGATGTTCAATTAAAACAATTGTGATACCTGTATCCTTATGCAACTTACTAAGAAAATTAATTAAATCTTTTGTTTCATCATTATTCATTCCAGCTGCTGGCTCATCTAAAAATAAAATTTTAGGGTTTGTAGCAATTGCTCTTGCAATCTCTAATCGGCGCTGAATTCCATAAGGTAATTCACCAGCATAAGCATCTTTGTACTCAAGAATACCAACCTGCTCTAGATGTCTTAAGGCTTGTTCATAATTTTCTTTATCTTTATTACGTTGTTTAGGTAATCCTAGAATAGCATCATGAATACTATATTGTGGTACTCTAATAATGCCAATTTCTACATTTTCAGATGCTTTCATTTTAGGAAATAAACGAATATTCTGAAAGGTACGGCTTATCCCCCTTAATGCGATTTTATCAGGACGCATACCTTTAATGTTTTTCCCTTCAAAGTTAATATCTCCATCACTGGGTTTTACAACACCTGTTATTGCGTTAAATAGAGTAGTTTTTCCAGCACCATTTGGCCCTATTAGCCCTAAAAAATCGCCTTCATTTACTTCTAAATTTACATTACTTAATGCCTTCAATCCTCCAAATTCTACTGTTAGGTTTTCAATTTCTAGTAGCGACATTATTTGCCCTCCTTAATAGTAACATCCCGTACCTTTTTTTCTTTTTTTATTCTTTTTATAAAAGGGTATAAAGAAATTTCCTTGTTACCCAATAAGCCTTCAGGACGGAAAAGCATTACTATGATCATTAATAAACCATAAATAACAAGTCTCCATCTCGCCACAGCGCGTAACAGCTCAGGGAGTGCTGTAAGAATAATTGTTGCAATAACTGGACCCGAAATTGAACCCATACCGCCAAATACAACTGCTGCGAGCATATTGTTAGAAAGTTCAGCAGAAAAAGTATTTGGAGTCATATAAGTATAATAGAAAGCCATCATTCCACCTGAAATACCACATAAAAATGCACTAATCAATAAAGATTTAAGTTTTTCTTTTGTAACATTAACACCGATTAATTCGGCTGCCACCTCTTGTTCTCTAATTGATATTAATAATTTACCATGTTGAGAATTTAGATATCGGAAAGTGAAATAAACTACAATTGCACAAATGATTAAGGAAGTAGTTAAATTCATTTTTAGCGGAATTCCACTAAGGCCTAAAGCCCCATTAAAATATGGATAGATATTACTAAATAATAACCTAATTGATTCAGCAAAGCCCATCATTGCGATTGCAAAATAATCTCCTTTTAATTTTCCACGTAAAGTAGGATATCCTACTATCAGGCTGCTCAATGAAGCAATCAAGCCTCCTATTAACATAGAAAGTAAAAATGGAATTCCAAAGTATTTTGTAAGTATAGCAGCGACGTAAGCACCAATACTCATAAAACCAGCATGTCCCAAAGAAAATAAACCTGTAAATCCTGTAAGAATTATAACACCACATACACCAACGATATTTATGCTCATCAGTATTAATATCCCTTTTGCATAACCCATACCATTCTCTCCTTTCAAAACATTTTATTTCGATTACAATTTATCTTGTATATTCTTTCCAAGTAGACCATTTGGTAGAAATAGTAGGATTAACACGAGAGTTGCATAGGAAAATAGATCTCTAAATGTAGTAGACACATATGCAGAGACCATCGTTTCAATAAGACCTAAGGCAATGCCACCAATTACAGCACCTGGTAAACTCCCTAGTCCTCCAATTACAGCTGCTATAAAAGCTTTATTAGATATCCCCCCCATTGCTGGATATACTGCATATTTCATTCCAAAAAATACACCCGAAAGCCCCGCGGTAAAACCAGATATAGCAAATACTGTAAGAGAAATAATATTTACGTTTAATCCCATAAGTCCAGCTGTACGAGTATCGTATGCACTTGCCCGTATCCCCAGCCCTAAACGCGATTTATATAAAAAAAACCATAATATGGCTAACATTGCTAGAGAAATAATAGCCGCTAAAATATCTGAACGTGGCATTTTAACAATGCCAAAATTTACTACTTGTTTAGCCCAATCTGAAGGAAAAGCTTTAACACTGCCTCCAATAGTTTGGATTGCTAAATTCTGAATAAATATATTTACACCCATTGCAGTTATCATTAAATATAGTTTTGATGCTTTTTTCTCTCTCATAGGACGGTATGCTAATATTTCAACCAAAATAGATGCTACCGCTGTTATTAACATAGCTATAATAATAGCTCCTAATAGCGGAAAATTAACTAGAGAAATTGAATAAAATGCAGCATAAGTACCTATCATCATTAGAGCTCCAAAAGCAAAATTTGTAAAATCAAAAATACTATATATTAATGCATATCCTACTGCCAATAGTGCATATACGCTTCCTATAGATAATCCTGTAATTAACTGCTGTAAAAAAATATTCATTATATATCACCCCTGTTTCACTTTATAGGATATACACACCTTTCTCAGTTTTCCCTACTTTTATACTGAATAAAGGTATTATTATTCCATTTTCAAATTAGAATCTGTGGGAGATAAAATATATATTATCTCCCACCTAATAAAGGTATAAATTATGTTATTGGTTTAATCCTTAATCAGTATATTTAGTAATTGTCTTAAACTGGCTATCCGTTACTTTTACAATACTAAATTCTGAACCCTTAGGATTATGTGTCTTAGGATCCAACGTCCACTTTCCACCAGTTGATACTTCAAGATCTTTAATATTTTCTAAAGCATCTCTAATTGCAGGCCCTTCCGTAGATCCAGCTTCTAAAATAGCATGTTCAATGAATTGAAGTGCATTTAAAGCATAAAGAGCATAGATATGTAATTCCATATCTAAATCTCCATGTTTTTTATTATAATCAGTAATAATATCAGCAAATTCTGGATCACTCATATCAGCACCAATTATCAAATGTGCACCCTCCAATTCGGGTCCGGCAATACCCATTAATTCAGGAATGTACCATCCATCTGTTCCCAATATTTTAATATTATCTGAGAATCCCAATTCTTTTAATTGCTTTGCAGCATTCCCTACTTCTTTATAGGCTGCTGCAGGCATGAAAATATATTCTGGTTTACTTTCTGCTAACTTTGTTAATTGTGCACGAAATTCAATTTCTTCTACTGGATAACTTTCTGTAGCTACAATTTCACCACCTAGACTTGTAAAAGCTTTGACAAAGGCTTCTCCCATACCAACACAATATGCATTGGTTGTCTCAATCAAAGTAGCCACCCTACGGACACCCATTTCTTTATATACATATGACGCTAAAACAGTAGCACTATCAGAGTCAACAGGACAAGCTCTGAATACATACGGTTTTACACTACCATCATCATTAAGTGTAACAGCTGCATTGGATCCATAAGGTAACAATGGAATCTGAGCATTTTCCACAATATCGCCAAGAGGTATTGCAAATGGACTCCCATCTGGTCCTATAATAGCTGTAACTTTATCTTGATTAATTAATCTATTAGTTGCATTAATAGATTCAGAAAAATCTTTAGAAATATCATAAGGTACTAATTCAACCTGTCTACCCAACCAACCTCCATTAGCATTTACATTATCAATATAATCCTGTAAAACTGCAATAGCAACTTGTCCCATATAAGCATCAGCTCCAGATGACCAACCTTCGAAACCAATCTTGATTGGATCCTTCTTTTCTCCTCCACAAGCTACAAGTGAAAGCATAAGTATAAATACCAACAGCAGACTAATGATTCTTTTCATTTTTTTCATTATTTACACCCTTTCATATCTTATTTATAATACACCAATATCTCTCGCACGCTGCCAAACCTTCTCCATAGCCTTTTCTGAACGCATAACAATATCCTTTTTATCCGCTACCAGAACCTTTCCACCTTGCTTTAACAATTTACCATTTATAATCACCTCACTAATATCTGAAGTTTTAGTATTATATATTAGTTCCCTTACTGGCAATGCAAAGGGATGAAAACTAGGATTACTTAAATCCACTAACAATATGTCAGCTTTACAATCTTCTTCTAGTCGGCCAATTTTCATATCGACTGCTCTTCCTCCTGCCTCTGTAGAGGCATAAAATGCATCGGATGCTCGCATCTGATAGCGCTTTCCAAATTGTAACTTACCAGCAATTGCTGACATTCTTAGTTGCTCTAACATATTTATTGAGCAACGTCCAGTACCGATTGTAGTATTAATATCATCAATTAGAAAATCTATAAATGGAGATAAAACTGCATCCAACATTCCCTGATACTGACATACTACAGCCTGAGAAGACATACTTTTGATAATTCTACGATCTTCTTTAGTAGTATATATTAATCCACCTAATAAAGTCTTTCTAGATAAAGCATGGTTTTTATGCAATACTTCAATTGGAGAAAGGCCATATCTTTCCTGACAAATTTCTCTTTCCCTCAAAGTTTCATTTGCAGGAATCATTAAAATACTATTACTTTCGAAAGCATTTTTTGCCACTTTAGCAATCAAACTCTCAGATATTGTATCAACTGAACCGAGCCCCATAGATGCTTTTACTATCTCGTTATTTTTATACTTTTCAACCAGTGAACAGTTCCAATCAACAATTCCCTGCTCGTCCACTTCTTGCAAACACAAATCAAAATTACCCCATGCATCTGCTTCAGGCAAAGATTTTCTGCTCATTAACATTGGTGCTGCAAAAGTCCGTAATCCATATTCTTCGCATAATTCTAAATAAAGTGGTAATTCACGACCTACACATTGCTCGAGCAAAGTAGTAGTACCACTATCTATCGCTTCATAAAGAGCAATTTCTAGTATTGATTTTAATTCTTCGTCATTCAAAATGTCTAATGAAATATTGAGAAATGGATTTACCATTGTATATAAAGGTGAATTTCCATATTTATCAAGATTAACATCTTCAGCAATACTCTTGGAAACTTTTGAAGCCAAGGAGCGACTACGTGAATTTACTAAACCAGGAACAGCCAATTTCCCTGTTCCATCTATTGTTTTACATGAGTCTTCAATATTTTTGTCAATCTGTGCAATAAGTCCATTTTTTATTAAAATATCAGTCTCTTGAATCTTTATTGCGTTGTATCCATCATTGAAGAATGTTAACATTGTAACATTTTTTATTAACAAATTTTCACTCATTATTTCTCACCTCCAATTTATCGTAATAATTGTTTACTACACTCAAATCTTGACGCAATTCTCGAAGATTTCTATATCCAATGTTATATACATCAATATATTCATGATAGTCCATTACCCAATTCAACGCATTTTCCAGATCATGTACCAAATCCCCTCTTCCTAAGGTTTTAATAACATATGTGCCTTTTTTCTTTACATCATGTGCTTTTTTTAAAGCTCTAACCATGCCATCAAAATTACCTTCTTCTATACGGGAACCGTCTCGATTGAAAGTAACACATAATACTTCAATTCCTTCAATATCAGACGCATCCCAAGCAACACTTGCTGAATGAGTTGATAATCCTATTTGCCTTACAAATCCCTTGTCTTTAAGTCTTCTTAATGCAGCTAATGCAGGCAAATGATCAATTAATTCTCCATACACAACACCATGTAGTAAGCAAAAATCGATATAAGGTGTATCTAAATCCTTTAATATTCTTGCAAGACTTTCCTCCGATTCCTGTTCGGTCTTTGCATAAGTCTTGCTTGTAACTATTACCTTTGACCTATCTAACATTTTAAGACCCGCTGCAACAGCAGGTTGACTACCGTAGCAATTATCTGTATCCCAAAAAAACACATTATTTTGTAATGCTGCATCTCGTAAAATCGCTCCTCCAAAATTTGGAGTATATTGGTTAAGATGCTCAGTTCCAAACGCAATCTGAGATACCTTAATGCCTCCCATCATCACTTCACGTGCTTTCAAGTTTTCCTGTGTCATAATGGACTCCTTTCTTTAACTATGTTGATTCTGTTTAGGTACATACTGCCCATATCCTTGTTTTCCTACAATCATTCCATTATCATATACCAGCTCTCCTCTTACAAGTGTTTTTTCAACCTTACCTTTAAATTTCATATCTTGATAGATTCCTTTGTTGCTTTTTGTCTTTGAAAAAGATTTCATGCCATCATAAATCCATTCTTCATTAAGATCTACTACCAGCACATCGGCATCTGAGCCTGGCAATAAACTTCCTTTCTTAGGATACAAGCCCATAATTCTTGCAGTATTTTCAGAAGTGATTTTAGATAAATGAGATAATGGTAAACCACGCTTATGAACTCCTTCAGTAATAAGTCCGGATAGCATAGCATCAAATCCACCAAACCCACTATACTCATTCCAAAAACTCCCTTCCTTGACTTTTTCTTCATCACTATATGGTCCATGATCGGAACCAATTATATCAATTGTTCCATCAAATATATAATCCCATAATTTTTCAACATTTTCACGGCTACGCAACGGCGGATTGCATTTAGCATAGGATTTCTTATCACGTAATATATTTTTATCAAACAATAGATAATGTGGGCATGTTTCTACAGATACTTTAACCCCTTCCATCTTTGCTTTTTTTAAGTATTCAGCGCCTTCTGCAATTGTCATATGACAAATAAGCAATCGTGAATTATTTACCTTAGAAAACAATACTGCTCGCTGAATTGCTTCAAGTTCAGCCCACCAAGGTCGAGCCTCATCATGCATGGATTCATCTTTGCAATTTATATCACTCATATGCTTACTGCCAAAATCAGCTACCTCAGCATTTTCAGCATGCACACCTATTAATCCATCAAACTTCGCTACCTCTCTCATTCCTTTAACTAAATATCCATCCGTAATCTGCGGATAATCGGGGTTTGCAAAGGACATAAAACCCTTATATGCCACACAACCTAAGTCATTAAGCTCTTCAAGCTTATCAATACAAGAAGGAATAAGCCCTCCCCATAATGCAAAGTCTACAAATGAGTCTTTACTAGCCACTTCTTTTTTAAGTTCAAAACCATGTCTGTCAGTCACAGGAGGTACACTTAGCGGCATTTCGACGATAGTAGTAATCCCCCCTGCTGCTGCTGCCTGTGATCCATGATACCAGTCTTCACGATAATTCAATGGAGAAGGATCCCACATATGTACATGAGAATCTATAACACCAGGCATTAGAACTTTCCCTGTTACATCTACAATTTCATAATCACCTCCAATTTTCGCATTGGTGATTCCTTTGATAATACCGTTTTCAATTACCAAAGATGCTCCAACCAATCTATCTGGTAATACAATAGTGCCACCTTTTAAGATCGTTTTTTTACATGTACTTAATGTCATGCAACTCTCTCCTTTGTCTTTTATTTATAGTAAAATTAATAGCCACTATAATTTTATAATTAAAATAACGTTTACAAATAAATTAATAATACTTGCTCATCATTAATGAGCAACTCTTTACATTTATTATATTCTGATGTATTTCCCTTGTCAATATATTTATTAAAATATGTGATTATAGTAATTTTGCATTTATTATTATGCCCACAACTAAAGAAAAATGTATTATATGCCCTATGCCTTAATAAATAAGATAAAATATAGATTTAAATATTTGGATCAAAAAAATATAGCACCAATTAATTTTAAAAATTGGTGCTAACCCTTTAAATGATTTAACTTACTAGAGATTCAATTACTCCATACCTCTAAGTTCTTTTCTATTGTCATTAAGTAATTGTATAGCTTCCTTTAAGTTTTCTTGTGTTTCCAGTAATAAACTGTCGGCGTATTCCATTGCCCCGATTCTTATCTCTTTTGCATTGCTTTTCGCTTTAGTTATGATTTCTTCGGCCCTTGCATTTGCCTTTTTGATTATTTCTTGTTGGTCAACCAGCTCTTCTAATTTATATTCGGCTTCATTGAGCATTGTATCCGCATCTTTTTGTGCCTCAGCAAGAATCCTTTGCCTTTCGTCTTTTATCCATGCGGCTTGTTTTATTTCATCAGGCAATTTAATTCTTATTTCTTGAACTATTTCCAAAAGTTCTTCTTTATCTACCATTACCTTATTTGTAAAAAGAACGCTTGTACCGGCTTCAACTATATCTTCTATTTCATCGATAAGATTCAAAATATCCACTATAGCTACCCCCTTATTTTATTTACTAATTTCTCTTCAACAACCTTTGGTACAAAACAAGATATATTTCCATTAAGCATTGCAATTTCCTTTACAATACTTGAACTTAAAAAAGAATATTGATTCCCGGAAACCATAAAATATGTCTCTAATTCCGGATATAATTTTCTATTGACCAATGCCATCTGCATTTCATATTCAAAATCAGAAACAGCCCTTAAACCTCTTACAATATTAGGACAATTCTTTTGTTTTGCAAAATCTATAAGTAATCCTGAAAAAGAATCAACCTCTACATTTTTAAGCTCCTTTGTACACTTGCGTATCAATTCAACTCGTTCATCGATAGTAAATATTACTTTTTTTGATGAATTGCTTAAAACACCAACTATTACTTTATCAAATTTTGATGAACATCTCTTTATAATATCTAAATGACCATATGTAATGGGATCAAAACTGCCCGGATATATTACATTCATTTCAGCACCTCTTGCTTTTTATAAAATGATATTGATTTACTTCCATAGTTTCTATAATCACATCTGTAAAAATTGTTTATATTTAGCTTAAGATTCAATTCCTTTTCATGTTCAATTAATATGAGTCCATTCTTTTCAAGTAAATCATGTTTAGTAATATAATCTACAACATTAAACAATAATTCATGATTTTTAAATGGAGGATCAAGATATATATAATCAAACTTAAGATTATCTTTTAAAAATTTCCTCAACACTCTATTTGCTTCCAGCTTTAATACTGTAGATTTATCTTCTAATTTTGTATGTCTTAGATTTTCTTTTATAATATCGATGCTATTTTGTTTCACATCTATAAAATATACCTTCTTAGCCCCTCTGCTTAAAAACTCAATGCCTATAGATCCGGAGCCTGCAAATAAATCCAATACGGTAAATTCAATTTTTAAGGGTTTAAGTATATTAAATATGGATTCTTTGATTTTATCCTCAGTTGGTCTAACATCAAACCCTTTAGGAGCCTTTAATCTATGTCCTTTTTTATTGCCTGATATAACTCTCAATATTCTTTCCTTCCTTATTGAAATATTTTATCATATTTTATCATTTTATTAAACTTTAAAATATAAATTAATTTACAATTCCACTCTCAAGTCTTTAATTGGAGGGCTCTTTAAATAGTTCTAAGACCCTTTTTCTTAATCCTATATGCTCTGGATCTGCTAAATCAGGGTCCCTTTCTAAAATTAATTTTGCATCCTTTTGTGCTGCTTTCAATATATTTATATCAGTAAATAAATTTGCTACCCTTAATTCAGGTAATCCATGTTGTCTAGTTCCAAAGAATTCTCCTGGTCCTCTAAGCTCCAGATCTTTTTCAGATATTACAAAGCCATCAGTTGACTGTTGCATGATTCTCATTCTCTCCATAGATATAGGGTTAAAACTTTCATTGATAAGTATACAGTAGGATTGATATTCTCCCCTGCCAACTCTTCCCCTCAATTGGTGCAACTGTGCCAGACCAAATCTTTCAGCATTGAATATCACCATAATATTGGCATTCGGAACATTTACTCCAACTTCAATAACAGTAGTTGAAACTAAAATATTAATCCTATTAGCCTTAAAATCCTCCATTATCTCATCTTTTTCTTTCGAGGTCATTTTCCCATGTAAAATCCCTACGTTGAATTTTCTATATACATCTTCTTTCAATTCCCTATATAATTTTTCCGCTGCACTTATTGTTAAACTTTCTGATTCTTCTATCAACGGGCATACTACATATGCTTGTCTACCCTCTTGTAATTGCTTTTCTACAAATTTATAGATTCTTTCCTTCATGTCAATTCCCGCAGCAAAGGTTTCAATTTCTTTTCTCCCCGGTGGAAGTTCATCAATTACAGATATATCCAAATCCCCATATAAAATTAATGCAAGAGTTCTGGGTATTGGTGTTGCAGTCATAACTATGATATCGGGATTAGAGCCTTTTTCACTTAAACTCACTCTTTGTTTAACCCCAAATCTATGCTGTTCATCAGTAATTACTAATCCCAGTCTTTGAAATTCAACATTATCTTGTATCAATGCGTGAGTTCCAACTATTATATCAATCTTTCCGGATTCTAAATCTTCTAATATTTCGTCCTTTCTTTTCTTTGAAATGCTGCCAACTAAAAGCTCACAACTTATACCATAGGGTGATAAAAATTTGGATATGGAATCAAAATGCTGGGATGCCAATATCTCTGTAGGAGCCATCATTGCAGCCTGATATCCTGAAAGTACCGCTTTGTACATTGCAACAACCCCCACAACAGTTTTACCGCTTCCAACATCGCCTTGCACTAGTCTGTTCATTTGCCTGTCGTTTTCCATATCCTCTATTATTTCATTTGTCACTTTAAGTTGCGCTTTTGTTAATTTAAATGGTAAATTGTCCAGAAAGTCATAAACTTCATCCCTTGATGGGAATTTTATTCCATTCGTGCTATTGTAAGCCTTGTTTTTTATAGTAGTTAATCCTAATTGCAAAGCTAATAGTTCCTCATAAGCCAGTCTTCTCCTTGCTAAATTTATATTGTTTTTACTTTCCGGAAAGTGGATGTTTTTTATAGATTCTTGAATTCCCATTAACTTATATTTTTTGATAAGATATGAAGGCAAACTCTCATCAATAGATGTTAAGTATTCTTCCAAAACATTATGAATAATCTTTAACATTTCATTGTTTGTCAATCCACTGGTAAGGTTATATATGGGAATAATTTTCCCAGTCTTTTTACTTTCTCCTTCTTTTTCGTAAATTGGATTTGTAATCTGGATTTCAAAATGTGTCTTATTTACTTTGCCGTTAACAATATATTTCTCTCCGATTTTAAATTTTTCTCTAAGGTAATCTTGGTTAAAAAAAGTCAAATTACCAAATCCGCTATTATCTTTGACAGGAATTTTTAAAATTGATAAGTTTTTTTTAATTCTATTTAAGCTTGAATTTCCACATATTTCAACCTCAAGGCTTATTTTCTCTCCATTTACCGCACTCCCAAGATTTTTGAAAAGGCTTCTATCATCATAGTCCCTAGGTATAAAATATATTAAATCTCTGACCGTTTCGACATTTAATCTCCTAAGCCGATATGCTCTTTTCGGACCTACTCCTTTTATGTACTGTACATTTAAATTCAAATTATCCATGACTACCTCCATTATTCAAAAAAACCCCACCAAAGGGTAGGGTTTTATTCTATGGAAAATATATAATAATATAATGGCTGCCCACCAAATACTACCTCAACATCTATATCTTTAAATCTTTCTTCTAAAAGATTTGACAACTCGTTTACCTTATTTTCATCTACATCATTTCCATAAAAAATAGTAATTATGCCTATATCATGATCAACCATTTTTTCAATCAGCTTTAATGATACATCGTTTATATCCTTTCCTGTTACTTCAATCTCTCCATCAGTAAGTCCTATAATATCATCCTTATTTATCTTATTATCTTTATATTCTGTATCTCTTACTGCATAGGTTACCTGTCCTGTAAGTACAGTATTAATTGCCTCTGACATATTTATCATATTTTCTTCTATAGAAGCTTCCTCATTGAATGAAATCAGTGCTGCTATCCCTTGCGGAATATTTTTAGTAGGTAATACAAATATATTTCTTGTACTTATAACCTTTGTTTGTTCGGCAGCCAATATGACATTTCCATTGTTTGGTAAAATGATTACAGATTCACCTGTTGTATCTTCTATTGCTTTCAATATATCTTCAGTGCTTGGATTCATCGTTTGACCACCAGGTACTATTGCATCGACATTTAATCCTCTGAACACTTCATCAATTCCTTCTCCAATTGAAACAGCAACAAAAGAATATTTTTTATTTATTTTAACCTTTTCAGATTCTTTTTTCAAATCTGCAAGTTCATCTTTCAAAAGGATTTCCCTATGTTGTATTCTCATATTATCAATTTTTATATCCTTAAGTTCACCTAATGTTAGAGCTTTTTCAATAACAACTCCCGGATTATTTGTATGAATATGAACCTTTATAATTCCATCTCCACCTACAACCAGCAAAGAATCTCCTTGAATTGAAAGTTCCTTTCTGAATTTTTCAATATCATCATAATTCGTATTTATCATAAATTCAGTGCAATAACCAAATTTAATATCATCAGTATCAATGTGTTCTCTCTCCTGATGAACAGTCTCTTTTTTTATTTCAACAGCTTCCTCTTCCTCAAAATACTCTTCTAATCCGATAATAGCATTATATGCACCTAAAAATAAATACATCAATCCTTTACCACCGGCATCTACTACACCTGCCTGCTTAAGTACCGGAAGCATTTCAGGGGTTTTATCCAATGCTTTGTTACCATGTTCAATTACTCTTTTAATGAAATTTTCAATATCTTTTTCTTCCTTGGAGATGGATATTGCAAATTCTCCACATTCCTTGGCAACAGTCAATATGGTACCCTCTGTAGGTTTCATAACAGCTTTATAAGCAGTATCAGAAGCTTGTTTTAGAGCATTTGCCAAGGTAATTATATCAATATTGTTCTTTGATTTTAACCCATTGGCAAAACCTCTAAAAAGCTGTGATAAAATTACACCCGAGTTACCACGAGCTCCCATTAAAGAGCCTTGGCTAGTAGCCAAAGCTATTTTATAAGTATCATTTTCATCAACATTTAATCCTTGCTTTAGTGCTGATTTTACAGTTAACAACATATTTGTACCTGTATCTCCATCCGGAACAGGAAAAACATTTAAGGAGTTTACCTCCTCTTTATTTTGTTCGAGGAGTCTAGCTGCGCCACTTAGGGCTTTTTTTAGCAATACCCCATCTATAAATTCTATTTTCAAGTTAAGTGACCTCCCTAAATTACTTTTCTACTCTTATTCCTTGTACATTTACATTTATCTTTTCCACTTTCAAACCTGTTTGGTTTTCAACATTGAATTTCACCCTATCAATGATATTTTCTGCCACAACAGATATCTTTACTCCATATTCTAAAATTACATGTAAATCTATTACAATAGCATCTTCTTTGCTATATACCTTAATCCCCTTTGCAAGATTATCCATTTTTAATAATTCAAATAATCCGTCAGTTGCATTCTTTGAAGCCATTCCGACAATCCCATAGCTTTCCATTGCAGATATCCCCGCAATAGTAGCTATTACATTGTCGTCAATATTTATATTCCCTAAATCACCATGAACTTTGGCTGGCATAAACTTCGCCTCCTTAATTAAATATAACTTATTCTTTATATCTCCTTCAGTAAAAATCTCATTGACCTTTATACTTCAATTTAAACTTTTATTTTATATTAGAAGCTTTTCTTCTATTTTACATTATTAGTATAAATAGTTCAACTAATTACTATCCATAAATTAAATAAAAAAGATTAGAAAGTATTGAAATACCTTTTATTAATAATATTTTTATTGATTTTTTATATATTCATGTGTTACAATATAATATGTTCTTTAGCTAATAATAAAAAACGCTATGAGAATAGGACTAAGGAGGTGTTGGTAGTGTCAAAAGTATGTGAAATATGTGGAAAAGGAAAAGTATTTGGAAATAAAGTTACTTTCTCTAATAAAAAAAGTTCAAGAAGTTGGTCACCTAATATCAGAACAGTAAGAGCAGTTGTAAATGGATCTGTTAAAAGAGTAAATGTTTGTACAAGATGTTTAAGATCTGGTTATGTTGAGAGAGCTTTATAATTTGATAATTGTGACATAAAAAAGGCTTCCATAAAAATAAAATGGAGAGCCTTATTTTATTTTTATAAGTAAATATCCTATTCCAAGATTAATTAAAGCAACAATAAACAGTAAAATTCTAATTTTAAAGCTATATATAAGCGTTATACTTCCCATAATTAAAAAGAGAATCCCAATTATTTTTATTATCTTGTCAAAATGCCTATAGATAAATAATTTCATAAAAACACCCCAATAAATTCACAGTTGTTATAACTATTCTATTCATTGATGGTATCATATGTTACAATTATTTAGTCCTTTGATGTGATAATCAAACATTCACCCTCTATTATTTTAACTACTCCATATTCATTAACAATTTGGTTGCTGACTCCTAGAGTTGAACCAAATTTTATCAGATGATTTTCTAAAGGATATAAAAATCCTTGTAAAGTAACTTTAGCTCCTTTATTGCTAATGGGAACAACCGATGTATAGAAACCTTCTTTTCTTTCAACTCTTATATAATCATCTGAATAATATATGATATTATTTTCATCTACAATTTTCCCTTTTATACCTTTGTCATTCAAACCTTTAAGCAAAAAAATATTGGATAGAGTATGATCCATCCTACTGCCTGTAACTCCAACTAGGGTGATTTCATCAAACCCTTCTCTGATAAGGTAATCTAAAGCCAATTCCGTATCCGTTTCATCCTTCATAACAGGATATTTTAATAATTTTATATTATTTTTATTTATATAATTCATCCCAGCTTTACTTACTGAGTCTAAATCGCCAATAAGCAAATGGGGTATTGCACCTACTGCCATAAGATGCCTGATACCCCCATCCGCGCAAAGTATAAAGTCATGTGACTCTAATAATTTTACCAATAATTTGTAATTAGCAACATCCCCACTAGATATTATTAGCCCCTTCAATTTTCATCTTCCTTTATTTTTTGATTACCCTTTTCAAGGGTTTCCATATAAATACTAAAACTGCAATTGAAATAATAAGTTCCGGCACCAAATATGTTGCGTTATATTCAATGGAATAACGCCATGTATTCAAATCTCCTGCATTTTCCGAAAAAAATATAACTCCCGAAAGTACGTGAGATACCATTCTTCCTCCTATACCTAGGACAATACCCAAAATTAATGAGAAATACTCTTTGTACTTATTATTTTCATTTTTTTTGCTTCCTATTCCAGCCAATCCCAATAGACCAAATGCAATAGGATAGTCTAATAAAAACTGTATCGGATGATAAAAATAAGGCTTTAAAATAAAATCTAAAATACCATAGGTTGCTCCGACCAATACTCCCGGTCCTACTCCCCATTTTATAGCAAACAATAATATAGGTATCATGCTGCCTGCAGTTACACTTCCGCCATTTGGTGCTGTATAAATCTTAATATAGCTTAATACAACGGATAAGGCTATCATGATTCCGCCTTCAGCGAGCATTTGTATGTTCCATTTTTTCATAAAATCCCTCCAAAAAAACCCATCACCTTGAGGTAATGGGTATTTAAACGTCAATACACACTTCCCTCCGCTAGAATTACCTAGTTCAGGTTTTAAGGGTCTGGACAGTTGTCCAATCTCAGCTTTCGCCCCCCTAGTGCAATTACAAATTATTAAGTTAAACTCATGTTATCACATTGAAAATGATTATTCAATGATTTTTTTAAATTCTTGTGTACGAGCTGTGATATCCTCAGCTCCAAATACTGCTGAGCCGGCTACTATCATATCTACCCCAAGCTCTTTTAAATGCTTTGCATTTTCTAAATTAACTCCTCCGTCTATTTCCAATATTACATCTAAATTTTTTTCATCTATCATCTTACGAAGTGTCCTTATCTTATCTTCCATTGCTTTAATAAATGATTGACCACCAAATCCGGGATTAACGGTCATAATCAAAACTAAATCCAAATCTTCTAAAACATAATCTAATACATTTAAAGGGGTTGATGGATTTAAGGATACTCCTGCTTTGATTCCTTCTGATTTAATAGCTTGTATAGTTCTATTAAGATGAATAGTCGCCTCTGCATGAACAGTCAATATATCAGCACCTGCATTTACAAAATCTCCAATATATCTTTCCGGTCTATCTATCATCAAGTGAACATCAAATGGAAGAGTCGAAACCTTTCTCAAAGATTTTATAACCGGTGGTCCAAAGGTAATATTGGGAACAAAATTACCATCCATTACATCTAAGTGTAAAAAATCTGCTCCGCCTTCTTCTACTTTTCTGATTTCTTCCTTTAATTCTGCAAAATCTGCAGATAATAGGGAAGGTGCAAGTCCTGCCATATATTAGTACCTCCTAAATTTTCTTACCTCTTCTAAAAATTGAATATAATTATCATATCTAGCCTTACTTATAATAGACTCCTCTACTAATTTTTTTACATTGCAATTAGGTTCTTTGTCATGTAAACAGCTTAAAAATCTACAATCTCTTCCATATTTTTTTATTTCTCTAAAATAATTTTTTAATTCACTTTCCTCTTCTATAAAATCTAAACTTAAAGAACTAAATCCCGGACTATCTAAGACAAATGTATTTTCTTCCAATTCAAACAGCTCAACATGTCTTGTAGTATGCTTTCCCCTTTTGGATTTAGAACTTATTGCTCCGGTTTCCAATTTGAAACAAGGATTTATCTTATTCAATAAAGATGATTTGCCAACTCCTGAAGGTCCGGCAAATACCGAAATATGGTTTTTAAGAATATCTTTTAATCTTTCTATCCCTAAATTTTCCTTAGCGCTTGTGATTATAACTCTATAACCTATCTTTTCGTATGTTTCAGCAAGATTTGAGGTTTCACTAAAAGATAAATCGGTTTTATTAAAACAGATAATCATATCAAGGTTTTGATATTCTCCGATTATTAAAAACCTGTCTAAAAGCCAAGTATTGATATCGGGTTTTTTAACACTCATAACTACAATCCCTTGAGTTACATTTGCAACAGGAGGTCTAATTAATGAGGATTTTCTTTCAAGAATTTCCTCTATATATCCTGTATTATCCTCTTTATTTATTCTTATCCTAACATTGTCACCAACAAGAGGTGTGAGATTTTCTTCTCTAAAAGCACCTCTTGCTCTGCACTCAATTGTACCATTGGGAGTTTTTACATAATAAAACCCGCCAACACCTTTTATAATGATACCTTCTATCATCAAATTTCTCCTTATTGGCTATCTTTCGTGATAGTCTTAGTGGACTGATAAACATCGTCATACATTATATCAAATTCTGTACCTATCTTGCCTGTAAATGTACGTACTAGTGGTTCATCGCTTGCCTTAATCGTTCCACTGAATACTACTTCTGTTGTTCCGTCTATTCTTTTATTTATCTTTATATTTGTTTCTTCCTTATCCATACGTGGAGGTAAAACAATCGTAATAGACCCCATTCCACTTTCTGTTCCGGGTTCAGTAGGTTGATCTCCCGGTTGATCTGTAGATGGTCCGGAGCTTATAATCAAATCCACACTCGTCTTTGTCTCCAAGACTGTTCCTTGATTATATTCTTGCCAAATTACTATATCGGCGGGGATTTCATTACTTGGCTGAGTGTTGACTTCACCAACGACCAAATCATCATCTGTAATTATTTTTTGAGCTTCATCAATTGATTTCCCTACAAGTTTTTTCATTATAACCTCTTTGATTTCCGGTCCCTCGCTTATTACTAAGTCAACCTTTGAGTCTACAGCAACTTCCGTCATTGCATCTGGGTATTGCCTTATTACAGAGTTTTTAGGAACTGTATCTGAAGTTTCAACATCGCGTTTTCCAACTTGTAACCCTGCATCTTCTATTAGCGCTTCTGCGTCAGTCAATGGTTTGTTCATAACCAAAGGAACAAAGGCAAGTTCTTCACCTTCGTTTATGGTAACTCCGATTGTATAGCCTTCCTTGACCTTTAGATCGGCATCCACATCTTGATGTACTACTTCTCCTACTTTATATTTACTGTCCTTTACTTTATCTAAAACTTTCATGTTTAAACCTAAATCATTTAGGGTCTTTTCAGCTACTTTTTGATCCATTCCAACTAAATTGGGAACTGGTATCTCATCAGACTTTAAGAAAGACTTAAACTTAAAAAATCCAAAAAATATACTTGTTACAAGCAAAAATGCTAAAAGAATTGCAGCAAAGATTACCTTAATACCGCCATCGGATTTTTTCCCTTTCTTCTTTGTTTTTTTGTTTTTACTTTTATTCATTTTATTGTCACCCTTAATATCCGATTCAACTGCCGGCATAACTCTCGTTGCAGAACTCATATCATTTACTCTTTCAACATGAACGTCTTTACCTAACAATCTGATGTTTTTCAAATCATTTATAAGTTCTGTTGTATTATTATATCTGTCGCTTTGTTTCTTTTGAACACACTTTAAAATTACGGATTCAAGATTTAGTGGAATAGTTGCATCAATATCTCTAGGTGGTATTATGTCATCTTGAACATGTTTTAAAGCTACGCTTATTGGGCTGTCACCTTCATAAGGCACTTTGCCCGTCACCATTTCATACATTACAATCCCCAGCGAATAGATATCCGATTTTTCGTCAGTATAGCCGCCTCTAGCCTGTTCGGGTGAAAAATAATGTACTGATCCCAATACATTTGATGTAGTAGTTACGGTAGATGAAGTTACAGCTCTTGCAATTCCAAAGTCAGTAACCTTCACCCGATTATCTTCTGTAATCATTATATTGTGAGGTTTTATATCTCGATGAACTATATGATTTTTATGAGCATTTTCAAGTGCTTCCGCTATTTGCAAAGAATAATATATGGCTTCATCTGCCGATAACTTATTCTTTTCTCTTATGACTTCTTTCAGTGTTTTTCCATTTATATATTCCATTACAATATAATAAATTTTTTTGTTATCCTCTTCCTCCACACCAACATCATATATATATAGGATATTTGGATGTGATAGGCTGGCTGCTGATTGGGATTCCCTTCGAAATTTTCTTACAAAATCCTCATCTTCTGTAAATTCATCTTTAAGTATTTTTATAGCAACAAATCGATTTAAAAGTTTATCTTTAGCTTTATAAACTTTTGCCATCCCACCTTCGCCTATTTTTTCTAAAATTTCATATCTATTTCCAAGAATTTTTCCTATCATCTTTTTTTCACCTCACTACTAGAATTTAATTGCTATTACAGTTATATTATCTCTTCCGCCATTATCATTGGCTACAGAAATTAACTTATTGCATGCTTTATCAACATCACTTTCACTTTTAATTAATTTCATAATATCACCATCGCTTAACATATTTGACAATCCATCGCTGCAAATAATAAGTATATCATCTGATTTATAATCCAGCATGTAAAAATCCAATTGAATTTCACTGCTTGTCCCGACAGCTCTGGTTATCAGATTTTTTTGCGGATGATTTATGGCTTCTTCAGGAGTAATACTGCCATTTTTGATCAATTCGTTTACTAAAGAATGATCGTCAGTAATTTGATAAATCTTTTCTCCGGTGGCAAAATAAGCTCTGCTATCTCCCACATGCCCTATATAAATATTGTTATTGAATATATAGGCTAGAGTAATAGTAGTCCCCATTCCTGCGTACTTTAGGACTTTTTTAGATTCTAAATATATTTTTTTATTTGCTTGGGAAATGGCTTCTTCAATAGTCCTTTTTATGTTTTCTTTATCCTTTAGGCGCTTAATATTATCTATAAATACTTTTTTAATAATATGTACCGCCATATTGCTGGCTACTTCCCCTGCGTTGTGTCCTCCCATTCCATCAGCAACAATATATAGGGGGAAGCTTTCAACATCTCCCACAAACATAAAATCTTGATTTATATCCCTTATTTTTCCTATGTCTGTTACTGCACCTACTATCATAAAAATCACCTCTATTGAAGTTTATTTTCTAAATAACTTCTTCTCAGTTGTCCGCAAGATGCACTTATGTCGCTTCCCATTTCTCTGCGAATTGTTACTCTTAAACCTTTTTTTTCTAAAGAATCTTTAAATTTTTCGATGCTTTTCTTATCAGGCCTATCCTTTGAAAACTCTTTAATAGAATTAAGAGGAATAAGATTTATATGTGCATTTATATTCTTAAGTAGCTTTGCCAATTCGATTGCTTCCTTTTCCCCATCATTTTCATCTTCGATTAAGGTATATTCAAATGTTAATCTTCTATTTGTTGAATCTCCGTAAAACTTACAAGCATTCATTAACTCATTGATACTATATCGCTTAGCAATTGGCATAATCTTTGCTCTCTT
Source organism: Paratissierella segnis (assembly GCF_014385195.1). GTDB lineage: Bacteria > Bacillota > Clostridia > Tissierellales > Tissierellaceae > Paratissierella > Paratissierella segnis. The sequence goes on from NZ_JACRTG010000025.1 coordinate 42,887, forward strand.
TGCATCAAAAGGCGAATGAAGAGAAATGGATAACGTAATCGGAAGATTCTCTTTTGCCAAGTCATATATTTTCGGTACTACGCCGCATGAAGAAAGAGTAATATTACGCAGACTAATGTTATGACCCTTTTCCTCATGAATTATATTAATAAATTTCAAAGTATTATCATAATTATCCAATGGCTCACCACTGCCCATAAGAACAATATTATTTATTTTTATATTGTTGTCCTTTTCCATCATATATATCTGATTGAGCATTTCAGCCGGAGTTAAATCTCTAATAAATCCATTTTTAGTCGAAGCACAAAACGTACAGCCCATTTTACATCCTACCTGAGTGGATATGCAAGTGGTAAACCCGTGTTTATATTCCATTAGAACACTTTCAACTATATTTTTATCATCTAATAAATATAAATATTTTTTAGTGCTATCTATTTTAGAATCAAATCTTTCCAATATTTCAATTTCATTTACTTTGCCGACTTCTTTTAGCTTATTTCTAGTCTCTTTAGGAAGCTGTTTTAATTCGTTTAAATTCAAATTTAAATGCTTATTAAAATATTGAAAAAGTTGCTCTCCTCTATAGCCCTTTTCTCCTATGTTCATCATATATACCTTTGATTCTTCCAGAGTCAGACTATTTAATTCAGTTTTATTCAATATATCACCCTTTAATAAATCACAATTCACTGTACGCTTATTCACTATCTTTCTTATTTATTATACATAATATTATAAAATATATCTATATTTCTTTAATCATTTTAGCTATAAAAAAGCCATCCGTGCCGTGGATATGAGGGAATAATTGAATATACCCTTCATTGATTGTATTCAAATTTTCCTTGGTTTTAAGCTCTTTGCCAAAGGGCATTAGCCTAAATTCCTTATTTAATTCTAAAAATCTATTTATCATATTGATATTTTCTTCTTTCAAAATAGTACATGTACTATATACAAGGATGCCATGATTTTTTACATAGTTCTTAACGGTGTTTAATATGTTCCATTGCAAATTAGTCAACTCTTTTATATCTTCTTCTTTCCTGTTCCATCTGATCTCCGGTTTACGTCTTATAAGCCCTAATCCTGAACAAGGAGCATCCAATAATACGTAATCCACTTTTTCTATTAAAGTTTCATCTCGCTTTATAGCATCATATACCTCTGTTTCAATTATATCAATACCTAATCTCTTACTATTTTCGTTGATTAATTCAATTTTATGATTATAAAAATCTCTTGCTAATATCTTCCCCTTATTGTCCATTATCTGAGCCATATGGGTAGCTTTCCCACCTGGAGCACTGCATACGTCCAAAACAAAGGAATTTGGATTAGGGTTCATGATTTGAGATACGAGTTGACTGCTTTCATCTTGTATAGTAAAATATCCATCATTAAATTCCTTTACCTTTGTGATATTGGAAGGATTTTTAATTATAAGAGTATTCTTGCCATAATTTCCTTCCAATACCTGAAAACCATAGTCCGTTAATTTGGACATTAATACTTCTTTTTCTGTCTTTAATGTATTCACCCTAATATTTAAATTTGGTCTTTCATTATTTGACTTCAATATCTCTTCAGTAAACTCTATCCCATAATCATTTGTTATGGACTTAACCATATATATCGGATGGGAATATTTTATTGAGAGATAACATTCATAATCCTTATCATCTATTTTTATTATATTATCCTTATCTCTAATCAAAGACCTTAAAACTCCGTTTACAAAACCTATAGAGCCTTTATGTCCATATTTTTTTGCCAAATTTACCGATTCATTGACCGCTGCACTATTAGGCACCCTATCCATAAAAAGTATTTGATATACTCCTATTCTAAGTATCTCCATGATAATTGGATGAATCTTCTTTATTTTGATTTTAGACAATTTTGATAATATATAATCTATGTAGATTTTATTTTCTAATACTCCATAAGTTATTTCGCGTATAAAATTTTCATCTTGGGAAGCTACACCATCCGGAATATGTTTATTTGTAGCTATATTGGAAAAAGCATTATTTTGATTTATATCTGTTAATATTTTAATGGCAATTTCCCTTGTGTTTATATCCATTGTTTTTCCTCCTAAAGAAAAAAGGGGTTCCCCCCTTTAATCTCTTCTTCTATTTGTCATAGTCAATATTCTTAACAATTGACCTATAGCTACCAATGTTGATGCTACATATGTTAAAGCTGCAGAAGTCAATACCTTTTTTGCAGGTTTCAATTTGTCTTGAGGCGCTATGCCATTTTCCAGTTGCAACATTGCTCTTCTGCTTGCATTAAACTCAACAGGTAAAGTCACCACTTGAAACAATACAACAGCTAAAAATAATGCTATCCCAACTTCAATAAAAACTTCACTTGCTAAAAAGCCAAGCAAAATAAAAACCCAAACCATTCTTGCGCCAATATTTGCTATAGGCGCAATATTGTTTCTTAATATCAATGGAAAATATCCTTCTGAATGTTGTATTGCATGACCTGTTTCATGTGCTGCTACACTCATTGCAGCAATACTTGTATAGCCATAAACTCCATTTGATAACCTCAATACCCTAGTCCTTGGATCATAATGGTCAGTAAGATTTCCCGAAACTTTTTCAATCCTTACATCATTAAGTCCATTTCTATCCAATATCGTTCTGGCTACTTCTGCTCCGGATAACCCGGTTTCGCTGGATACCCTAGAATATTTATTAAAATCACTATTAATCTTGATTTGTGCCCAACTTGCAAGTATTAATGCAGGTAGTACATATAACAAATAAGGAATATCTACATATAAACCACCATATGGATACATACAAATTCTCCTCTCTATGAATTAAATATAATACCTTCTTCAATCTTATTGCCTGCTAAATAATCCTTAACGCTCATTCTTTTCTTACCGGGGAATTGTATTTCTTCAATGACTACGCAGTTATCCTTTGAATTAACAAAAATACCTTCCCTATTTACTTTAATAACTTTCCCAATTTCTTCATTATCCATCTTCGGCTTTAAACTTACCTTGTGTATTTTCATAATCAAATCATTATAAATGGTATATGCACTGGGAGTTGGTCTTAAACCCATAACTAAATTATATATATCTTTTCCTGATTTATTCCAATCTATTTTCCCTGTGCTTTTTGAAATCATTGGTGCATAAGAGGATAGATTATCATCTTGAGGCACCCTATTATCTTTGCCAATTTTTATCTCTTCTAAAGCTTTGATCAATAGTTCTCCGCCTAATACTGATAATTTATCATGCAAAGACTCGAAATCGTCTTTTGGTGTAATCGAAATAGATTGGCTTAGTATTATGTCACCTGAATCCAACCCTTCTTCTATTTGCATAATTGTAATTCCAGTTTCAGATTCACCATTTATAATAGCCCAATTAATAGGCGCTGCACCTCTATATTTAGGTAACAATGAAGCATGCACATTGATGCAGTCGTATTTTGGAATTTCAAGCAATTTCTTTTTTAGTATTTGCCCGAAAGCAACCACTACAATAACATCAGGCTTTAATTCTCTGAATTTTGCAATACTCTCTTCGTTATTTACGCTATCGGGTTGGTAAACTTCAAGTCCAAATTCCAATGCTTTTTGCTTTATCGGAGGATATTGAATTTTTTTGCCTCTACCTCTTGGTTTGTCTTTTTGAGTAACTACCAAATCAATATTGTAGCCTTGTTCATGTAATTTTACAAGGCTGGGCACAGCAAAATCCGGTGTTCCCATAAAAATAATATTCACTTATCATCTACTCCTCAGTATCTTTTCTATCTTCCTCATAATATTCATCATCATCATCATAAGTTTCTATGGCCAAATCGGTATATAATATTCCATCTAGATGATCTATTTCATGGCACAAAACTCTCGCTAAAATCCCGGTAGCTTCTATAATATTTTCATTGCCGTCAACATCAAGATACTTCACCTTCACCCATTCAGGTCTTTTAACCTTCCCGGATTTTAAAGGTATAGATAAGCATCCTTCAATATCAATATTCTCACCACTTTTTTCAATTACAGCGGGATTTATAAGTTTTATACTTCCCTCACCCACATCCACAACTATCGCGCGTCTTAAAACTCCAACTTGGGGTGCCGCAAGCCCTACCCCTTCTGCATACTTCATGGTTTCTAACATGTCATCTAACAAAGTTAAAATTCTATTATTTACATCAGTTACTTCCCTAGATATTTTTCTTAAAATGGGATCCCCATCTATTCTTATTTCTCTTAATGCCATTTCATTCCTCCTACAAAATTGTTAATGGGTTTACGTCAATGCTAAATTTTACATTATCTAGTTTTAAGTTAAACTCATTTAATATACATACCCTTTTTATTATATTTTTCATACATTCCATATGATTATTTTCTATTTTTATAATTATTTGCCATCGATAATTGTTTTTTATTTTTTCTAGAGGTGCAGGATTTGGTCCTATGAAGTGCTTATTAAAATCATTAATAAAAAATGATTCCTTCTTTATTATATCATAACAGCTTTTAATTACATGCTGTACGTTATATCTATCTTCTCCATAAACTAAAATACTAATTATATTTACAAACGGCGGATACAAAAATTCTTCTCTGAGCATAATTTCAGTTTTATAAAACTTATTATAATCTTGTAATTTTGCATATTCAATACTATAATGCTCCGGATTGTAAGTTTGAAGTACAACCTTCCCCAAGTCATCTCCTCTACCTGCCCTGCCTGCTACCTGCGTTACCAGCTGAAATGACTTTTCAGGGGACCTGAAATCAGGAAGGTTTAAGGTAGTATCCGCTGCGATAATTCCCACTAAAGTAACATTTGGAAAATCCAACCCCTTTGAGATCATTTGTGTCCCTATCAAAATATCAATTTCTCCGGACTTCATATCTTCAAGGATGTTCTCGTAGCTTCCCTTTAATGAAGTCGTATCTCCATCCATTCTCGCTATCCTAGCATTCGGGAACAATTTCTTTGTGGTAATCTCTACCTGTTCTGTACCTACGCCAAAGTACTTGATATATTTGCTTCCGCATTGCGGACATACATGTGGAACATCTCTTGTAGCGCCACAATAATGGCATCTGAGCTTATCAATACTTTTATGATAAGTCATCGATATATCACAATTTGTACACTTTACAACATACCCACAACTTCGGCAGGATACGAAATTAGAAAATCCCCTTCTATTTAAAAATAATATAGTTTGACGATTGTTTTCAAGATTTCCCTTTATTTCATTATATAATGCACGGCTAAATATGGATTTGTTACCGAAGGATAGCTCTTCCCTCATATCTACCAATAGAATTTCGGGGAGTTTTTGTTTGTTCGCTCGTTCCTTTAGTTCCAATAATTTATATTCTCCACGCTGAGCCTTATAGTATGTTTCAATTAATGGAGTAGCACTGCCTAAAACCAATATGGCATGTTCTAAATCACATCTTTTCTCCGCAACATCAATTGTATCATATTTTGGATTTTGAGATGATTTATAAGTATTTTCATGCTCTTCATCTATAATTATCAGTCCTAAGTTTTTAAAAGGTGCAAAAATAGCTGATCTGGCACCAACCACCAATTTTGCCTTACCGGTCTTTATTCTCCTCCATTGATCAAATCTTTCTCCGTATGATAATTTGCTATGAATAACAGCCACTTTTTCACCGAAACGACCCATAAATCTATCTATAGTTTGAGGAGTTAGGGAAATTTCAGGAACTAAGATAATAGCATCTTTCCCCTTCTTTAGCATTTCCTCCACCAACTGCAAATAAATTTCGGTTTTACCGCTGCCTGTTACTCCATGAATGAGAAATTTATTGGACTTAATATCATATTCTTCTAAAATACATTCAAAAGCATTATACTGCTCTTTTGTCAATACATGTTTTTTATAATAAGGAATTGGGCGTTTAACTGCATTTCTTTCAACTTCTTTATCATAAATTTCTATTACATTTCTCTTTTCTAAGGCTTTGATTGTGCTCAATGAGGTATTTAATCCCTCTATAAGTCTAGTACATTGAGATTCACCATTTATATATAGATGATTTGCTATTTCAATTTGTTTTTTTGCCCTTGTGCCCACTATTTCTAAAGCTTCATTAATATTATATTTTTCATTTAGCTTAACCCATTTTTCAGTCTTTTTATTAACAGTTGTTTTTATTTCAATATTGACCCCAATAATTCCGTCTTCTTCTAATTTATTTAATATGGGATTAATATTCTTTATATTTAAATCTTCTTTTAATTTTGATAAAAGCATTGGAGCATGATTATCTTTTAGATATTCAATTATGCTTTTCTCAACATTATTTAAATTAATTGTATTTGCTTTTGTCTTAAATAACTCAACAAAGGTATTTATCTCTTTAAAGTCTCCGGGAGGCAATATGGGTTGAAAAGCATCCATATATGATGATAAATACTCTTCTTTAATCCACAGACCTAATTGAATTAATTCCTTTGATACTAAAGGTTTATCGTCAAGTATATCTATTATCTCTTTTAATTTGAAATTTGATGTAAAATCGTCCTCTATTTTAATTACAAATCCTTTTATAGCTTTGTTTCCATTCCCAAAGGGAACGATAACCCTCATGCCTTCCTTCAAAATGTTTTCAAACTGATACCCTATTTCATAAGTAAAAGGCCTGTCCAATACAGAAGCCTTTCTATCAACTACAACTTCAGCATACTTCATTTAATCATACCTTTCCATTAAAAAACCATTTCAATTAGGCTTAATTCAATCCTTTGAAATACTTGATATGGCATAATCTTTTACTAACTCTAGGCTTTACTTTTTATAAGCAAAGATACTCTATCCAATATAATCTTTGCGACTTCTTTTTTACTCATAATAGGATATTTTTCAAGGTTACCATTATTATCGATAATAGTCACAATATTGGTGTCAGATTGAAAACCTGCACCCGTTTCGGTAACGTCATTGGCAACTATAAAATCAAAGTTTTTCTTCTTTAGCTTTTCAGATGCATACTCAAATATATTGTTTGTCTCAGCAGCGAATCCAACCATGATTTGCTTATTTTTTCGATTTCCGTAGTATGCTGCTATGTCAGGATTTCTTATGAATTTAATATCCAGTTCATCATTTTCCTTGTCATCTTTTTTAATTTTAATAGGACTAACATTTTCAGGTTTATAATCAAGCGGTGCAGCAGATTTAATTAAACAATCACAAGTATCGAAAAATTCTCCAACGGAGTTGAACATCTCTTCGGTAGTATTTACTCTAACTATTTCCACACCTTCGGGAGCATCTAATACTGTAGGACCGGAAATCAATACAACATCCGCGCCTCTAGCATGTGCTTCTTTAGCTATACTATATCCCATTTTGCCACTGGAATGATTTGAAATATATCGTACAGGATCCAATGGTTCTATAGTAGGTCCTGCTGTAACTACGATTTTTTTACCTAACAAATCCTTTTCTACGAAATGGTTAATTAAATACTCTACTATGTCATTTGGTTCAGCCATCTTTCCTTCGCCATAATCTCCACAAGCAAGAAGTCCTACCCCCGGCTTAATAAATTCATAGCCTAGGTTCTTCAATTTATTTATATTTTCCTGAACGATTGAATTGTTATACATTTGAGTGTTCATAGCAGGAGCAAAGATTACCTTTGCTTTTGTAGCCATAACTACTGTTGTCAGCAAATTGTCACAGATACCGCCCGCAATTTTTCCTATAGTATTTGCAGTTGCAGGTGCTATGAGAACTGCATCTGCTTTTTGGGCTAGAGAAATATGCTCTACATCAAAATGATTAACCGTGCCAAACATTTCCGTGTGAACAAAATTTTCAGCCATAGTCTGAAATGTCAGCGGAGTAACGAATTTAGTAGCTCCTTCGGTCATTATAACATCAATATTTGCGTGTTGTTTTCGTAATTTGCTTACCAAGTCAGCAGCTTTATATACAGCAATACCCCCTGTTACACCCAGTAAAATATTTTTTCCTTTTAACATTTTAATACACCTACTTTATGCTATTTGTATTAGGCGTTTCATATTCTATTTTCCCTTCAATTAGCTCTTCCAAGGCTATTGTAACAGGCTTGCTTGAGCTGGTTTCAACCAAGGGTTTTGATCCGTCTATAATTTGTCTTGCTCGTTTTGCCGCTACCATAACTAAAGTATACTTGCTTTCCCCATTTTTAAGTAAATCACTAAATGATGGATTTAACATTTTTATTTACCTCCCTGTAATAATACTCTATCCTTTATATCCTTATGTCGTTTTACCCTCAATTTTTCGGATCTTATTATAGCTTCTATGTCTTTAACGGCATCCTCTACCTTATCATTTACAACGAAAAAATCATATTCACCAACAAAATCCAATTCCTTAAAGGCATTTTCAAACCTTCTATTTATATCCTCTTGTGTTTCAGTACCTCTTTTTACTATCCTATTCCTCAATTCGTCCATTGTTGGTGGCAATAAAAATATAAAAACAGCTTCTTTATAATTTTTCTTAACCTGCAAAGCCCCTTGAACATCTATTTCCAGTAAAACTATTTCTCCTTTTTCTATTTCATCAAATACAAATTCCTTAGGGGTACCATAATAATTTGAATGAACATGAGCATATTCCAAAAATTCTTTGCTATTTACCATTTCACAGAATTTTTCTTCATCCACAAAATAATAGTTTTCCCCATTTAATTCTCCCGGTCTAGGCCTTCTGGTAGTAGCAGAAACAGAAAATACAATATCTGTCCTCTTATTCAAAAGAGCTTTGCTTACTGTACCCTTTCCAGTACCGGAAGGTCCTGACAAAACTAATAAAAATCCTCTTGACATTTCAGTCCACCAACCTTTTTTATTCATTAGTAATATCATCTTTTGATTGTAATCTATTAGCAATAGTCTCGGGTTGAACAGCAGCAAGAATTATAATATTGCAATCTGTAACAATTACCGATCTGGTTCTTCTACCATAAGTTGCATCTACAAGTATACCTTTATCTCTTGATTCTTGAATAAGTCTCTTTATAGGTGCCGATTCGGGGCTTACTACTGTTACTATCCTACTTGCCGTAACAATATTCCCAAATCCTATATTTACTAACTTCGCCGACATATTATTCCCCCATCATTCAATATTTTGAATTTGTTCTCTTATCTTTTCCAATTCAGACTTCAAATCAACTACGTATTTCGAAATAACAATATCATTTGCCTTACTACCAATAGTATTAATCTCTCTATTGAACTCTTGTATTAAAAAATCAACCTTTCTGCCGACTGAATCATCCTCATCCAATATAGATCTAAATTGCTTTATATGACTGTAAAGTCTAACTATTTCTTCATCTATGCTGCTCTTATCCGCGAAGAATGCAACTTCGTTACTAAGCCTATCCTCATCTATAGGAACATTATCTTCAAGTAAGTTTTTGATTCTTTCCTTCAACTTTGCCTTGTAATCAAGTACCACAACAGGAGCTCTGTCCTCGATTTTTTGAACAAATCCTTCTATATTATCTATTTTATTTAACATGTCCATCCTTAAAGCTTTTCCTTCGGTTTCTTTCATAATCATAATATTATCCAACGCTAAGTTAAGAGCCTTGCTTAAAACTTCCCAAACCATGTCCTGATCCAGCTCTTTTCTCTCTGTCCTCACAACATCCGGAATTGACAATATATTATTAAGGCGGATATTTTCATCCATATTTAATTCAATAAGTAAATTGGACAATGCTTCCTTATAAGATTTCGCTAAGGGAGTATCTATTTTAACATCTACAGCAGATTCATTGATATATTCCAGATTAATATATACATCTACTTTTCCCCTACTTATTCTTCCCTTGATATTTTTTTTGATGATTTCTTCAAGGTAATTGATGTGTCTCGGAAGCTTTACGCTTATGTCACTATATCTGTGGTTAACTGCTTTAATCTCAACTTTAAACTTAAAATGTTCATTTGAAAATTCACCCATACCATAGCCGGTCATACTTTTTATCAAATATATCACCTCATCTTCCTTTGAACTCTATTATATAGTTTATATATTAATAATTCCACTAATTGTTAAGAAATGTTAACAATTTAAAGCCCACAGTTCATAATTCACTGTTACTTATTAAATAGTTATGATATACTAATACCATTCAATAATTTTGGAGGTATAAGATGTCATTTGATGGAATCGTAACAAACTCGGTTATTAAAGAATTAAAAGAAACAATACTGGGAGGTAGAATAGATAAAATCTACCAACAAGAAAAAGACGAAATCCTTATAAATATTTATAATAAAAACGAAAACCATAAATTAGTTATTTCTTCAAGTAGCAATAACCCTAGAATATATCTTACTAAATTTTCAAAGAAAAATCCGACTACTCCTCCTGTATTCTGTATGCTTTTAAGAAAACATCTATCTGGGGGAATCGTATTAAATATAGAGCAGTTTGAAATGGATAGAGTAGTTTTCATAGATATTTCATCAATAGATGAATTGGGAACACCCACAGAAAAAAGACTTATAGTCGAAATAATGGGAAAACACAGCAATATAATACTTGTAGACAAACCTACTAATAAAATTATCGATTCGGTTAAAAGGGTGTCAGCGGATATGTCCAGAGTAAGACAGATACTTCCCGGATTTATATACCAATACCCTCCTATAGGAGATAAGAAAAATCCATTGAAAACCTCTAGAAAAGAATTTTTTAGCCTTCTTGAAAATGAAAACAAAAATACTCCCATATATAAATTTTTATACTTTAACTATTTAGGACTAAGCCCTATGATTTCTAGGGAAATATGTTTTCAAGCTGATATAGATATTGATAGAACTTTAATTAGTCTTAATGAAGATGATAAGGCTAAATTATACATGGAATTTAAAAATATAATGGATTTAGTTGAAAGTGGCAATTATACTCCTATGTATATCACAACAAGCGATAAAAATGACATCATCGCGTTTTATAGTTTGGATTTAGACCAATATGGTAATGATAATAAAGTTTATTTGAATAGCATATCCGCTATCCTTGATAATGTATATAGGAGAAAAGATATCATGGATCGAATAAATCAAAAATCTCACTCTATAAGAAAATCCATCCATGTAAAACTTGATAGAGCACAGCTTAAACTCGGAAAGCAAAAAGAAGAGCTATTTGATAGTAAATCTAGGGATAAGTACAAAGTATATGCGGATTTAATTTCAGCAAATATCTATAAAATACCTAGAGGTGTAAATAAAATAGAACTGGAAAACTTTTATGATGAAAATATGGCGAAACTAACAGTTCCATTGGATATTAGACTTTCTCCAGTCGACAATGCTCAAAAATATTATAAAAAATATTCAAAGCTCAAAAATGCAAATCAGCTTTTATTAGAACAAATTCCTGAAACGGAAAAAGAAATAGAATATCTGGAAAATGTTCTATTGAGCTTAGAAAACTCAACTGAAATTGAAGAACTTGATGAGATTAAAGACGAACTAATAAGTGAAGGTTATTTAAAAGGCAATGACAAAAAACATAAAAGAAAAAAAGAAGAAAAAGTATCAAAACCAATGGAATTCATCTCTAGTGACAATATCAAAATCTACGTGGGAAAAAACAATAAACAAAATGATTATTTGACTTTGAAATTCTCCCATAGAGAAGATTTATGGCTTCATGTCCAAGGTATGCCAGGTAGCCATGTTATCATAAAATCCGAAGGAAGGGGTGTTCCTGAAACTACTTTAAAGGAAGCTGCAATTCTAGCATCATATTTTAGCAAAGGTAAAAACTCTAAACATGTTCCGGTAGATTATACTCAACGGAAGAATGTAAGAAAGCCTAAAAACGCAAAAACCGGGATGGTAATCTATGATGATTATAAAACAATAATTGTAGATCCTGATAAAAATACGGTAGACAATCTATCAAATGAGGAATTATAATTAGGGCATTGGGGATACCCCAATGCCCTATTATTTAGTTATTTGTGTTAAGATAATTTTCAACTTTGTTTTCTTTTAATACTTCTTGATACCAAGCAGGATATGCTTCATTGATTTTATTGTTTAAAATAGCATCTTTTATTTGATCTTTAACTTCATCTAAGGTTGCTTCCTTTGCATCTTTTCTTTCCTCTAACTGTATAATATGATATCCAAATTCAGATTTTACCGGTTCACTAATTTCATTTGTATCTAAGGAAAACGCAGCATCTTCAAATTCTTTGACCATCTTACCTTTGCTAAAGAAACCTAATTCTCCTCCGCTATCTTTTGAATCGTCTAATGAATACTCCTTAGCTAAGTCTGCAAAGTCTTCTCCGGCATCTAATTTCCCTTTTACTTTTTTTGCCTCATCCTCAGTTTCAACCAATATATGACGAGCTCTCACTTGCTCTTCTTCTCCTAAGGAATCCTTGTTTTCTTCAAAATACTCAAGGGTTTCATCCTCTGTTATGGTTATGCTGGGTTCTATAAGCTTCTTTATCTTCAAGTTCAAGGAAATATCCTTCTTTAAGTCTTCAATATCATATCCAAAATACTGTAATGCACTATTAAATTCTGCCTCTCCGCCATAACTTGATTTCAATGCATCAAGATCTTTGTTTATATCCTCTTCAGTTACTGTAACTTTTTGTTTCTTAGCTTCCTGGTCAATGACCTTCATAGTAATCATATTATCCAATACTTGTGCACCATTTTGTTCTACCAATGCTTGGTATAATTCATCTTTTGTAATAACCTCATCGTTTACCTTAGCAACAGCATCACCACTTTTGCATGCTGTTAAGCTTATAGATAAGGCCATAATAGTTGCCAATATTACATATTTATATGTACCTTTCTTTTTCTTCAAATCAAAATCCTCCTCATTTAAAATTAATTACATGCTTTCTTGTAGGAAAGTTCTACCTTTGAATTTTATAATACAAAAAACCTCCCGTCAATGAGTTTTTTAAAAACCCTTTGATTTAGATGCTTTTTTAATTATACTACATAAATGTGTGATTTTGATGAAATTTTATAAATATCGATAAATTTAATGTCTCCATACGGTAAAATATGATCATCACATATAATTAATATGAGTATTTGATTCCAAGGAGGTTGAAAAATGGATAAAGGATATGTACAGATTTACACTGGCAATGGAAAAGGAAAAACAACAGCAGCTTTGGGACTTTCTTTGAGAGCTGTTTCTATAGGTAAAAAAGTATTTTTTGGGCAATTTGTTAAGGGAATGAAATATAGCGAAGTAAATTGTACGGATTTTGTTCCTAATATTGAATTTGAGCAATTTGGTAAAGAATGTTTTATTTATAATGATCCTACCGAAGATGATATAAAACGAGCTGAACAAGGTCTTGCAAAGATGAGTTCCGTCTTAAAAGACGGTAAATATGATGTCGTGGTAATGGATGAATTGAATATAGCATTATATTTTAAATTATTTACAGTAGAAGAAGTAATAAAAGCTATCAGCAACAGAGCTCCTCATGTGGAAGTAATAATCACCGGTCGTTATGCACCAAAAGAATTGGTTGAAATTGCCGATTTAATAACAGAAATGAAGGAAATAAAACACTATTACACTAAGGGTGTAGAAAATAGAAAAGGAATTGATTTTTAGTCATTCCTTCCCTAATACATCATTAATTTGTTAGATTACTTGACTAAGAACTTCACCGATGCTATCGTTAAATGTAAGGAATGCCCTTCTGTCATAATATGTTTCAGACTTATTAATAAGTATCAATTTGTTTCCCCTATAATATTCTATTAAATTTGCAGCAGGATATACGCTTAAAGATGTCCCTCCCACAATCAGTACATCAGCATTTCTAATATATTCCAATGCCTTGTCCATTACATACATATTTAGACTTTCCTCATATAAAACTACATCCGGTTTAACTATGCCACCACATTCTACACATTTGGGTATATTTTCAGATTTCATTACAAAGTCCAAACCGTATTCTTTTTTACAATCTACACAGTAATTTCTATAAATGGAGCCATGTAATTCCAGCACATTTTTGGAGCCTGCCATTTGATGCAATCCATCTATATTTTGTGTAATTATTGCCTTTAGCTTTCCTCTTTTTTCAAGTTCGGCTAAAGCCAAATGGGCTTTATTGGGCTTTGCTTCGGTATATACCATTTTAGTTTTATAAAATTCGAAAAATTCTTCTGTATGCTTTCTAAAAAAAGTGTGACTAAGCATATACTCCGGAGAATACTTTTGAGTATTATCTTTTTTATAGAGTCCTGTTTCGGATCTAAAATCAGGAATATTGCTTTCCGTTGATACTCCTGCACCTCCAAAGAATACTATATTGTTGCTGTTTTCAATAATAGACTTTAGTTTCTGTATAGTCATTTTTATCAACTCCTAAATAGCTTTAATCATAATTAAGCAAGGATTCCATTCATCCCATAACGATGGAAATACTTCAAGTTTAGAAAAACCTACATTTTTATAAAAAGCAATTGTTTGATCATACTCTTTATAGTGTCCTTCATCTACAGTTTTTACTTGTAAATATTTATATTTGTCTTTTGCATACTGCTCTAATGCATTATATAGCTTACTGCCTATAGTCTTTCTATGATATGCTTTTTTAACACCCATGCAATGCAGTTCTCCTGTATCCCCACTACTTTCGCTTAAAGTAATAAACCCAATGATTTCTTTATCGTTTTTGGCTACCCACAAAGGCAAATTTCTTGAATCAATTATATATTCTCTGGTACTTTCCGGAAGTCCAAACCATTCCGGTAAATCGGATAATACTTCTGAAACAATCTTTTCCTTTTCTTCCGAATTCTCTACCTGTGTAATTATAAGTTCATTTTGCATGCAAAATCCTCTCCTCACATAGGATACATACTTATATGCTACTTCTAGTATATCACATTTCATATAATAAAAAAGAGGATAGCCGAATGACCTACTGATGTCACTAAAATATCCTCTAAAACTCTGGGGCCTCTAATAAAATCCAAGGTAAAAGTTTTCAACACCTTATCATATGGCAAGTTCCAGGCAACAAATAAACTATATATCTAACTAAAACATATAATACGATTAATATAGATAATATTTCTTCTAATTGAACCAATCGTGGTATAAATGAGTTTGCTCTTCCTGCGATTGTTAAAAATCCATTTGCTGATTTTAAAGATATAGCACTTATTACTACGGGGAACGTTAATGCAGAAAAGCTTGGATGAAATTTTAGCCTTAATACCCTAGGAAATATAGTTAAAACTAAAAATAATGTTAACTGAGAAAATATCACCAATAAATAGACGATATATACATTTTTTGACTGAAAAGAATTTAAATATCCGGATAGAAATATACTTAGTGGCGCAGCAAATATTGCAATAGTCGGCAGTTCGGATTTTGTCATTTGTTTTGTAAAAGTATTTTTTATAGCATTGGAAAGTAGAATTGCAAAACAAATAACTCCAAAATAGAATAGCATCTTTCCTATGCTCTGCATATTAAATACAGGAGCAGTAATGCTTCCTACTACAATGCCGGAATACACAATAAAATAAGATGGAAATATTTTTTCAATACCAGAATTTTTTATAAATTTAGTTGTAAATCTTATCATCAAGTATATGTGAAGAAATAAGCCTATAATCCAGATAATGAATGATATATTTCCGATATGTCCTTTGGTATATGTAGACAATAGCATAATCCCCATTGAAAATGTTGGAAACATACTTGCATTAATTGGATCTTCTAATTCATTTGCTATGATTTTTGAACATATTATAATTTTTGCGAGCATCATAAAAAGTATGACAGTAGATAAAATTCCAAATATATTTTGCAAAATATAACCATAAGTGAATAAAAGATTCCCCAGTGCTGCTAGTGCAAGCATCAAACCTGAAATCGATAAAGGAAGTTTTTTAATCATAAAATCACCTCTCGATTTATATATTATTCGAGAGGGTAATAAATAATGACGTATATGCAAAAACATCAATTTATGTATATAAAAAATCATCTCATTCTAAACTTATTCCTTTATAACGACTTCGTCTATTCCATCTACTTCCTTGAATTCAACACCTATTATTTCAGTCTTTGAAGTTGGGACATTTTTCCCTATATAATCTGGACGGATTGGCAGCTCCCTATGTCCTCTATCCACCAGAACAGCTAACTGAACCTTATTTGGTCTTCCCTTATCTATTAAAGCATCAAGTGCAGCTCTAACAGTCCTTCCGGTATATATAACATCATCAACCAATACAACAATCCTTCCGTTAATATCTCCGGTAAATTCTTCATTTACAGTAGGCTGAGGGCTTATTTCTTTTAAATCATCTCTATAAAGTGTTATATCTAGCGTATAAGTTTGGAGATTTTCTCCTTCGATTTCATAAATCTTATCCGCAAGTCTATGTGCGAATGGTACCCCCCTTGTTTTGATCCCAACAAGCACTATATTGCCAACTCCTTTATTCCTTTCAATTATCTCATTTGCTATTCTTGTAATAGCTCTTGCTATTGCCTTTTCGTCCATGATCACAGCTTTAACCATCATTTTTATCACCTATTATCCAATTTCTTAAGTACTTCCTTAAAATTATTGAGGATATCACATTCAAACTCCATATATTTCTTACTTCGGGGATGAATTATTCCCACCTTACGTGCATGGAGCAGTTGTTTATCTAAATTAAATTCATTCTTTCCACTGGAATATATGGGATCTCCAACTACCGGATGGTTCATATATGAAAAGTGAACTCTTATTTGATGTGTTCTTCCTGTTTCAAGTACCGCCTTTATTAATGTATATTTATCATATCTTCTTATTACTTCATAATGAGTAATAGCCTCTTTGCTATTACTAGATATTACTTTCATCATTTTTCTGTTATTTGGATTTCTTCCTATTGGTGCATTAATTGTACCTTTATCGTCTTTTATAACTCCATTTACAAGTGAAATATACTCTCTGTAGACTTTTCTGTCTTTAAGCTGTTCTGACAACGAGCGATGACTGAAATCATTTTTAGCGATAATTAATATTCCAGATGTATCTTTATCCAATCTATGAACTATTCCCGGTCTGATAATGCCATTTATTGAAGATAAGCTACCTATATGATACAGCAATGCATTTACCAAAGTTCCGGTATAGTTCCCCGGTGCAGGATGCACAACCATTCCTTGAGATTTATTCACTACTACTATATCTTCATCTTGATAAATAATATCCAAAGGCAAATCCTCAGGCACAATTTCTAATTTTTTTGGTTTAGGAAGGTTAACCAGTATCCTATCCCCTTCCTTTACCAAATAACTTGGCTTCTTTTTAAGTCCATTTACATCTACTAATCCATCTTTTATCAATTTTTGTATGTAAGTTCTTGATACTTCATTTAATTCTGTAGCTATATAATAGTCGAGCCTTTCATTATCACCCTCATCCACATATATTTCTATAGTCTCCATTAAACCCTCCTAGGCGCTATGTTTATCAAACAATACAACATATACTATAACTAAAGTTCCTAGCACAATTGCCATATCTGCTATATTAAATACTGGAAAATCATAAGTCTTTGTTATTTTAGCACTTATAAAATCTACAACAAATCCATGTCTTACTCTATCAATATAATTGCCAATAGCTCCGCCTAATAATACGGATGCTCCGATTTTGCTAATTAACGAAAGTTCATTAAAATATTTGATAATATAAAATGAAATTACAAGTAGAAATATTGTCGTTATGATGACAAATAACATTCTTTTTTCTTGGAGTATGCCAAAGGCTGCTCCCGCATTTTCGGTATAATGTAAACTTAAAAAGTTCTTTATCAGTACTACAGGACTTTGACCTTTTAGATATTTTATTGCCAGATGTTTTGTAAGTTGATCTATTATAATAATAAATGCAATTAATACTATCAAATTGATACCTCCAAGTTAATGTGATTTGTTCATTGTAAATCGTGAATTATCTATACCTATTCTATATTATATAAAGTTCGAATTCAACAAAAACTTCTCTTGATTTGCAAGAGAAGTTTATTTTAATGTTTCATCATAATATTCCTGAGAAAAATTTTCTACCGCCTCTACAGAGTCATCGTCAGCCTCATCAATGACAAGCCCCATATTGTCTCCAGTAGTGAAAGATGGATCATTGGGCACAATATTGTAATAAGAAACTTCCTGATATGCATCCTCTCTATCATATTCCACATTGCTATCAGGATCCACACTGGAAGATGTGGCAATTTTTTCATCTATTGATTCATATAATCTATTATCGAGTTTAGGACTTACTTCTTCAGAACATTCTAAACAAGTTTTAGCATAAGGAACTACTTCCAGTCTCTCTTCATCTATATTTTTATGACATTTTTCACAAATGCCATAACTTTTATTTTTAATTTTTTCTAGAGCATGATCTATATCGTCTAAAGTATCATCCATTTTATTTCTAAAGCCTTGATCTTGTTCTTTGAAGAAAAGTTCGGTCCCAATATCCCCAGGATGATTATCATAATTAGAACTTTCTGTATAATATAGGTCCATTGACCCAAATTCTTCTTGAGTTATATTTTCTCTGGATTTAATCAAATTCTTTTTTTCTTTTAAAAGTCTATTCCAAAAATGATTAAGTTTATCTCTATCCATATATTCCTCCATTTTAAATAAAATCTTAAATTTAATATATCCAATGGAGAAATAATCATTCAACTGTTAAAATGGCATTTTATGATAAGTTACGCCCCCAAATTTGTAATTTCTTTGGATTCACTGTTTTCTTCATTCTTACTTCCTTCTTTTCTTACATCTTCTACTTCAGTATAAAAATCATCTAAAGAAATCAACTGAGCCTCAATAAAAGATTTGTACCTAGTTTTGAAAACAAAAATTTCTTTTTTTAAATACTCATATTCTTGTTTTATATTTCTAACGTCTTCTCTAGCCTGTTCTATCATCTTTTTAGCTGTTATTTCAGCATCTTCAATTATACTATCTGATTTTTGTCTGGCAGCCAATACCACATCTTCTGAAGTAGTTTGTGCTACTATCAATGTACTTTTTAATGTCTCTTCCATTGATTTGTAATGGCTTATTTGATCTGAAAGCATATTTATTTTGTCTTTCAACTCAATATTCTCTTTATAGATTTTTTCATAATCATCAATTATTTCATCTAAAAAGATATCAACATTTTTTGAATTATATCCTCTAAAAGATTTATTGAATTCTTTATTTTGTATATCTAGTGGTGTTATCATCATATCACTCCGTCTAAGTTAGTATTCTTATAGTAGTATAATACCTTCCCTTTTTACTTAATCCATCTATAGAAACAAGTTTAGCGCGTCCGTATCCTCTAGTTGATATAATATCCCCCACATTTATTTCCTTAGAAGGTTTTTCAATCAGTTCCCAATTGACCTTTACATTTCCGGATTTTATAATATCCTGACTTTCTTTTCTGGAAAGATTATAGACAGAACATATAAACACATCTATCCTCATTGAGGATAAAAACTTTTTATATTCCTTAAATGACTCTTCAGGTTCAGATATATCACTTAAATAAATTTCAATTAAATTTACATTTCTGTTCCCAATCTTTTCTAAATTAAATAGCAAAAAGCTACTTATTTCCTTCTTGACTATCACATCTGCATAAGTATCATGTACTAAAATATCCCCAACTTTGGATCTTTTAATTCCAAGATTTAATATACCGCCTAAAAAATCTTTATGTGCCAATCCTTCTTGACCTGAATTGATCCTTAAAAAAGATAAATTTAATTTTATATCGCTTTCATCTACATAAAATGGATATATAATAAATATCTTTCTTTCAGCTGAGTCTAGCCCACCATATTCCAAATAGTTTAACTCAAATCTATTTAAAATGGATTTTGCCAGATGCCTTTCATACGGATCCAAAAAATCTGTTTCTTCAGTTAAATGATTGTTAAGTACCTTTTCTGCTTTATCCAATATTCTTCTCATATTTACTAATTGCTCATTATCTTTTATATGAGAAGTATAAAACTCCCTATCTATTTTCATAATTGCCCCAAAAAACTAATTATTATTGCAGTCAAAATACGTAGTATAAGTATTGAAACCCAAGGAGAAAAATCAAACATCCCTCTGCCTAAGCCAATCTTATCTAATAATCTCTTTGATGGAGAAAGGATGGGTTCTGTCAATTCATATACCAGTCTTCCTAAAGTTGTATTAAAGTTAATCCTAAATATACTCATAAAAATCCTAATGATTATCAATGCTTCAATCAATTCTACAAAGATACTCAAACTTCTAATTAATAAAGCCATATTTTCCACCTTATAACCTACCAAGGAAAAATTCCCCTGTTTTTTAATTCATCTTTTAGTCCGTCTATTTCTATATTGCTAGGTGCCAATATAAATATGTCCTTTGTTACCTTTTGAATTTTTCCTTCAACTGCATAAATACCCCCATTTATGAAATCAAATATCTGTCTCTTTACACTCAGCTCCAATTGTTCAAAATTCACCACTATTGCTTTCCTGGATTTTAAGTCATCAATGATTTGAGGAGCTTCATCATAGCTAAGCGGTTCATGTACTGTTATCTTCATATTACTATTAGTATGGATATTTACCACTTTATTATTATACTTTTTTGTTTTTGTTTGTGAAGGAAAATCTAAAGCTTCTTCTTCCAATGTATCTTCTACAACATCTTCATCTTCTTCCTCGAATTCATCAATACCTATAAAATATTTAAACTTGTCCATAAAACTACTCATAGTCTAGCCCCCTTAATAATTTCTTTTACCAAATATTCCTGTACCTACGCGTATCATGTTTGACCCCTCTTCAATCGCTATTTCATAATCATTTGTCATTCCCATGGAAAGATAATCCATACTAACATTCTCATAATCTCTACTTATAATGTTTTCTTTTAAAGAATTCATCGTTCTAAAAACATTCCTTAAAATAGCCTCATCATCTGTGAAAGGTGCTATCGTCATTAAACCTTTTATTCTAATGTTCTCATATTTTTGTATTTCTTCTATAAAAGAAATAACTTCATCTACCCTAAGTCCTGATTTAGTCTCCTCTTCTGCTACATTTACTTGGATTAGGGCATTAACTAAAATATTATTCATTTTTGCTCTTTTTTCTAATTCTTTAGCTAAAGAAACTCTATCCAAAGAGTGAATCAATTTTACCTCATCTATTATAAATCTTACCTTATTTGTCTGGAGTGAACCTATCAAATGATAATTTACCCTATTACCCAAGGCATCAATCTTTTTTTCTAACTCTTGTACTCTATTTTCTCCAATATCTGTTATCCCCAGACTGATTGCCTCTTCAATTCTATCTATGTCTACAGTCTTTGTTACCGCTATTAACTCTACATTATCCTTTCTGCCGACTCTTTGCAATGATTTATATATATTCTCGTTTATCTCCGAGAGATTCTCTTTTATATACATCTAAAGCCCTCCTTATTACCTTAGAATTTGACCATCTTTAACTGTCGTAGGGTCAATAAATATCTCATCATATAAAGATACTGTTTTATATTTTTCTCCTCCAATAGTTATAAACCCACCAATATCTCCTTTATCTATATATGCATCATCTCCAACAATATCAAGAACATTAACAGGCTTAAATTTTACTATTCCATTTACTTCTTCAATATATACGCCTTTTTTACCTTCATAATCAAATACAGCATTTACCGGGATTTTATAGCTTTCTATTTTTTCCTTTATGATACTTACATCGGTAAATCTTAAATTGTATATTTCATGTAAATAATCCCTGAATCTTACTACAATCACAGCTTTGTTGTTGGTAGTATTTATTGCTACGATATTCCCTATAATTTCTTTATCTGCTACTTCCACAGTTATCGCTTGTCCAATTTCATAATCTTCAATATCCTTAGTATTTGTAACTTTTATAGCCAAATACCATTCAAAATTATTGATTGTCTTAAAAACCGGAGAGCCAATACTAATTTTATCTTGAATTTCGTTCTTAGCATTCTCATCTATATTTAGATTTTCATAAGTATAATTTTCAAAATCTTTTGGCAAAAATATATTCTCATACCCGTCAATTTCATATGAAATTAATCCTGATTCGCTTGAATAGCATCTTATATTATTTTTATCTATTTTTTCAACTAAACCCTTTCTAGTTTCTTTTAAGGTTTCAATACTTTGATTAAGAAGAGTATTCCCTTGGGATGAATTATTTAATTTTCCATTATATATTAGAATTTCTTCTTTTGATCTTTGGACATTTAAATAACTACCCTCGTTTATATATTTTTGTATATCATTCACTGTTTCTTTTTGAAAATCTTCCAATTGAGTGTTATCATTAGAAATATCCGATGCTTGTCTATCGGATTTGCTGAGTGTATCTATTTTTTGATCTACCTCTAGTAGCTCTTGTTTAAGTCCGGAAGTATCATTTAGAAGACTTATCCT
This sequence comes from Paratissierella segnis, assembly GCF_014385195.1. Lineage (GTDB taxonomy): Bacteria > Bacillota > Clostridia > Tissierellales > Tissierellaceae > Paratissierella > Paratissierella segnis. Next base: position 65,474 of record NZ_JACRTG010000025.1, read on the forward strand.
TGCAACTTCTTCAAAAGATGAAACTCTTTCACCCTCTTTAGCTATCCTTTCCACCTGTCCATTCCCTTCGGCAAAATATACATATTCTTCTTTGATTAACACACTTTGTCCTTCAAACTTTCGAAATAGCACATCGTCTTCAGGCAATACGGTTTTATATGGATTTCCAAATACAAGAGGTATTAAACTAATAATAAAATATATAAGAAGAAAAGTGAAAAGAATTAATATGATTCTATTTTTTCTTTTCTTTTTTTGTACTCTTGTCTGGGACATAATATACCTCCCAATTAAGTAAAAAATTTACCATATTTACTTATTATTTTAAATTGAGCAATATTGTCTATCTTAAATCTCAACAATTGATTTCCATTGGTAATCATCAATATAGCTTTTTCCTTTTGAGTTGCACCAATGATAGTTCCTATGAATTTATCTTTTGATTTTGTAATTACTTTAATTTCATCACCAGCTCTTATTCTTTTTCCATCTAAAAAAAACTCTTTTAAATCTGTTTCATCTAAATGTTCTTGCGTCACATTTTTATTATCTATAATAATCATATTATTTTTTAAATAAAATTTTTCTTTTACTACTACCAGTATATATCCAATTACACTTATTATAAATAGCATAATTAAAATTTCATTAAAAAACATAAAACACCTCCAAACTTTGTTGTTAAAATATAGTATACCATAATTTAGTTACGATTCAAACACTTTACAAATCCAATTTTGTAATATATAATATCTATTGTAATCGGGGTGTAGCGCAGTTTGGTAGCGCACATGACTGGGGGTCATGGGGCCGGAGGTTCAAATCCTCTCACTCCGACTTTTTTTGTTAATTTATGCCTAAATAATTTAATGGGGTGGATTACAATAATCCACCCCATTATAGTCTATATTATTATTAAGATCAGTCCTCCGCTTCCGTCATTTAATATCTTTTCTAATACTTTTCTCATTTTCTGTCTTGAATTTTCTGGCATTGTATTCAACTTCCCTTGAAGCTGCTCAGTTACAAGATCATACAATGATTTCCCAAATAGGTTGGACTCCCAAATCTTTGATGGCTCGCTCTCAAATTCAGACATAAAATATTGAACAAGTTCTTCTGATTGAATCTCTGTACCTATTAGGGGTGATACTTCTGTAGTAATATCTGCCCTCAACACATGGAGGGATGGCGCCTTTGCTTTAAGCTTTACTCCAAATCTATTACCCTGTCTATAGATTTCAGGTTCTGCTAATTCCATTTCTTCCAGGCTTGGACTTACTAGACCATATCCTATCTCTCGGGCTTCGCGAATAGCTTTTTCAACCTTATCATATTCTTTCTTGGTCTCAGACAGTTTTGTTACAAGATTTAATATTTGATAATCTCCATCTATTAGATACCCGGTAATTTCGCTTAAAATTTTGAAAAATAATCCTTCTTCAAGAATTATCTCAGTATCAACAGATCCTTCTCCCAGATGAATTTCATTAATTAATAGATCTTCAACTATATCTACATCTCTTAATGGATTTAAACATCCTCCAACCTGATTCAACTTTTCCATATCTACGATTGATTCCTGAAGTGAGTCCATAATTTCTTGTCTAATCCAATGATTCCTTGGCAATCCGTCTATCCACCCCGGTAGATTTATATTTACTTCTTTTACCGGAAATTCATACAATAAATTCTCAAATATCTTCTCGACATCACCAACATCCATATTCAGACAATCCATAGAGATAACAGAAACTCCATACTTATTTTCTAAACTTTCAGCTAATGCCACCGTACTATCCAAATTTGGATGTTTTGAATTTAGTATGATAATAAAAGGCTTTTCTAATGCTTGTAATTCCTCTATTACCCTTTCCTCAGCCTTTATATAATTGGCTCTGGGAATATCCGTAATAGATCCGTCAGTAGTTATGACTATGCCAACTGTAGAGTGTTCATTTATTACTTTTTTGGTGCCTATTTCTGCAGCCTCTTCAAATGGAATAGTATCCTCACTCCATGGTGTATTTACCATTCTGGGCATTTGATTTTCTTCATGCCCTAAAGCGCCTTTTACCAAGTATCCTACACAATCAACCATCCTAACTTTAAATTTTATATTTTCGCTTAAAGTAAGTTCAACAGCTTCTGAAGGTACAAATTTGGGTTCTGTTGTCATTATAGTTTTGCCGGCTCCACTTAAAGGTAGTTCATCAATCGTTCTTTCCTTCTTATGTTTATTATCCATATGAGGTATAACCAATAATTCCATAAACCTTTTAATAAATGTTGATTTTCCTGTTCTTACTGGACCCACTACACCTGCATATATATCTCCATCTGTTCTATCAGATATGTCTTTGTATATATCAAAATTCCCCACTACTTACCCCCCTTATTACATATTAAATCACTATTATAATATATACGTAAAATTATTATAATTATTACTTTGTTAAAAAAAAACCTGCTTTTTTAGCAGGTTAATTAATACAAAATTTTTTATTGTACTACATCTTCCATCTCATGTTTTTTGTCCCTCTGCATTAGTCTATCTACAGCGGCTTTTACATCTGCATTTTCATATAATACATTGTAAATCTCTGATGTAATAGGCATACTTACATTATATTTTTTACCTAATATATAGGCTGATTTAGTAGTTTTTATTCCTTCAACCACCATACCAACTTCTCGAATAGCTTCTTCCATATTTTTCCCCTGACCAATAAGTATACCTGCTCTTCTATTTCTACTATGCATGCTTGTACAAGTTACAATTAGGTCTCCTATACCTGACAGCCCTGAAAATGTATTCGGATTTGCCCCCAATTTTTCACCGAGTTTTGCTATCTCAAAGATCCCTCTGGTCATAAGGGCAGCTTTGGTATTGTCCCCATAGCTTAGACCATCTGATATGCCGGCACCTAATGCTATTATATTCTTCAGTGAACCTCCAAGCTCAACTCCAATTACATCCGGATTTGTATATACTCTAAATGTAGGTGTAATAAACAAGTCCTGTATGTAATGCGCTACTTCCATATCTTCCGATGCAGATACTACGGTAGTTGGTATATTAATAGCTACTTCCTCTGCATGAGAAGGCCCCGAAAGTATTGCGTATTTATTTTGGGGAAGTATCTCCTTAACTATCTGAGAAATTCTTAGAAGGCTGTCATTTTCTATACCCTTTGCAACATTTACTATGATTTGATCTCCACCTATAAAATTTTTTGAATTGTTTAATACTTCTCTAACGCCATGAGTAGGAACTGCTAATAATATTACATCTTTATTGTAGATTGTTTTTTCCAAATCACTAGATACATTTAAATTTCCAGGAAGCTTTACATTTGGTAGAAATCTTTTATTTTCTCTAGTACTGTTCATCTCAAAAGATTGTTCCCTATTTCTCATCCACATATCCACTTTATAACCTTTGTTTCTAAGAAGTATTGCCAAAGCAGTACCCCAGCTGCCCCCTCCGATAACGCCTATGCTTTTACACACGCGATTCACCTACCAATCTTGTTTTCATTTCCCCTTATAAGTCTTTCGATATTCGACTTGTGTCTACATATTCCAAGTAATCCCAAAAATACAGTAGTTAATGTTAGATACCTATTATTTGGATTATTTATTATAATACTGATAAAAGGGTTAAGTACAAAAAATACTATTGATCCTAAAGATACATATTTCGTAAAAAATCCCACAATTAATCCTATTATGACTGATATTAATGCCATTGGAAAATCTAATATTGCCAACGCTCCAATAGATGTGGCAACTCCTTTTCCACCTTTAAACCTTATATATATTGGATAATCATGCCCTAAAACAGCACAAATCCCTCCAAGTAAACCCCCGTTGTATCCTTCTAAATAAAATCCAATTAAAACTGCTATGGCGCCTTTTGCAAAGTCAATAAGAAATGTCAAAACTCCCATCCTAAACCCCATTACTCTTATTGCATTTGTTGTACCGGAGTTTCCGCTGCCATGAACTCTAATATCTATTTTTTTTATTGCCTTACCCAAAAAAAACGCTGAAGAAAATGAACCTATAAGATAGGATATTATACCAATAATAACAAACTTCATTGCTATTCACTTTTACCCCTTTCTTTATATTCAATCTGAATAGGAATTCCCATAAATCCAAAATGACTTCTAATTTGATTTTCAAGGTATCTTGTATATGAAAAATGCATCAATTCAATATTATTTACAAATATAACAAATTTTGGCGGCCTTACAGATACTTGGGTTCCATAATATATTTTTGCTCTTTTGCCTTTATCTGAGGGTGGTTGATTCATAAGTACCGCTTGATTAATTATATCGTTGAACACTCCTGTGCTAATTCTCAAATTATTATTATTATTAACTACGTTGATCAACTCAAGTAATTTACTCACTCGTTGCCCGGTAAGTGCTGAGATAAAAACTATAGGAGCATAATCAATAAATCCTAAGGTTTTTCTTATTGATTTTTCAAATTCTTTATATGTCTTATTATCTTTTTCTATCTTATCCCATTTATTTACTGCAATGATTATACCTTTGCCATTATCATGAGCATATCCGACTATTTTAGAATCCTGCTCCGTTACACCTTCTGTAGCATCTATCAAAAGTACAGAAATTTCCGACCTATCTATTGCCGCTAATGTCCTTACTACAGAATATCTTTCAACATTCTCATATATACTTCTTTTCCTTCTTAAGCCTGCCGTGTCTACAAATACATATTTATTGTCCCCATGTTCAAAATAGCTATCAATAGAATCTCTTGTAGTTCCTGCAATATCTGTAACTATTACCCTTTCTTCTCCTAATATATAATTTATAAGAGAAGATTTACCTACGTTAGGTCTTCCTATAAAAGTTACTCTTACTGTCTCTTCATCCAAATCGGTATCTCTTTCTTCCGGAAAACACTTTACTACTTCATCCAATAAATCACCTAAACCTAAACTCTGTTCAGCAGATATTATCATGGGTTCCCCTAATCCAAGTTCATAATATTCATATATTTCACTGGGGATATTTTGATTGTCTATTTTGTTGGCTACAATTATTACCTTTTTTCTGGATTTTCTTAGTATATTTCCTATTTCTCTATCCGTTTGGGTAAGTGATTGAGTTCCATCTACTACAAACAGTATCACATCTGATGTATCTATTGCTATTTGAGCTTGTTTTCTAATATTTGACATTATTGTGTCTTCATTTTCCGGTTCCAGACCACCTGTATCTATAACAGTGAAATAGTTATTTAACCATTCGCCTTCAGCATATATTCTATCCCTTGTAACACCTGGGGTATCTTCTGTAATTGCAATTCTTCTTCCTACTAATTTATTGAATAATGTGGACTTGCCAACATTTGGTCTTCCTACTATACAAACTATAGCTTTATTCATTTGTTCACCTCTTCTTCAAATATCTTCAACAAAGCTTTACCCTCTACATTTGAAACAATTATCTTTGCTCCTAATTTTTCTTCCGCCTCATGCAATAACAAATCATCCAAGAATACATCTTCATCCCTTTTAAGCATACTTTTAGGTATGATAATTCCATCTAAATCACAAGTATGCTCCTTTAATTGCCCTACCAGATCTTCTCCTGTAATTAAACCTGCCACGGTAATAGTTTCTCCAAAAAAATGATTGACTATAGGGATAACTTGTAAACTTAAATCTTTAAATTTTTCTTCTATTTTGGATGCAAGCTTTGAAATAAAATCATATGCCAAGGTTCCGGTAGCTAAAATGTATTTTTTGTTTGTGCACATTTGAGTTTTTATTTTAGCCAACTCCGCATCTATCTCATGTTCAAAAGATTTCATCAGCCCTACCCCGTTTTCCAATTGTGGAAAACCTTCATACTCTTTATATAATGGTACTTCCCTTTTAGAAAGACAATAAAACTCATCTGAAGGAAAAATAAATCTTGTTCCTATTTTCCCCAAAAGCTCTCTCTGTAAGCTTTCTGCAATGTCCAATAATTCATCGGACAATTTTTTATCATAAGGGGTAACATCAAATAGTCCTTCCCTATATCTTGTAATACCTACAGGTACTACTGCTACTGATTCAATGGTAGGATATAATTTAGATAAATCATTTATAGTCCTTAATAATTCTGCCCCATCATTAACAAATGGAACAAGAACTATTTGACAATTTACTTTCAATTTTGCTTTATGAAATCTTTTCAATATTTCATATACATTCCCGGCATTCTTATTATTAAGCATTTTGATTCGCAGTTCTGGATTTGTCGTATGAACCGAGATATTTATTGGGCTTAGTTTGTATTTTATAATGCGTTCTATTTCATCTTCACTCATATTCGTTAATGTAATGAAATTGCCCTGCAGAAACGATAGCCTTGAATCATCATCTTTAAAATACAATGTTTCTCTCATATTGGGAGGCAATTGATCAATAAAACAAAAAAGACATTTATTTCTACAAGATTTAGCTTTATCTATTAATGGATTTGAAAAAGAAATGCCTAAATCCTCATCATAATCCTTTTCTATTTCAAATTCCCAAATATCACCATTAGGTTTTTGTATTTTAACTAATAAAAAATCATCAGATACCAGAAATTTATAGTCTATAATATCCTTAACTTTTTCATTATTTATACTAAGTAGTATATCTCCTAACTCAATTCCCAATTCCTCTGCTATGCTACCCTTATCTATTTTTTGAATTATATTTCTTGATTCATTAATATTCTTTAATTCCATTTAATTTCCGCCTGTCATTATGTTTAACGAAGGTGGCATTGAAACCACCCCCTTTTTAATATAATGGAAATCTATCACATAATTGATGAACTTTTCCTATTATTACATTTCTATCATATTTTTCATCTAATGCTAAACTTATTAGATATGCAATTTCTTTCATCTCAGCTTCTTTCATTCCTCTTGTTGTCATAGCCGGAGTACCAATCCTTATACCGCTTGTCACAAACGGACTTTCAGTATCAAAAGGTATTGTGTTTTTATTTGTGGCAATTCCTATATCATTTAATAATGCTTCTGCCTTTTTCCCTGTTAACCCTTTTGCCTTGACATCAATCAATATTAAATGATTATCAGTGCCTCCGGAAACGAGTCTAAAGTCATTTTCTATTAGGCCTTCTGCAAGTGCAGATGCATTTTTAACTATTTGCTTCTGATAGCCTTTGAAATCATCCTGCAATGCTTCTCCAAATGCTACCGCTTTTGCTGCTATAATATGCATCAACGGTCCACCTTGTAATCCCGGAAATATTGCCTTGTCAATAGTCTTCGCATATTCTTCTTTGCAGAGGATTGCTCCTCCCCTTGGTCCCCTTAGTGTCTTGTGAGTTGTAGTAGTTACAAAGTCTGCATAGGGAACCGGATTTTGGTGAAGTCCTGCTGCAACAAGACCTGCAATATGAGCCATATCTACCATAAGGTATGCATCTATTTCATCTGCAATTTCCTTGAATTTTTTGAAGTCTATTTCCCTTGGATAAGCACTAGCACCTGCTACTATCAGCTTAGGTCTTTCCTTCAGTGCTATTTCTCTTACAGCATCATAATCAATTCTTTCTGTCTCTTTGTCTACTCCATATGCTACAAAGTTATAATAAAGTCCCGAAATATTTACCGGGCTGCCATGGGTCAAATGCCCGCCCTGAGATAAATTCATTCCAAGAACCTTATCCCCCGGCTTCAATACAGCTAAGTATACTCCGAGATTTGCATTTGAACCGGAATGGGGTTGTACGTTGGCATGGTCTGCTCCAAACAGCTTTTTTAATCTATCTATCGCCAAGTTTTCGACTAAGTCAACTACTTCACATCCTCCATAATATCTTCTCCCAGGATACCCTTCAGCATATTTATTTGTCAATTGACTTCCCATAGCTTCCATAACTTGCTGGGATACAAAGTTTTCGGATGCAATCAACTCAATATGCTTGTTTTGTCTATCAATCTCCTTATTTATAATGTCCATTACTTCATGATCCATCTTCTCAAGATTTTTAAAATTCATTTGCTATACTCCCTCCAACATATATATTATTATAATTAAAAGCAAAGCAACCAATCACTTACATTATATAAATAAAATACCCCATTTACAAGAATATAAATTATTAAATACAAAAAGCTCAGTTTTACTTGCAACTAAGCTTTTCATCTATTCTAATTTTGTTTTGTATACTTTAGCATAACTTCAACCAATTTATCTAATTCCTCATCCTCAGCTAACCCCGATGAATAATCCTTCATACATGTTTTCATATAATTTTCTAAAATCAATCCCCCTGCACTATTTAATGCAGATCTTGCAGCTGCTATTTGAATCAATATATCTCCGCAATATTTGTCTTCTTCTACCATTTTTTGAATGCCTTTAATTTGTCCCTCTACCCTTCTAAGTCGTTTTACAACAGCGGTTTTATCCACCAAAGAAAGCACCCTCCTCTATAATATCCTTGTCATTTTTATAGCACCTTCATCATTTTCTGCTATTTTTTTATCTAACGATCTTACTACAAAGAAAGATATAAAAAGAGCAACTATACCAACTAAGAAGCTTAATATTTCGTAATTTGGATTACCGTGTGCTTTAAAGTAACCAGAGCTTGCAAATATGCCTACCATTAAAAATATGAATGGAATCATATATACTATGAACGTATATTTCAATATGCTTTTAGGTTCACCTTCTAATTCAACTAAATCTCCAACTTTAACGTTTAGATCATTCTTTAAGGTAATAACATGAGTTTTAGTTTCACAACCGGCTGAACACCCTTTACAGCTGCCACAACCTGAAGCTCTGCGAACTTCAAGTTCAGCTCTATCTTTAACAACTTTTCTTACAAAGCCAACTTGCTCCATAAATACACCTCCTACTTTATAAGGTCTTTTATTACCTCAGATGCCAATATCAAACCTACAACTGAAGGTACAAAAGCAATACTTCCCGGAGTAGCTTTTCTAATTTCTTTATCCCCGATATTTATCTTCTTCGGCGTCTCTTCAGAGCAAACAACCTTTAAATCCTTTATGCCTCTTTTTTTAAGTTCACGCCTCATGACCTTTGCAAGCGGACATACCTTTGTTGAGTAAATATCTTTAATTTCAAAAGATGTTGGATCCAATTTATTTCCGGCGCCCATTGAGCTTATTATAGATATACCCATCGTCTTGCAGGTATTAATCAAATCAATTTTTGCAGAAATCATATCAATAGCATCAATAACATAATCATAATCTGAACTCAATAGCAAATCCTTTGTTTCTTCAGTATATTTTTCATTAAAAACTTTTATTTCTAGATCTGGGTTGATATCAAGCAACCTTTCTTTCATTACTTCTACTTTAGAAAGCCCCACTGTTTTTATAGTTGCATGAATTTGCCTATTGATATTTGTTATATCTATTATATCATAATCTACTAAAACAATCTTCCCCAATCCTGATCTTACTAGTGCCTCTGCAGAAAAAGACCCTACACCTCCAATGCCGAAAACAGCTACTTCCGAATTTTGTAACTTTTTCATTTCTTCTATCCCCAACAACAATTCTGTTCGCTCAAATGGATTTTTCATTATTTTATATCAACCTTTACATGAACTTCTTCCAATTGTTTTTCAGAGACATTCGTTGGTGCATCAGTCATCAAACACGTAGCAGACTGAGTCTTTGGAAATGCTATAACATCTTTAATATTTGAACTATTTGTAAATAACATTATAAGCCTATCGAATCCATAAGCTATCCCACCATGCGGAGGTGCTCCATACTTAAATGCCTCTAGGAGAAATCCAAATTTCTCTTGAGCTTCCTCTTCGGTAAAACCTAAAGCCTTGAACATCCTGCTCTGCAGTTTACTGTTATTAATTCTAATACTCCCTCCACCCATTTCATCGCCATTTATTACTATGTCATAAGCCTTCGCTCTTACATTTTGAGGTTCTGTTTCAAGTAAATCAATATCCTCATCCATCGGATGAGTGAAAGGATGGTGTTTGGCTACATATCTTTTTTCTTCTTCATCATATTCAAACAATGGAAACTCAATAATCCATACTAGTTTAAAATCATCATTTGACAATAAGTTAAGCCTTCTTGCTACTTCATTTCGTAGATTTCCCAAGGAATCACAAGCAACGGATAATTTATCAGCAACTATAAGGATTAAGTCTCCTTTTTCTGCATTGAATCTATCCAATATATTTTTTAATTCTTCATCGCCAAAAAATTTTGCTATAGGAGAGGTTATACCACCTTTAGTCAATTTTATCCATACCAACCCTTTTGCTCCATAGGTCTTAGCATATTCTTCTAAGGATGTTATATCTTTTCTGGTAAATTTATCTCCATAGCCTTTAACATTGATGCCTTTCACTACTCCTTTGTTTTGGACAGTGTCAGAAAATACTTTAAATCCGCAATTTATCACTAAATCGGATATATCAACCAATTCAAATCCAAACCTTAAATCCGGCTTATCTACCCCATATCTCTCCATTGCTTCCTTGTAAGTCATCCTTCTAATAGGCAGGTCTATTTCTACATTCTTCAATTCTTTAAATAATTTGTATATAAATTGTTCGTTTATGCTTATAACATCATCTACATCGACAAAAGACATTTCAATATCTATTTGTGTAAATTCCGGTTGCCTGTTTGCTCGCAAATCCTCGTCTCTAAAACATTTTACTATTTGATAGTATTTATCCATGCCTGATACCATAAGAAGCTGTTTCATAAGCTGTGGTGATTGTGGAAGCGCATAGAATTCCCCTGGGCTAACCCTACTTGGGACAAGATAGTCTCTGGCTCCTTCAGGAGTAGGTTTAGTCAAAAAAGGCGTTTCAACTTCTATGAAGTCATTGTCATAAAAGAAATCTCTGGTGATTTTGGCTGTCTTTGCTCTTAATTTTAGATTTTCTTGCATATGAGGTTTTCTTAAATCCAAATATCTATATTTAAGCCTCATTGTTTCTGATGCATTATCATCATCTTTTATATAGATTGGAGGGGTTTGTGCTTCGTCTAGAATCTTCAATTCTTCTGCCAATACCTCCACATCTCCTGTTGGTATTTCTTTATTAATTGATGATCTGATCCTAACCTTTCCTCTTACTGCAATTACATACTCCGACCTTAAAGTTACCGCTTTTTTAAATAATGCTTCATCTTCAGTACTATCAAAAACTATTTGAGATATACCTGTTGTATCCCTTAAATCAACAAACAATAGTGAGCCAAGATTTCTTTCTCTTTGTACCCACCCCATCAATATAACTTCCTGTCCTGCATTTACATCTCTTAAATTGCCACACATCATGTTTCTTCTTAAATTTCCCATTGATTCTGACATAAAATTTCCTCCTTACAAAAAATTTAAACCCCTCATCTCTGAAACTTCAGGGACGAGAGGTTAACTCGCGGTACCACCCTAATTAGGCAATCCTCAACTCATTATTTTAACGCTAAAATCCAGCGAATAATCCCTTTGGAATTATTTACTCCAAGGTGTCTTCTTTAAATATTAGCATTGACCTCACACCAATATAGCCAACTCTCTTTAACTAAGATATCTAAATACTCTTCCTTGTCACAGCATATATTCGTTTTCACTATTATATGTTAAAAATTTGTGAGTGTCAAGAGGCTGATACTTTAGTTTTTTTGCAAAATGCAAGATGTTAATTGTAAAAGTAAAATAGACCCATTTTTGATTTAGAGTCTAATTTAGTCTTACAAACTAAGGAGTCTCATTTAACCTTACAAATTCCGATCCCAACATTTTGTTTTGTGAAGCCTGAGGGTTTTTCTCAATCAATTGAGCCGCCACGTTAGTGGGAAATGTTGATATGGGGTTCTGAAAATGATAAAATTCTCCATCTCGAAGCAAATATAGTATTTAACTTTGTTTTGCTTGCCTTCGGGTAATTCCTACTTATCATTTTCAGGTTCTCATGTCAACATCGGCGGATTTTGTAGTATCATTATGTTATGCCCGGATAATAGCTCTAAGGGGGAAGCTGTTATGGCAAAACATTTAACTTATGATAATAGATTGGATATAGAAAAATATCTTAAATTAGGTTTTTCTTTATCTGAAATATCGAGAAAACTCAATAGACATAAATCAACTATATCAAGAGAAATTTCTCTTAGATATACTATTGATAAAAGGGGTTGCTACGGTCGTAGTTACAATGCATGTATTTACAGATACAATTGTGATTTAACTAATATTTGTAAAGAAAATACATGTACGAGTAAATACAAGTTTTGTAGATTCTGCAGATATTGCAATAATGATTGCCAATATTTTAAAGAAGATTATTGTCAAAAATTAAAATCTTCACCATATGTATGTAATGGTTGTGATAATAGAAATAAATGTACTCTAGCAAAGCACTATTACTCAGCTAAATTATCTCAAAAAGACTATGAAGGTTTGTTGGTTGAATCTAGGGTTGGCATTGAAAGTTCTCCTGAAGAAATCAAGAGATTAGATGATATTATTAGCCCATTGGTTGATAATGGTCAATCAGTGCATCATATACTTGCAAACAATAAAGATACTATTATGGTTAGTGAAAAAACTATATATAAATATATTGAAATAGGAGCATTATCAGTAAAAAACATTGATTTACCTAGGAAGGTAAGATATCGATCTAGAAGAAGAATCCAAATGGGCTACAAAGTTGACAAAAAGTGCTTAGAGGGTAGAAAATATGATGATTTTTTAAAATTTATTGATGAGAATAAGGATTTATCAATGGTTGAAATGGATACTGTAGAAGGTAAAAAAGGTGGAAAAGTATTACTTACAATTCATTTTGTTGATACATCCTTTATGCTTATGTTTATTAGGGATACTAATGATACAAAGAGTGTTAGAGAGTGCTTTAAGATGATTTACGATACGGTAGGACCTGATTACTTTAAAAGGCTCTTTCCTCTCATTTTAACTGACAATGGCAGCGAATTTTCAGATCCAAAGAGTATTGAGACAATACAAGGCACAGAAAAGTTAACAAATATATTTTACTGTTATCCATATTCGGCTTTTCAAAAGCCTGAAGTAGAGAATAACCATGAATTAATTCGCAGAGTAATTCCAAAAGGCAAAAGTATGGATCATTTGGTACAAGCAGATATTACGTTATTAATGTCTCATGTAAACTCTTATATAAGAAAAAAGCTGAATGACCAATCTCCATATGACTCATTCAGCTCAAGATATGGTTTTAAGCTAATTAACGCATTAGGAATCACAAGAATTGATGCTAATGATATAATCTTAAAACCATCTCTACTTAAATAATTTAAATTATTATCCGGGCATTTCATACTAAAAATTAGGGGTCTAATTTAGTCTTTCAAAAAAATTTTACTATAGTAGACTCCTTAAAGTCATGCCCAAATTTAACTTGTTCTTTATTATTATATCATAAAAACAATCTTTTTGAAGCTCATTTTTAGTGATTTAAACTATTTCAAATCGTGTGTTTTTGTAGCTTCTCCAAAAAGTCTAATTTAACTTTACAAAGTCTAATTTAGTTTTACAATTGACCGCAAAATGCAAGATAAAAATCATAGATAGTTTATGGTATACATTCTATCATTATGACGGTCGGAACCCACAAATCAATACTGTAATTTTTTGGTGACATGTCCAACCCTGAATTGATCTACGACCTCATGGTTCAGTTCTACTCCCAAGCCGGGCAGTGTCGAGACCTGTAAGCGTCCATTTTTTACTTTACGCTCAAACGCATCAGTAACGATATTGTAGTGAATATCAGGTCTATACGGAAAAATTTCAAGAATTTCAAAATTAGAGGTACAGCATGCAAGCTGTATGGCAGAGGCACACAATATAGGGCCGCCACAGTTATGTGGTGCAAAGCGCATATTGGCGGTTTCAGCCATTGACGCAATTTTCCATGCTTCCAGTATGCCGCCACATGTGCCCGGATCTGGCTGAACAATATCTACGCCACGTTCCTCTATCAATCTACGAAAACCATATCTGGTATAAAGCCGTTCACCGGTCGCTATAGGGATATTAACTTTATTTTTCAGAGTCTTATAATCGTCTATATCAAATGCGTCTATAGGCTCCTCATACCAAAATGGGTGATACGGTTCGATAGCTTGTCCTATTCTGGTCATAATATCAGTAGTACCCTCTGCAGTAACATCCACCATCATATCAATATCATCGCCAACCGCCTCGCGTACAGCTTTTACAACCTCTATCGTCCGCTTTTCATAAGCACTATCTATATAGCGGTTTTTAACGTGAAAATTAGCGTCATGATCATTTTCCGGAACATAGGGACTCATTGGATACAATTTTATTGCATCGTAACCATCAGCAACAACTTCCAACGCCCTTTCCGCAAACTGCTCCGGAAATTCAAATTCAGAAGAATCAGACCAATCATTTGCATAGACGCGTATATTTTTTCTCTGGTTTCCACCCAGCATTTCATATATAGGAACTCCCAATGCTTTGCCTTTAATATCCCATAATGCAACCTCAAGGGCACTGCAAGCTGAATAGAAAATTGGACCTCCCCCCTTGCCCCAAAAAGTATTATAGTAAAAATCATTCCAAATATCCTGTATTGCAAACGGATCACGGCCAACCACAAAGTTTTCCGCCAAGTCTATTGCCATAGCGGCGGCTCCTTTACAGCCGATGCCAAACCCAACAGATCCCTCACCGATACCGACTATGCCCTCATCAGTAATCAGCTCCGCAATGATCGGTCTAAAACTTCCTGTCTCAACCACATAAATATTTGCTTCTTTAACTTTCATATGCACATCTCCTTTTCAATTCACTACATAGGCAACCGGCTTGAAATGATAGCAAAACCAATTGTAACGGCCAGCATTAAAAGTACAAACTTCCAAATTGTCTTCCACCACTGTTGGAAAGTCAGCCGACACATGGCGATACCGGCTACCGTGACCGGAGCAGCAGGGCTAAGCATCAGAGTAAGCTTGCATGCATACTGATAGCAGGTAACTGCGCCCTCAGGATTAAAGCCCAGAAACTCTGTAAGTGGTGCAAGAACCGGCATTGTCAGCGCAGCAACACCGGATGTGGTAGGAACAAAGATGGAAAAGACCACTTCCACCAGATACATTGCCGTGGTATAGAACCATAAAGGTACACTTCTAAGCACAGATACCAGTGAATAAAGTATCGTGTCTATTATCATACCATTTTCTGCGATACACAAAATTCCTCTTGAAATACCTATAATAAGACCAGCATATACGAAATCCTTCATTCCGTTTACAAACTCACATGCCATCTCATTCATAGAAAGTCCGCCTGCGATACCACTGAAAATTCCCATCATTAGAAAAACGGCACACATTTCATCCATATACCAGCCATTCACAACCAAATTATATATGATTATGATAAAACATACCGTAAAAATCACAATAACAAGTTTCTGTCTGTTTGTCATCGTTCCATCCGTTTTGCCAGCATCTTGTTCAACAAGTTCTTTTTTCCATTCCATATCGGTCGCAAAAGTAATCGAACTTTCCGGGTTTTTTTTGACCCTTCTAGCATAAAGAACTGTAAATAAAATTGCCAATGCTTCCAAAATTATAAATTGTACACAGCGGAAACCAAGTTGTGGGTTTCCGACAATTCCTGCTATACCCTGCGCAATTATAACAGAGAATGGGTTAACTGTACTGGCCATGACACCCACGCTGGAACCTAGAAATACAACCAGAAATGTTGTCATGGAGTCATATCCCATGCTGAACAATAAAGGGATAAAAATCATATAAAATGGAAGAAGTTCTTCCGCCATACCGAAGGTAGTTCCTCCCAGTCCAAAAAGAATCATCGAGATAGGGATGACAAGGATGTTGAATTTGCCAAGTTTGCGCACAATTGCCTTCATTCCCGTCATAATAGCACCGGTACTGTTAATAATCTGAAACGCACCTCCAACGATTAGAACAAATGCTACTACATCGGCGGATTTCTGAACACCCTCTGTAGGTGCTACAAATAGTCCGAAAAGACCCTGTCGGACATCCTTACCATCTTCTCCGATTTTATCCATCTGAGCATATGTACCGTCAACGGGAACCGATTTTGTACTAGACCCTATGGTTACATCCTTTCTTGTATATTGACCGCTAGGTAGCACCCATGTTAAAAGTGCCATAATAACCATGAAGATAAAAACAAGTGCATAAATATGCGGCAGACCTTTGGTTTTACTTTTCATTTTAATTCCTCCTCAATATTATTCAGACGTGAAAATCCCGGAAGTGTCATGACATTGAATGGCCTGCCATTATCCCCCAACTCTTCAGAAATATGTATGCCGTCGTTAATGGAAACAACACGTTCACCGCTTCGTGGGGCGCCGGTCTTCAGCATATGACCTCCAATTGCCACTACAAGATCAGTGGTAGGATCGTCTAATGGTCCGCCGGAGCGCCCAGAAGCGATCAAAATCTGTTCTTTCTCTTGCAGGAATCTTACAGTGTTCATCGTTTCCGTTAATGTACCCACTTGGTTTGGCTTCACTATAATGCCATCTATGGCATGCATCTCATAAGCTTTACGAGCGCGCTCTATATTTGTGCAGATGAAATCATCACCTATAAGCGCCGCCGGGATACATTCATGCGCCTTTTGATGACCTTCAAAATCTTCTTGCTGCAGAGCATCTTCTATAAAACCAATAGGGAATCTTTGCGTAAGTTTTTTGAGAATCGAAATCAATTCGTCACAATCAATATCGCGATTCCTATAACGATATGTATTACTTTTCGTATTGTAAAATTCACTGCTTGCACAGTCAATACCATAACATACCTTGTCCTTGTATCCCAATCGAGAGGCTGCCTCTTCAAATATTTCAAATACCTCAAACGGGTCATCGGACGGTGCACCATAACCACAGTATTCACCTTTTACTGCTGGCTGCTTCTTTTCTTCGCTGATGATGTCTCCAATCGTGTAAAACATCTCCACACCTACCCTGACAGCCTCTTCATAGCTATTTATGTTGCGCGGTATTAATATAAATTCCTGAAAAGCTTGAACAATTCCATAATATTGACCGCCATTTATCAGATTATAGATTGGGGTAAACATATGCTTTATTTCCGTACCACCAGCCAGATATCTGTAGAATGGAAGCCTCAGACTGGCAGCTCCCGCACGTGCAACCGCGAATGAAACCGCATTGATGGTATTGCCCCCAAGTTTGGTTTTATATCTCGTACCATCAAGCTCAATCATTCTATCGTCTATTGCCTGCTGATCAGTAACATCCATTCCTATAATAGCCGGTGCTATTATTTTGTTTACATTTTCAATTGCTTTATACACACTCTTTCCGCCATACAACTTCGGGTTTCCATCCCTGATTACTGCTGATTCGTTTATACCAACAGAATTACCTGTAGCAGCACTTGACCTGCCAATAGCACCGTTTTGAGTTATAACATCCACCTCTATCGCCGGGCGTCCATCGGAATCTAACACTTGTCGTGCCTTGACATTTTTTATTTTGTTACTATTCATTTTAACAGTCTCCCATCTCATTTATTATTTTCCAATATACATAACGTTAAAATCACATACATTCGTTCCTGTATTTCCAGTCAATATCGAGCTGTCTATCGCTTCCAAAGCTCCACCTGAGTCATGGTTTCTCATGATTTCATAATAATCATACCCTTTATCTTCAATTTGCCTAATCGTATGGGTATCAACAATACCGCCAGCAAAAACTGTCGTACCATCAGTACCTTCGGTATCCACGGAGGCAAGTGCAACATTATCAATATCCTTCACTTCCAACGCAAAGCCAAGCGCCAACTCATGTCCCGGACCACCTTTACCTGTACAGCCATCCAAAACTGTGGTGGTTGCTTCACCGGAACAAAACACGAAACAGGGAGGTACAATCGGACGTTTATTGGCTTGTATCTCTCTAGCAAGCGATCCAAAGAAATATCCTGCTTCCCTTGCTTCACCTTCAAGAAACGTAGAAAACACCATAGCATTTATTCCCATATCCTTTGCTATCTTCAATGCTTCTTCGCAAGAATCCGGCACCGAATTAAGCACAAAATGAGTTATACCGCTATTGAAAGCTTTAGGCGTTTCCTTTTTCGGATCATCATCCCATAAATACTCTATGACAGATTTTGGAATGCGATTTTTAAGATTATAATTCTCTATACAATCTCGTGCATCCTGCAATGTTGTAGAGTCCTCTGCTACAGGCGTAGCTGAATATGGCACAGGCACATTTCTATTCACAAGCGGCAGCTCCCCTATTCCGTCATCAACTATAATATTGATAAGCTCTGCACCTTTTCCAAGTATTCTCTCAGCAAGACGCCCTCCATTAGTAAGTGAAATATGACGCCTTACTGCATTGATTTCACCTATCTTCGCTCCGGAGCGAAGCAATGTGTCCTGGGTACATATCTCATCTTCAAGAGTTATACCATCGACCGAACATGTCAATAACGCCGAACTACCTCCGCTTATAACAGATATAAATAGGTCATCAGAACAGGCATCATCAATCATTTTGATAATTTCTAGTGCTGCAGTCATACCCTCTTTATTCGGCAAAGGATGCCCACCAACATAAGCTATTGTATTCTTATATTTATCCTCCGGCTCGGCAATTTTCACGGATATAATCCCTTTACTAAGATGCTCCCCTAATACCTCATCCATAGCCATAGCCATAGCGTTACATGCTTTGCCTGCTCCAAAAAGATAGATGTTTTTCTTTTTACATAAATCCCAGCTGCATTCGCCTATATGAAGGGTCCCGTCCTCTATTTTTACCATATTCTTGATAATGCGATAAGAATCCATCTCATACCACAACCTGTCAAGTAATTCTAAAATCTTTCCTTTGGCAGGCACATCACCATGCTTCAATAAAATATCAGCATTTTTAATGTACTTCATCACATGAACCTCCTATTATTCAGATTTAATTTTCATTTAAATAATTTTCTATCTAAGTGGCAATGCACAACCACTCGTCGAGTGTCCAAATAAAATACTATACTTATTAGTTAATAATATAACATAGAAAAAACTCTACCATATTCCCTTTTTTTGTCAACGATTATCCTCATCGAACCAACTAGTCTATATGTCTAGAGAAGTCAAACATATGTGACACAACCTCTAAAAAATTTTCTCTGAATAATGCTGTATATTTTCTGGCTTTTTTATTTTCTTATTTTATAAAATAATTAAAACACGTTAACGCTTTTAAAAAAATAAAAACCCTGAATGTCCTATTTACAAGGATTATCAAAGTTTTTATTTCTTAACTTTTAAAAACAAGATTATATGTTAAAATTTGTGAATATCAAGGGGTTGGATTTCTTTTCTTCTTATACTGCCCCAATGCTTTTTGATATATTTAGAGCACACTCTTTTAACATTTTTATATTTTCATCAATCAAAGAATTGTCAGATTTTAATGCAGTATATGATACTGACCCAATTACCTTGCCATTATAATCAAAGATTGGACAAGCAACTCCCTGAACTCCCAATTGGAGTTCTTCATCACTAACTGCATATCCATTTACCCGAACTTCCTCCAATTCCTTTAAAAAAGATTCCAAATTTATTTTTGTATGGCTTGTCAACTCCTGATGATTGTTTAAATAAATCTGTTGAACTTGATTGAGAGGCATATATGCTTGCATTGCCTTACCCGCCGAAGTAGCATGAGGAGGCATTGCAAATCCGGTTCGTACTAAAAACATAGATGTATCTTTGCTTTCTACGTAATATATGCAAATGACATCTTCCCCTTCCATTACACATAATGTAATAGTCTTGTTCATTTTATCTGCAAGCTCTTTCATAAAAGGTTTGGCTGCAAGGGTCAAATTGTCTTCTCTAATGATATTGCTACTTAAGGTAAGTACCTTATAACCTAATCTATATTTTTTCGTTTCACTAGACTGCATTACGAAATGATTTTTCTTTAGAGCGGCAAGAATGCGGTGTGTTGAGCTATTAGGTATTTTTAACCTCTCAGCCAATTCAGATAACGATAAACCATCACTTTCTTTGCTTAGCATTACCAATACATCTAAAGTTCTTTCCACCAATTGCATAATACCCCTCCTACATTTTTAATCTTCATTAGATAAATAACGATTATATAAAAGTACAACTGCATCTAAGGCAATCATACACATTTGTTTTTGAGCCGGCGAAAAATCATATAACCATTCATCAGTTTCACGATTTGCATGTACCGCACAAATACTCCCGGTAAAAATGCCGAATAAATTTCCCAATGTTAAAATTGTTTCTGATTCCATCTCCATATTAATTATATTCAATTTCCTATATTTTTCAATAAGATCTGAGTTATAAAATTTTTTTCCTATAGCAGTCCTGCCTTGTCCCGCAAAAAAGGATCCAACCGATGCACTAATCCCTTTCCAATAATTTGATCCTCTGTTTTTACAAGCATCAATTAAACAATGGATAACTTCAAAGGATGCAACGGCAGGATATTCAACCGGTGCGTAGAAACTACTGGAACCTCCCAATCTCATTGAGCCTGTTGTAATAACCATATCTCCGCATTTGATTTCCGAAGTTAAAACACCAGTACCACCAATACGGATTAATGCTTTGGCTCCTAATTCAATTAGCTCAATTACTGCAATTTCGGTTGATGGTCCGCCAATTCCTGTAGAACAAATACTAACTGGATACCCTTGGTATTTTCCTGTCCCAATAGTATATTCTCTATTTGAAGCGACAATCCTGAAGTCGTCACATAAATCTTGAAACATGTTCACTCGTGCAGGATCTCCCGGAATCAATACAACTTCTGCAATATCTCCTTCTTTACACATTAAATGTGGTACTTTCCCTTCAAATCTTGGATTTTCTGCTGATATTTCCATGTAGTCCCCTTTCTAATAAACTTATCTATATAAAAATTTAACTAATTTTTTGTCTTTTTATTTCTAGAGCCAATTATTACTAATCCTATTAAAGTAATCAAATATGGCATCATGGATGCGAATTGTGATGGTAAACGGTAAGCCTGAGCAGTATTACCTATTGCCATTGCAGCACCAAAGATTAACGTATATATCATTGTAAAAAAAGGGTTCCCTCTTCCTAGATTTTGTGCAGCAATTCCTATAAACCCACGTCCTGCAGTCATATTATTTGTAAAATAAGGCATATATGCCATAGACATAAATAAACCCCCCATGGATGCAATTAATCCGCTAATCATCATAGCTAAAAATTTTGTACGTTTTACATTGATCCCAACAGAGGCAGCAGCGCCCGGATTCTCTCCTACAGCTCTAATTCGCAGCCCCAATCGAGTTCTAAAAACCAAATACCATACGACAATTACCATAATAAATGCAATATAGGATAGTAAATTGTGTCCAGAAATAAGTCCTCCAATTATGGGAATGTCCTTTATAATTGGAATATGAACTGCCGGAAATCTTAGACTATGAAGGGAAGAAGTATCCAGTTTCATTCCTGTCAATAGATAAACAACATATACAGTACCTCCGGTTCCCAAAGTATTTAAAGCTAATCCTGTCAATAGTGGCTTTGTATCCAAGTATAATACAAAATAGGCAAAAATTATCGCTATTACCAAACCACATAATAATCCAATAATCATTCCGACAAATAGACTTTGGGAGTAAGCACTGCCAACAACCCCACCTAAGGCAGCAAAGAGCATCATCCCTTCATAAGCAATGCACAAAATATCAGCCTTCGCTCCTATAACAGCGGCCATACCAACAAATAGAAGGGGAGTCCCCATGCGGATAACAGCATAAACAAAATCGAGTGAAAATATATAATCTAACATATGAATCAATCTCCTTTTTCAACTGCCATGACTTTTTGGGAGTTGGCAACAATTTTCTTATGTTCCCATTTTGAAAGTAGCTTTTCAGCAGCAATAAATATTATAATAATCGCTTGAATAACACTAATGATTTCCGGCGGAATCTTAGAAGTTAAATTCAATGAATCGGCTGAAGTTTTCAAATATGCTAAAAAGAATGCCGCAAATGGGATTGTTTTTGGATTGTTTCGACATAAAACAGCTAACATAATTCCATCCCAACCATGGTTAGTAAATCCCGAATATACGAATCGACTATAGTTACCCAGAGTCTCTACACTACCTCCCATACCAGCAATTGCTCCTGAAAGTAGAGAAGTTAATACAATCGTTTTGTCAACCGGAATACCAGAATAAATTGCAAATCTTTTATTCGCTCCCACTGTACGTATGGAGTATCCAAAGGGTCTTTTATAAAGTAAAATCGAACCAAAAATTACAACTGCCAATCCAATTAATAATCCTATATGCAATCTATCATTCCCAAGAATACGAGGCAAAATAGCTGACTTTGCAAAGGAAAATGATGCTTCAAATCCTGCCGATGGATCCCTAAGCGGATTTAATATTATATAAAGTCCGCCATATAACGCTACATAGTTCATCATCAAGGATGAAACAATTGTAACAACATTGTACCTTACATTCATAATAGCAGGTATCCCCATGACTATAGCTCCAGTGACAGCTCCGGCCAATAGCGACAGTATAATATGAATCGGCGCCGGAATTCCTTCTATAATGGCAACAACAGTAGATGCCACAGCTCCAGCAAAAAATGCACCTTCCGCAGCAATATTGATTTGCCCTGCGGAATATATCAATGATACTGCCACTCCTGTGAATAATAGTGGAATCATCTTTGAAACAACAGTTATCATTCTACCAGTATTTGCTAATGGTCCTATTAACAAAGTACTAAAATCTTTAATCGGATTATCGCTTACGGTTGAGATGAGAAAAAAAGCAAATATCAATGCGATAGTAACGGCCAACAGTGTTCGAATAATACTGAACATTCCTTCAATTTGTTTTGTTGTCTTTACTTTTTCTTTCTTACTCATGTACAACACCTCCAATTTCTTCACTACTTTGGCTCTTTAGTCCTAGCATATATTCCCCTAGGATCTCTTCATTGACTAAAGAAGCATCCGGAAAATAGGCTGTAATCTTGCCACCATACATAACGATAATTCCGTCACTTCCATTTAATAATTCAGACAAATCGGCAGAAAACAATAAAGTTGCAGTATTTTCTTCATCTCGTAACTTAATCATTTTCTTTCTAATCAGTTCTTGAGCTCCAACGTCAATTCCTCTTGTAGGTTGACTGGCAATCAATAGCTTCAGTTTTGATGTAAATTCACGAGCAGCAACCACTTTTTGAATATTCCCTCCGGAAAGTGTTCGTATTTCAGCATCATATCCATCAGCCTTAATTAGATAGTTTTGGATTAACTCCTTTGATTTTGAAACTACATATTCCCAATTTATAAATCCATTTTTCTTATATTCTTCTTTATAGTATCTATCAGATATGACATTCTCCGCTATACTTTGAGTTGCAGATGTACCATAAGTCATCCTATCTTCATGAATGACAGCAACTCCTTCTTCACGAATTTGTCTTATATTCATCCCTTTTATAGAGCGACCGTTAACCTTTATATCTCCATCTTGAATCGGCTCAAGTCCGGCTAAAACATTTGCCAACTCAGATTGTCCATTCCCTTCAACTCCCGCTACACCCAATATTTCTCCACTACGTATAGTAAAGTTCAAATCCTTGAAAGCATATAGCCCGAACTTGTTTTTATAACTTAAATTGGAAACACTCAATACAGGTTTACCCGGATTTGACTTTTTCTTTTCAATATTTAAGAATACATCACGTCCAACCATCATTTTCGAAATATCCTGTTCAGAAACTGTTGCGGTATCTGTTGTGCTTACTGATTCTCCACCGCGTAGTACAGTGATACGATCGCATATTTCTTTAACTTCATTTAATTTATGCGATATAAAGACAATAGAATAACCTTTTTCTCGTAACTGTTTTAATTGTATGAATAATTCTCTTGTTTCCTGCGGTGTTAGAACCGCGGTTGGTTCATCTAACAGTAATATTTGTGCCCCATGCAACAACATCTTTAAGATTTCAACGCGTTGCTTATATCCTACGGACAAATCTCGAATTATAGCCTTAGGGTTTACATCCAAATCAAATTTTTTAGAAACCTCCTTGGTTCTATGAACAGCCTCATCATAATCAAAAGCAATACCCTTTACGGGCTCACTACCTAAAACCATATTTTCAGCAACACTCAATGATTCAATCAACATAAAATGTTGATGCACCATTCCGATTCCATATTCTAATGCAATTAGAGGATTGGAAATATTTACTTCCCTACCAGCTAAAAGGATCCTCCCTTCTTCAGGTATCTCCTGACCAAATAAAACCTTCATCAATGTAGTTTTACCTGCTCCGTTTTCACCTACCAATCCATGAATCTCGCCTTTTCTTATGGTAAAATTGACATTTTTATTTGCAACAAAACCATTACCATATATTTTAGTGATATTTTCCATACTAAGTATGTCTTCACCAATATTTAAATCATCATAGACTTTTTTATTAAATTCCATAACAGACCTCTGCCTTTCAAACATCTTAGATATTTTATATCATCTGCTTAATAATTGGTTGAGCCCTATAAATTCAGGGCTCAACGTTTATTTCAAAATTTTTTGTTAATGTGATTTTGCTTCGGATTTTACTTTTTCAATCTCTTCAGTGGAAGCACCAAAAGCAGTACTTACTTTAATATTCCCACTGTCAATATCCTTAACAATTTTTTCGTATTCAGGCCATACATCGCTTGGAACTATAGCATTAGTATAATCATTTCTTACTAAATAAACTCCGCCTTCACCATGTGAAATAAATGTATGAGTTCCCCACTCAACATCTCCTTTGTTGATGGCTTCAAGAATAGGATAAACCATTCCGTGATAATCTTTGATTACTGAAGTCAATACATGCGATGCATCTTCCTTGCTTGTTGCTTCCAAACGTTCGGAATAATCAAAGTCTACTCCAATCAAATACTTATTAGCATCGGATGCAGCTTCAGCAACTCCTAAACCATTTTGACCAACAGCGAATACTACATCTGCTCCTTGTTGATATTGTGATAATCCTAATTCTTTCGCTAAAGCGGAGTCTGTATGGTTACCAACGAATGAATATAGTACTTCGATTGATGGATCTACATAATTAACTCCCTCAATATAACCCATTAAAAAGTCGAGAATAGATGTGGATTCTATAGCTCCGACAAATCCTACCACTTTATCTTCATTAGCAAGTTCTGCATTGCTTGTTGTTATTTGTGCAGCAAGTGCTCCTGCTAGAAAACCACCCTCATTTTGCAATACTTGTACAGAAATAACGTTGGAATTAGCTTCGTCAGAATAATCCATTTGAGTATCAAAGATTAAGAATTTTTGATCCGGATATTTTTTAGCGGTATTACCCAATGGCTCAATCATAGTTCCAAAACCGGTGACTATTAAGTCATATTCTCCGGATTCAGCAACTTGCATTAATGTAGACTCATACAATGATGCATCCATATTGCACTCAAATGTATCTACATTTCCATCAACAGTCTTAATATAGTCATTTATAGCAGCAAGTACATCATCGTTGTTAGTTCTCCCACCTAGTGTTCCGGTAACTACGAACATTATATTTTTATATGTCCCTTCTGCATCCGATTGATCATTGTTTGGTGATTTAGAACCATTAGAACATGCTGTTAAAACAAGCATCATTGCAATAAACAATACACCAATTTTATTAAATTTTTTCATCTTTTTTGGTACATTTTTATTTTAATGTACCTTTTCCCTCCCTTAATAATGTATTTAGTAAATGTAAAAAGCTTTATACTCAGAAAACGATGTCAATTATTCCACTACACGGAATATGTTTCTGTATAAAAGAATTTCATTGAATAAAGTATACCAAGAGCTTAATTGGTTGTCAAGAATAAAATGATTATTACAAAAAAACAAAGCACCAATTATTTAAAATCTGGTGCTAAAAAGTTAATATTTATATATATTCCCAAAACCACTCGTCAAAATACCTCCTAAGTAAATTATCTCATTTAAATCTAGCTTGTCTTATACTTTACTCTTGATATTCTAATATATCTCCGGGTTGACAGTCTAAGGCTTTGCATATTGCGTCTAATGTTGAAAGCCTTATTGCCTTAGCTCTACCATTTTTAAGGATAGAAATATTGGCCATAGTTATACCTACCTTTTCCGATAATTCAGTTACACTCATCTTCCTTTTAGCTAACATTACATCAATATTAATTATAATAGCCATTTTATCACCCTATATCGTATAATCATTTTCGTTTTTTATTTCGACTACTTTTGTTAGAAGTGCTTTTAATACTGATGAAAAAACTGAAATAATGAAACATGCAAATATAATTACCAACCCCAGTATAAATATTCCCGGATGTAAAGCATTATTAAGATTAAGAAAGACCATCCCAATAAAATATAATGCGATCTCAATAATAGTATATATTTGTATTCTCCCCAATGATTTGCATGCATCTACAGTAAATGCCGTATTCTTGCTGATTAAGTTTAGTAGTTTAAAAGTATGAAATATTCCTAAGTAAAAAGGAATTGTCGTAATATACAATCCATATAGTAACGGATACCGTAAATATGCATATTCAGGATTTTGTTCTGCTGAAACCCTCGCCATCTGAGGCAACCAAAATATACAAAGAAGTAGAATAATTAAACCTACTAAAGCAACGGAAAATCTTAAAGCATTTACTCCGTATTTTTTCATACAATCACATCCTATATATATTTAAATTAGTATATCATACATTTTATCATATATCAAAATATATTTATTGTTTCACGATATAAACAATTTTTCTTCTTTTCCAACAACTCATCTATTCTATTTATATATTCCTTTAAATCTTTAAAATTTGGTATCCTTCCAATTCTATTTTCTCTCATATAATATATTTTGGACGAAGAACCCATTCCCGCTCCAATTATCGTTTCTTTTTCTTCCATCATGGAAATATTATATATACACTCATATCCTTCCTTGGCATAACCTATATTTTCAAAATTTCCAAGCATGTGTTTTTGCCTGTAAAGATAATAAGGGTTTAAGTGCATCTTCTCTGCAAACAATTTAGTTTCATCTATCATATTTTGAATGATATCAATATCTTTTCTATCAAATTTATCAATATTTTCACTATATTTTGACCCGCGTTTTACAGCCAATGTATGAACGGTTAAATTCTCAGGATCAAGTTTTCCCAATAAATTTAATGTATGTCCAATTTCTTCTATCCCTTCGCCGGGAAGTCCTATGATTAAATCCATATTTATTGTTGGAATTCCAATATCTTTAGCCATGTTATATGCTTTTATTATATCCTGAGATGAATGATTTCTTCCTATAGTTTTTAAAGTCTTATCATTCATAGTTTGTGGGTTTATGCTAATTCTATTTATATTGTTGTCCTTTAGCATCTGTAATACTTCTTTATCGATAGTATCAGGTCTTCCTGCCTCTACGGTAAATTCTTTTATATGCTCTCCGAATTCTTGATAAACTGTCTGTATTATCCTTTCTAATTCTCTAATAGGTATGGAAGTAGGTGTTCCCCCTCCTATATATACGGAATCCAACTTCCTGTCTTTCATCATTTCTGATATGCATTTTAATTCATATATTAATGTATTAATATATTTAGGTATCTCATCGTCAAATTTTTTTATCGGAAGAGAAGGAAATGAGCAGTAAATGCACCGTGTAGGACAAAACGGAATGCTTATATAAAGGCTATATCTATCATTGTCAATGGGATAGATATATTTTTTTTGTTTTTTGGATATGTCTATTAGAAGTTTAGCATTATCTTTTCTTATTTTATACTCTTCTGTCAAAATATTAAATATATTTATTTCATTAGTATCTTTTTCAAATAATTCATCTGCTATTTTACCGGGTCTGATTCCAGTCAAAATACCCCATGGCAAATGGGTATTAAGCTCTCTTTCCAAACAGTTATAAAGAGATTTCTTAATACCCACCCTTAATGTTTTATCCACTTCTCTATTTATATTGATTTTTTCAAGATTTTCCTCATAAGAGCTTAATAGTTTTTTATTATAATATAAATTTGTAATACATCTGTTACATCTTACATTTAATTCTACCATGTAATCCTCTTTATTTGAATTTATATCATCAAGCTGAACAATCTCTTCATTTGGAAAAAATACTCTTAATAGTTCATATATATCATGATTATAATCAAATCCGCTAATTGCTATTGATACCATTATTTCACCTTCAAATTATCTTAAAAATGGATTCGTCGCTCTTTGTTCCCCTACTGTAGTGGGTTCTCCATGTCCAGGATACAACATTATATTATCCGGAAGAGTCAGTATTTTTTCTTTTATGGAATTCATTAGAATTCCATGATTACCTCCATAAAGATCTGATCTCCCAACAGAACCTTTAAATAAGGTATCACCGCAAAATAAATTTTCTTCTACTAACAAGCACATGCCTCCCATGGTATGCCCAGGAGTATGAATTATCCTTCCCTTTAATTCTCCAAATACTAATGTGTCCCCGTCTTCGACCGTCTTATCAGGAGTTATTTCGATTTCTCCCATAGCCATAGTGCTTGATAAATTTAAACTTGCATCTTCCAACATTTCAGCATCCTCTTTATGGATTACCACAGGCACATTCAATTTTTCTTTCAGTTCTTTTACACCACCGATATGATCTCCGTGTCCGTGTGTTAATACAATATATTTTACATGGATATTATTTTTATCCAGATTAGAAACTATGTCATCGACATCTCCACCCGGATCAATTACAATCCCGCTTCTTGTTTTCTCAGAAAATACAATATAGCAATTTGCCGCATAAATTCCGGCAGGCTTAACTATTATTTTCAAAACCATACCTCCTAAAATATTTTTTTGCTATCCAATAATATGGTTACAGGTCCATTGTTTATAAGATTAACATCCATATGTGCACCAAAGATACCTTTCTCAGTTTTAATTCCCAAGGATTTTGTTTTCTCTATAAATTCTTCATAATACATTTTACCAATATCCGGCCTTGCCGATTTTATAAAGCTGGGTCTCTTGCCCTTTCTTACATCTCCGTACAGCGTGAATTGTGATATTACCAAGAGCTCTCCTTTTACATCCATCAGAGATAAATTCATCTTATCATTTTCATCTTGAAAAATTCTAAGCCCTACAATTTTTTCAACTAAATACTCAAGATCTCGATCAGTATCTTCATCACCGACTCCCAGCAATACCATTAGTCCATTACCTATTTCTCCAACTGCTTTCCCTTCAACCGAAACTGATGCTGTAGTTACTCTCTGAACAACTGCTCTCATTTTATATCCTCCCGTATATGAACTAAAGAATTAATTTTCTTGCGAATTATACTGTGACTCTAAATACATCCATTACATTCTTTATCTTTCTCATCTTCTTCATCAGATCCTTTAACTGCTCTATATCATGAATTTCTAATGTGATATTGATTATGACTGTCTTATCCTTATTCGTCCTTGCATTAAGGGATAAAAGCCCTACATCCGCTTCATTTATTCTTAGTGCAATTTCGGCCAAAAGCCCTGGTCTATCTTCAGCTCTCAGTTGAATCTCAGCATGATAAGATGCCTTTTTTTGGTTACCCCACTCTACTTCAATAAGTCTTTCCTCGTTTTCTCCATCTGCAAGTATATTAGGGCAATCCTTTCTATGAATAGATACTCCCCTACCTTTTGTTATAAATCCAATGATTTCATCACCGGGTACAGGGTTGCAACATTTTGAAAAACGCACCTTTACATTGTCAATGCCTTTTACCGATACACCTTGTGTTGATTTTAGAGCTTTTTTGGGCTGCGATTGTTGTATTTTACTTTCAACAAAGGCTTTCTCATCAGTAATTTTATAAAAATCATTATAATAATCCCTTAATTTGAGTATTACTTGGTTTAGAGTTATACTTCCATACCCTAATGCGGCATATAAATCATCTATCGCGTTTATGCTTAGCTTATTAGATACATTTTTAAGCCAGTCTTCTCTTAAAATATCCGATGTTTTATATCCTAATCTTTTTACTTCTCTTTCTAATAATTCTTTACCTTTAACAATATTTAAATCTTTCTCTTTCAATTTGAAAAACTGTCTTATTTTAGTCTTAGCTTGAGTACTTTTTACTATGTTTAGCCAGTCTCTACTTGGACCGTTGCTATTTGGATTAGTGATGATTTCTACTATATTACCGTTTTTCAGCTTATGATTTAATGGTACTATTCTCCCGTCTACTTTTGCACCGACACATGAATTCCCCACTGCCGTATGAACCCTGTAGGCAAAGTCTATAGGAGTTGAACCATCAGGCAGGTTTATTACATCTCCTTTTGGTGTAAAAACAAATACCTCATCTGTAAATAAATCTATCTTCAGTGTTTCCATAAATTCTCTGGGATCTTTTAATTCATTTTGCCATTCTAAAAGCTGCCTTAACCAAGTAAGCTTTTCATCAAAATTGTCTGATTTTGAATAGCCTTCCTTGTACTTCCAGTGGGCAGCAATTCCATATTCTGCTGTCCTATGCATTTCCCAAGTACGAATTTGGACTTCAAAGATTTCACCTTTAGGTCCGATTACTGTAGTATGAAGAGACTGATACATATTTGGCTTAGGCATGGCTATATAATCTTTAAACCTTCCCGGCAATGGCTTCCATAGTGTATGGACTATACCCAACGCACCATAACAATCCTTAATATTATCAACTATAATCCTAACTGCAGTTAGGTCATATATTTGCTCAAACAATTTATCCTGATATACCATCTTTTTATAAATGCTATAAAAATTCTTTGGTCTGCCGCTTATTTCACATCGAATTCCCATTTCCGATAATTTTTCATATAATTCTTCTATTATTCCTTGTATAAATTCTTCTCTTTCAAGTCTTCTTTTTTGAACCTTTTCAACTAAATCATAATATCTTTCGGGATCCAAATACCTCAGTGACAAATCCTCTAATTCCCATTTTATCTTAGATATTCCAAGACGATGTGCAAGGGGGGCATAAATTTCCAACGTCTCAATTGCTTTTTCTTTTTTCTTTTCTTCTGTCATATACTCTAAAGTTCTCATATTATGCAATCTATCTGCAAGTTTTACGATGATAACCCTTATATCCTTAGCCATAGCAAGAACCATCTTACGTAAATTTTCTGCTTGGTTTTCTTGCTTTGTCTTATATTGAAGTTTTTTTAATTTAGTGACACCGTCTACTAAATCAGCGACCTCAGTTCCAAATTCCTCGGCTATTGTTTCATAAGTTATATTTGTATCTTCGATTACATCATGAAGAAGCCCAGCTATTATAGTAGCTGTATCCATGTTCATATCCGCTAATATTAGAGCGACGGCACAAGGATGTACAAAGTACTTTTCCCCCGAATTCCTCAATTGTGACTCATGGGCAGTTTCAGCAAAATGATAAGCTTTGATTATGGCTTTCATATCAGCTTGAGGATTGTATTGTTCAATTTTTTGCAATAATTTTTCTAACATGGTCTCACCTTCTTCAATTGCATTAATTAAATCTATAATTATTGATAATTACCTGTAAACTTCTATTTCCTTTATATTCATTAATACTTGGATAGTATAGTATATCTACCAAAACATCATTTTCTATACCCCTATACATATTTTCAAGTTGATCTTCCCCATATTTATCAGTCATAGCTTCAATAAACTTTTCAACTTCACTAAATATAAGTCCATCAATTCTTCTCCCCTTAGGTGATAATAAATTAAGTTTTATTACATTTTTATTTGCACCCAATAAATATCCTTTTGTAATTCTTAATTTTTTGCATCCAAAGATGGGTTTAGAATTCCCCTTTCCAAAAGGCTCAAGACCATTTATATCATCAATTAGTTTGTAATTAATATATTCAATAGGCAATTCCATGTCAATATAAATTTTAGGAATTAAATCATCTTCTGTCAAAGAAATGTTGTCATTTAATAGTCTTTTAAGCTCTTCAATATTTTCAACATTTAAAGATAATCCCGCAGCCATTGGATGTCCTCCATATTTATCCAGTATATCTTTGCACTTAGTAAGTTCCTCATACATATTGAATTCCTCTATGGATCTTCCTGAGCCTTTGGGTTGTCCATCTTTTCCATTGGTCAAAATTATAGTAGGTTTATTATACCTTTCTTTGATCCTTCCTGCAATTATTCCCGCTATACTTTCATGTATTTTAGGCTCATATATTACAAGTACCTTATCATCCTTTAAAGTGCTGTTTTTTATTTGATATTCTGCTTTATCTATTCCATCCAACGTCATTTTTTTTCTTTCTTCATTTAGATCTCTTAAATCTATAGCAATTTCTTTTGCCAATTGACTGTCTTCAGTTAAAAATAATTGTAATGCTAAAAGAGCTGAATCCAGCCTTCCGGAAGCATTAATAGAAGGTCCGATTATGAATCCTACATGGTAGACATCTATTTTTTTATCTAAAATACCACATGCTTCAATCAGTGCTTTAAGCCCAACATTTTTTGTATTGTTTAGCTTTTCCAATCCATATTTTACTATAATACGATTTTCATCTATTAAATCAACAACATCACATATAGTTGCAATGGCCACATACTCTAAGAAATCATAAATTTCAGCAGCCAGTCCATTGATTTTATATAAATATGATATGAGCTTAAATACAACACCCGCCCCGCATAAATTTTTGAATGGATAGCTGCAGTCCAACTGTTTTGGATTTATAATTGCATTTGCGTCAGGCAGAACTTCCGGTACATCATGGTGGTCGGTTACGACAATTGTAAATCCAAGATCTTTTGCAAATTCTATTGCATCTTTTGCAGAAATGCCATTATCACAAGTGATGATAGTATCCACGCCGTCCTCTTTAGCAGTCTTTATGATATTAAGATTGATGCCATAACCGTCCAATACCCTATCAGGTATCACATAATCAACATCCGCCCCAAGTCTTTTTAAACCCTTATACAATAAACAGACAGACATAACTCCATCTACATCATAATCTCCGACTATTCTAATTTTTTTATTGTTATTAATATCTTTTCCCAATATTTCTGCTGTCAAAACTAAATCCTTCATTAATTCTGCCGGATATAATTTGTTGAGATTAGGTTCTAAAAACTTATTAATTGAATCTGAATCTACAATTCCCCTATTTGCCAACAATTTAGCAATAATTTCATTTATCCCCATATTCTTAGAAATCTTATTTATATCAACTTTATTATTCCTTATAAACCACTTGTCCAATAAATTCACTCCAAAAAAAATTTAGATTATATAATCTAAATTTTATCATTTTAAGCTAATAAATACCAGTAAAAAACATTTTTTCTTTTATTTTTGTCATAAAATGTTTATTTTAACGGATATTTATTCCAATTATTCCTCCAATAATCCCGGAAAAAGTTGACAATATCAATTTTGTTAACATTAGTGCATTTGTGTCCAAATTTCTAAAAAATACAACATTTAAAAAGATGATAACTAAATAATATAATAACCCCAATATACCTCCATTTAGCCATCCATTTTCTTTTACTTTAAATGATATATAAATGCTGCCAATTGCAATACTTAGTATCATCGCAATATTGTTAAATAACGAAACTTTAGATTCTCTTAAGCTTGTAAATCTTAATAAAAAGGAGATTATAATTATAAATATAATGGAAAAAATAAGCGCAATTAATAATCCCTTGGCCAAATATTTGATGCTGATTCCGTTTCCTTTGCTCTTCATATCAATACCCCCTTCTATAGTAAATCTATTTACTTAAGGTTATAAATATTACTCAAAAAGATATTGAAATATATGATTTTTGATGAATAAAAAAACTTCCTTTAAATAGGAAGTCCTTTTAACTTTCTTTGTTATTATCTTCAGAATCTTTTCCGGAATCTTGTTCGGTACCTTTCTCAGAATCTTTTTTAGATTTTGATTCATTCTTTTTAACAATTGAGCCTATAGCCCATCTGGTAACATCCAATCTGGTTTTTGTTGATCCTACCTCTAACGTAAGTACATCTTCTTTAGCCCTTATAATCTTTCCATAGATACCGCCAATGGTAATAACTTCATCTCCCTCATGAAGGTTATTTCTCATTTCCTTAATTTCATTATCTTTCTTTTTCTGTGGTCTTATTAGAAAAAAATAAAAAATCAGTAAAAAACCTATTGGCACTATTAAAGCTTGCATTGATTGTGAATCCATCTATATACCTCCCTCTATAATTGTGGAACAACACCAAAGGTCATTCCTACTTATATTATTATACCTTAATTTTACCAAAAATCATTAATAATATTAAATATAACCATATTTTTTATAAAATTCTTCTTTATATTCCAGTAATCTATCCTCTTTTATTGCCTCTCTTATATTTTCCATAAGTTTAATTAAAAAATATAAATTGTGTATTGTTGTGAGCCTTGCACCCAATATTTCACCTACATTAAATAAATGGCGAATATATGCCCGTGAATAATTTGTGCATGCATAGCAGTCACATTCAGGATCCAACTTAGAAAAATCTTTTGCATATTTAGCATTTCTTATTACCAGTTTCCCACGACTGGTAAGCACAGTGCCATTTCTAGCCAACCTAGTAGGTAATACGCAATCTGCCATATCTATTCCCCGAATTACAGCTTCAAACAGATAATCCGGTGTACCTACCCCCATCAGATATCTAGGCTTGTTTTTAGGCAACAAAGGAGTAGTAAACTCTAATAAATCACACATCAAATCCTTTGGTTCTCCCACACTAAGTCCTCCGACTGCATACCCGGGGAAATCCATCTCAACTAAATCTCTTGCACTTTGTTCTCTTAAATCTTTGAACATTCCCCCTTGTACTATCCCAAACAAGCCTTGCTTATCAGTATTCTTATGATATTCCTTGCATCTTTTTGCCCAGCGAGTTGTCATTTCCATTGATTGTTTAGAATACTCATAGGAAGATGGATATGGTGTACATTCATCAAAGCACATCATAATATCTGAACCCAATGCATTTTGAATCTCCATAGATTTTTCCGGTCCGATAAAATGCTTTGAACCATCTATATGTGATCTAAACTCCACCCCTTCTTCGCTAATTTTTCTTAAATCAGAAAGGCTAAAAACTTGAAATCCTCCGCTATCTGTCAATATAGGATAATCCCAATTCATGAATTTGTGGAGACCACCCGCCTCACTTATCAGCTCATGCCCTGGTTTCAAATATAGATGGTAAGTATTAGCAAGTATAATCTGAGCACCTAATATTTTTACTTCTTCAGGTGTCATAGCCTTGACTGTCCCTCTAGTGCCAACAGGCATAAATATTGGAGTTTCTATTTCTCCATGAGGTGTGGTGATCTTACCAAGTCTTGCCATAGAATCCTTAGATTCTTTTAATAATTCAAATTTAATCGCCATATAATCCTCCATTATTTTAAAAACATTGCATCTCCGAAGCTAAAGAATCTATATCTATTATCAATAGCTACTTGATATGCATTCAAGATTATTTCTCTGGTTGAAAATGCGCTCACTAACATCAAAAGAGTTGACTCCGGTAGATGAAAATTTGTTATAAGACAGTCAATTACCTTGAATTTATAACCGGGATAAATAAAAATATCAGTCCAACCTGATTTTCCACATACCCTTCCATCATCATTACCTATAGCTTCAAGCGTTCTTGTTGAAGTCGTACCTACAGAAATTATTCTACCGCCATTTTCCTTTGTATTATTTATAATATTTGCTGCCTGGTCACTCAACTCAAAATATTCCGAATGCATATGGTGGTCATTTATATCATCTTCTTTTACGGGTCTAAATGTACCTAGCCCTACATGAAGAGTCAGATAGACTATATTTATTCCCTTCTTCTCTATATCTTTCAATAAATCAATTGAGAAATGAAGACCAGCAGTAGGAGCTGCTGCTGACCCTAGATTTTTAGAATATACTGTTTGATATCTTTCCTTATCCTCAAGTTTTTCCGTTATATACGGTGGCAAAGGCATCTCTCCTAATTGGTCTAATACTTCTTCAAAGATGCCTTCATACTTAAAATCAATGATTCTTACCCCATCCTCATATATAGACAATACTTCTCCTTTTAAAATTCCGTTTCCGAATTCAATAGTTGTTCCTATTTTCATTTTTTTACCCGGCTTCACAAGGGTTTCCCATGCATCCTTCTCTACTCTTTTCAGTAGAAGTACTTCTATTGATTCTTCTTTTCCTATTCTATTTCCAAATAGTCTTGCTGGCAAAACTCTGGTATCATTTAATACTAGAGCATCTCCGGGATTTAAATATTCGATTATATTTTTAAATCTTCTATGCTCAATCTCTCCGGTAGTTTTGTCCAATACTAACAGTTTAGACTCTACTCTATCTTTTATCGGATGTTGTGCAATCAATTCTTGTGGTAAATTATAATAAAAGTCCTTAGTTTTCATCTGTCTTTCCTTTTCTAATTTTCGTTAATAAGTTCAACATCTTTGTAATAATGTTTGATAATGTCTTCATAATTATAACCTTGTTTTGCCATTTCTATAGCACCATATTGACTCATACCTACGCCATGACCATATCCTTTGCCGTTAAATACAAAAGTGGTGGGTTTTGAGCTTGATTTTCCATCAAGAGAGCTTGTCCTGTCTTTTCCTATAGCTCTGCTTACTATATCTCTTGACACCGTAGACTTATTTGCATCATTGAGTATATATGCATCATCTAAATTCATTTCCCTAGGAACAGTGCTATCCCCGCTTAATGCATACACCTTTGTATTGGAACTTGCTCCGGTTGTACTTACATTAAACCAAGTACTTTTTAAAAAAGACGCACCTACTAAATTTCTAAAGTTTGAACTGGATAATATATGCTCTCCCTTTGTTCCTTTAATCTTTAATTTTTGCACCCTATTAGCTTCTGTTATATCAAGCAATTGGATTTCAATTATGTCCCCTATATCCACACCTGATGACAATAGTTTGTCTTTTAATTCTCTTGCTGTTATTTCCACAGTCCAATTGCTATTGGGAGTATTGGCTGAAAACTCATCTTCTACGGCTACTAAATATGGAACGCTGTTTCCCCAAACGTTGGAGCTGTCTTCAGTATAGCCGCCGGATGTGGAATGAAATGTAGCGTCGATTATCTTACCATCATAGTAAGCATAAGTTCCTTTAGTTTCATCTACAGCTTGATTTGTAGCTGGATTTTCGTTATCATATGCGCCATAGACCTGACAATGTACCTTGTCACACAGATTATACCCTTCGTTAATATGTTTATTTATATTTGCCATAGTATAGCTCCTTGAGGCTATGGCCTGTGCCTTTAATGCCTCTATTGGAGAACTTGCAGGTATCTCCCTCGGAAGCACTCCGTATAAATAATTATCGAGTTCAATATGATTTAAAAGTAGGATTTCATTATTTCTAACTAGAAATGTGATATAATCCCTATATTTATTTTGGTCAACTTGAACAATCGAGTCTCTGGTATTTCCCGAACCCAGAATAACACTTCCATCTCCAGAAATTTCAGTGATGTAATTGTAACTTTGGTCATATATCTCAATAATACCATTTTGATTTCCCTTTGCGATTAAATGATTATTTTCAATATAGGTTATTTCTCTTTTACTATTTTTATCATACAGATAGAACCCATTATCAGCTGATAATGAAATGTTCTCTGAAATGTTTATATTATTTCCGATTTTTACATTCAGATATGTTCCATTTTGAGTTGCTCCAAATGAGATATACGGAATTAGTAAAATAAATGATATTATAAGCAGAATGAATTTTTTCATATAAATTGTCCCCTACCTTCTAAATATTTTTAATAACAATGATAAGATTACGGAAATTATAATTGAAGTAGTTATGGGAAAGAAAAACCTAAAATTCCCTTTTTCATAATATATGTCCCCTGGTAATTTACCTATCCCCAATTTATTTCCCAACATCATTAACAGACCAACAATCACTAAAATAACGCCAATGCCCAATATTGTTTTACCAAATTGATCCATCATAATCCTCCTACTCTACATTAAACGGTATATCAAAGTACTCATAAGCCTTTTTTGTCGTTACTCTCCCTCTGGGGGTTCTATTTATAAATCCTAATTGTATAAGATATGGCTCATAAACATCTTCTATAGTTCCCCTTTCTTCTCCTGTAGCCGCTGATAAGGTATCAAGTCCTACCGGACCGCCTTCAAAATTTTCGATAATTGTCAGAATTATTTTCCTGTCAACAAAATCTAAACCCAGTTCATCGATTTCCAGCATTTCCAGACCTTTCATAGCGACATCATGTGTGATAATCCCTTCTTCTTTGACTTGAGCATAATCCCTAACTCGTTTCAAAAGTCTATTTGCGATTCTCGGGGTACCTCTTGAACGACTGGCAATCTCCATGGCTCCTTCATCATCTATTTTTATATTTAAGATATTGGCAGATCTCTTTACAATCAAAGTGAGACTTTCTACATCATATAGGTCAAGATTGAGCAGGACTCCAAATCTATCACGCAATGGCGATGTAAGTAGACCAGCCCTAGTTGTTGCACCTATTAAAGTAAATTTAGATAAATCAAGTCTTACTGACCTTGCTGAGGGACCTTTACCTATTATTAAATCCAATGCAAAGTCCTCCATTGCAGGATATAATATTTCCTCAACCGTTCTATTTATTCTATGTATTTCATCAATAAATAGGGCATCTCCTTCACCAAGATTGGTAAGTATACTAGCCAAGTCTCCGGGTCTTTCTATTGCCGGTCCTGATGTTATCCTTATATTTACTCCCATTTCATTAGCAATTATATTTGCTAATGTAGTTTTCCCAAGACCGGGAGGACCATATAATAGACAATGATCCAAGGGTTCATTTCTTTTTTTAGCGGCATTAATAAATATATTCAATTTTTCTTTTGTCTTATCCTGTCCTATATATTCCCCCATCCATTTAGGTCTTAGACTGGCATCATTTTCTAAATCCTCATTGCGCAAATTTCCGGCAACAATTCTGTTATTTAAATCATCCATAAATAAAAATCACCTCTAATGTTTAGAAAGTACTCTTAACCCTTCCCTGATCATATCCTCCACACTTATGCTCTTATCTAATGATCTAACGGCTTTATCAACTTCATATCTAGTATAGCCCAAATTCATCAAAGCTTGTACAGTTTCCTGATAATTGTTGTTAGGGTTATCCTCCACTTCTTCTTCAATCAAAATTTCCTTATTTATTCTATCCTTTAGTTCCAATATTATCCTTTCGGCTGTTTTTCTTCCTACCCCCGGTGCTTTACATAATTTATCAATATTATTATTCATTATAGCCAGTTGGATTTGATTTGTACTTAAGGAAGATAGGATTCCCAACGCTACCTTTGGACCTACCTTTGTTACCATTATTAGCAATTTAAACATTTCCATCTCTTCTTCAGTCGAAAATCCATATAAATAGAGTCCATCTTCCCGCACGATAAGCTGAGTATAAATCAATTGTTCCTTTTTCCCCAATTCCAAATTCATCATCGTATTGACAGATGTATTTATTTTATAACCTATACCATTGTTTTGTAAAAGTATGTAATCATCCTTTATGCTTACTACATCTCCCATAATAAAATCTATCATTTTATCAACCCTTTGTGAAGTTATTTCATCCTAAAGCTTTCCTTAAAATTTAAAGAACTTCCATGACATATAGCTACAGCTAAAGCATCCGCTGCATCATCAGGCTTTGGAATTTCCTTAAGGTTTAAAAGTATCTTAACCATCTCCTGCACTTGACGTTTCTCTGCTCTGCCATATCCAACAACCGATTGCTTTATTTGAAGAGGTGTATATTCATATATAGGTAAATTCTTATTTACGCAAGCTAAAATCTCCACCCCTCTGGCATGTCCGACTTTTATGGCTGTTTTTACAT
Organism: Paratissierella segnis; assembly: GCF_014385195.1. Lineage (GTDB taxonomy): Bacteria > Bacillota > Clostridia > Tissierellales > Tissierellaceae > Paratissierella > Paratissierella segnis. Next base: position 105,685 of record NZ_JACRTG010000025.1, read on the forward strand.
TTTTATTGAAAAACAACTCTTCTAAAGCTACTTCTTCCGGATTATATCTATCTATTATATCAATAACACCATTATATACAATTTTTAGCCGTTCAGGGAAAAAAATATCAGCATCAGTTGTGATACAGCCGTAATCTATAACTTTAGAATGATTACCATTACATTCAATTATGCCATATCCTACAATTGCTATTCCCGGGTCAATGCCTAGTATAATCATCAAGATCTCCTTCCACATTTAATTCACATTATGAATTACTAGATTGGTTTAAATTGTGATTAGCAAATTTTTTTCTTTATATATTGTATCACAAATAGTTAATTGCTTCCATATAAAAGGCTTATACTACCTATTCTTAAAAATAAGGTGAGAATATATCTCACCTCTTACTTAACTAATATAGTTTTCTATTATATCCGATAGGTCTTCTTCATTATCAACTCTTATGCCTTCCCGCAATTTATCTTGATCTATTGGATGTAAAAGATTGATTGGATACTCCGAAAATACTTTATCCAATACTCTTTCTCCTTTTTCGTCAATTTTAAATATAGCTATCTTACCATCTTCCTCTCCTATGACAAAATGATTTGTACATAATTGATCTTTTTCACTCCATAATATAATCCTTTCGGTTGAAAAAGATACCAGCCTTACTTGAGGCGAATTGTTTTCCAGATAACCAACCAATTCATCCCTAGTCATATTTACAAATTCATCCGGCACCCTTTTTTCCACTGTTGGAATATCATCGCAAACCTTGTAATGTACCCTTTCCTCTAGTATAGTGCTTGGTGTTATTATATTTTCTTCTTGAACAATCTGTATATCCTCTTTATTATCAATTTTATCAATAGGTTCTCTTGCGGAAATATTATTTTCTTCCTTCTTAATATTGTTGTCCATAATTAAATACCCAAAACTAAAACTTAGTGTAAATAAAATAAAAGAAAATATTAAAATATATTTAAATCTTTTATCCTTAAACATAAAATCCCTCCAGATTTCTATCTAGAGGGATATTATTTCCATATTTTAATAATTTATACAATCTATATACTATCTGTATCTCTTTAAAACTCTATCATTTAGTCCATACCAATATGCATTTTTATAAAGTTTAAATCCATTTTTAAGTATTATCTTGAATAATTCAATATATATCTCATTAAGATCGTCTTTAGTTAATAAAGGTACATCCTCCTTGATATTGATGTCATATAAATCTAAATCCATAGCCATCTGCTTGTCCAGATATTTATTTAGACTAAAAACTTTAGGTTTGATTGCAGTATAAGTATATTTATACATTAGATTGTATAGCCTTTTATATCTTTTTTCTTCTTTATTCAAATCACTGTTGATGGTTTTTTTTAATTCTAATACTTCATTATTGCTTGTCTCAAAATGAAACAGATATTTATTATTGTAAAGATACTCAATAGGATAATACTTCAATGTAAGTCTTTCAAGATCGTTAACAATTCTTGTATTCATATATCCTGTTTTATATCCTTCTAAGTATAAAAATAATTCCAATCTATTAATCTCTTCATGAACTAAGTTGCTTAAATTTAAAGCGATAAGTTGACTTCCTCTTCTTTTTCTTAATGCTCTATTTATACTTTTTCTTAAATTGCGAATTGATACATATTTAGGAAAAATATTTCTGATATTTTCCTCTAAATCATATAGATTTAATAGGATATGTATTGAATTGATGTCATTGTTAAATAAAAAATTGTATTTTAAGCTTTCATATAAATTAAATACGTTTTTATTTGGCAATGCCATATCCATTCCCCCAATACCTTATCCTTATGTTATCTAAAATAGTGACAGTATAAATTATTATACTACATTTTTCATCAAAATTGATTAACAAAATATAATTTGCTTCTTACAAAATCTTAATAATTAAGGTGCAGTATCCCTTATTACTATATTCATTTACTATGATATCATATTTAATTTTATTACAATAAAAAAATATTTTCTTTCTCACATTGTTCAATTATTTCATCAGTCCATACAGAAGCTTGAACCTGACCAATATGTTTAGAATGTAAAAAATACATGCAAATTCTTGATTGTCCAATGCCTCCACCTACCGTAAAAGGTAGTTCCTGATTTAATAGCATTTTATGATAATCAAGTATCTTTCTATTTTCAGCATTTGCAAGTCTTAATTGTTTTTCCAAACTAGATCTATCGACTCTTATTCCCATACTGGATAACTCTAAGGACTCATCTAATATTGGATTCCAAAATAGTATATCGCCGTTCAATTCCCAGTCATCATAATCAGGAGACCTTGTATCATGGACGCTTCCAGATCTTAGTGTGCCTCCTATTTTCTTTAAAAATACCGCCTTATATTCTCTAGCAATCAGATGTTCTCTTATCTTAGGTTTTTCTTTTGGATATAAATCTTCTAATTCCTGCGATGTAATAAATTTAATCTCATCTGGTAATTTTTTATATAATTTATTTGGATAAATTCCATTTATATAATTTTCTGTATCTTTAAAAACTTCAAAGATATCTTTAACGGTTTTCTCTAAATATTCATCAGTTCTATCTTCCTCTCTTATTACTTTTTCCCAATCCCACTGATCTACATAGAGAGAATGTGTATTATCAAGTACCTCATCAGGTCTTATAGCATCCATATCTGTATATAGTCCTTCACCAACATCAAATCCATAATATTTAAGTGCTGTTCTCTTCCACTTGGCTAAGGATTGTACTATCTCCAATTCCTGGTCGTATTTTCGCAAACTAAAGGAGACTGCTTTTTCTACACCTGTTAGATTGTCATTAAGACCGGTTTCAGGTTTAACGAACAATGGAGCAGAAACCCTTGTAAGATTCAATCTCTCAGCCAATTTCCTTTCAAAATAATCTTTTATCAATTTTATTGCAACTTGCATTTCTCTAGGTGTAAATAACCCATTCATACTTTCAACCTCCTGTAATTTTAAAAATTTAAAAACCTTCCGTCCTATAAAGGACGAAAGGTTCAATTTCGCGGTACCACCTTAATTAGCAATAAGCTCACTTAAATCTGTACGGATTTATATAAATCGATACATAACGGCTATATCGTGCCATAATCGTCTGAGCCTACTCCGCTCATTTCGGTCAGATGCTCCAGGGTGTTCTTCATTTATTCTATAGTATTGGGCTTCCACCATCCCCAACTCTCTGAAACATTAATTAATAAACTACTCTCCCTATCTCAGCTTTAAAAAATAATTATAACAATTATATAAAATGAAGAATAACTTTGTCAACTTATTTTATTACAACTCCATAGCAATTTTCTTATAAACATCCTCAGAATAAGCATGAATCGTATCTATGATAAAATATGTTATTTTTAGATTTAAGGATAAAGCAAAATCTAAATCACTTTCAAACCCTCTAGTCATAGAATACTCTTCAACAACATCTTCTATATATGATTTTATTTTTGACTTATAAACAATTATTTTCCCGTCATAGATGTCAATATCATCAACACTGATTACATTTTTCTTAAAATTGTGTCCTGGTGCATAATCGTTTAGACTTGACTCATATTTAATATGTTTTATCATAGATTCTTTAAATGTCCATCTTTTAGCATGTGGCAAACAAACATAATCCGATAGATAATGAGATATAACTCCTATTTTTTTACTTAAAAGCTTTAATGCAAAAGGATCTAATATCTGATTAAATTCAATAAATCTGCTGACAAATATTATTTTTATTATTTCTTTTGAAATATAATCTATACTCTCATCTTTATAATGTCTAATAATTCTATACTTAGGCAATATATCAGGGGAGATTGCCCCCCACAGTAGTGAATCTTCATCTAATTTAAATCCATATATTTTAAATACATTATCATTAATGTTAGTTGCAATTATTTTATGAGTATCTGCAAATATTTTAAACACTTCCTTTATTATACTTAAGTTTTAATTAACAATCTTATCTGATAATATTACAAAAGAAGGTGTAAGTCAACCTTAATTGTATTGAAATATTTAGCATTTAAACATACTGCTGCAATTCGTAATCCAATTTCAATTGTACATCATAAATTACTCAAATATTGCTCAAAATATTCTTTATACACACTATAGTCATTATCACTATATAAAATAAAATTGATCTCTTCAATTGCATAACTATTAATTAAAAAATCTTTTACAGCTCTTACAACGACTTTCACTGCACTTTCTATTGGGTATCCATATGCGCCTGTTGATATGGATGGAAATGAAATCGACTTGATATTATATTTTTCAGCCAATTTTAAAGAATTATAATAAGCATTGTATAATAATTGTTCTTCGTTCATTTTACTATCATGATAAATAGGTCCCACAGTATGAATCACATATTTTGAGGGGAGGTCCCCTGCTGTTGTAATCCTAGACTCACCGGTAGGACATCCTCCTATTTTTTTACATTGTTCTAAAATTATCCTTCCGCCTTTTCTATGAATGGCTCCGTCAACTCCACCTCCGCCTAATAGAGTATTATTAGCGGCGTTTACTATCGCATCTACCTTTTCTTCAGTTATATCTCCTCTTTTAATGTTGATCTTTGCCATTATAATTTCCTCCTCTATCAAGTTCCCTTATCATTTATAATATCATATTCATTCATAATGGTTCAAATATAATGTAATTAATAATTAGACGTATCATAATTTTATATATCCAATACTATTTTGACTCAGATACAGTTATTTTTAGGGATGATTGCGCTGCATATATTGTAAAAGGGTCATCAATACCACATTCCTTAAATGATTTTTCAATTATTGTATCAAGATTAGCTTCATAATTATCATCAACTTTTATATATTTTCTAATATTTCTAAACACCCTAAATATTTCTTCATCACTATAATCTCTATATAAAAACCCAATATTACTAATTGAAAGTCCGGAAGCTACATTTTCATTGTTTTTAAATAATACCCACTCATTATCAATTAATACTACAATATCATCTTTGTATTGTGCATATTTAGAGCCTTTTATATCAAAATTCGCCTGCCCATTACTAGTAAGCGTTTCATATTCCCCCACTATTGATGTAATCTTCCCCAGAATATCTTTTTCATCAATTTCCACCGAAACTTCATATCCGGTATAATTGTAAATATTGCCATTAGCCATTATGCACCAATTTAAGGACTCACTGCTTAAATATTTACCCTCCTTATTTCCACGATTTATCATTAGTTTCCCTAGTTCATCTTCTTCAATATAAAGATACATATCCTTACCTTTGGAAAAATCTCCAATAAAGCTTCTTTCATATAATACTTCTCTGTCATTATTCAATAACTTAATTGTAAAATCAATTTCCTCTGAATCGATCATTTCAAAATCAAACCGTACGTTCTTATCTATATCTGAATTATCAGCATTTAGGGCACTACTAGGATGTCCTTCAGTATTTAATTCAATAGTTTTTATAGATGCATCACTTCGATTAATTATATATATAAATGACTTTCCAAACTCCAGTATTTTCGCCAATTCCGCCTTATCAAGCTGAAAATCTCCAACCTTCCATTTGCCTTTAACTTTCTCCATCATTAAAGAACCTTGTAAATTAACTAATTCTTCTGATCCATCCTTAAACTTCACAAAAGCATCTATATTGTATTGATATGTTTTATTGCCATTATGAGATATTTTTTCATCATAAAGATTAATATTTTCAGGTTCAAGCTTGCTTCCAAATTCTCTAGCTGGTATTTCTCCCGCCAAAATAGTTCTATTGGAAATAGCCTTATTTAACGCATCCTCAGTCATAATGTCACCATATTTAGCTGTTAATGCCTCTTCTAACTCATTTGAACCAACTATTCCAAAGCCATTTTCATCAATATTCAATCCATTTTCTAAGTATAAGTCAGAATTATAGATCATATCCGCTATATCCGTATTTTCTATTGTATAGAATAGTCTTAGAAATTCTTTGCAAATTTTCTCTGGTTGATTAGAAATTGGATTTGTGATAAGACCTATGGAGATTATAATTACAGCAATTAAAGCTATCAATATGGTCCAAAACTTAGGATTTTTGTAATTTAATATATTTTTAATTCTTGATTTTATATTGCTTTCACCAAAGGCTAACGGTAGTATCAAATTGCTTTGCTTGACTGATAAAGATAGCAGTGAAGATGAATACTCCCCTTTTAAATCACTACCCAACTCCTTCAATACCATTTCATCACAGGACATTTCCATATCCTTAATCATAAGATAGTAGCAAATCCACATTACAGGGTTGAACCAATATATTGAAAATACAAGAAATGACATAGGCTTAATCGTATAATCAAACCTCTTTATATGAACCATTTCATGACAAATGATATAATCCAGCTCATTGTTTTTAAGCCCTATGGGCAAGTATATTTTTGGGTTAATAAGTCCAAATACAAATGGAGTTATTATCTGATCTGTTTCGTATATATTTTCCCTCACTAATGTGGCAAATCTAATCTTTCTATATATCTTTAAATAAGAATAAATACAATACATGACCAATACTGCAATTCCCAGAAGCCATATTAAAGTAAATACATTCATTAATGTATGCATATGATTGACATTTATATGAGCTGTAGCTTCAGGTAATGTATTGTCTACTACCATGTCTATAGTTTCTATATTTACACCTAATGGATTAATCTCTGATGAGTTACTTTCTATAAATCCAATATTACGTGGAATATAATCAAAGCTTTTATCCAATGGTCTTAATAAGCTTAAGGAGCTACTAAAACTTATAGGACATATTAACCTAAACAATACTACCGACCAAAGCATGTATGAAAATATTTTTGGAGCCTTTTTAAAAATAATTCTAAATAAAAATACTGCAAAGGCAACATAAGTGGCTGTTCTACTTAAATTTAATATTTTAATAAATATACCCGTCATTTTGTCGCCTCCTCTATTATCCGCTTAAGCTCTAAAGCTTCACCTTTACTTAAGTTCTTATTGTCTAAAAATGCAGTTAGAAAAACCGGCAATGAGCCATCAAAGCTTTTTTCAATAATGGCTTCACTTTCATATTTTTGTACCTGCTCTTTTTTAATTAATGATTTTACCGTAGCATTTTCGTTCATTAATAAGCCTTTCTCAGAAAGTTTTTTTATCATGTTGTAGGTGGTAGATTTTTTCCAACCTAATATTTCTTCTGTTAGTTTTGAAAGTTTAGTTGAGTTTATTGGCTCATAGTCCCATATTATACTCATAAATTTGTATTCTGCGTCAAATAATTTAAATTCTTCCATTATTAATCCTCCCCTGGTTTGTCTGAATAAACCTTCTTATTTGTAGTTTATTCGAACAATCTACAAATGTCAAGACAAAATAAACAGAAGAAAAGATAAGTTATATTTCAAACTTACCTTAATCTAAAAATAATATATTATCCATACTTAAGTTTTTTATCCCTCTGTAACCTTAACATACAACTTCCTAGTCCTAGGTCCATCAAACTCACAGAAATAGACTCCCTGCCATGTTCCTAACTTTAATGCTCCGTTTTCTATAATTACAGTACATGAAGATCCTATAACAGAAGCTTTTATATGAGCATCTGAGTTGCCTTCCATATGACGATATTCACTTCTGTTTGGAAAAACTTTTTCTAAACCAATCAGAATATCATGTACTACATCCGGATCCGCATTTTCATTGATAGTTACGCCTGCAGTAGTATGTGGGACAAACGCTGTTACAATTCCCTTCATTATTCCGCTTTCCTTTACAGCCTTCTTAACTATCTTAGTGATATCAATCATTTGATTTTGTTTTGTGGTTTTGATTACATGCTCCATCATAAAACCTCCTAAATTTTTTGATATCCTTAAATTAAAATGATGCAATTTTCATTCGATTATACCTTATTTTATAACTGTCTTTCCACCCATATAAGGCTGCAATGCAACAGGTATGTTAACAGTGCCATCTGCATTTAAATTATTTTCTAAAAAAGCAATTAGCATCCTTGGAGGTGCCACGACAGTATTGTTCAATGTATGAGCAAAATATTTATTGTTTTTTTCATCAGCAATGCGTATTTTCAACCTTCTTGCTTGTGCATCCCCTAGATTAGAACAACTGCCCACTTCAAAATATTTTTTCTGCCGTGGAGACCAAGCCTCAACATCCACTGATTTAACTTTTAAATCAGCCAAATCTCCTGAACAGCATTCAAGTGTCCTTACAGGAATATCCAATGAACGGAATAAATCCACAGTATTTTTCCATAATTTATCAAACCACATAGGGCTATCTTCAGGTTTACAAACAACTATCATTTCTTGTTTTTCAAATTGATGTATTCTATATACTCCTCTTTCTTCTATTCCATGAGCTCCCTTTTCCTTTCTAAAACAAGGTGAATAGCTTGTTAATGTTTGCGGTAGGGATGGTTCAGGCAATATTGTATCTATGAATTTACCTATCATAGAATGCTCACTAGTTCCTATCAAGTATAAATCTTCACCCTCTATTTTATACATCATGGCATCCATCTCTGCAAAGCTCATAACTCCAGTAACAACTTCACTACGTATCATAAAAGGAGGAATACAATATGTAAATCCCCTATCAATCATAAAATCTCTTGCATAAGAAATAACTGCAGAATGAAGTCTGGCTATATCACCCATCAGATAATAAAAGCCATTGCCTGCAACCTTTCTTGCACTTTCTAAATCTATGCCTTCAAATTTTCCCATTATTTCTGTATGATAAGGTATCTCAAAATCTGGAACAACAGGTTCACCATAGCGTTTTACCTCCACATTTTCACTGTCATCTCTCCCTATAGGAACACTTGAATCAATGATATTAGGTATAATCATCATTATTTTTAAAATTTTTTCTTTCAGTTCAGTTCCTTTATTTTCCAGCTCCGCCAGCTCTTTTTGGCTTTCGACCACTCTTTTTTTAAGGGTTTCAGCTTCTTCTTTCTCCCCCTTTGCCATTAATCCACCTATTTCCTTAGAGATCTTGTTTCTTTCTGCTCTAAGGTCATCTGCTTTTTGCTTTACCTCTCTATTCTCAATATCTAAAGCTATAACCTCATCTACCAAAGGCAATTTATTGTCTTGAAATTTATTTTTGATGTTTTGCTTTACTACTTCGGGATTCTCCCTGACAAATTTTAAATCTAACATTTTTACCCTCCATATAAATTTATAATCTTCCCACTATAATTGTATTCTAAATACAAAAAACATACAAAAAAACTCTCGTCTCTAATTTTAGAGACGAGAGTTACCCGCGGTGCCACCCTAATTATTATACACATGAATAATCACTTACTAAATTATCGCCTGTTTTGCGTCCAGGTTAATTCCCCAGAAACTTCGGAACGGATTCAATAATCATTGTATCAGTTTTCACCAACCACCGACTCTCTAAACCAATAAATTATCTACTACTTTCCATCATTGTCAAATATATAATTATTAATTATACTATATACTAAAAAATTTGTTTTGTCAATATTGACTTTATATTTTGGCATTTACAAAAAATTAAAATTACACAGCTATAAAAAAACAAACATACTTAAGCAAAAGTTTTATAGATAAAAAAACGATATGAAACTGGACATTCCTAAAAAATGTTCCTAAGTCATACCGTCATCTTAACGTACCCTGAGGGATTCGAACCCTCGACCTCTTGATTCGTAGTCAAGTACTCTATCCAGCTGAGCTAAGGGTACATTTATATAAATGGAGCGGGTGAAGGGGATCGAACCCTCGCAACCAGCTTGGAAGGCTGGGGCTCTACCACTGAGCTACACCCGCACAATCAATTTAAAAAAAGAAGAATATAAATTCTTCATGAAGTTGACTATTTGATGGAGCGGAAGACGAGATTCGAACTCGCGACCCTCGCCTTGGCAAGGCGATGCTCTACCACTGAGCCACTTCCGCAAATTTAAATGGTGGAGGAGACTGGATTTGAACCAGTGAAAGCTCCGCTAACGGATTTACAGTCCGTCCCCTTTGGCCAACTCGGGAACTCCTCCATAATTTTATTGGATGCTTTTCAGATATAATCTCTATCCATCTTGGTTATAAATTGTTCTATTGGAGCTGGCGAGAGGAGTTGAACCCCCAACCTACTGATTACAAGTCAGTTGCTCTGCCAATTGAGCTACGCCAGCGTGTATTTATTAGTGAACAGTGAATAATGAAGAGTGAACAGCTATCTAAATCTATCTTTTGTGTCTTTAGTTATTCACTCTTAGTTCTTAGTTATTCACTATGTTTTTATGGCGACCTGGAAGGGACTCGAACCCTCGACCTCCAGCGTGACAGGCTGGCATTCTAAACCAACTGAACTACCAGGCCATGATAGTTAATTCACAATTCTCAGCTCACAATTCACAATTACTAGAGTCTATCTTTTGGGTCATATTAATCCTGCACACTCAAATGACACAGCAATATAAGTACTGCCTTTAATTGTACATTGTGAATTATTAAATTGTTTAATCCTTCGTCATACAAATTTGGTGCTACTGCATCTGACCTACCTGCAATTTACTTTATAAATTGGGTTAGGTCATGAGTGGGCACAACAGGGCTCGAACCTGTGACCCCCTGCTTGTAAGGCAGGTGCTCTCCCAACTGAGCTATGCGCCCATATTTTATGGTGACCTCACCGGGATTCGAACCCGGGTTACCGCCGTGAAAGGGCGATGTCTTAACCGCTTGACCATGAGGCCTTATTAGTTTTGTCTAATGGACAATCAGTTCAATATATGTACCGACTTTTCCTTTCAAGGGTCACTAATTATAGTGTCTTCCTTAAAGTTTCTACTAAAATTATAGTTGCGGGAGTAGGATTTGAACCTACGACCTCCGGGTTATGAGCCCGACGAGCTACCAGCTGCTCCATCCCGCGCTATATAAGTTAAGAATTAAGAGGTAATAGTTAAGAGTTATCTGGGTCTATCTCTTGGGTCTAAACCCGAAAGAATTTTCAGTTCTTCACTCTTAGTTCTTCACTATGTTTTTTTGGTGCCGGAGACCGGAATCGAACCGGTACGACCTGTTAAGGGCCGCAGGATTTTAAGTCCTGTGCGTCTGCCAGTTCCGCCACTCCGGCGTTATACTTGGCTCTTAGGGTGGGACTCGAACCCACAACCTACCGGTTAACAGCCGGTTGCTCCGCCATTGAGCTACCCAAGAATAGTCTGACCTACTAAAGCTCATTTTTATTCGCTAAATTAGGTCATAAAGTCCAGCAACTTCCTACTCTCCCAGAGCGTTACCACTCAAGTACCATCGGCGTTAAGAGGCTTAACTTCTGTGTTCGGTATGGGTACAGGTGTTTCCCTCTTGCTATCGTCACCAGACGAAAA
>NZ_JACRTG010000020.1 GCF_014385195.1 Paratissierella segnis
TGTTTTGGCATGCTGTCAAGGGTGGCGGCGCACCAAGTTTAAATATATTTTGCAATTTTCTAGGTTCATTTGAGCCTAATTTCTTTGACTCTGTTTTTCATAGGCTACTTTACACTATCAAGTTATAACTCTGATTAAAATATTGAGTACAAAATTTATAATTGGTCCTAATAATTTATTAATGAGATCAGTAGCTATTAGTATCAATAGAATAATGTAAAAATATTTCTCATATTTATAAAAATAAAATTCATATTTAACCGGTAATAAGCTTGCAACTATTTTTGAACCATCCAAAGGTGGAAATGGGAGCAGATTAAAGGTCCCAAGCATTATATTATACCAAAGAGTTGTTAAAATAATTTGAAAAACAATCGAATTTTTAATTGGAATTAAAGTTATAACAAATCCCATTATTATTGCAATAATAAAATTTATCAATGGACCTGCAATCGATACTAAAATAGTATCTCTTTTTCTCTTTTTAAAATTATTAGGATTTATCGGAACAGGCTTGGCCCATCCAAATTTAAAAACTAACATAAAAATAAATCCTATTGGATCAATATGCTTTAATGGATTGATTGTGAGCCTTCCCGCATCCTTAGCAGTATTGTCTCCTAATTTATATGCTGTATATCCGTGAGCTAATTCATGAAATATAATTGCAACAAACAATCCGGGTAAACTTAATAGTATGTCCATAGCAACCCTGCCTTTCATTTACTACATAATATTATACAACCTCGACCTATTAAAGTCGAGGTTATTATCCTTTTTTATCGTCCCGATATGAAATTTTTAATAGTCCTAGTAAATAGAGTTAGAAAGTCTGCATTTTCTAAATCTTGTTTTGCAACCAGATTTGCTCTTTCAACTTCTTTACCATCAACTCTTACCACCATTTCTCCAAGAAGATCTCCTTGCTTTACCGGAGGATCAACATTATCCGGATGTATTAGCTCAGTATCTACTTTACCATTGCTGCCTTTTGGCAATAAAGCAAAAACATCATTCTCTAAAACTATATCTAAACTTATATTCTTAGCCTTCTCTACAGACAGTGTTGCCATTACATCTCCTTTTTTCCCAAGTAATAAAGAATCATAATTGGCAAATCCATAATCTAATAGTTTTTTAGCTTCTTCAAATCTTACTGCAGAAGTTTTGCCGCCGAGAATAACGGCTATAAATTGTAAATCTCCCCTCTTAGCGGAAGCTGACATACAGTACCCAGCTGCATTTGTTGAGCCGGTTTTAATCCCTGTAGTGCCATCATAATCTCTAATAAGCCGATTTGTATTTACCATTGTTTGCGTATTGTCCTTTTTCTTGCCTACTGCCAAATCCTCCATCCAAGTAGTTAAATATTTCTGGATTTCTGTACATTTCAACAACTCTCTGGACATCAAAGCTATATCATAGGCAGTCGTATAGTGATCATCGGCCGGCAGTCCACTAGTATTTACGAAGTTTGTATTTTCCATGCCTAACGATTTCGCCCTATCATTCATTAGTTTTACAAATACTTCATTGCTTCCGCTTATAAACTCACCTAAAGCTACCGCTGCATCATTTGCTGACCTGATAGAAACAGCTTTTATTAGGTCTTCTACTGTTTGGCTTTCGCCAGGCTCTAAATAAACTTGCGTTCCACCCATCTTTGATGCATACTCGCTAATTGATACTTTATCATTTAGCTTTATCTTTCCACTGGATATTGCTTCCATAGTAAGCAATAAGGTCATAATCTTAGTGACACTGGCAGGTGGTAATTTTTCATGCTCATTTAATGCATAAATTAACTTACCGGTGTTATAGTCCATTAATACAGCTGATTTACTCGTTATATCCACATCTCCATATGCGATATAAGGAGAAATAATAACTGCAATAATAAGTAAGATGGATACTAATTTCTTTTTCAACATAATACCTCCAATATATATTATATTTACAATTATAGTATCCATTAAAATTATATGTTATTCTAATTAGTTTGATATTTCATCAAATATGAGAGTTTTTCCATCTATATTTTTCTCTCCTATTTTATATATGTCTAAAATTCTATTTTCCACTTCTTTTCCCTTATCCAAGTCCTCTGTATGAATAAATGCTAAAGTTTCACCTATTTGAACTTCATCATCCACTTTTTTATTTAAGATTACCCCGGCACCTAAATCTATTACACTATCAATAGTTTCTCTACCTGCTCCTAAAGATAAAACACATTTGCCTATTTCCTCAGCATTTATGCTCCTTACAAATCCCGAGGTTTTACTCTTTATTTCCATTACATATTTTGTCTTAGGAAGTAAATTAGGATTTTGAATATATTTCACATCTCCGCCTTGTTCTTCTACCATCTCTAGCAATTTGTTGTATGCTTTTTTAGAATTAATAGACTCTTCTAAAAGTTTTCTGGCTTCAGCCTCATTATCCACTCTTTCGGCTAATATCAACAATTTTGTTCCTAATGTCATACAAAGCTCGTATAAATCCTTAGGTCCGTTGCCTTGAAGAGTTTCAATGGCTTCTTTTACTTCAAGAGCATTTCCTATGGCATTCCCCAACGGTTCATCCATATTGGTGACTATAGCAACTGTTTTTCTACCAAATTTATTTCCTATATTTACCATTAATCTGGCAAGTTCTTTAGCATGTGATAAATCCTTCATAAATGCTCCGCTGCCTACTTTAACATCTAAAACAATTGCATCTGATTTAATAGCCAATTTCTTGCTCATTATACTACTGGCAATAAGTGAAAGATTATCTACAGTTGCAGTCACATCTCTTAAAGAATACAGTTTTTTATCAGCGGGCGTAATATTTGCCGTTTGACTACATATCGCTATATTTATATCATTAACATTATTCATAAAATCTTCTTTAGACAAATTTACATTAAAACCACTGATTGATTCCAATTTATCCAAGGTACCCCCTGTATGTCCCAACCCTCTTCCGGACATTTTAACAAATGGAACGCCACAAGATGCCACCATTGGTCCTAAAACCAATGTAGTAGTATCTCCTACACCGCCTGTGGAATGTTTATCAACCTTTATACCATTAATGTATGATAAATCAACAGTGTCCCCTGATTCAACCATAGCTTTTGTTAAATGTAGGGTTTCTTCATCATTTAATTTATTAAAAAATATCGCCATTAACAGAGCAGATGCCTGATAATCAGGTATATTACCTTCAGTATAATTTTTTACGAAAAAAGATATTTCTTCGCTTTTTAAAGGAAGTCCATCCCTCTTCTTTTCAATAATATCGTACATTCTCATTAAGATCACAACCTCTTAACTTTTTATTTTATATACCTTTTATAACGAATAAAAAAGTTCCACTTTTTCTTTATCTAATATTTGAACTTTTCGTTTATGAGTTTCAGAAAATATTACCTTATTATAACTTATTTTATTATTTTATATATTTTTTATAATATCGATAATCAAATTTTCAAACTCATTTTTAACCTTCATTGATGTTTCAACGACTTCTTCATGATTCAAAGGCTTATTCAAAATACCCGATGCCATATTTGTAATACATGATATTCCCAAAACCTTTATCCCCTCATGATTTGCTACAATAACTTCCGGAACAGTGGACATTCCCACTGCATCCGCACCCATTACATTAGCCATTCTGACTTCAGCCGGTGTTTCATATGTCGGTCCGGTGAAGCACATATAAATCCCGGTTTTTAAATCTATATTCAAATTCTTTCCTGATCTTATTGCTATATCCATTAGATCCTTATTATACGCAAAGGTCATATCGACAAATCTAGGTCCTTTTTCATCGAGGTTTTCACCTATTAGGGGATTATTCCCTGTAAAATTTATATGATCTTTTATTATCATTAAATCTCCGGGTTTAAAAGTTGAATTCACACCACCAGCAGCATTTGTAACAATCAAGTTGTCAATTCCCAATCCAATCATACATCTTATAGGAAAGGTTATTTCCTTCAAAGTATATCCTTCATAATAATGAAATCTCCCTTGCATTGCAATAACTTGTTTGTCACCCAGTGTGCCAACAATCAACTGTCCTTTGTGTCCCTCTACTGTTGATTCGGGAAAATTGGGTATATCCTTGTACTTAAGAATTATTGAATCTTTAATTTTTTCCGCTAAATCTCCAAGACCAGAACCTAGGACAAGCCCAATTTCGGGTTTTATTGAAATCCGATTCTTTATATATTTTACGCTTTCTTCTATTTTTTCAATATAACTCAAAATATTACCTCCTTATAATTTTATTCTTACCTCAATTTATTTTATTAGCAATAATTGAATAATTATGTGTGGTGGAGATATCGATATGCCCCATAATTTCCTGTAATGTAAAAATATCTATACCATTACTGATTTGATTTACAGCAAATGAATTTCTTAAAGTCTGAGGTGTAATTTCCTTATCTATCAAGATGGAATAATATTTAATGATTTTCCAAAAACCCTGCCTTGTCAATCTGGTGTTATTGTAATTAACAAATAGCGGCTCTGTAGCTATACTACTTGTCCTATATACATCTATATAATAAACTATAGATGACATCACGTTCTTTTCTATAGGTATAAATCTAATCTTGTTCTCATCATTTATTATAATATGGCTGTTATCAATATCTAAATCTTCAATATTTAAATTTATAATTTCAGACACCCTAAGACCGGTGCCACATATTAACTCTAAAATCGCCTTATCTCTGGCACCTTTCCAATTTTTCATATTTGGTTTATTCAATAGCTCTTCCATGTCTTCTTCGGATAATATATTAGGGTATTTTTTTTCTTTTTTTGGAGATTTCAAATTTAAAGTAGGATCTTCTTTTATAATGTTCTTGTTTAAAAGATATTGAAATAAACATCTAATGCTGGCCAAATTTCTTGAAATAGTAGAACTGGATTTTCCATTTCTTTGTAAATATAATAAATATGTAATTATAATTGTTTTATTTATATCAAAGAAATTTGTTATATTGTTCACACTTGCATAATTATATAGTTTGTTTATGTCGCTTATATACGCATCTATAGTATTTTGTGACAATTTTTTTTCATTTTTAATATAATCTAAATATTCTTTAATAATTTTATTCCACATTTTATACTCCTAAGATTATAAATATTAATTAATTAGATTTAAAAATATAGGTGATATAAATCCTTCATAAGAACAGCCGATGATTAAAATTAACGTTAATACTATAATAAAAAATGTATAATCAATTAATTCAAGTTTTTTGGTTTTATTAATTTTTAAACTTCCGGAAAATTTATATTTATAGGACATAGTCATAGAAAGTGCACCTATGCTTACTATAGCTACGACATAAAATATATATTGGGGATAAAATCCTAAAATAGATATAAAAAAACCCTTGAGACCATAGTTATATGTCAAATAACCTACAGAATATCCTAATAACCCTCCATTTAAAAATATAATTAACGGCGTAATGATGAATCCGAAATTTGCCAATCCTGCAAGATATGTAATCCCTATAAAAATAAGATTATTAAATAATGCTTTCTTAAATATACCGCCTTTATTATAATTATTGTTAAAAACATTATAAAAATAAGCACTACTATACTTCAATAACAGTATTTCCTTTGGACTATCTCCAAGCGCTTTAATCAAAACTGCTCCAAAAATAATACCTACTGTAAATATAAGCATTAATAAAAAATAAAAAGAAAAACTATTTTGAAAATGCTTTTTAAATAAATTCTTAAATCTAATCAAGTTCAATATAATTCCTCCTTAGCTTTACCTAGAAAATACTATGCTAAAAAGGAGGACAATATTACCATTAAATTAAATCAAGGTTTTAAAAGGGTAAACTAGTATATATACAAAATAGGATATATTCATTATATCTTATTAATGTATTCTTTAGCCAAGTTTATTCCTATTATTGTTTTACTATCGACGATATCTCCTCTATCGATCATTTTGATTAGATCAAATATATCATATTTTTCTATTTTAATGAATTCTCCAACTTCAGGTGTAGCTATTCCCTCTTCAATATCTTTTGCTAAAAAAATATATATTTTTTCGTTACAATATCCCGGAGATGTATAAAACTCCAATAGGTATTTTAATTCCTTTGCCACATATCCTGTTTCTTCTTTCAATTCTCTAACTGCTGTCTCTCTCGGTTCTTCATTAATTTCCAATTTACCTGCTGGTATTTCTAATATAAATTTATCTACAGCCTTTCTATATTGCTTTACCAAAATTATATTATTGTCATTTGTAATTGGTACAATAGCTACTCCGCCTGGATGTTCCACAATTTCTCTTTTAGAATATTTTTTATCGGGTAATTCTACAGTATCTATTCTTAGATTTAGGATTTTCCCCTCATAAATTCTATCACATTTCATGGTTTTTTCTTCATAAACCATTTCTTTACCTCCTAATAATAAAATAGATTTAATTTATTATACCATAATCAAAAGAGAAAAACATCCTCCATAAAGGAGGATATTATACTACTGCATCTTGTTCTAACCTTATCTTATCCGCAATTAGTGCAATAAATTCAGAATTTGTTGGCTTTCCTTTGTTATTATTTACAGTATACCCAAATATTCTATCAATAGTATCAATTTTACAATTACTGTGTTGTAGCCGTTCTATTTTTCTTCTTATCCTCTTGTTATTTTTTTATCAGAATACCAGTTTGTCGGTATCAAAAAAACAGTTAGTCGGTTTCCTGATATGAATAGTATACCCTATTGACAAAATAAATGGAAGGATAATTTTAAATATTTTGAATAATTTTTACCATGTTGTTACTTCAATTGTTTTCTCAACAAATATATTTTCATCATCTGATAAAGTAGCAGTCAAAGTATAAGTACCATAACTATAATCACCAACATCAGCAGTTACGGTGCAAGACGTTCCAGTAATATTAGATAACTTCAATCTGCTATCACTTACCGTCCATACAACCGACTTACCCTCAATCAGCACACCATTGTTTAATATGTTTGCTACATAATCCTTAGAAGTACTCATTTGAATTGTACCCTCTCCTATAATTTCAATAGTAAAATTATCTTCTATAACTTCTTCGACACTTAATGTAATTGTATCAAATACAGTTACATCTTTAGTTACTGCAACTCTAATATTAGCAGTACCAACACCAATACAAGTAACTAAACCACTATTATCTACAGTTAAAACACTTGTATTACTTGATGTATAAGTTAAAGGAACAGTTACAATCTCACCATTATTAGTAACCGTTACATCAAGTTGTAGTGTACTGTCTAAAGGTAAAGCACTATCAACAACATTATTAATTGCTATAGTAAAATTGTCTTTAGTTTCATATTGCCATCTATCAGCAATTTCATTTTCTCTATCATCATTTTCATTAAATATATCAATATCAGCATAAATCTTATATATTCCATGCTCTGCATTTGTTTTCTGAACTACCTTCCATGAATTACCCATAATTAAAAATCTTTGTGTATTTGCTATTTGCTTAGATACATCATTCTCTTGCATATGTAATATAATTCTACCTTCAGGTAAAGTTAAATATTGCCCTTCATCTAACCTATATGTACCTTCATCAATAGCACTAGGAATTGATTGAACATCTCCCATAAAGTTAAAGTTAATGCTAAACTTCAACCTTCTAATAATTACCTTAGTATATACATCATTAATACTTATATCTTCATGTAATACTATCCAGTTATCATCAAAGATATTTATTATATCGCCTTGTTTAATAAGTCCATTTCTAAACAACATATATTTATATTCAGTGATACTCGTTCCTTCTTCATATTCTTTTAATAAAATTCTAACTTGATCCAGTCCATTAACTATTACATCATAGCCATAATTTTTTAGTGTATTTGTAAACTGATACTCTAAAGGATTTATCATTATATCATTCCTTTCTTTATAAAGTTTGCCTTAAATTCTCTGTAGAAATCGTTTTTAAGACACGTTTATTTTTACTCGACCATTTCCTTGACTAACTTTTTTAAATTGATTGTGGTTGACATTTTAGCAAAAACACAAAAAAGTGACTTCTACACCTTAGTAATTGCAAGGGTTCCAGAAATCACTTTTTCACTGTTTTTAGGGGGTAGGGTACTATTTTCTAGTCCAAAATAAAGATATATTAGAATACTCTTCCTCGGCATCAGGAATAGTTTGTATTCTATTTTTAATACGCTCTATTCTATCATTTATATGTTTTACTGCATCAGATGTTGTAGCAAATTCAGTTTCAACTTTACGCATTAAGTCAACATCATTTGCAACTGCCTCCAGTACATCTACTACTGTCCAAAGTAAATTACGTTGGTTATTTGCTTTATTATATATTTCATCATTTCCTAGATTATTTTCATCCAAAAAAGTTATGTATTCATCATCAGTAAAATATTCTTTATTGTTTAATTCTAATTTTAATCTATCTAAATTATCCATATAATCATTCCTTTCTATTTTGTAGTTGGGTAATAATCGTGACAACTTGTCACAGTTAATCAATATTGAAATGAGTCGCCCTCGATTTAAGGGGCAATAAAAAAGGACTACCGACTTTTATTAGTTATTCTCTTGTAATAGTGTATTTTACTAGATTTGTTGGTGAATGGTGGTCAGGATAATCAATGGAGCAAAGATAATCTTGGTAGCAAGACACAATGTCAAAAAGTGGTTGGTAGAAAAAATGTGAGTTTGCTATGGGCATAAATCCCAAAGAGGGGTAAAGATTATTACTGCACCCCTGCCACTGATTAAACTATTCCCATATGCTCATACCTATAAATATAGTATTTGTTGGGTTAGGCATATATCAAGCAAACGTTGGAATTTCAATACTTACATCAATTTAAAGTTAATTGCAAGTTAGTATGTTAAAGTATTTAGTTAATTATTTATCAACTTATAATGATTTCATCTACTTAATAATAACTTATAATAGCCATTATATCTAGTTATTATTACAGTTATTTCCATTATTAGTAGGTTAATAATATGGTATATTATGGATATGTTACAGAATTGTTACAAAGTTATTACAGTTTTGTTACAATATATAGTATACAGTTATTTCCATATACCATATATTGTATATTTAACAGCCGAATTTCTGTAACTGAAATATTACAATATCTTAACAATTATGTTATCCTATTATTAATATCCTAATTGATAACGCCTATCATTTAGATATTTACTAATACATACCCCTACACCGTATATCCCCACAACCCACTAAACAACCCATCTACACACACCATACCCCAACAACCAATCCTACTCTACAACCTCAACTGTCCTTCCTTCTTCTGCAATCCTTTCTAACTCTACATCTACATTATCTGTTAGTGGTGACTTTTCTATGTAGGTACGTTTACTAATAGCACCATCTGCATACTGTTTAGATAATTGGTCTATTTGTTCAGAGTTGTCAATAGGTCTATTATAATTAAATTGAACATCTAAATAGTCCTCATCACTAAACTTAATACCTTTCTTATTAAGCAATACTTCTATCTTATCAAATCTCTCATTAAATCCATCTCTTAGATATACTTCAAGTTGTTTACAATGATTATCTAAATTTTGATATATCAACTTTAAACTAACCTCACTTACATTGGCTATATTAGTTTGTCCAAATGCAATAGATGGTACACTTGCAACCATTTGTAATTGCTGAATCAGTGCATCATACAACAGTTTAATACTAGTACTATCAAGATTAGCAACTGCATACTTAAACTCACCATCGTCTAAATTAAGTACATACCCTATGGCATCTGCTGATACAGTACCTTCTATTCTTTGCCCTGTAGTATAAGCCAATGGATTAAGTGACAACACTGTAATAGCGTCATCCATTTTATTAATCAAATACTCCAACCTATCCAGTATAGGTCTAATATCTTCTAATATACTTCTACCAAAGTTCTCACTTTCCTTGTTTTCACCGTTTATATAGTGTATCGGTAGTCCAGTAAGATTAATTGTACTTTCCTCTAATAGATACTTACCACCACGATTAGTAATTTTATCAACTTTATTATCACTATATATATAATAATAACTGATATTGCTTATTGCATCTGTCCAATGTTCAATAAATCCAACATAATTACCCTCATCATCATATATTGGATAGCCATCTTCACTTGCTATAAGTTTGCTTGTAATCTTGCTGCCATTATAATATACATACTCATAGCAATCACCATAGCAATTAAGAGTATCAACTATCTTATAATTAGTAAGATTAAATTTACCATGTCTAAATACATTATTATAATGTTTTATCATCTCGTCACTACCAATAATGGAAGTCCTCTTACCCATGATATAGGAATTATGAAACTTAATAATGCTCTTTGCAGTTTGTAATATTGTCTTAGCAGTTACTAATTCCTTTTCCTTATACTTTATATCCTCTTTCTCCAATATTGAGTGTCTACCATTAAGATATACCTTATTATTCAATACCTTAGAGATTCTACTAATATGATGTGCTTGTTGTACTTCCTCTACAAACCAGTAAGGATTATTATTATAAACTTCACTTATGTATCTATCTAAACTCATCTATATTACCCCCTTCTTCACTCTTTAATTGTGCCAATCCATCTTTTAATCTTTCAGGTATAGGTAGTCCAGTTTTACCGATATTTTCTAATATTGACCAACCTTCATTCCCAATAAAGAAATAGCAAACCACCGTTCTAAAAGTCCATTCAATGCCAACTAATCTATCAAGTAGCACTCCGACTATTAATGCTATAAGTATCAATACCTTCTTTAAAATACCTTTAAATCCAATTCGACTATCTACTTCACCATTTATATAAGCCACAATTACACCAGTTACATAATCAATAATCATAAATGCAACCAATACTTGGATTGCTATATCCCAACTACCAAATAACCATGTTATATATATTCCTAAAGTTGCAATAATGGTATTAAATATTGTTCTTGTATTGTTCATACTATCACCTCACTATATATACCAAATTCCTCTATCAAGTCCAACCAATGCCATCGCAGTAGCCATTACAGTATCATCATGTCGCCCTTTAATTGCACCCATCTTATCACCATCAATCTTAAATACTTTCATCTCTTCCAATAAGGTCTTACTATTTATAACTATTTGCCCTTCCTCAAACTTTTCTCTAAATCCGTTAATCATCATTGGTTTAGTGGTGCTATTGGTTACATAGCCGACTTTCTTCTTTGCCCTACCTCTAGCATCATATTCTTTGTGCATATGCATATTTCTATATTTATAATCAAACCTCAACTTAGAAACAACTGTATGCCCTGCACTTGCTTTTTCAATGACTAAATAGCCATAGTTATAATAAAGTCCCAAATAATAAACTACTTCTGCAAATAAGTGTGGTGCTATTTTGTTATTTCTGAACTCTGCAACTTGGATTCCTTCCTCTGAAAACACTTCAAGTACACTTGCATCTTGTCCGACGCCCTCGGCAGAATCCACACCCAAAAAATACTTAGTATCAGGTTTAACTTTTTCCCAAATAAATAAGGAACTATTAATGTATTGTTTAAGTACATTGTTAAGTTCCTTTAAATCGTTTCTATTAAGATGTTTAGGTAAATACCTTTCACGTTCATCAATCTTTTTACTGTCAAATACAGAATTACCAGTGGTGATAAATGCTTGAATATCTGTTGAAGGGTACTCTTGATAAAAGTTGTTTAATCCTTTATCTCCACCCCCTGCATTTGCAATCTTTAACCTTCTCCATGTTAATTGCTCTATGGTAGCACCTTTACTATGTAAATCTAATTCTTCACTGTCTAATTCACCTACAGTTAATACTTTACCATTATTTCTTGCTTTCCAAATCTCTACTGCATTTGTATAATCATCAGCAAACATAGTTTTATTATCATACCAGTTAGCAAAGTAAGGTTTATACATATTCTCACCATTCTTTGCCTTCTGCCACAACTCACTAAAATAATTAAAGCCATTTGCAGTAGATTCAAGTACAATTTTACCATCAGGTACAAGTGCTTGTTCAATAGCAAGTAACTGTTTAGGTAATGTATCTTTCATAAAAGCCACTTCTGATAAGTGACAAAACTTTAAAGTTAGTCCCCTGGCAACATCTTTATTACCACAAGTCGAAACAATAATACGTGATCCGTTTTTAAATTTTAATTCCTTTTTATTGTTATTAATAAGTTCAGGTCTTATCACATCAGGTATAGTATAATACATCTGTTTCAATTTCTCGAAAATTCCAGTAGCACTATCAATACTATAACTCATTAATAAGCAAGTGCTATTAGATTGTGTAGTTGCAATCCACAAGGAATAAGCCAACATTAATACAGAAAACCCTAATTGTCTTGATTTTAAAATGATATTATACTTATCCATACTACCTAAAAAATCATCTTGCAACTCATTCAATTTAAACGGTACTAAATTACCACGCTTGTCGACTATATGTAAAAAGTTCTCTATCCATAACTTAGGATTATTAAGTATCTTTTTTAATTTTTCCTCGTTAGTCATAACCCTTCTACTCATCATCATCAACTTCTTCACCTAAATCAATACCACTCAATAAATTATCAAGTTCGCTTGTCTTATCACTTGCAAAGAAGTCCTTACTAAAGTCCATCAAATATTTAGCCGACTGTACATCACCATTTAATGCTTGTTGATACATTTTATCATAGATATTTTTCATCTTTTCAGAGTGCTGCAACTTCATATAATACTTAATCCCTTTTTGGATTCCCTCATCAAGTAACCAATTTTCCTCTGCATATTTATAATCCATATTCTTATAATTGTTCTTGCTTGTAAATTCCTCCCATGTTTCCCTTTTGTCTTTGTCACTACAAAACCAAACAACAAACATTGAGTATCGTCTAGTACCTGTTAATTCATCTAGTGTAGTCATTAATGTTTTAGCCATTATCTATCACCACCCAATTTATGAATAGTACTTTTTATATCCTCAACATTCTTCTGCATTTCAATCAACAATTCACTCATGGACATTTGAGAAATTCTCTGTTCTTCTTGCTCTGTCAATGTATATTTAACCAAACTTTTTATTTCTGCAAGTTGATTATTCATATTCTCATAATGAATTTTACTTTCTTCTCTATATTTCTTGCTTTTTTCCTTTAAATTGTGTATTTCTTTTCTTAAGTCATTTGAATCTAATTTAAAATCTTGCAACACTTCTTTGATTTCATCCATTACTTCAAGTGTTTTACCACTTTCTTCCTCAACCTCATAAATATCCATTCTCTTTTTTTGTAATTCGATTGTCTTTACTAAACTTTCCATTATAAA
This sequence comes from Paratissierella segnis, assembly GCF_014385195.1. Lineage (GTDB taxonomy): Bacteria > Bacillota > Clostridia > Tissierellales > Tissierellaceae > Paratissierella > Paratissierella segnis. The sequence goes on from NZ_JACRTG010000020.1 coordinate 13,412, forward strand.
ATCCCCTTTCTTAGTTGTTTTTTTGCAATAAAAAAGGATAGCCCTCATTGGTTATCCCTAAATCTTTTTTTATTTGTTTGTTGGCTCTTACTCTATGTAAATCATAATTATCTAAAATCTCTTGTAAACTTCTTTTAAATTGTGTTTGTGCAAAGGTCTTACTATATTTATCTTGTAATACTCCAATTACATCTTTTTCTATTGCATAGCCCTTATCATTAATCATATTTATTATAATAATTGCTATCTCGTTTGTTCTTTCATCACTTGCCTTAGAAGTTGTCCTATTAATTTCCCTACCATCTTTAGTAGTTATTTTCTTGTATTGTGGATAGAGATCATCAGCAACTTCCTTTCCCTCTACCCTAAAAAACATTTCTCTACTTACACCCTTCATAGTATAATTATTATCTTTCCACCTAACACCCTGTTCTTCTATTTCACGATATAAATTATATGTGTATGAAGGTATGGAAAAGTAGTTTATTCGTTTATAATTTTCATTCTTTTCCTTTGCGTTAATATGTTTTGACTTGTCCAATAAACTTTCAGGTATTTCTACATCATCAAGTTTATTCAATAATTTATGATATGCTAAAACAACCAACTTGTCCGATATTTTACCCAATGAATTAGGACTAATATTTAATTTATTTGCTATATAACTCCTACTTGCAAAGAAAACAACATTTCCATCATCATCAGTTAATTTTTCATTATAGATATTATCTAATGCGATTAAGTGCATTTGCTCTAAATATTTTAGGATTCTTTTATTGTTTTTATATGCTTGTGGACAATTACTTTCTAATTCTCCATTATGTATTGCCTTTAGATTTTCTATTAATATTTCCTTTTGTTCTTTTTGCCAATCAGTTTCCATTATTTGCAAATTATATAAATCCTTAATGAATTTATATGTCTTAGGTCTACTTTTAAAATTACCTAATCTTTCAATGATGCCTATAATATTATATGATACTCCACAACTATTACTATTACATTTATAGATATAGTTACCAGTATCTTCATCATTAAATATACTTGCTGAAGGACTATTGTCATTATGAAATATACAATTAAAACTTCTAGGATTATCTATACCTAATAATTCAGGTAGGTCTATTTTAAATATATAATCTAAGAATTGTTGTTGTGTTTCAAATATTAAAGTATCATTATTTATATTTAATATAGTTTTAAGGTATATAATATTATGCTCTCTAATTGCTTGTATATTGTAATTCATATCTTTATTATCAGTAGGAGGGTTTTTGGGGTACCTAATATAATTAATATTATATATATTATCTTTATTAGGTACCCCTTTTCTCTCCAACCTATTATCATACATCATATCAGTATATTTTGTCAATATATCATCAATAAAAACTACATTATCATAATTCTCATATATCAATTCCTTACCACCAAAGAATAATCTACCTAAATGGAATGTTTGTTTATCTGCCTTGGTAAATAATCCTTTAAATATAGATATAATATTATTCATAGTTTCTATATCAGTTACCTCTTTATCTAGTACAAATACCAATCTAAACTTATGATGATTTTTAGTATGACTAAATGAAGTATAGCCAAATGAAGGTAATATATTTAATTCCTTACATCTATTCAATTCTTCATCTATGGTAGTATCTTTATCAAAGTCAAGTGCTATTATTTGTTGACTTATCCAATCATCATTGCTCTTCCCATTTAAAAAAGCAGGTCTAAAACTACAACCTACTACTAATTCTTTTGCTAAATCTTTAATTGTAATATCTGTTGCCTTTAATCTATTTTGTATAGCCCCTACTTCGGCTCCAGTAGGTTTATTATTGTAGTAGGTCTTATCTACCATACATTTTATATTCATATGTTTTATTCCCCTTTTTTTATTATTTTTTATCTGCATTATAATTCTTAATTTTTTCAAATAATCCTTCCTCATTTAAGAAAACAAATATACTAGCATTTTCCTTATCCCTATTAGGTTTAATATCAATTATCTTATATCTTAGTTTTAGTAAGTGTCTTGCAAGTGCAGGATCAAATACAGTAATATAATCTTTTAGCATAATAACTCCCCTTTCTTAATTTTTTACAGTTGAATATACAAAACTGTTTTTATATGTAAATGCAATACTAAAGGCATCTAATGGTTGAGTAAAATTATGATTACTTTTAGGTATATATTGAGTTTGTTCGTTGAAGTTTGCCAATAATTCAAAACTATCTGTAGGAAGATTTATAGGCATTAAAAAAACCTCGCTTAATTCTGCAAGGTTTATGTTAGTATGTAAAAATCCTTTTTTAATTGTAATTGGTGCTTTTAGATTATATTTAATATTAAGTAAATCAAAGTCATTCTTTGAATATTTCTCGGTCAATTCAACCAGTTGTGGAAATTCTAATATTTCTTCCATGTAATATGTACCAGTGTCCTTAAAACTCGTATAGAAAGGTAAATAAGATGAATCTATACACATTAATATCATAAGTGCTTCTTCACTGAATTGTGATATGTCATAATCATAATAGGACAATATTTGTAGTACGGTGCTGCCACAATATTTAGATGTATAATTATCTCTACTAATTCGATTTACAATATTAAGATTAGCACTATTTATATTAAATTTATCATCTTTACTTAGCATGGCTACATGATTGTCCCATGTTTTCCCTTTAGTTAATGAAATATCTACACCTATTAAACTACCAGCAGTATGTTTATGTCCTTGAATTTTACCAATAGTATCAAATTTGTAGAAGTGACTAATTTCATATCCTTTTATTTGTTTTAGAAATATACAACTCAATAAAGAATCTAGGTCATTGCTCAAACATAAAGTATAAACCTCACCTAAATCACACCAACTTGGAAATTTCTCTTTTATATCTTTTTTCATAAACTACGATTATGTGGTATAGCGATAATCTAAATATCTTCCACTATCTTTCTCCCCTTTTTATTAGAATTTTTTATTACTTATTTGCCTTTTTTTCTAATCTTTTATCTCTAATCTTCTTTGCCTCATCAGAATTAAGATATTTTAACCATTTATCGTATTTATCTTTTGGTATGTCCCTATGTTCATTTTCAAGCATGGATATGTAATTGACCTTTACACCTAAATGGTCTGCTATCTCTTGTTGCGTCATGTTCTTTAATATCCTCATTCGTTTTAACTGGCTACCTCTCAACATTTTCTATTACCTCCTAATAATTGTTATGTTTATTAAACCTCACAATAAAAAAAATATAAAAGGAAGGGTATTATCCCTCCCATAAATTAACTATGCAGTAAATTTAAGTACAACAACTCCATCGTCTTTAACCAAAGCAGTAGCATATATTGCATCAGCAACAACATCAGTTGCTTTTAATTTTGCTTCTCTCTCTAATTCAACATCTAAATCCTTGGCAAACATATAACCTAATGCTCCAACTTTGACGATTAAAGTTATACAAGTTTGAGTTGCATCGTCAAAAGTTTCTTTATCAGAAATATATACAGGTATTCCTCTATAGGATCCTAATAAACCGTTTCTTATAAGTCCATTTCCTTGTGCAGTAGTAGTGTTATTTGCATCTGTAAACTCTGGCATTGCATAGAATGAAGGAATTAATAGAGAGTTAATTACTATTCCTGCAAATTCCTCAATATCCCTTTCATCTCCAAAGTTCAACATTGCAGTTTCAATTTCTGCACTTGTTATTTTCTTACCATCTGCTACAGGTGCTTGAAAAGGTGCTAATTTTGCATTTGCTAATAGGTCACTGTCAATCTTTCTAGCCATTACCATAGCAGTTTGTGTTGCTCCCTCGTCAATTTGATTTCCTAAAGATGTAAGATTTTCAGAATCATAAACTCTTACTGCCTTACCAATTTGTTTTACTTTTACAGTTTGTTCAGTTGATTGTAATTCTTCTGTTTCAAGTGGAGTGCCTTTAGTCATTTCACTTGCGTCACCTATTAGTGACCATTTAGGGAAAGATATTGTGTCACCTCTACCTACGTTTTCTAACTTTCCTAAATCAGTAGCAAGGTTTAGAACCTTAACTTTACCTTCAAATTTTTCTCTTACCATATCTGCGTAAATCGTCGCTTTAATAAAACTCATATGTATCATTCCTTTCTAAATTTTTGCACTAAAAAAGGACAGTGCTTAATTGCACTGCCCAAATCTATGTAAACAAGACAACTCTATCAAGTGTCTTGATTATATTTAATTTGATAACTTCTTATATAATTCAGGATTAGTTTGCTCTAACTTCAAACGTTCTGAATAATTCATTGACTTAAATTGATCCTTGGTAACTGTATCTCCACCATTATTATGTTTAGTTGGCTTATGAGAATTGTTTAATAGGTATTCATTTAAGATAGTTGATATTTCTTGACCTGCTACATCAATATCTTCAGCACTAATATATTTAGATAGTCCTGTTGGTAGTTGGTTTATTTCCAACATATCCTTTATCTTGTATTCTCTTTCTTTTGCAAGTAACTCTTTCTCTTTCTGTTCAAGTGCTAATTCCTTTTCTGTTTTTTGTGTAGGTAGTTTGCTTTCTAGTGCTTTTAATTTCTTTACATAATCGGTTCTAATAGTATCCTCCGCACTCTGTATTGCCTTTTCAAATTCCTCTTTTGTCATGTTTTCTTTCCATTCCATATTACATTCCCCTTTCTAGTTGCTCATATAAGCCCCATATTGCCCTTGTAAGGCATTTTAATATGTTTCTTATACGTTAGCCCCTAATAAAATTAATACTTGTTTAATTTGTTCTACTTGGTCTGTGGTAAGATTCCTTTTACCATTAATCCAATAACTAAATTGACTTTTACTTATACCTATTTGGTCATAAAGCCATTTGTGTTTAATACCTCTTTCTTGTAAAATTTCCTTTACTTTTTCATTCACCTCGTTTACCCCTTTTTTAGATTAATTTAGTAACAAAAGTTGCTTAAAAAAATATATAAAAAAAGACACAATTATTAGTTGCATCTTAGTTTTAAAAAGTAAGTGTCCATACTATGAACACTATGTAGCATTATTCCCTACATTCAGTATATTTCAGTATTTTTAGAGGAGAGCAAGTTCCGACCTTGTAAGGAAATATACAAACTTATCCAATTATATTGATAAAAACTTCAATTAAAGCATCAAACTAGCACTACTAAATACACTTATGTAAATGTACTTAATACTGATAGTTCTTAACCTTCCATTATTTAATTTTCAATGGTGATTGATGTAATTGTTGGTATTACTAAGATTCACGGTTTGGTTGCTTTCCTAAATTGTTATAGTACCATATAACCAAAATTATAAAACTTCTATAGGTATTGATATTACTATTGTTCAAGGGATTGTTTGCTTTCTAACATTTACACATGTCTTACCCTTCTATTATTTAATTTTCAACACATTCGGTTGTAACCATTGGAATTACTAGTGTTGATGGCTTTCTTAATTGTCCACACAATCCACGCTTCTATACTGTCTTTGCTTTTCCGTTTTATATTTTCTTCTATATTCTTCAAAGCATTTGTTACAATACTTCATACTATTACTATTCATTTTTTCTATACACCCACAAACCTCACACATTATCCAACCACTACACTTCCTCTCCATATAGAGGTTTTAGACATCAAACCTTGTAGTCGTTGAAATTACAGGTTTATATGATTTTTTAACTTCGAACATTTGCTCTAATTTTCTGCATTCTAAATTTTGCCTTTTCTATTATCCTTCACTATATTTGTCCGAAATGTGCTGTTTTACCCCCCCTTTTCCCACATTTTATTAATACATTAAAACTAACTTTTTATTAATATAAGGGTGTTCCCTATAGGTCTTTTAGTGTTTGTGCATTTTACTATGTTATAGGAATTTAGTAAAATCAAAAATCGTTGTATCTATTGCAAATACTTGAATACAAAACTTGTTCGCTACTTCACATTTTATAATGTCCCCTATAGGTCAGTTTGACTTTGTGTATTTTGCTATGTTATAAGGATTTGATGGATATAATAATCCTTGTAGATCTTGATATTACTTGATTACAGAAAATTTCTATTTCAAAAACTTTCTATATTCCCTTAGTGACAGTTAGTGTTTGGCTTTTTTGCTATGTTGTATGGATTTGATAAGTTTAATAATTGTTGTAAGTATTGAAATTACTATAATACAAAAAAGTAAGATTGATTAGAATTTTGTTATACCCCTATAGGTCAGTTAGTATTTGGCTATTTTAGTGGGTTATAGGGATTTGATTAATTTAGTAATTGTTGTAAGTATTGAAATTAAGCCATTACAAGTTTTGAAACTTTCGCTACCAGTTCCATATCCCCCATAGGTCTTTTTGACTTTGGCTATTTTAGTGGGTTTTAGGGATTTAATGAATTGTAAAAAGTGCTGTAAATATTGGAATTACTAGGTTACACAAATGTCTAATTGTCCACACAATCCACGCTTCTATACTGTCTTTGCTTTTCCGTTTTATATTGTCTTCTAGATTTTACAAAACATTCATTACAACAATATTTATCGGCATTATTCTCTTTATAGAACCTCTCACCACAAACCTCACACATTATCCAACCGCCATTAACTTCCCTCATAAGTATAAAGGACTTTGAATCGTCTTTTTTTCATTAAAACGTCTTTTTTTTCTAGGACATAAGTCCTACTTCTCACTATATTTGTTAAGAAAGTGAAGTTTTACCCCCCTTTTTCGTGTAAAACAAAAAATAGCCGACCTAAGCCGACTATAATTTATTACCTATTTACATGTATACTCTATCATTTCCATTATTTCCTTATCTCTTTTAATCGTTTCCTCGTGACTTTTATCAAGTTTTTCATGTTCAAGTATAAACAATTTTCTTATTTCTGCATCTTTGATTTTGTTAATAGTTTTTAAAACATCTAATTTCATCATATCAACACCACCTAATAATCCAATGTGGCGTGCTTTAGATATTCTCTTCTTAAATCTTCCCTATCTAGGTTCAAATATAATTCAGTCACTTTTACATCACTATGGTCGAGAAGTTGAGATAAAACGTATATTGACCCTCCTGCTTTTAAGAAGTCAGTAGCAAATGTTCTTCTAAGGCGATGGGGCGTTACTTCTAACCCTGTACTGTCGCATATTCTTCTAAGATTTTGTTCAAAGTTTGAAACTGACATTTTAGTATGCCTTGTGGTTGGAAATAGAAATTGGCTCTTTGAATATCTTTCTTTAAAATTACACCACTTTTTTAATTCACTAGATAATTTAGGTGTAAGATAAGATAATTTTTCCTTTTTATTTTTAGTATCTCTGAACAATATTGTGTTGTTTCTAAAATTCAAATCATCCATTTCCAATGATAAAGTTTCCCCTATCCTTGCACCAGTGCTTAATAATAATTTAGTTGTCATATAGTCCCTATAACCATAGAATGTCGCTATATTAAACGAATTAAGCAACCTTTTTACATCTTCTCGTTGTAATGGCTCTTTTTTCTCTTCATATACCTTTAATTGCTTAATTCTGGTTACAGGATTAACTTTAATAATATGTTCCTCGTCAAGATAATTAAAGAATACCTTTATATTTCTGATATAATTGTTAATTGTAACCATAGAGATATTTTTACCATTATCAGTGCGATTGTGTGGTCTATTAATATCAGCATTGGCAACTTGTACAGTATACTTTCCTCTTTCCCTTAGATAAGATATATACTCTCTAATTTGTTTTGTGTCGACCTTATCAACTTCCTTGGTGTCCTGTTCCTTTTCCATGTACAGTTGGAACAATTTTAATGTTTGCTCGTAAGATTTCATGGTCTTTTTAGACAAGTTTTTACTTACGCAATAAAGCATAAAATCCTCAATATAATAGTCAAAATCTTTCACTTTAACCCCTCCATTTTTTAGGTGGAGGATAAAAAGTTAGTTGGCAACAAGTTTATAATTTGTAGGATTATGGAAATTTTCCATATATACTTTCATACACTTTATTGGATATAGAAACACCTCAAACCCACTGATTAGCACTATGCGATATCATCTTGCTCCAATCTTAGTTTATCTGCAATTAGAGCAATAAATTCGCTATTTGTTGGTTTTCCTTTATTATTATTTACTGTATACCCAAATATCTTATCTATTGTATCAATTTTACCTCTATTCCATGCTACTTCAATAGCATGCCTGATTGCCCTTTCTACCCTGCTAGGTGTGGTATTAAACTTTTCAGCAACACTTGGGTACAATTCTTTTGTTACAGCACCTAAATAATCCATATCGTCAATAACCATGTGTATAGCTTCTCTCAAATATAAATAACCTTTTATATGTGCCGGTACACCAATTTCCTGTATAATTTTTGTAATTTTGGTCTCCATATTATTTTCATTATTTACATTTTTCTTATAGGTAGCTGCTATATCTAGCTTAGGTTCTAAAATAAGATCATTCTCAACAGTTTGCTTCAATCTTTTTATAAATATTTGGAAATCAAAAGGTTTTACTACATAATAGGAAGCTCCCAATTCAATTGCCCTTTGAGTTATTTTATCCTGTCCAACAGCAGATAATATAATAACCCGTGGAAAGAAATCATCCTCTGATTCATGTAACTTTTCCAATACTCCCAATCCATCTAAGTGTGGCATAATTATATCCAATATCAATATTTGAGGTTTCTCTTTTTTAACAATTTCAAGAGCCTCTATGCCATCTTTTGCAATACCTACAACTTCAAATTCTTCCTGAGCAGATAAAAATTGAGTAATGATTTGACAAAACTCTCTATTATCATCCGCAATAGCAACAGTAATTTTCTTCATAATATACCCCCCTGATTTTTATATCTCTACCTTGTTTTATTTCGACAAAAATTCAAAAACTCCTTCTTTTTTATAAAATTTTTTAAAAAAATCTTCTTTTGCAAAATAATGTATTTAAAAGGCTTCTATTGAATTACCTAATTCAAATAGAAGCCTTCACTTTTATCTACTTTATATTTTCAAGCATCCACTCTATATATATACCATATCCTTTTGTCGGATCATTTACAAAAACATGTGTTATAGCACCAATTAGTTTATCATCCTGTATGATTGGACTACCGCTCATACCTTGTATTATCCCACCTGTTTTATTCAATAGTCTTTCATCAGTAACCTTAATTATCATGCTTTTTTGCTGAGGCTTTTCTTGCGGTTCAACTTTTAATATCTCAATTTCATATTTATCAACTATATTGTCATCTAAAGTGCTTAGTATATAAGCTTTTCCTGGTTTTACCTCTTCTTTATAGCCAATTGGAATTGAATTTTTAATTTTTATATCGTCATTGTCTTTCAAAACTCCATAAATCCCATAATCATTATTATCGTATATTTCGCCTAAGATGTCATCTGTTTTATAAAAAACACCTTTTATTTCTCCAGGTGTTCCTTTTTTACCTTGCTCTATATCTGATATCTTTGCGTTCATTACCAGCCCATTATCCACATTTAAAAGTTTCCCCGTATCCATATCTGATATGCCATGACCTAATGCTCCGAATTTGTTGCTTTTCTTATCGTAAAATGTCATAGTACCAATTCCGGAGGTTTTATCTCTAACCCATATTCCTAATCTATAAGAATTGTCCTGCAGGCATTGAATTGGTGTAGCTGTAATCTTTATTTCCTCTTTATTTCTTAAAACTACAATATTTACTGCTTCTTCTTTTACATTATTTAAAATTCTGACTACTTGTTCTGCACTTGAAATTTTTTCTCCATTTATTTCTATAATACTATCTCCGACCTTCAACCCCGATTCTCTTGCTGGACTTATTCTGTTGCCTTTTATATTTATAACTTCTGTTACCGCCACAACTAAAACTCCTTTGGTATTCATTCTTACGCCAATAGCATTTCCGCCGGGCACCAATTCAGGTCTGTTTACAACATTCACATTGTAGTTTTTAACCGGAATCAAGCCCAAGAGCTTTATCTGCAGATTTGTTTCACCTTCGTCTATTCCATTCAATGTTATAGATTTTTTACCTTCATTAAAGATCGTTTCAACTATTGAGACATCTCTATTATCCAACGAGAATGGGAATGATATATTTAGATTCTTATTTTCACCTTTAATTATTTTAAAGTCTGAGGGATAAAATAAACTTTGACTTAAACTCAATGAATAAAATAATACAAAAATAATTATAAATAATAGTAAATATTTAGTTTTAAGCCTAAATTTCCCCAAATAAAATCACTCTCCTTTTAATTTTCTTTCCTCACCTCCATAAAAATTTATTGCATATATAATTTAGCCTTTTTAAAGAGAATTATTCTAATCAAAATTTATGAAAATTGTAAAGTACATTCTACAATTCCAAAGAAAAAAAGACTTCTATTAAAACATTTCATTTAATAGAAGTCTTTGAAATTTATTAAAAATTTAAATTAAAATTTTTTATTCTCATTTCCTCAATTCAGATTTTATTTTTTTTGACATGCTTAGCATTTCTTTTGCATGATTTACTGTAGTTTCAGTAACGTTCACGCCACCTAATAATCTAGCCATTTCTTGTATTTTTTCATCAAAGGTTAATTTTTTAACTTTAGTTACTGTTGTACCATTTTGTGATTGTTTATAGATCTTAAAATGACTGTCCGCCAAAGCTGTTATTTGAGGCAAATGAGAAATAGATATAATCTGGTGATTTTTTGATATTTTGCATATTTTTTCTCCTACTATCTGAGCAGTCCTGCCGCTAATTCCTGTATCTATTTCATCGAATATTAAGGTGGGTATTTTATCATTATCTGCTAAAATATTTTTAAATCCCAACATTATTCTTGACATTTCTCCGCCCGATATAATCTTGGACAATGATTTCAAAGATTCTCCGGGATTTGTTGCTATTAAAAATTCGATATCATCCAAGCCATTATAGCTTAAATCTTTTTCTTTGAAATTTACCTTAAACACCACATTTGTCATATTTAACTCTTTTAGTTCTTCAGTTAATCTCTTCTCTAATGTTTTTGCAATTTTAATTCTTTTGTCCCTCAGTAATATGGAGTCATTTGTTAACATTTCTTCATATTTTTTTAAATTATTATTAATTTCTTCAATTTTCTTTTCATAATTTATAAGATTTTCATATTCATCAAAAATTTTATTTCTATAATCAAATATTTTTTCTATGGTACCGCCATATTTCTTTTTCAATTTATTTACTAAATCTAACCTATCCCTATAATATATTAATTTTTCCTCATCTATTTCCAGAGACTCTAAATAATAATTTATATCTCTAGCCAAATCCTGTAGTTCATACCTTAATTCATCAAATCTATTTAAATACTTAACAATATCTTCATCAAAGGATTTTATATTGTTAAGAAAACTTATACAATTGCTCAATAAGTTTAAAATGGAATCTTTTTCATAATCTGAACCATCCAAATTTTCTAATACGTTACCTAATCCCATTTGTATGCTCTGTATATTGGAATATTTTTTAAAATTGTTTTCAATTTCAAAGTCATCCTCAGGTGAAAGATTTGCGTTATCTATTTCTTCTATTTGATATTTTAATAGGTCTATTTCCCTTTCTCTCTCTGCTGATGATATCCTCATTTCATCAAGTTTTTTCTTTTCGTCTATATATTTCTCATAATTTGAATCAATTTTCTCCAATAACCCTCGGTGTCCCTTATCACCGAGACTATCTATTAATAACAAATGATTTTGTGTATTTAAAATGGACTGATGCTCATGTTGTCCAAAGATATCAACTAAATTCGGTGTTATCTTGCTCAATATATTTAGTGTAATTGGTCTTCCGTTTAGCCTAGATATGCTGGGATAATTTTCTGATATTTCTCTGGATATAACCAAAATATCTTCTCCGGTATCAAAACCATATTTGGATAGCAAAGACTTAATATTATTATCAATGCAAAATAAAGCTTCAACAAATGCTTTCTCTTGTCCGGTACGTATCAAATCTTTGCTGCTTCTGCCTCCCAAAACAAGTCCCAAAGCTTCAATTATAATCGATTTACCGGAGCCTGTCTCACCAGTTAGTAAATTTAGACCGTAGTCAAATTCTATTTTAAGATCATCAATTATAGCGAAATTTTTAATGCTTAATTCTTTGAGCATAAATAAACCCCCGATTATCTAAGAATATTATGCGCCTCTACTATTGTCTTTAAAATAAAATCATCATTTATATAATCACCGCTATTTTTTAAATACAAAAGAAATTCTATATTTCCAGTAGTTCCTGTTATAGGCGAAAAAACCAATGAATTTGCTATAAGCCCAATTTCCTTCGAAAATTCGACCACCTTTTTTATTGTATCAAAGTGAGTTTTTTTGTCCCTAACAATTCCTTTTTTTCCTACTCTTTCTCTTCCAGCCTCAAATTGGGGTTTCACTAAAGCAACTATTTTGCCATCATGCGCTAATAATTTTTTTGCTACAGGTAATACAAGTGTCAACGAAATAAATGAAACATCAATCGATATGAAATCAATTTCTTCACCAATATCATCACTTGTTACATTTCTGATATTTGTTCTTTCCATTACTATAACTCTGGGGTCATTTCTCAATTTCCAATCTAATTGCCCATAACCTACATCAACTGCAAATACTTTTTTAGCACCGTTTTTTAACATACAATCAGTAAATCCTCCTGTTGAGGCACCAATATCCATGGCTATTAGATTTGACAAATCTAAATCAAAGGATTCTATGGCCTTTTCAAGTTTCAATCCGCCTCGGCTAACATATATAATCGGATTTGTTTTGATTATAATGTTCTCGGATTCTTCGATATACTCACCGGGTTTGTCAATCCTTCTGGTACCTATATAAACAGAACCTTCCATTATTACTCTTTTCCCCTTTTCCCTTGAATCGACTAACCCTTTTTCAAATAACAATATATCCGCTCTTTTTTTCCCCATTGCAGCTCCTTTTTCTTACTTTTTTTTCTTTTTATTGGGAAACAATTCAACATTAAATTTCACTTCTATAAAATTAAAAAATTTTGCTACCTGAAATATTATTTTTTCATAATTATATAGAGCTATTGATTTACCTATTGCTTTTCCTCCAACAGTCAATGAAGCAGTAATAGCTGTAAGCATTATAGATAATAATGTTCCGTTTTTAAACCCATACGTATTCAATAATTTATAAATTATATTTGTTCCAACAGCTCCGGAAATGATTCCGCTTATATCCCCAATAACATCATTACAGAAGTTTGATACTTCTCCTGCATTTCTGACTAATTTAATAGCTACTTTTGCTTCGCTTATTTTATTTGCTGCCATAGCATGGAAAGGTTTTTCATCGGCCGTAGTAACTGATGTACCAATTATATCAAATATAATCCCTATTAAAATAATAATTAATAGTATTACAAAAGCTATAAGTATATTTAAACTCTTTACTAGGTTTTCAGTAAGTACAGAAATAATAATTGCTAAAAAAAATGTCCAAAGGGAAATTCCTACTACCCATTTAGAATTATACCGTTTGGAAAAATCTTCGCCTTCTTTTTTTGACATAAAATCCTCCTCAAAACTTTCCTATTTTTTATAAAAAAAGCTGATAGCAATAGCTACCAGCGTGAGTAGTGGCAATAAACTAAGTAAATCTTACGGCTTTAGGTCCAGTAGGTTTTCCCTGATAAAAACTGTCTGTCGCCATAACAGTGGTTTCCCTTTAATTTTACCAATACCCTGTTGCCAAAGGTGCAACTGGATTGCCACTTAGTCCGCACTGTAATCCTCAATTTATTTCATAATGAACAGTCTAGGAGTTTTCCTCAACAGCCAGTCTATTCCTTAGCCTCTTTTGCAAAATAGGTTTCGATAACAGAACTTAATTGATACTAGGCCTCTGATCTTATAAGTTGAACTTATCATCCGCACTACCTCGCTCAAGGCAGACTACTTCTGCTTAAAATCTTAAATGCAGGTTTATCATAATATATTATATAAATATACTATGTCTCCACGAAAGTAGGGTCTACGCCCGCATGCCATTGCAGATCGCCCCATCTTTCTTACTCCCTGTGAAAACCCACGACTGGGCGTCGCAAGCCTAACACAAAGAACTTCATCGATATGCCCTTCGACGGATTTTTAGCCCCGCCCTCTAGAATAGCTGTACTGACTAGAATACTGTACCACTTACATGCTGATTTTATTATAACATGAAATTATGTAAATTACAATAATCTTATTCATTCCTATTAATCAAAAATTTGGTTAAATCCTTGAAAAAGTCTATGTCAATACCATTAAAGGAATCAAGAATGTCCATTGCTTTTTTGCTAAGAATTTCAACTTCTTCTTTGCAAGTATTTAAATCAAAATATTTTAGATATGTCATTTTATTTATGGATTCATCTTCAGCATAATCAAGTATATCATCCTTTATTTGATATGCCAATCCCAGATTTAACCCAAATTTCCTAAGTTTTTCGATATATTCATCATTTGCACCGCCAATTATTGCACCTGATACTAAACTTGCCTGAATTAACCCAGCTGTTTTAGTTCTATACATATAAATTAATTTCAGCTCATCCATATTCTCAAATCCACCTAAAACATCCAGCACTTGTCCTCCGATCATTCCATTTGTGCCGGAATAAATACTGATTTCTTCCATAGCCCTCACATAACATTTATACTCATCAATAGAATGGGAATTATTGATAGTATAATTTAACATGGTTTCAAATGCTAGATTTAGAAGTCCATCTCCAGTAAGTATCGCCATTGCTTCACCAAAGACCTTGTGATTAGTCGGCTTACCCCTTCTGAAATCGTCATCATCCATAGATGGTAAATCATCATGTATTAAAGAATATGTATGTATCATCTCTATTGCTGCCGCAAATGGTAAAATTTTTTCAAGATTAGCATCAAATATCTCATATGCTTTAAGCGCAATAATCGGTCTTAATCTCTTCCCACCTGTAAATAAACTATATTCCATTGCTTCGTATATTTTCTTTTGATATGAATTCTTGTGATCCATCGAAGTCTTAAGATAATCGTCTATTAAGTCCATATAACACTTAAGTTCTCTAGTAATACTCATCCTCATCCTCCTTGAAAAAATTGAATTCCGCCAAAGATTCTTCGTCGCCTAACAGTACCTTAACTTCTCCTTCTGCAGCTTTTAATATATTATTGCAATATTTATACAGTTCAATACCTTTTTTAAATTTTTCTATAGACTCTTGAAGAGTACAGTCATCATCTTCCAATTCAACTAATATCTTTTCCAATTCCGACATAGCTTCTTCATAACTTAACTTTTTATTATCTTCCAATTTTTTTATGCCTCCTTTTCCAAATCAATTATTACAGTCCTAATAGTTCCATCCTTAAGCAAAATATTTATTTCATAACCTATTTTTAATTCGTCAATTGATTTCACGATATTACCGTCTACATCATACAATATACCATATCCTTTATCCAAAGAATACCTGGGGTCAAGAAGTCTAAGCCTATTTTCCAGTATGAGAAGTCGTTTCAATTCTTTGGAAATCTTTTTTTCCAATGAATAATTTAAGTCTCTTAACATATTATCAATATCCTGTTGTCTGTTTTTAAGCTTTAAAATCGGATTGTTATAGGACAAGGATTTGTTTAAGAATTTCAATTGATTATCGTTGGCCAATATATATTTATTGAGATGACTTAGAAGAGTCTCATATTTATTTCTTAAATTATTGCTTAAATAGCTAAAATCCGGCACCGCTAACTCTGCCGCTGCTGACGGTGTAGGAGCCCTTAAATCAGAAACAAAGTCCGTTATTGTATAATCAGTCTCATGTCCGACAGCAGATATAATCGGAGTTTTTAATGAGAAAATTATACGAGCTAATTCTTCATCATTAAATGCAAACAATTCCTCATATGAGCCTCCTCCCCTGCCGGTAATTATTAAATCAATATCCCCTCTGTTGTCTAAATACTTTAACCCTTTAGATATTTCTCTCGCGGCATTTGCTCCCTGCACCGATGCCGGATAAATTAAGATTTCACACGGAGGATATCTTCTCTTTAATATAGTTACTATGTCTCTGATAGCAGCTCCGGTTTTCGAAGTTACAACCCCAATTTTTTTAGGTAAAAAGGGCAAATCTTTTTTGTATTTTTCTTGGAATAAGCCTTCCTTTTCTAATTTTCTCTTTAAATCATCAAAAGATTTATATAAATCACCAATTCCTTTATCTCTAATGCTTCTTACATAAAGTTGATAATCGCCGTCTCTGTCATAGACTGATATGTAGCCTGAAGCCACTACCTTCATTCCTTCAGATAATTTTATCGCTCCATTTTCATTATCTCGTTTAAAAAATACACACCGAATTTTACTTTTATCATCTTTTAAAGAAAAATACATATGTCCGCTATTATGGTGTTTAAAATTGGATACTTCTCCTTCAATCTCTAAATTGGATAAAACTATATCTCCTGCAAATACTCTCTTTATATAATTATTAACTTCACTAACCTTTAAAGGCTTCATTCATTCACCTCCATATGCCCTTTTCTAGTCATCCCTAAATAGGCTATTCCTATAGCGTTATCTGTTGATAACTCCCTTTTAGGAAATATTATAATGGCTTCATCAGTAAAAGCATTTATCAAATATTTTCTAATATAATTGTTTGCAGATACTCCGCCGGTAAATAATACTTTGTTTATATTTGTATCCTTTATAAAATTTCTAATCATTTTTTCTATTACCATTGAAACTGTATGAAATAAGGTATGTATAATATCCTCAACAGGGTAATTCTTTGAATAAATTAGCCTTAAAAAATAATTTTCCAGCCCTGATAAATTTGTCCAATATTTATTCTTAATACTTATGGGAATTTTTATATCAATTAGTTTACCTTTGTCAGAGAGCTTTTCCATCTCTTCACCACAAGGGAATTTAAGCCCCAAATACACTCCAATTCTGTCAATAAGTTGTCCAAAGCTTATATCCAGACTGCCTCCCACTATTTCTATTTCCATGTTATAAACTATATTTTTGACATATAATAATTCACTTGTACCCCCTGAAATATGCAATGCCAAAAATTCCTCTTGCTTCCCTATTACTTTTTCATGTTCAAGTAACAGAGACCCTA
This sequence comes from Paratissierella segnis, assembly GCF_014385195.1. Classification (GTDB taxonomy): domain Bacteria; phylum Bacillota; class Clostridia; order Tissierellales; family Tissierellaceae; genus Paratissierella; species Paratissierella segnis. Next base: position 30,621 of record NZ_JACRTG010000020.1, read on the forward strand.
TATGCCCTTCCTGATGACTGAATTCCTTATAATTCTTTTTAAGTATCATAGAGAGGATCAACGCTTGATTTTTTCCAACAATAAAAACAGGCATATACGAATCAATCGAATCCCTTGGTTTTGAGCTTACTGATATAGTATCAATTTTATTTATGTCTATATTTTTAGACAATCTTTCTATAAGAAATGGAATATTGCTAACATGTTGAAATAAGGCTTGTTGTTGTCTAAGTCCTTTTTCTCTGTCCTTAACCTCCAATACCTTCCTTAAGTCCAACAAAATATTGTTATTTTCGTCTATTACCCCCAACGATGTTGTATAGCAACTTGTATCAATACCTAAATAATATCTACTCATAATCTTTATCCAGGGCTCTTACAAAGCCACCTAAAACTCCATTTACAAATTTAAATGAATCTTCCGAACTGAATTTTTTAACGATTTCGATAGCTTCATTAATGGAAACTTCTAGTGGAATATCTTTTCTGTATAAAATCTCGTAAATAGCTATTCTTAAAGCCACTAAATCAACTTTGGCCAATCTCGAAATATTCCAACCCTCCAAATAAGGTTTGATATAATTATCAATCTCTTCAAGATTATCGGTAATTGCATGTACAGCATCTATTATATAAGAAGTTTCTTTATTATCGTATTCAAAATTGCTTAAAAACAATTCAAGTGCTTCATCAGAATAATCATTGGTGCTTTCCATTTGAAATAAAACCATCATCGCGCCTTCTCTTGCTTGCTTTCTACCCATTATAATCCCCCTAAAGCTCATAATTTCATGTTTATCTAAGGATTTTTATAATTTAAAATTACCCCCTGATTATCAGAGGGTATATATTTAAATCTTTTAATCTTGCTTCTTCTCTTCTTTTTTATCTTCCTTTGGCAAACTAACTCCTTGAATATTGACATTGATTTCATTTACATTCAATGCAGTCATATTCTCTATTGAAGCCTTTACATTACTTTGTACTTCTTTACCTACTTTTGCTAAATTTGATCCAAATTCCACTATGATAAATAAATCAACTTTAGCAATATTTTCATTTAACTCAACTTTTACTCCCTTTGACATATTTTTCATACCCAAAAGTTCAGTAATACCGCCGGTAATACCACCACTCATACCTACTACGCCTTTTACTTCTGTTGCAGCTATACCGGCAATAATAGCAATTACATCATCAGAAATCTTTACATTGCCTTTATCTGCATCATTGATTATTGTATCCCCCATTTAAAACACCTCCAAGCTTAAATTCTAAAGCTATTATATCAAAGGAATACAATCATTACAACAATTCTATTGCTTTTTCATTATTTTAATACTTTCTGTGTCAAATTTGGTTTCAGATTTTACTATATCCAATATCTTTACCATATCCTGTTGAGTTAATTCATCTGTGGAAACAACTACCTTTATTTCATCACTTGTAATAAATGCTAATGCATCCTCAAAACCCTTTGCTTTAACCAGCCCTTCTATTTGCAGTTCTTTTTCAGAAGTCTCACCAATCTTCATTATTTCTTCTTGTGCTTTAGTTCTGACATCATCAGTTGTCTGTGTATTTTTAATAATTCCATCAAGCCTATCAACCAATCCAGCTCTCAATTTATCTCTAGAAAGCCTGTATTCAACAAAATAATTTATATTTGAATCGGAAACTGTTTTACTTAATTCACCCAATTCATTATTGCTAGTTGTAATTGCATTTGTTATATTTTCTTCATTTGGAAGAGAGTCCACTATATCAAAATCTTCTTCAGATGACATATATTCATTATTCTCCATTTGCATAACTTCATAATTCTGATAATCCTTTGATACCTTTGTAAGTGCATCTTGTGTTAATCGGTAATTTAAGTATCCGGTAAATACTAAAAGTACTAACAAGATTCCTATGATTGCAGGTCTTTTTATCTTAAACATCAAACCATCCCCCCTATTTACTAGAATATACTTGAACCCTATTTCCACTTATCCCCAATACTGTCTTAACTGCTTCATAGAGTTTTTCCATTATTATGAGGTCATTTGCGCCTTCGGCAACAACTATTACACCTTTGACATTTGGCTTAACTTCTTTTAAAAGAACCAATGACCCATCATTTGACTTACTCACCATTTGCGAAGTAATATCCTCTCTGTTTACTTCCCTTGTCCCCCCTTCTGAATCCAATTCTTTTGTAGTCTCTGTCGTTTTTGTTGTATTGGTTGCAGGTACTTTTTCACTTGAATCCTCCAATGTGATCATCACGCTTATCTCCCCTACGCCATTTAATTTTCCTAAAATATTTTCCAACTTTTTCTCTAAATAAGAACTATAATCATCTTCAAGAATATTTTCACGTATTATTACTTCTTCTTTTTCTACTGCCTTTTTATCCTCAATCAAAAAGTTTACTCCAATTAAAAGTATGATTGATGCGACCAATATTATGAATAAATAATTAATAAACTTTTTATTATTTAAGTTTTCTATATGTTTCTTTATTTTATCAATTATTTCTTCCATATCTTTCCTCCCCCTTTTTAACTGAAATTATTAATCTTTCTTCGTCTATCTGTAAATAGTCTATAATCAAATTTTTTAATTCCTCGAAGTCGTTAGCACTGCTACTAACTGGTATTGATTCATTTCCAAGATTAATTTTCTCTATTTTGATTTCACTATCTTTTGATTGTTTATCCGTATCCAAAATAATATTGATGTATTCTATTAATAAAAGATTCTGATCATCCGGTTTTGTAGATATATATATATCTTTTACTTTATAATAGCTATTCTCCTTTACTATTTTTTTTATTTCACTGGATAGGTTAGTTTTAAAAATCTCTTCTATTTGTTCATTTTGCGTACTGACAACATCTTCCTTCATTGTTATGTCATTTGAGAAAGTTTCGATTTTTTCATCAAGATTTATGTCAAAATTGATTAGTTTTGTGAAAGGGCTTATCACTGTAAACACAATAATTATACCGATTATAAAATCCACATATTTCTTCATATTGCCCTTAGGAATTATCAATTCCACTAAAGATATAATTACGAATAAGACTACAATATCCTTCAACCATTCCCGTATAAAATTAGCTACAATATTTATCACCTACCTTAGCATTATTAAACTGTTACCGGTGTCCACTATAATCGTTATGGTAATAAAAAACATCATTGCTACAGAAACCATACTAATCAATATCAACAAAAGGGTTTTACTTACATCGCTAAAAAAATTTGAAATATTCTTTGAAACTATCGGTTCAATTACCACGCCGACTATTTTGTATATAAGTAATAAAGTCCCAATTTTTATTAATGGCAATATAGTAATAAAAATTATTATAAACAATCCAATAATACCTATCCCATTTTTTAATATTGCCGAAGAACCAATAACTGTTTCCACCGCATCAGACAAAAATCCTCCCACCACAGGAACAAATCTATCAACAGCAAATTTTGCAGTTCTTATTGAAATGCCATCTATTTTTGTTGAAAGCCCATGTATAGTGATAATGCCAACAAATACTGTAAATGCAGCTGATATAATAAATGTAACAATTTGATTCCCAAATTCTGATAGCTTTCTCAGCTCGGCTCTTTCAGATAAATTGGATAAAATACTTATAATAAAAGAAAAGTTTATCAGTGGCAGAATGACACTCTTTACTACGATTCCTATAACATTAACAGTTCCCAATATCATTGGATGGAAAATTAACTTGGTATTAGGTCCACCTGTCAACACTAAAAATGTCAATAATATGGGCAACAATATTTCCATAAACTCAATCATCGAATTAATAGTTATTTTTACAGTTTCCATTAATTGATAAAAACTTCCTATTACTAGTATTGCTATGAGAATATAGGTAACATAGTTTGCAAAGCTAGCTACAGAAGCATTCTCAAATGTACTTTGAATATTTGTAAGCAATGCAGATATCAAGGCTATAATAAGTATTTTTGATAAAAAGCCTAAATTAATTTTGATTTCTTCAATAAATTTATTTGCTATAGACTTAATAAAAGACTTACCATCGATTATCATTTCACCTTTTAAAAACTTGCTTAAATATTCCTTAAAGCTCATTTTCGGCATCAAATTGTTATTTCCCAATACATCTTCAAGCAAAGAATCAAGTTCTTTTGTATTAAATAAATCCAATTGTTCTTCAATAATAAAATCATTTATTTCTTCATTTCCAAAGACAATATTGGGGATAAAAATAATTACAATAAATATTAAAATTGCTTTTTTCATCATCTCACCCTTAGGGTAGTATTTTTACAATTAAATCCATTAGCGCTAGTATAATCGGTATTGCTAAAACCATAATCAATACTTTACCAGCAAATTCAATTTTCATCGCTATAGATGCTTCTCCGGCATCTCTTGATATTTGGGATGCAAATTCCACTATATAAGCCATACCAATAATTTTTAATATGGTATTAAAATAACTTATATTTACATCAACTTTTGATTGCAATGTGCTTATTGTATCTACAACATAAATTAGTTTACTAAGTACTAGAGTGAATATAATCACACCGGTTACTATGGAAACAAGAATTGCGAATTCAGGTCTTAATCCCTTTAGTATAACAACTATTATTGTGGCTAATATCCCTAATCCCACTACTTGAAATATCTCCATAATTACCTCCTGTTAGAGCCTAAATAATACCTTGACATCATTAAAAAGCTTGCTTATTAAATTAATTACCATTCCCAATACTATGACAACTCCAACTAATGTAGTAAGATAGGCATATTCTTCTTTCCCAAACTTAACAAGTACGGTATGTAATATACCGGCTAAAATTCCTATTCCTGCAATTTTAAAAATTATATCAACATCCATTTTTTTCTCTCCCTATATTAAAATAATAATTATCCCTAATCCCAACAAAAGACCTAAGGATCTGTACATCTTCTCATTTTTTTTTCTATCTTCTTTTGCTTCTGTTATCAAGGTTTCAAGCTCTACTAATAGATAATTAAATTGCTTTTCTTGATCTAATCTATTGGTTTTTCCTATCATCTTACCTAATGATAAAAATAAATCTATATCTTCTTTTCTAAAAAACAAATCCTTCAAATATATCTCGCTGACTAAAAAGCTATAATATATGTCACCGCTATGGTTTTTAAGTAAGCTATCCCTTATTATTAGAAATATTTTCGCGATTTGTTTATTGACTTTATTTGAAGTGTTTTTAAGAGCCTCTGGTAACGGGTTAGAAAATATTATAATTTCTGACTGTAAAATTCTGATGCCTTGTTGCAAAGCTATCAGATTCTCCACACGTTTAGAATACTTTTTCCCATAAAGAAACCCCAAAGATGTTGAAGTTATAAATATTAGAATGAATAAACTCGCCTTTATAAAAAACATATATTATTTTCCTCTCCATAGATTTTGATAGGTTTCTCCGTCAATTATTGCCCTAATAGTCCCAACTCCTAGACTGTTATCTAAAACGATATATCTTTTAAATATTTTTTCTTGAAAAAAATTTTTCAATCCATTCCTCATCCTAATATCTGCTATATTTCGCCCGTGAACTGTTGCTATAAGTTTTATACCTGCTCTTAATGCTTCATCAATTGCTTTTGCATCTTGGGCACTTCCTATTTCATCAACTGCTATAATTTCTGGTGACATTGCTCTTATTAACATCATAATTCCATGGGATTTTAAACAACCATCTAGGATATCCGTTCTTATGCCAACATCTTTTTGAGGAATACCATTATAAATTCCTGCTATTTCTGATCTTTCATCTACTACTCCGATTTTAAAGCCTCTATATTTATTTTCGAAATCTCCATTGCTTAAATTTCTGACAATATCTCTAAGCAATGTTGTTTTTCCGCATTGCGGCGGTGAGATAATGAGAGTATTATAAAAATTACCATCTTTGTCTATTAACTTAGGGATAATATGATTTGATATTCCAATTTTTTGCCTAGCAATTCTAAAATTTAATGAAGATATATCTTTTATCCCTTCAATGTCTGAACTCCCATAGATAATTTTCCCGCCAATGCCAACCCTATGTCCCCCTCTAATTGTGATAAAACCATACTTTATTTCTTCAGAAAGTGCGTAGATAGAATAATTGGTAGTCAATTGAAATATTTTCTCTATTGCATTTAAGGAGATTTGCAACCCTTCTTTTGGATTAAGAGACACTTCTCCTTTGCCGGAAACAAAATAATCCTTGCCGGAATAATATATATTTAAAGGCGAATTGACCCTTAGTCTGATTTCTTCTACTCCCTCCTTATAATCTTTTGGTATCTTTGAGAGGGGTAATCGTATTTCCGGAATAAAATTACTTAATACCAGATTAAAAGCATCTATTCCATCTTTCATATAACCTGTCCTCCTTAATATAAATTGTATGAACAAGCTATATAATTATTACAAAAAAATTGGTCTAAAGCCAAATGGCTTTAGACCAACTAAAATAATTTTTATTCTTCATCTTCTTCAGCATTACAACAACAATCTTCATCATCACAGCATTCCATAAACTCATCAAAGTCAAAATCATCGTCGTCATAATCATCATATTCATCATCATACTCATAAATCTCATCTTCTAAATCTGCTAAATCTTCGTCGATATAATTTACATACTCTTCTAAATCTGCATGTTCATCAAGTAATTCATCTAAAACATCAGCAAATTCTTCCAGAGTATCAATAATATTGACTAATAGTTTACCTTCTTTTGTAGACTCATCTACATCCAGCCCATCTGCTAAACCTTGTAAATAAGATACCTTCTGAAATAAATAATCCATATTACCCCTCCATTTTTAAATATATTATACTCTGGACATATACTCTCCGGTTCTAGTATCTATCCGAATTTTATCACCTATATTGACGAACAAAGGAACATTTAGAGTTACACCAGTCTCAACAGTTGCAGGCTTTGTTGCACCGGAAGATGTATCTCCTTTTATTCCCGGCTCAGTATGTGTCACTTCAAGTTCTACAAAATTTGGAGCCAATACTTCAAAAGCCTTTCCTTTATAAAATCTTATAGTAGCGATATCATTTTCCCTCAAGTATTTTATCGCTTCTTCAACTGCTTCAATTTCTAAAGGAAGTTGCTCATAAGTTTCCACATCCATAAAATAGTATAATTCTCCGTCACTATAAAGATATTGCATTTCCTTAGTTTCAATGATTGCAAGTTCAAATCTTTCAGTAGGATTAAAAGTAACTTCCTTACTTCCTCCTGATAAAACGCTCTTTATTTTTGTTCTTACAAATGCTGCTCCTTTTCCTGGTTTAACATGTTGAAAATCTATAACTTGAAACACATCGCCATCCATTTCAAAGGTAATGCCTTTTCTAAACTCTCCTGCCGAAATCAAATTATTACCTCCCTACATTATTTCCCTCTTTATATTGTTCAATTCTTTGGTAAATATAAATAATCCAATCAAATAGGTATACCCTATTATACCAATATCTATTATTTACCACAAGCTCTAAGTTTACTATAAATAATAAAATTTTAGCGGATAGCTTTATAAAGTTAAAATTATCAATTTCACGATTCAGAATTAATATATATTTTCCCAAATATAGGATAATATATCCTTTTTCAAACTTTATTCAATTAATATTGTCTTTTACAAGCTTATTATAATTCTTTATAAAGTTCTAACCTAGGATGTATAAATCCCGGAATATAGACTCCATATCTATATATATAAGATCTTTTATAAAATATAGAGGGGCCATCCTCTATAGTCCCATTGGTCAATACAATACCTTCAATTTTGGACTCTTTAATGATATCAGGATTTAGATATGTATTTCCATTTACTATTACTATCCCCTTAAAATCTATATTGGAATTTATATATAAATCTCCGTCAATATATAATAATCCTTCAAACTCAATTTTTGCATCATTATTCTTATCCCCAATTTGTAAATTAATTGACCTGTTTAGCTTATTTTCAATTATAAAAATATTTTTTTTCTTCATAAAATCTTCTTTTATTTTTATATTATTACGATATAATTCTATTTTTTTATCATTAGTAATAATTATTTTATCATTATCAAATGTTCTCAGCACTTTAAAATCTGGCCCTGACGGAAGCTCGTCTATGGAAATATTATTGCTTATATAATTTATCAAATCATCTATTTCCTGACATGTATTATTGTCTAAGACGGGTATTCCCTGTTCATATAGATCATTCACCAAGGGTCCATATGCTTTTAAAGATGTTTCTATCCCATTGTATATTGATTTTGACTCTATGAATATATTTCTCTTATATGCTGTGCTATAATTTGTAAAACCGATCGTTACAGTAGTATATTTATCATTTTCATCTAAATCAAAGCTGTCCAAATCTATCCTATAACTTGGAATAGTCATATCCTGTAATTTATTTTTAATAACAGGATATATATGATTTAAATAATACTTATCATCATAAAGTACTTTATTTATCTTTGATTCTGCTAGATAGTAGGATTGAACCTTATTTATTGAGGATACTGTAATTAGACTTTGAAATTTTGTAATATAAATTAAATAAGTAGAAAATATCATAATTATGCTCATAATTAGTAAAGCAAATACCGTCATAAAACCTTTTTTACTATTTATGTGTCCGTCTTTAATAATCAACGGGACACCTTACCGCTATTGTAGATCTAAACCTGTGATATGCATTATTATTTCCTACAACTATATTTAAATCTATGATACCACTTTCAAAATCTATATTTATATCCTCGATTGATATTACATTATCGCATACAATATTATATCCGGGTATATCTTTTTTATTTGGATAGGATGGATCATTTTTATTATAGGCAACTCTATTAATGCTTTTGTCTCCAAGATAATATGCAATATATCTATACTCTACATTTCCCATTTCAGTAGTATTTTCTTGCATGATAACAAAACCCATATTATCACGGTGATTATTCTCTATTACACTTATATTGTGAACAGATATGATTTTATCAGCTTTCTTGATTTCTTCTTTTATAAATTCAATCCCATATCTTCCGTTTAATAATATCTCGTCATATGTTTCTCCAAGAACAGAAGAATTTATGGCAAAAGTTAACATAGAAAATAAACTTACAACTAAAATAGAAGATATACCTATGGATAATAAAAGTTCAATCAAGGTAAATCCATTATTCTTTAGGTATTGACGCTTTGAAGTCCACATTGAAACCATTCTCCTGATCTTTTAAAGATACATTCACTCTTAAGTCAATTAGTTTTTCTTCAGAATTTACTTTGTATAAAATGCAATCATATCTTTCACTATCTATTTCATTTTCTATAAGTATATCATTTAAATCTATTGAATCGAACTTTTCAATTAAAGGTATTACTTCCATTGAAAAATCCTTGTCTGCCTTTAACCTTTCTACCACCATCTCTCCAAGATACATCATCTCTGATCTGTCTTTTATCTTATTAAAATTATTAAAAGATGAAACTATAATTGGAAAACAGGTTACTGAAATCAACCCTAATAAAAAAAATCCTACTATTACATCAATTAATATATATCCATTTTTGATCATATTCTACCTCAATCTATTGATCTTATAGTGACTTTACCAGTATTAACAGCAACGGTTAATACATAGGTCCTGTCCTTACTATCTTTTATATAAAATGAATCTGCAACACTTGCTGTTCCTGAACCTGTAAATGATATTTTATTATGCTCGGAATTTTTTATCAATTCTATTCCGTATTCAAATTTATATTTTTTAACTGTTTCCCATTTATTTACTGTGATATTACATTTAATCATGTAACTGTTGTCATTGTAATTTAGATAAACTGTGTATCTCTTATTATCAACTATTGCCCTATTTCTAGCATATAAAATGTCCTTTCTAAATTCCCTTAATTCTTGTTGCTCTTTTATCCTGTTTAAGATAGTTATCTTAGGTGCTGCAATTGAAAGAATGATTGCAAAAATGGCTAATATGGCTAGCAATTCTATAATCGTATAGCCCTTATGACTATTAGTATTTATCATCATTTAAATGATAGAGCATATATACCACTTCCGCTCTCGTTATTTTATTATCCATATTAATAAAACTGTTCGATTTTACTAATCTTTCATGCAGCATTTTTATAGCCATATCATTCCATTTAAAACCGTAATTATTTTCTACATTCCTCATTATCTTTTCTACTTCTCTGTATGATATAGGGTTATTGGAATAATCCTTAAATTCCACTGAATCCCAGTTATATACTCTACTTAAAATAGTTAAGAATTCTACTTTAGAGATATTATTTTCAGGTTTAAAAGTTTTATCTCCATACCCATAAATAAATCCCCTCCTAATATAAGAATTTATTTCATCCCTCGCCCAATGACCTCTTGTATCCGGAAACACAGAGGCATTTTTATCTACAAATACGCTAAATATTCCGTCATTTTTTAAGCTCATAGGTCTTATATAGGTTTTTATTACGCCTTCTTCAATTACCGAAGGAAGATACAACCATTTATTGTCAACATATCTGTAAATTCCACCCTTGACCTTATCGCCATAATATTCAAAAATTATCTCAATCAATTTATTGTCGTCCATATTGGAAGATGTATTTAATATACTTACATTATAGCTTTCACTTGCCTTAGTGAAATAAGTAGAATTAAATTTGGTATTATTATATAAGGTATCAATAGTTACAGTTACAGGATTAAAATATGTACCGCTAGTTATGCTAATTCCAAAGGCATTGTCAAAACTATTTAAACTTCCGCCTTTTATTGGAATTAATGCTGAAATTCTTTTATTTATTGCACTTTCTTGACTAAAATTCTTAAACTTCGCTTGATAACCTTCTGAATATCCATCAAAAAATCCCGCAATAAATCCATCCCTATAATTAGAGCTTTGTAAGCTTAAATTATAATCATCTATTATTTGTAAATTATCAGGAACAGATCTCTTCCAATCATTGTTTAGATATTTTAGATAATCTTCTGTTGCAATAATTTCTCCCTGTATTAATCCGACTTCCTTTCCATGAATATATGCCTCTCCTTCATCTCTTACGGTTTCACTTATATTAGCCTCTCTGAATACTTTATTGTACTCTATTTCATAAGCATCTTTAAACCCGGATAAAAATCCATCCATGTACTCTTTATTATCGCTTCTTAATGAATAATCCGAAATAATATCTCTATCAGATGGCAAATTCCTTGTAAAGTCATTATCTCTATTTTCATAATAACCCTTTACCCCAAAGGTTCCTCCGAACAATGCTCCCAATTTTTCTCCATCTTCTACTCCCTGTTCTAAGGAAGTCAATATAGGCTTAATTATAGCCTTCTCATAAGACTTTTTGTACCATTCTTCAAAGAATGTTGTAAATTGTGATAAGAATTCATCAACATATTCTCTGCTTTCCATATTTAAATTAAACATTCTTTTTAATGTTCTTTCATTAGGCAGAGCTTTCTTCCAATTGGCTTTAACACCATTTTGAAAATCACGGTATCCATATATACTCCCTAATGCCTTTCCTAACTCAAATGGAAAATCTAATTCCGTTTTCTCCTCAGATATATGCTCTCTATACCCATCAAAAAATCCTGAGCGATATGATGATTCATCCTCTATTAAATCAATAGGATAATCATCGGATGAATAATGCTTTCTCCAAGCAGATTCTGCAGAAACACCTTTACCCTTATTTTCTCTAGCCAGTTCTTCACCGGTATCATATCCTAAATCATAATCTCTTTTTGCTGCATAGACTACTAGTGAATTTGAAATCAACAATAAAATTATAAAGAATATAAGGACTTTTCCTATTTTCTTTTTCATCTACTCACCCCTTCGTGTTTTACTAATACAAGGACTTTTCCAACAGGCAATGCTTCCCCTGAGGCTATTCCATTATTTTCCATTATTTCATTTTTATATTTGTTACTACCATAAAAATGTTGTGCAATGCCTGACACAGTATCTCCGGCTTTAACAATATAAAACTCATATGCTAAGTCATTATTTGCATTTTCGTATTCATTATGCGGGTAAAAGGCTTCTAATTTATCAATCAACATAACACCATAATCATCACGATTATAAGGTAATTCATAATAAATATGCGTTAATTCTAAAGGATATAGGTTTAAATCCTGTGGTGGACTTACATTTATATTTGACCATCCTACCCATGATATTCCTTCTGACATGCTCACATCAATATTTTTACCGTCTTGAGTTCTGAATCTCATGCCCAAAATTCCCGGTGAATACCCAAAAGAGTTAACCCACAAGCTTATTGTCTCAGGAGGATATTTAAATACCAGATTATTGCCCAGCAAATCTATATATGCCCTATTTTCATCACCAAGAGCTATGATGTTGTATTCAAACCTCAATGAATATTTCCCCGATTTTCTTATGGTTGAAGGAATTACATCGCCTTTTATATATTCATTCGATGGTATAAAGGTATAATTTATACTTTCAAAGTCAGTTAATAATTGTACCTTTTTTAAATTCTCATCTCCTGTTAAACTGTATGTTGGACTATATAACTCATCCGTGTCTTCAGAACTTTCATTTGATATTTCAACATAATCCTCAAATGATCCAAATAGGGATCCTTCCTCCAGATTATCAACTGTGGCTACTTGTATTATATTTGGGTTTGTCTCCGCAAGTCCTTCTAAACCATAGATTTTCAAATACATATTTCCACTTATTTCATTATCATCTTTTCTGTCTATAGAAATATTATCAACTAATATTCGCCTGGGGCTTGTCCCTATTGAACGGATAACATCAACAATTCCATCATAGCTACCGCTAAATGGAATTGAAATTCCCATTTGTTTAACTTCCATATCCCCCAAATTCTCTATAGAAGGTCTATCAAAATTATAGTCTTTAAATGCCACTCTATCATCTTTCATTAAATCATTAAGCAAATAAATAATCTGGGATTGATCTAAAATCGGAAAATAGCGTGAAAGGATTTGCTCTCTTTCCACATCCAATATATCATTTTCTTTCTTTATCTTTTTTCCCTTTTCTAAAGTGTTATTCATATCCGTTATTTTAGTATCCAATTCCATTTTCTCATTTTTTAAGCTAAATATCCTTTCTCTCTGCGGAGCAATGATGAATCTAAAGGAACCCCATAGAATAAGTATAAAACCTAGAGTAATAAGCAAGAATTTTTCATTTTTTGTTAATGGACGAATTTTTTTACTCTTCAGGCTCATTTCCACCATTACTCACATCCTTTAAAGCTATATTTAGATTGAAATTATAATAATCCTCAATTTGACTTATATTTGATATAAAGACTTCATTATATTCTTCTATTGATGAAAGTCCCTTTGCAAATTCAGCTATTGCATACTTATCCTTAGATATACCGATAATTTGTATTTCTCCGTCGTATACGCTAAACGTAGTCAAAAACATATCTTCTGGCATTTTATTCTCCACAAGCCTTAAAAGTTCATCATCAATTACGTCCTTCGATTCTATTATTTCATCTAATCCCTTAATTTTCGTGACTTCTTCTCTGAACACAGTCAATTCGTCTTCCAGCATTTTAATTTCATTTACTTTTTTGATGGTTTTAGAATTTTGACTAATTCCTGTTCTATAGTCTATATCCGATTCAAGTTTCCTTATAGTAAAATAATTATATACACTATAAGCTACAACACCTATTATAGTGAAAAAGAGCAAAATATATAAAATTAAGACTTTATCAAATTTAAAAGAACGCTTTTCAATATATGGTTCAAAGAAATTTAAATCTCTCATGCTTTCACCCCTAGGCGAATTAGACCACCAACGGCATTAGCATATAATGACAAATCTCCATCGAATTTAAGCTTATTTAAAGATTTTAACTTATAACTGGGCCTATTAAAATATTCGGAAAATATCTTTTCAATACCTTCAATTTTAGTCAAGTCTCCATGCAATAATATCAAATCAATATTGTTCCCAATCTCTCTGGTTCTATAATATTTAAAAATCATTTCTACATTATCCATAATATCGTTGATGTTTCTCTTAATTCCATTTATAAAATAATAATCATCATTGGATTGAGAAATATCGGCGTCTAGATAATTAAAAGATTCAATCTTTCTAAAGATATGTTCATATGTACAATCAAATTTATCCTTAGATTCATCTAGAAATTTAGAAAAATTATGCTCAACAACCCTTGATACTTTTATATTTTCATCTTTGAAAATAGATAGTCCAATATTATCATAATTTATATCTAAAAAGGCAATAGTATTATCTGTATATTGCTGATTGTTTATATTAGTGCAAAAGCTTAAAAGTTTACATATAGAATTTCCTTTGTAGTCCAGTACTGAAGGTTTTAAACCTATATTTTTCAACAATTTAAGATGACTTTCCACCATATTGATAGGTACACCAATAATCAGTAAATTAAGCTTTTCTACACCATTATCCAATTGACTGCCCATGTTTATGTATTTAACTATATAATCCTCTGGTTGAATTGGAATATAATCCCCCAGCTGATATTTTATAAGGTTTTCAATATCATTTGTATCAACTTTTGGGAATAAAACTTCTCTAAGAACAATTTCAGATGAATTGATTACTGCATGTGTATTAACTAGTGGTATATCATTGCTAAGTAATCCATTTCTAATGATGTATCCCAATTGCTCTATGTCGTTTATGATTCCATCTTCATATATACCGTTCGGAATACTAATGGAGCAATATCTGTTGATTTGTATTCCTTTTTTAGAAAACTTTCCCTCAACAATCCTAACCTCATTTGAATTAAAGTCAATTGATATGGTTTTTTGTGTACTGATTAAACTCAAAATAAACCCTCCCATTATTTCTCAATCCATTAAGAATGTTTGTAATATAAATTTTAGGACAAAAAATTACTCTTCTAAATGAAAGTTTTGAAATACCATCTCATTATGCTATCCCCCCAGAGTACGGTGAAGAAAAAGGCTAACACAATAAAGGGTCCAAAGGGAATTGGATCTTTACTGGTTTTTATTCCTGTAATGAGTAAAATCAGTGAAATGATTGCACCTAGTATAAAGGATAAAAACATATTGAATATAATGTATTTAGTCCCTAAAATAAACCCTAAAGAAGATATAAGAATTACATCTCCATCACCCATACCTCCTTTTGACAATATAACTATTACTAAAAATACTCCTCCCCCTAATACCAACCCTCCAAGACTATCTAATATTTCAAAAGAGTCATATATATAATAATTTAATAATTTATATAAAACGGACAGTATAAATATAATAATCACTAAAATATCAGGAATAATCATTTCTTTTAAATCAATAAAAGATATTGCAATTAAGACTGAAGCCACCATTGTATAAAATATAAAATCTAATGACAATCCGTAAAAATAAAAAAAAGCTAAATAAACAATTGCATTTAAAAATTCAACGATTGGATATCGATTTGATATCGGAGCTTTACAATATCTGCATTTACCTCGAAGAGCTATAAATGAAAACAAAGGTATATTATCATACCACCTTAGGTTTATACCACATTTAGGACAGTGTGATGATGGATAAACTATGCTTTCATTTCTAGGAATACGATATATACATACATTTAAAAATGACCCAATAATCAATCCATATATAAAGATTAAGATTTTCATGCAAACCTCCTAAATACAATTCACAATTGAAAAGGCAATTCACAATTCACAATGCACAGTTCACAATTGAAAAGATAGTGAAGAGTGAAGAACTAAGAACTAAGAGCTGTTGAGGTCATCTTTTCGAGTCATTAAAATCGGAGATCTCTAACATTGATTTGTTTTTAAGGATAGAATTCCGGATAACAAAACGATTACGATTTTTGTGGCAGGGAAAGCTATGCTTTCCCGCCTGAACATTTAGCTATATTTTATGTCTTTTTAGATACTATTAATCTCCTTTTTATGGATTCTCTGGTAAATCAGCAGTTTCATCATCTGAAATTTTATCAGGTGTTACTGTGATTTCACCTTCTTTATCAATTGTTACTGTATAGGATTTTATTTCACCTTCTTCATAATTTACTCCCTTTGGAGGAGACGGCCATGTATCAAAATAATTTGTTGCACTGTATGGACTATCCCCACCACCCGAAGGTTTCCCATCCTCATCTGCTGTCCAAGTAATTGGATCTGTCGGATTGCCATTTTCCGCTATAGCAAGATTAGCGGCACTTTTTAGCATAGTTACATTTGCATTATGGGCAGTTATTGCAGCTTTCTTTCTAGCTCCTGATACTCTCGGCACAGCCATAGCTGCTAAAATCCCAAGTATTGCGATAACCACTACAAGTTCAATAAGCGTGAAACCCTTTCTTTTTCTTCTTTTGTCAATCCAAGTTAACACTTTATTTCCCCCCTTATTTCGATACTCATCTGATCAATTCACAATTAAAGCCGGAGGTTCCTCTACTAAATCGTATTTACCACATCAAACATAGGCATTGCCATTGCTATTACAATAAACCCTATAATCAATGCCATACCTACTATAAGTATCGGCTCAATAAGAGTTGTCAGCCTTTGAAGGTTCGTCTCAACTTCTTCATCATAAAAATCAGCAGTTTTATATAATATATCATCCAATGCCCCTGATTCTTCCCCTACTTTTATCATTGAATCCACCATAGGAGGAAAAATACCTATATCTTTGATAGTCCTGGAAAGAGGTATGCCTTTTCTTATATTCTCTATACCATCATTTATCCCTTTCTCAACAACAACATTGTTTACAACTCTCCCCACCACTTCCAAGGCTTGTATCAAAGGTATGCCTGAGGATATAAGTGTTGAAAGAGTGCGAGTAAACCTTGATGTGATAATCTTAGAAGTTGTAGTATTTATAATAGGTATTTTTAATTTTAGACTATCTAAAAATCTCTTGCCACTATTGGTCTTCTTATAAACATGCGTGCCGATAATTAGGCTTAATAAAACAACTCCGTATATATACCAATGTGTATTTAGGGATTCGCTTAAGGACAACATAATCCTAGTAGGTCCCGGCAGCGGAGAATCACTGCTTTCAAACATCCCAATAAAAGTAGGTAATACAAAGACAAGCATAAAAATAACTACTGCTACAGAAACTATGATAAGAATCATCGGATAAATAAGAGATGATTTTATTTTGTTTTCCAATTTATTTTCTTTTTCAAAATGTATAGCCATTCTCTCCATGATGGTATCCAAATTCCCACTTATTTCTCCGGCTTCCACCATACTGGTCAAAATCGTGGGAAATATATTTTTATGTTTTTTCATGGCCTCTGAGAGCACAAGACCTTTTTGAACATCCTCATTAATGAATATTATCGCTTTACATAAGGTTTTATTTTCTGCTTGAACAGCTAATATATCCAAACATTTGACAATCCCCAATCCTGCATCTATCATAGTGTAAAATTGTCTGCAAAATACAGCCAAATCCTTTTTCTTGACCTTTGGAGTAAATAACTCAACCTTGGCATCTGCCTTGATATCTCTTTCTACCAACAATGGCATATGGTTCTTATCCTTAATCATAGAGACAACATCTGATTCATCATTTGCTTCAAAAAATCCCTCAATGATTTGACCAGTTTGACTTACCGACTTGTACTTAAATACCATAATATTACCTCTATATTAAATATTTCTTGATATCTTCCTGATTAAATGCTTGCATCAATACTGTCTCTTTCCTTATGAACCCTTTTTTGTATAAATCTATCAAATAGGAATCCATAGTTTGCATATTATATTTGCTACCTGTTTGAATTACCGTGTCAATCTGATATATTTTATCTTCTCTAATTAGATTCCTAATTGCCTGTGTAGCTACCATTATTTCAAATGCAGCAACTCTACCATTACCTTCATAATTTATTAAGAGCTGTTGAGAAATAATTGCTTGTATTACCGAAGAAAGTTGGATTCTTATCTGTTGCTGCTGATGGGGCGGAAATACATCTATTATTCTATCAATTGTTTTAGCAGCCCCTAATGTATGCAGAGTGGATAAAACCAGATGCCCTGTTTCAGCAGCAGTAATTGCAATACTCATAGTCTCTAAATCTCTCATTTCACCGACAAGTATTACATCCGGATCTTCTCTCAATGCGCCACGCAATGCATTTGCAAAAGATTGGGTATCACTTCCTATCTCCCTTTGATTTACAATGGCTTTATTGTGTTTATGAAGATATTCTATAGGATCTTCAAGAGTTAATATATGACAATTTCTCTCATTATTTATTTGATTAATAATTGAAGCCAATGTAGTTGATTTACCGCTTCCTGTAGGCCCTGTAACCAAAATTAGACCTCTTTTCAATCTAGATAAATCTTTTATAACCGGGGGCAATCCCAAACTTTCCATAGTAGGTACCTCAATAGGTATTATCCTAAGTGCCATGCCGAAGCTCCCTCTTTGCTTATAAACATTGACCCTATATCTACCCACTCCCGGATTCGAATATGAAAAATCTATCTCTCCTATCTCTTCTAATATCTTAAATTGTTTTTCATTTAATGCTTGCATAGTAAGTTCCTTTGTATCATTTGCTGATAAAGCCTTATCCCCTATATTCACCAGCTCTCCGGATATCCTAAAAGTAGGCGGAATACCAACTGTTAAATGAATATCGGATGCTTTCATTGAAGTACCTAAATTTACAATCTCTGTTAAGTCCATTAAACCACTCCTATCATAAAGTAAATCCTACTCTCATAACTTCTGAAAAAGTTGTCTTTCCCTGCAGTGCTAAATCCAATGCTGATTGAAACAATGTAGTCATTCCCTCTTCTATTGCCTTTTCTCTAATGTTATCAGTTGTAGCATTGGAATCTATCAATCTTCTGATGCTCTCATCAATAGGCATGATTTCATGTACAGCTGTTCTGCCTCTAAAACCTTGATTACATGAATTACATCCAGTGGGTCTAAATAATGTTATTTTTTCATCTATCGGCATCCCCAACATTCTCTTTTCCGTATAATCAATCTCATATGGCATTTTACATTTATCACAAAGCACTTTCACCAGTCTCTGAGATACTACGCCTATTACAGCTGAAGATACTAAATACGGCTCTATACCCATATCTATTAACCTTGCAATGGTTGAAGGACTGTCATTGGTATGAAGAGTAGATAATACCAAATGACCTGTAATAGCAGCCCTCACAGCTATCTCAGCGGTTTCATTATCCCTTATTTCTCCAACCATAATAATATCCGGATCTTGTCTTAAGATGGATCTGAGACCTGTTGCAAAAGTTAATCCGGTTTTTTTATTTACATTTACCTGATTTACGCCATTCAATTTATATTCTACAGGATCTTCAACTGTGATGACATTTTTTTCTGTTACATTCAATTCCTTTAACACCGTATAAAGTGTTGTAGTCTTTCCACTACCGGTAGGACCTGTTGCCAATATCATGCCATAAGGTTGGGAAAGAATATTATTAAAAATCGACAAATTTTTTTTACTTAAGCCCAAACCTTCCTTTGAAAAATTGAAATTGCTTTTGTCTAAAAGCCTTATAACCATTTTTTCCCCATAAACTGTAGGCAATGAAGAAATCCTCATATCTATTTCTTTATCCCCAATTTTACTTTCTATTCTTCCATCTTGAGGAATTCTTTTTTCCGCAATATCCATTTTCCCTATGATTTTTATTCTAGTAACAATAGCTGAAAGATTTGCTCTTGGAAGAGTCATGATTTCTCTTAAATCACCATCAATGCGAAATCTAACCCTAATTTCATCTTGATATGGCTCTATATGAATATCAGAAGCGCGAGTTCGTACTGCTTGTTCGATTATGGAGTTTATGAGCCTTACAATCGGTGCAGTAGCTACTTCCGATACTTCTTCCTCTTCTATATCGCCATTATCTATAAATCCGATCTCAGATTCTGAAAATTCTTCCAAGACCTTTTTTGTACTAACACCGCTATAAAATTTGTCAATTATCTTATTTATTTCTTCCGCAGTTGCCATCATAGGTTCTATATCCATCTTGGTAAATAATTTTACATCATCTTTTGCAAAAATATTTAATGGGTCAACCATAGCAACTATTAAAACATTATCTTTAATATCTATACCTACAAGTTTATACTTTCTTGCTATATTTTCAGGTATCGAAATAACAGCTTCTTGATTGATATCGTATTTATCTAAATCAACCCTTTTCATTATATCATCCTCTTAAAAAACTTAAATTATCTGGTAATATTCGACATAAATGTCAAAAATCCCTTCTTTTTATTACATATTTTTCAAATATTTAATTTTATTTTTATAACGAATAGGAAAGTTCTATAATTCCTTTAATTTGATAGAACTTTTCGTTAACATAATTCGCCATATCAACTATGATAATATCTATTAAGATATTAAATGGATAGTTTATGCAAAAGAACAAAAACTTAGCCTTAATAAATTTAACCTTAAGTGTAAAACTATCATTAGGAGGTGGAATATTTGAAAACAAAAAAAATAATGTTAATAGCTTTAGGTTTAATGATCCTTATCGCAATTTCTGGCTGCCAACCAAACGATACTGGGTATAATACAAGACTTGGTACCCAAACTAGAAATGGCAACGGTGGTTTATTTAACAATACAGGTACAAATACACCATCAGGAAATGGTGCTTGGCCAGATGGCACAAATCAAGACCGTAATTTAACAGGTCAAGATAAAGTGCTTTATAGAAATAACACTAATTTAGGACTTAACAACGGCTTCAACGATGGATTTAACAATGGAGTAAATGATGGATTATACGGCAATAGATTAAACGCAGGATTAAATGATGGGTATAACACTGGATTAGACAACAATGGAGTAAATAATAATCTATCGACTAATTCAGGTAATATGAATATAAATGCTAATGAATTAGCAAGAAAAATTACTACATTACCTGAAGTATCCAGCTGCTCTGTTGCAACTCATAATAATAATGCAGTCGTTGGTCTAAAATTGAGCAACAATCAAAGTTTAGGTGCATCATTAAGACAAAGAATTGAAACCATGATTAGAGATACTAATAGCAATATAAATAATGTTTCAATAACTACCGATCCTAATCTATTTACAAGGATTCAAAATATGTCAAATGGAATGACAAATGGAAATGTAACAAATACCATTAAAAATGATTTTGAAGACCTTATGAGAAGTATAACGCCCAATACAAACAATATTACTAGATAACATAAAGGAGACTCTAATTATGAGTCTCTTTTACATCTTCGATTTTACACATTGCTTTATTAAGTTTTTCAATTGCTCTTGATTCAATTCTTGATACATATGATCTGGAAATCCCAAGGATTGCTGCTATTTCTCGTTGAGTTTTTAAATCTCCATCTATTAGTCCGTATCTTAATTCAATTATAACTTTTTCACGAGGTTTTAAGACTTCATTTATCGCTCTATATAGTTTTTTGGTTTGAATTCTAAGTTCTACTTCATCCAATATTTGATCCACGTCCGATCCCAATATATCGAGAAGGTTTATTTCGTTTCCTTCTTTGTCCGTTCCAATGGGTTCATGTAATGATAATTCGATTTTTAATTTTTTTGATGATCTAATAGTCATTAAAATTTCATTTTCGATACATCGTGCCGCATATGTTGCAAGCCTTGTACCCTTACCAGGATCAAATGTTGAAATTGCCTTAATAAGTCCAATCGTGCCGATTGAGATCAAATCATCTAAATCTTTTCCCGTATTATTATACTTTTTTACTATATGAGCAACTAATCTTAAATTTCTTTCTATAAGGATTTTTTTAGCTTCCTCCGAACCCTCATGGTAAGCCTCTAAATATTTCTCTTCTTCCTCTTTTTCTAAAGGCTTTGGAAAGGAATTTGAATTTATCATATATCCGCAAAGTATAACAAATGGTCTTAAAAATAAATTTAATATAAGAATAAACAATTTATCCATAAATTTACCCCCAATGATTAAGTATATGATTGGAGGTAATTTCTTGTGCTAGTACACAGGATATATTTTATTGATTTCCTTCGCTATTTTTTCAAAAATTGGTGCTGCGGATTTGGAACCTGAATGTCCCCCTTCTACAAGAACTGTTATGACATATTTGGAATTGTCTTTTGGAAAATATCCGGCAAACCATCCGTGTATTGTACTATTTTTATTCATAATTGCTTCGGCAGAACCCGTTTTTCCTCCGCTACCACCAACTTCATATAAATCAAGATCCTTTCCTGTTCCGTTTTCAACGACACTATTTAAGTATTCCATAGCTAATTCGCTTGAAGACTCAGAAAGAACCCTTTTATCATCTTCTCTATTATATTCCTTAATAATTATACCGTCTTTATTTGTTATACCTTCAATCAAAGTTAAATGTTTTTGCAATCCTCTGTTGGCTATAATAGTCATTAAATTGGCTATTTGTAAAGGAGTAACTTCAATTTTCCCCTGACCGATTGATATGTTCCCTATAGCCGGACCTAAGAGATCATTCCCTTTGGGTAGATTTCCGCTTATTTCTTCTAATAAACCTATATTTATCTTTGAACCAAAATTTAACCTTTCAGCCATTTCAATAATTTTTTTCCCACCCAATTCTTTTCCCAATTGTATGAAAACCGAATTACAAGATTTTTCAAATCCCTCTTTTAAGCTTATATCGCCATGCACACTTGTGCACTTTATCCGTACGTTTTTAATATCTTCATAGCCCTTACAATGGTATTCTTTGCCCAATAAATCTTCCTCAATAGCTGTTAATAATACTACAGTCTTAAAAATAGAACCTGGCGGATATCCAACTTGGATTGCCTTATTGTATAATGCCATATCTTTAGTATCTAAATAATATTCGATATTTTCCTGATCATAATTGGGTCTGGATGCTAATGCCATGATTTTGCCGGTATCAACTTCTACAACAATGGCAGCTCCATTTATATTATTTTCATCTAAAATCTTTTCCACACTTTCCTGTATTCTATAATCAATAGTAAGTTTTACACCTGTAGGATCCATTGAATCGGTAATCTCATTTACAAATTCGGAACCTCCCAATATCATAGAGCGATCTTTATCAAATTCTACAAAAAATGACCGTTTCTCACTATTTTTAAGAAACTCATCAAATACCTTTTCAATCCCTGATTCTCCATAGTTATCCTTCTTATTTACATAGCCGATTACGTGGGATAAAATATTTTTGTCTGTATACCTCTCTACAACATCAACTACAAATACATCTTCAGGTTTGTTGTCTATCCTAATATTATCCTTTAATGGAATTTTAATGATTTCATCATCAAGATTTAATAGGTTTAAAATTTCATATCTGCTCAATGTACTATGCTCTAAGACTATGTCAAGCATATGTTTGTTATTCTTTAATATTTTATTAGATAATATTATATTTTGTGTGTTTTTAATATTGGTAAATGGTGTAAGATTTCTGTCATAAATGATCCCTCTTTTAGGATAAAGAGAGATCTCTTTACCCCTTTGTTTTAGTGCCTCTTCTGAATAGATCGGGTTTTTATATATTTGTATGAAATACAGCCTAAAACCTAAAATAAAAAAAAATATAGTAGCTAAACTTCCAAATATAAGCAGCCTCTTTTTTAAAATCTTTTTATTATCAAAATTTTCCATAAAAAACCCCCATAAGTTAGTATTAGCACCCCATGGGGAATATATACGTTCAATTCACAATTCACAATTCACAATTGAATGAAGAACTACTATCACATTTATGGATTTGAAGCAGATTCATTAAGCAACTTTTGGGTAACTGCACTTAAATTACATTTTGTGTTCTATTTACCTATTATTGCATTTATCTTTGCAACTATTATATCTATAGCTACTTTGTTATAGCCGCCCTCTGGAATTATTATATCTGCATATCGTTTTGTGGGTTCAACAAATTGTAAATGAGCAGGTCGTACTGTGCTCATATATTGTAATATAACTGAATCTAAAGTTCTTCCTCTATCTTTTATATCAACGAAGTATTCTTCTTATTACTCTGACATCTGAGTCCGTATCTACAAATATCTTTATATCTAATAAGTTTCGGATTTCTTCTTCAAATAGGATTAATATTCCCTCTAAAATAATAATGTCTTTAGGCTCAACCTTTTCTGTTTCTGATTTTCTATTGTGAATCTCAAAGTCATAAATGGGTTTCTCAATTGCTTTACAATTTATTAAATCCTTAAGATGTTTAATCAGTAATTCATTGTCAAAAGCAAAGGGATGATCATAATTGGTTTTGACCCTTTCTTCAAATGATATATTGCTTTGATCTTTATAATATGAATCCTGTTCAATTATAGCTACATTTTTTTCTGTTATCTCCTTTAAAATCTCTTTAGTAACTGTAGATTTGCCTGAGCCTGTCCCACCAGCTATTCCAATAATAATTGGGCTCTTCATGTACTTATTCCCCTCTTTCTTTTCTTATTAGGTAAAATTTCTCTACGTCTTCTTTCATTTTCATTTTTACAATCTGTTGCGGATGGGGCGCCACATCTATTTTATTTCCCTCATCATCCCACATATTTTCGATTTTTTGGGTGAAATGATTTATATTCGGACCAAATATTTCTATCTCATCTCCAACAAAAATTCTATTTCTTTGCTCTATGGTTGCAATTTTATTTTCCTTGTCATAATCTAAAATCATGCCAACAAAATCATATCCTCTAATATACGAACTTGTTTCATAATTTAAAGATTCCTGATCCGGTTTTCCATAATAAAATCCGGTAGTAAAATCCCTATAGCTTACCTTCTTAATTTCCTCAATCCATTTTTTATCATATCTATATTCTTCCGGATCCTTATAATATTCGTCTATTGCCATCTTATATGACCTAATCACAGTGGATACATAATAGGATGATTTCACTCTCCCTTCTATTTTAAAGCTGTTGATTCCTGCTTTTATTAGTTCGGGAATGTGTTCTATCATACAAAGATCTTTTGAATTGAAAATAAATGTGCCATCTTTATGTTCTTCCACCGGAAAGTATTCTCCCGGTCTTTTTTCCTCTACAACATAATATTTGTACCTGCATGGATGAGCACAATCGCCTCTGTTTGCATCTCTACCAGTCATATAGTTGCTTAATAAACATCTTCCTGAATATGACATGCACATAGCTCCATGCACAAATGCCTCTATTGTTAAATCTTCGGGAACCTTCTTTTTTATTTCTTCAATTTCTGCTAAGGACAATTCCCTTGCTAAAACAACTCTCCTTACGCCGAGATTATACCAAAACATAATGGTTTCATAGTTTGTAACACTGGCTTGGGTACTTATATGTATTGGCATATCTGGAACTGTTCTCCTTATAATCGAAAACATTCCGGGATCTGACACTATTACTGCATCAATATTTATATTATTTAAACTTGTTACATAATCCTCTAACCCTTCTAAATCTTCATTGTGGGGTACTATATTTAAAGTAATATAAACTTTCCTGCCCCTTTCATGAGCAAATTTTACACCTTCTTCTATATCGCTAAGTGTAAAATTTTTAGAAGCTTTTCTAAGCCCAAAAGCCTCTCCCCCCAAATATATTGCATCTGCACCATATACAACAGCCATCTTAAGCTTTTCTAAGTCTCCTGCCGGCGCTAATAACTCAACTCTTTCCATTTTTAATCAGCTCTCCTTATATATAATGGCTACACCATCGCCTAATGGCATAATACAGGATGTATAGCCTTCAATATCATTTATATATTTTAAGAAACTCCTTAATCTCTTAACAATAGTCTTTTTCCTCCTTACAACTAAGGAATCCGTAGCCACCATTCCCCTAAACAACACATTATCACAAACTAAAAGTCCTCCCGGTTTTAACAGTTTAATCGAAAGATTGAAAAATTCTAAATACTGTCCTTTGGCTGCATCCAAAAATATAAAATCATAGATGTAATCTAAATTTGAGAGTATTTCTTCTGCCTCCCCTTCTATGATTTTTATTCTATCTCCATAGGGACTTATGGAGATGTTTTCTTCCGCCAATTTAATCATATTTTCGTTGCGTTCTATAGTATGTATAGAGGATTTACCACCTGTTGCTTCAGCCATAATCAACGCAGAATATCCAATTGCTGTACCCACTTCGAGAATTTTTTGAGGTTTTTTAGATTTTAATATTACCTTAAGTAATTGTGCAACTTCCGGTTCGATTATAGGAATATGATTTTCCTTAGCATATATTTCTAATTCCTTTAAATGTTCATTGTTATCAGGTATTATGCTTCTTATGTATTCTTCAATATATTCTTCATTAATATTGCTCATTTTATCATCCTTTTTGATTAATTGCTATTAAAATAATAGTCAACACAAAATAATAGGTGTTTCCACCTATTATTTTTTTGGTTTGGCATTCATGTGGTCCTCATAGTTTGTTGTAAATGTATGAGTTCCATCGGGACCAGTTAAAACAAAGAATAAATAATCAACATCTGCCGGATTTACCGCTGCAATTAAAGACTTCTCCCCGGGAGATGCTATAGGTCCAGGTGGTAAGCCTTTATTAATATATGTGTTATAAGGTGAAGGTGTTTGAGTTTCTGCAGTAGATAAATTTTCTTTTCTCTCGCCCAATATATATTGTACAGTTGCACAGGATTGCAACATCATCCCCTTATCCAGTCTATTGTGAAATACTGCAGATACTAGTGGTCTTTCACTATCTACTTTTGCTTCTCTTTCAACAATTGAAGCTAGTGTAACCGCTTCATTAAGTGAAATATCCAATTCATCCAATTTATTCATAATATCCTTTTTGTAGACCTTGTCAAATTCATCTAACATTTTTGATACAATATCTTCTTCCTTTGCATCCTTATATATTTCATAAGTTGATGGAAATAAATATCCCTCTAAGCTTTGTCCTTCATCTAATTCCTTTAAAAATTCATATCTATCCTCAAAATTATCCTTATTGCTTGTTAATTCAATAAATTTATCCTTATTTACAAATCCCTCTTCAGATAGCTTATCAGCAATCTGAACAAGCTCATATCCTTCTGGAATAGTAAATCTAATAGTATCTCCGGATTTACCTCCCTTTGTCAGATGCTCAATTATTGTATTTAAATCCATATTGGTATTTAATTCATATTGTCCAGCTTTTAATTTGCTAGCCACATTTGAGGATCTCGCCTGGAGTTTAAAAACAAATTTGCTTTTAATCAATCCATTCTCGTATAGCAAATCAGATATCTTATTGATTGAACTCCCTTGAGGTATATCAATGACTATTTCATTGGAATCATCCGTTGTCATAGGTTCAAGACTGCTTTTATAATGGCTTCTCCAAGAATATATTGCCAAAGATATCAAAATAATTATAATTAATATAAATGAAATTTTCTTCTTTTTTTTAATCATTTCCATTCTATCTCACCTTTATTACCATTCTTTTATATTTGTTGCTTTTTTATATACATATAATATCACAGATCCAAATATCAATACAGAAATTAATTCTCCTATACCTATACCCAATACGGTATAAAAATATGGCACTTTTGTAAAATAAGAAACCCAAATTGAAACTATTAACCCATTCAAAGCTACCGGTGGTATCATCCCAAGAAACTTGTTTTTCATCTTTGAAGTAAGGAAAGCTGCTACTAATGTAACAAGGCTGCCTCCTACAATATCCAAAAGTCCAAATCCCGAATAAGGTGCCAGTATTAAATTTGCCAGTAAAGTACCCACAAATAAGCCTGGGATTGCTGCTGATTCTACCATCGGCAATAAGGTCAAGCCTTCTGCTAACCTCAATTGAACAGGACCGAATGTAAGGTTCGCAAAGGGTACAGGCAATACCTGTATTATAATTAGAACTATGTATATAGCAGCTATTAAACTAGCCTTGGTGATATATCTTATATTCATAATAACCCCCTGATCAGTTCACAGTTCACAATTCACAATTGTTGGTGTCAATTCACAGTTCACAATTCACAATCGACCCTTGGGTCGTCCTGCCGTGTACCCTTTGTAGTCTAAGGGTGAGACGGACAGTATAAGTACTGCTTTCGAAGGATCTCCGGTTTTAAAGATAGTGAAGAGTGAAGAGCAAAAAAATTATCCTTCAAATGACATCTTTTCCAAACCATTATATCACAAATAAGCAAAGAATAAAGAATAAAATAATATCCCTAGTATCCTAGGGACATTACTAAACCTCCATTATAATTGGTAAAATCATTGGGTTCCTCTTTATTTTTTCATAAATATAATCTCTTAAAGATTCTCTGATATTTGATTTAAGAGTTGCCCAATCAGTTATTTTCTTTTTCTCGCACTCGCTTAAAACCTTTTTAACAACACACCTAGCTTCTTCCATTAAGTCTTCAGATTCTCTTACATATACAAATCCTCTGGAAATAATGTCCGGCCCGGCGATTACGGCACCATCCTGCTTGCTCATAGTTACTACTACTACTATAAGCCCATCTTCCGATAAATGCTTTCTATCCCTTAGAACTATATTGCCAACATCGCCTACTCCTAAACCGTCAACTAATATATTTCCGGCTTGAACACTGGGTCCTATGTTAGCAGTATTCTTAGTAAGTTCAAGAGTTTGCCCATTTTCCAGAATAAATATATTTTCCTTAGGTGTCCCTAATGAATGACTTATATCAGCATGCATTTTTAGATGTCTCTGTTCTCCATGGACAGGCATAAAAAATTTAGGTTTTACCAATGTATGAATTAATTTCAATTCCTCTTGACAAGCGTGTCCTGATACATGGACTTCCGCTAAATCTTCATAAACCACTCGTGTCCCACTTTCAATTAGCTTGTTAATAATTCTGGAAATAGTTTTTTCATTCCCAGGAATTGGAGATGCAGAAATTATTACTAAATCATCAGGAAAAAGTTCAATCTTTCTATGCTCTGAAAATGCAATCCTAGTCAAAGCTGACATAGGCTCTCCTTGAGACCCTGTAGTAATTATAACCAGTTCATCTTTTCTATATCTATTCATCTCGTTTATATCTATAAGAGTTCCCTCTTCCATCCTTAAATACCCTAATTCAGTAGCTACCGTTACGGTATTTACCATAGATCTGCCGGATACAACTACCTTCCTGTCATAAAGTTCCGCTGCATCAATGATTTGTTGCACCCTGTGAACATTCGATGCAAAAGTAGCTACAATTATTCTGCTGTCAGCCTTTGAAAATAAATCCTTAAATGTATCTCCTACACTTCTCTCACTCATAGTATATCCGCGTCTTGTAACATTTGTACTATCAGATAAAAGAGCTAACACTCCACGTGAACCTAACTCTGCGAAACGGTTTAAATCAATTACTTCACCGGAAATAGGTGTGTAATCTATTTTAAAATCACCTGTATGAATTATTGTCCCTATATTTGTAGTTATTGCCAAAGCAACACTATCAGGAATACTATGATTGGTTCTAATAAATTCTACTTGAAATTCTCCTAATCTTATTGTATCCCCTGCTTTTACTGTATTTAATTCGACATCACCTAAATTGTGTTCTTTTAATTTGGTACTAAGTAAACCCAGCGTCAATTTAGTACCATAAATTGGAATATTTATTTTCTTTAAAACATATGGAATAGCACCTACGTGATCTTCATGCCCGTGTGTCAATATCAGACCTTTTATTTTATCCTTATTTTTTATTAGATAGGTAATATCAGGTATTACTATATCTACACCCAACATCTCATCTTCCGGGAATGTCATACCACAATCCACTATAATTATATCTTCTTTATATTCAAAAACAGTTATGTTTTTTCCAATTTCACCTAATCCCCCAAGAGGAATTATTTTTAGTTTATTCGCTTTCGCCAATCTATATCACTTCTCCTTATTTTTGTTATCTAAACACTCTTTACAATAACCATAAAATTTCACATTATGGTCTAGAATTTTAAATTTGTCATCTTTCTCGATTTTGTTCTCTAAACTTTCCAATAAATCTAATTTAACTTCAATTACTTTTCCACAATTTAAGCATATTAAATGATGATGCTGGTGATTTTCCTCTCCCAAATTCAATTCATAACGACTTACACCATCATCAAAGTTGATTTTATATACGATATTTAATTTTTCAAAGAGTTGTAAAGTCCTATACACCGTTGCAATCCCTATCTCAGGATTTTCTTTTGAGACAATATTAAAAACGTCTTCACAACTTAAATGTTCACTATTATTATTAAGTAATGTCTCTAAAATATCCTTTCTCTGATTAGTTAACTTATAGCCCTCTTTTTGTAAGGTCTCTTTATATCCATTAATATTCATTTTATCACCTATTCAAGGTTAATATTTATTGCAGATACTCTTTTATTAATTCCTCATAAGCCTCTTGCGCCTCTTCTAATTCATCGTCATCTATACCAACTAAAATTTCATCGCCCTCATCATCCATTTCCACCCTTAAAATATAGGTAGCCGATTCAATATCATCCGTAGGTAACATCGCTACATAATCCGTATCATCTAAGCTAAATTTAGCTTTTATGATAAATTCTATTCCATTTCCTAATTCATCATAAAACAAATGTCGCTCACCCATAAAACTAAACCTCCTTTTCCATATCTAAATAAGTTTGTAATATATATGTAGCGGCTATTTTATCTATTACCTTTTTCCTTTTTTCGCGTCTAACATCGCCTTCAATTAGGAGCCGTTCCGCAGCAACTGTAGTTAGCCTTTCATCTATATATATTATATCAACTTTAAATTTATTTTTAACCATATCTGCAAATTTAATTACTTTTTCTCCTTGCAGACCGATGGTGCCATTCATATTTTTAGGTAACCCTACGACTATTTTTTTTACTTGAAATTCATCTATATATGATTCAAGGACAGAAAAATCCTTTACCTTGCTTTCTCTTCTAATAGTAGTTAATCCTTGCGCTGTAAGCTGCAATGGATCACTAAGTGCAACTCCTATAGTTTTATCTCCCACATCTAATCCTAATATACGTTCCATTTCATTCCTCATTAAATTACTTTTATACAAAATTCAGGACATGTTGTTGCACAATATCCGCATAAAATACAATTCTCATTTGGCACAGCATGATTATCTATTAGTGTTATGCCATGCTGCTTACATCTTTTAACGCATTTTCCACACCCTATACAATAATCGGCAACTATTAACTTCCTGTTTTTATTCTTTAGCTTCATTTTTATATCATTTGGTATATACCCATTTTCAATCAAGCTAATATTTGCATCTATCTCATCTGTTGATTGTAATCCTACTGCAATAGAATGCAGATAGGGAATTTCTTTTACAAATTTGAAGGCTTCTTCAGCGTTTTTAATTAAATGACCTCCGCCCAAAGGTTTCATCCCATAGATGCCCTTTCCCAAGGCATTCAGTTCTTCTACATTTTTTAACATTTCATCTATAGTTCCATCCAGTATTCCAATACCGTATTTGTTTATTATCGGATGGACAATCTCAATTTCATCATACGCTTTTGCACCACGAACACCGGCAATCTTATGTGTAGATATACCGAAGCTTCTAATCTTACCTCTTTCTTTAGCCTTTAAAAAATATTCAATTGCTTCATAATGTCCCTTAATAGTATAAATGCTTTCCTGTTCATGTAGTAAAAATATATCTATATAATCCGTCCCTATCTCTTTTAGGGCTAGTTCCAGACTTTTCTCAGCCATTTCCTTGGTATATGCATATGTCTTTGTGGCTATTACATATTCTTCTCTATTTATGCCTTTTAAAGCCTCTCTTATATAATTGTAGTTTTCATATATTTCTGCAGTGTCCAAAAAATTTATACCTTTATCAAAGGCATAATCAATAAGATATGCTCCTTCTTTAACAGACAGATTTGCTTGAAATGGAGTCATTGTCAAAGAACCAAAGCATAATCTTGATACTTCAATTTGACTTTTCCCTAGTTTTACCTTTTCCAACATGACACTTCCTAAATTCCTTAAATTAAATAATAAGATGGATAGTATAAAGAAATACACCATCCATCCTAAGATTATTTTTCTTTACTTTCATTTAAATATGATCTTAATATATCTTCCAATAATTCATCTCGTTCTATCTTTCTTATTAAAGATCTCGCATTTTGATGACTGGTTATATATGTAGGATCTCCGGATAAAATATAACCGATTATTTGATCTATTGGGTTATATCCCTTTTCTTCCAACGCTTTATATACTGACATTAGGATCTCCCTTGGATCTGTTTGATTGTCTCTTGGTGGTTCAAACTTCATTGTTTCATCAAAATTATTGTTCATAAACAACACCCCTGTATCTATTATAACAAATCCGTTCATAATTCACAACTTAATTCAATTTCAGTTCACAATTCACAGTTCACAATTGAAAAGATAAGATTCTTCCGTCATTAATTTACCCTAAGAATAAATTTTGATTGAACTTTAATGCATGTTGATTGATTTTACTGCTATACCTTACCTCTTAATTATTCATTTGTTTTTCTATCAATCCTTCTACTATTAATAAAGACTCATCTACTTTGGATATATCCTTCCCTCCTGCTTGTGCCATATCCGCTCTCCCACCACCATTTCCACCGGATACTTTCGCTATTTCCTTAATGATATTACCCGCTAGGATACCTTTTTTATTGATATCCTTAGTAACCATCACAACATAAGATATTTTATCATTTAATACCGATGCTAAAACCACAACACCGGAACCTAACCTATTTCTAATTTCATCACCTAGGTTTCTCAAACTATTCATATCCATATCCTTTAGTTTATAAACAATATATTGTATATCCTTAACTTCCTTTTTACTATCAATGATTTCATCAGCTATATTGGATGATAATTTCCCTTTCAGCTTTTCAATCTCTTTATCCCTTTCCTTAATGTCTTCAACAATTTGTGTTGCCTTTTCAATTATATTGGTATTATTTGTTTTTAAAATATTGCTTAATTCATCTAATTCTCTTTCTATCGAATTTAGAAAATTTAAAACCGATAATCCTGTAATAGCTTCAATCCTTCTAAATCCAGAGGCTATACTGGTCTCTGAAATTATCTTAAACAATCCAATATTGGATGTATTCACAACATGAGTTCCTCCACATAGCTCTTGAGAGTAGTTCCCCATTTTTACTATTCTGACATCATTTTTATACTTTTCTTCAAATAAACCTATTGCGCCCAATTTATATGCTTCATCCAATGTCGTTTCAATTGTTTCCACATCAAGTCCTTTAAATATCATTTCATTTACTCTGTCTTCAACTTTTTTTAAATCATTTGGTGTAATGCTTTCAAAATGAGTAAAATCAAATCTCAATCTATCAGGTGTAACATAAGAGCCTGCTTGATTTACATGTTCTCCCAAAACTTCTTTCAACGCTTTATGAAGCAAATGAGTTGCAGAGTGATTTCTTCTAATTGCGTCACGTCGCAGAACATCAACGCTGGCGGTAACTTTATCTCCTAATTTAACCTCGCCTTCTACAACCTTTACATTATGGAGCCTTAAATCATCATATAACTTTGTATCCAATACTTCAAGAGTAAAGTTATCACCTGATATTTTACCTTTATCTCCTACTTGACCGCCTGATTCTCCATAGAATGGAGTTTCTTTTAAAATGACCACCCCTTCTTCAAACCTAGACAATTCATTTACCTTAGTATTATCTTTAATCAAAGAAATAATTTCAGTTTCTAATTTAACAGTTTCATATCCCTTAAATGTTGAATTAATATCTTTAAATAATTCCTTACTCTCTTTGCCTCCCCATCCGCTATCTCCGCTATCTCTGGAATTTCTAGCTCTTCTTCTTTGTCTTTCCATATTTAGTTTGAACTCTTCTTCATTTAAACTTAAATTCTTTTCCAACAATATTTCTTTAGTTAAATCCAATGGAAAACCATAGGTATCATATAACTTAAATGCCTTTTCACCGCTTAATACACTTTTCTTCTTTTTTCTCATCTCATTTATATAATCTTCTAATATTGATATACCTTGATCTATAGTCTCCTGGAATTTTGCTTCTTCAGCCTGGATAACCTTCTTTATTTCTTTATCTTTCTCTTTTAAATCCTTATATTCAATTTGCCATGAATTTATAACAACATCAACAACTTCCGATAAGAATCCACCGTTTATACCTAGTAGTTTTCCATGTCTTGAAGCTCTTCTAATCAATCTTCGAAGAACATATCCTCTTCCTTCATTGCTTGGCAATACTCCATCCGATACTAAAAATGTCATAGCTCTGGCATGATCAGTTATAACTCTAACCGATACGTCTTTTTCTTCATCGCTACCATAATTGTATTTGCTGATTTCTTCCACTTTTCTCAAAATGCTTCTAATAGCGCCTATTTCAAATATATTGTTAGTGCCTTCCATAACTGTTGCCATACGTTCCAATCCCATTCCGGTATCAATATTAGGATTTGGAAGCGGATGATATACACCATTCTCATCTTTGTCAAATTGAGTAAATACCAGATTCCAAATTTCAAGGAATCTATCACATTCACAACCCGGTTTGCAATTTTCATCGCCGCATCCATATTCTATACCTCTGTCAACATAAATCTCAGAACATGGTCCGGAAGGTCCAACCTCTAACTCCCAAAAATTATCGTCTTTTCCCAGACGTACTATTTTTTCTTCAGGTAAACCAATCATTTTATTCCATAATTCAAAAGCCTCATCATCATCTTTATATACAGTAACCCATAGATCTAGTGGATCTATTTCCATTCTCTCTGTCAAAAACTCCCACGCCCATGAAATGGCTTCTTTTTTGAAATAATCACCAAATGAAAAGTTTCCCAACATTTCAAAAAAAGTAGCATGTCTGGCAGTCTTTCCTACATTATCTATATCACCTGTACGTATGCATTTTTGACATGTAGCCATTCTATTTCTAGGCGGAATAGCTTCCCCTGTAAAATAGTGCTTTAGCGGTGCCATTCCCGCACCTATAAGTAAAAGTGATTTATCATTTTTGGGAACTAAGGAAAAGCTTGGGGCAACCAGATGCCCTTTTTCTTCAAAAAAATCTAAAAATTCTTTTCTAATTTCATGTAATCCGATTTTTTTCATAAAAACACCCCATCTATTAGTTAAAATCCTCCCTTATGAAGGGAGGTATCGTATTATACCTATAAGTATTTTAAGGTAACATGAATATTTTGTCAATTATCTTAAAATATACTATATAAATCCTTTTTTATTATCGTATTTTTCTTTGAAAAATGAAAATAAAATTTTGGATAAAGCTACAAGAGGCACTGATATTACCATACCCAAGACCCCAAATATTGCACCGCCTGCTATAATTGATATCAATATTGTCAAAGGGTGCATACCGGTAGTTTCTCCTAAAATCTTGGGAGCCAGTATATTATTCTCCACCCATTGGATTATAATAAAGAAAACTGTAAGCCATAGTGCCTTTATAGGACTTGTCATAATAGCTAAAAGAAATGCAGGAATAAATCCTAAAAATGGACCTATATAGGGAATAATATCCGCAATCATTGTAACAAATCCTATTACAACAGCAAAATCAATACCCAATATCATCAGTAACACAGTCGTAGCGACGCCTACGTAAATTGCCATTATAAGTCTTCCTCTTATAAATTGGGTTACAGAAACATTTACTTCCCTAGCTATCGTCAGGACATCTCTTTTATATTTTTTAGGTATTAACGATTTAATTTTTCTAATAAATTCATCTTTATCAATCAAGAAATAGAATGTTAATATAGGTGTTAGAACTATATTTATTATCTTTGAAAAAGAATTCACTATCCAGTCAAAGAACATATCCATTCCATTCATTACAACTTCTTGCAATTTTACTAAATTATCTTGAATTATTCCCTCAAAGCCTTGAAATATAGAAGGAAGCCCTCCGAATGTCGTTAAATATTTCGCATATAATGTATCTATATAATTTGTCAAATTTGTAATAACAGTGGGCAAATATGTCATAAGCCTTTTTATTTCTCTTCCAGACCTTGGAATTACTAAAAATGCTAATATGAATATAATTCCCAATATAATAAAATAGATTGCTATTACTGCAAATATACGTTTCATACCCTTTGATTCAAAATAGTTAACTATAGGGTCAAATATAAAAGCTAACATTATAGATATAATAATAGTAGTAACCGTATCAGACAATACTTGATATTTCTTAAATAATGCATATATAACATAAAGAATAAGTGCTACAAAAAATATTGGTAAAACCCTAGTATTGTTAAATTTTATTTTCTTTTTTTCAGGTACAAAATTGTTTCCTATATTTATCAAATAATAAATAACAAGCGATAATAATATAGTTGATAGTAACCATACAGCCTTAACAAATAAATCCGGCGGTGGGTTTATTGACATATTTAACACCCCTATTTAAATATCTTCATCATCTACATTTTCATGACCGTCTTCTTCAAAATCAAAATCCTCAAGACCATCAATATGGACATTATGTTTCTTTGAATAATCTAATAAAGCAGCTTTAATTGCTTGCTCTGCTAAAACCGAACAATGCATTTTTATTGGTGGCAAACCATCCAATGCTTCAGCTACCGCTTTGTTGGTAAGTCCCATAGCTTCTTCTATGCTTTTTCCCTTTATTAATTCTGTAGCCATGCTTGAAGATGCAATTGCCGATCCACATCCAAATGTTTTAAACTTTACATCCTCTATAATACCGTCGTTTACCTTCAAATACATTTTCATTATGTCTCCACATTTAGCATTGCCAACTTCACCAATTCCATCCGCATCCAATATTTCTCCAACATTTCTTGGATTTCTAAAATGTTCCATAACCTTTTCCGAATACATTATTTTGCCTCCTTGATTTTGTCATAAAGTGGTGACATATTCCTTAATCTATCTACAATTTTTACCAATTTTGCAATTACATAATCAACTTCTTCTTCGGTGTTAAAGTCACCTAAACTTAACCGTAAAGAACCGTGTGCAATTTCATGAGGCAGCCCTATTGCCAAAAGGACATGAGAAGGATCTAAACTTCCGGAAGTACAAGCCGAACCGCTTGACCCTGCAATTCCTTCAATATCAAGACTTAACAATAAAGATTCCCCTTCTATAAACTCGAAGCACACATTTACATTCCCCGGTAATCTCTTTGTTCTATGCCCATTGATCCTAGTATATTTTATGTTTTCTTGTATTCCATTTATTAATCTTTCTCTAAGTTTTATAAGCTTTTCATTATGTTCTTCTAAATTTTCATAAGCCAGTTCAATAGCTTTGCCCAATCCTACAATACCTGGGACATTTTCCGTACCCGCTCTTTTGTTTCTTTCCTGTCCGCCACCTGCTATTAGAGGATCTATTTGAAGTCCTTTTCTAATATACAGGGCACCCATTCCTTTAGGTCCGTAAAATTTATGAGCAGATAACGACAACAAATCAATATTTAGCTCTTTGACATCAATTCTTACATTTCCTATAGCTTGAACAGCATCTGTATGGAATATTATATTTTTGGATTTTGCAATTTCACCTATTTCTTTAATAGGTTGAATAGTTCCTATTTCGTTGTTTGCAAACATAATTGAAATCAATATAGTTTTATCGGTTATTGCACTTTCTAATTCCTTTAAATCAATCAAACCATCTTTATCCACATTTAAATATGTTATTTCAAATCCATTTTTATGCAAGTACTCACATGTATGTAATACAGCATGATGCTCTATTTTTGTGGTTATTATATGATTGCCCTTATTTTTATGTTTACTAGCTATTCCCTTTAGAGCCCAATTATCTGACTCGGAACCTCCTGCAGTAAAATATATTTCATTTTTATCAGCGCCTAAAGCCCTCGCTACCTGTTCCCTTGCTTTTTCTACAGCAACCTTTGAATTCGAGCCCAATGAATAGATGCTTGACGGATTGCCAAAATTTTCAGTGAAATAAGGAATCATTTCATCCAATACTTTTTTTTTGACAGGTGTAGTTGCTGAATTGTCCATATATATATATTTAGACATTTTTAATTCCTCCTTATTATTTTATTTAAGCATTGGCATTTATAGTATCATCTATCATATCTTCCAATGTTATTGAATCTACAACATCATCAATACTGTCTTTGATTTTCATTAAAACTTGTTTAGTAGCACAATTATCTACCTTTGTACATTCATTCAAATCCTCAATTATACAATCAGCAGGTGCTAGATTACCCTCTAGGGATCTTAAGATTTGACCAACAGTAATTTCACTAGGAGACCTCGACAACATATATCCTCCTTGTGCACCTCTCACACTGTTTATTAGCCCATCCTTTCTCAATGAAGAAAATAATTGTTCTAAATAGTTTTCTGATAGCTCTTGTTTCTCAGCAATATATTTTAAAGATATAGGTCCCTGTCCAAACTCCAAAGCCAATTGGTGCATAGCCATAAGCCCATATCTTCCTCTTGTAGATAAACGCATATTTTCACACCCCTTTGCAATCCCAACCCACTTGGTTGGATTTCTATCATAGTATATTATACCCAAGTTTTTTTGTCAACAATCTTAAATAAAAAGGAATAAAAAAAGGAACCAACCTCTAGGTTGACTCCTTCGTTAAATTAAGGTATACATTTTAATTGTGGAGGAAAGAATTCTGGAAAATCAGCAGTATCAAAAGCTTCACATATGTCCTCCGGGCTGAATTCATCACAGAAAGGTGGCTCTGGGCAATAACCGTAGGCTGGAATCAATAACTGCACAGTCCCTACAACCTTTGTAATTAGAAATACTCCTACTGTAAAGCTAATAGTTTTTCCTGTAACTACCGGCGGCGCTAATATTACCGATTGGGTTTCAATTACTATTCTGAATTCAAATTCATCCCTTGATTCAGGGATATAAAGTATTATATCCTTAAATATATCAGGTAAAAAGTCTTCTTTCAATTTATCACAATTCTCATCCAATATTTGATAGGGGATTCTGGATGTAAATCTTACTCTTCTAAAATTTGGCTGATTTGGAATATCAGTTACTTTTAACGTATTAGGAACTATGAATCCAGGTTTAAATCTAATCCTCCCAAAATTTTTTTCTTCTATATTCACTTCAATATTTGGAAAACATTCTCTTTGTTGGCAGCTAGCAAATACTTTGTCTACTATAATGCAATCTCGGTCCAGCATTTTTAAAACATCATCAAGTAATTTGTTATCG
The DNA here is from genome assembly GCF_014385195.1 of Paratissierella segnis. Lineage (GTDB taxonomy): Bacteria > Bacillota > Clostridia > Tissierellales > Tissierellaceae > Paratissierella > Paratissierella segnis. Next base: position 70,053 of record NZ_JACRTG010000020.1, read on the forward strand.
ACGTCTAATCTATCAACCATATTTTTCACTCCTTAATTTTAATAATTTCCTGGCTAATATCATATTATGTAATGAAGAAATTAATGTGATAAAAATGGAGGGATTTAATGAAAAATTTAAAATATGAATTATCACCTTTAGATGATACATTGCGGGAAATCTTGGATAAAGAAGATGTGATTATATATGGATATGCTTTTGATGAAGAAGTAACCCATTTAATATATTTACTAAATGATGGGGATTTAATTTACAGTACATTTTCGAATGGAGATTTAAAAAAATCACAAATAGGTAAATTTGATACTAAATCAAATTATTATCATCAACTTGAAATCTTGTATATAAATGGTAAATTGAATATATTTTATGCATATTCAAATTTTATAAATTCCAATATTTTTACCTTACACCATATAATCTACAAAGATAATATAGAAAGCAGATTCACAATTATAAGATATATCTCTAAAAAAACTACAGCTTCCTTTTCAGTTGACTTTGACTCATATGGTAATATTCACCTTTTATATAATACTCTGGCAAATGATATTTCTTATATATTCTATACTTATTATAATTGTCATAAAAATAGCTGGTTAAGAGATCCAATTAAAATGTCTCAAAATGATAAATATAATGAAAATCCATTTATCTTCGTTGATTCTAAAGACAATATCCATGGCATTTGGTGGGAAGATATGTCAAATTTATATGTATTAAAATATTATAGAATGAGCTCGTCAGGTAATGAAAGATTCAAATGGTCTGAGGTTAGTTCACTAAAAGTCGAATCTTCTGTTCCCGATGAAATATTAAAAGAAAATGATAATATAATTAGTTTGATATATGGTGATGAAAGCAATTATTTCATCGCAAATAGCATTGACTATGGGCTGAGCTATAAACCCATAGGCAATTATAAAGTATCAGATATCAAAACCAAAGAAATACCGGATGAAAATAATACAGAAAAAACTCCGATAGTATCTAAGGATGATATGATTGCAGATATGTTAAATCAAATAACCATTAATCAAAAGAATTTAGAAATACAATTTAAAGATATTATTGAGGATTTAGCTGTTATTAAAGCTAAAATTGCAGAAATAGAAGAAAACAGCAATAAGAATTCCTTTTTTAAAAGATTATTTAGCTGAGCTGACTATGTCAATAACATCTATGTTTGAATTGTGAACTGTGCATTGAATTAGAATTCTATTTCCCTATATTTCAATTTATTATCTTTTTTTTCAGCCAAATACATCTTTGAATCGCCTAAATTTAATAATTGAATTTCATCTTTTAACATTTGAAAATAATTTCTATTAGGAATCTTTAATGCATAATTGCATCCATTCCCGGACTTGAATATAGGCGCGGAAACCAATTGAAAATAATTTTTTCCTTTACTTTCTAGGTTTGATTGCAAATATAAGATTTTATTTCTTGTTTCAAGTACCAATAGATAATAATCATTTATAGCCATAAAAAATCCCTCCAGTATAAGAATATTCTGAAGGGACTTTTTTGTTCCTAATTATTATAGGAATCAAGAAGCTTCTAATCCTATTTATTCAATTTAATTTTCAATTTCTCCAACATGTCCTTTGTCATAGAGTCCAAATCATATTTCGGATCCCAACCCCATTCCTCTCTGGCAGCCGAATCATCTAATGAATTTGGCCATGAATCAGCTATTTGTTGTCTTACAGGATCAACGTCATACATAAGCTCAAACTCAGGTATGAATTTTTTAATAGAGTCTTTTATCTCTTCGGGTTCAAAACTCATCGCTGTAATGTTGAAAGCGTTTCTATGAATTAATCTCTTTGGATTTGCTTCCATAAGGTTTATTATGGCATCAAGAGCATCAGGCATATACATCATGTCCATCTTTGTGCCTTTATCTATGAAACTTGTGTATCTTTTATGTTTTATTGCATCATAATAAATATGAACTGCATAATCCGTAGTTCCTCCACCCGGCAAAGTCTCATATGAAATTAGCCCCGGGAAGCGTACTCCTCTAGTATCTAAATTAAATCTTTTAAAATAATAATCACATAATAATTCACCTGCAACCTTTGTAACACCATACATTGTTGTCGGCCTTTGAATAGTATCCTGTGGTGTCTTATCAGGTGGCGTAGAAGGACCAAAAGCAGCTATAGAGCTGGGAGTAAATATAGACAAGTTTTCTTCCCTGCCTACTTCAAGTACATTATATAGTCCATTCATGTTAACATCCCAGCAAGCTTGTGGATTATTCTCTCCTACAGCGGAAAGTATAGCTGCTAAATGAATGATAGTATTTACGTTATGCTTTTTAGCAACATTGCTTAATTCTATAGGGTTGTTTACATTGACAATCTCAAAAGGACCACTTTCAATAAGTTCTTCATGCCCGGGCTTTTTCCTTCTTCCGCTTGCTATTATGTTGTTTGTGCCATATACTTCTCTCAGTCTTTGTATAAGTTCGGAGCCAATTTGACCTAATCCGCCAGTAACCAATATTTTCCTCATTGGAAACACCTCCATATTTATTAGCTTATAACAGCTATTTCTTTTATTATATCACAATCAATGATATAAATATCACAAAAATAGAAATTAATAAAAGCATATTCCCAAAGTTTTTGGTCCTAAATGTGCTCCAACTACAGGTCCTAATTCATCTACTGATATATCCGCATCAGGAAATTTTTTAATTAAAATGTCCTGAAGCTTTTTTGCTTCGCTCAAATTTAATATATGGCAAATAGAAATTTTTTGAACATTTTCAGGTATCTTTTCAATCAATCTGAGGATTGATTTATTTTTCCCTCTTATCTTCTCTAATAATTGTAATTCGCCGTCTCTTAATTCTATGATAGGTCTTACATTTAAAAAATTCCCTATTGCAGACTGAAAAGAACTTAATCTTCCCCCACGACTTAGATACTCTAATGTATCAGTAGTCAAATAGATGTTCATCTTAGTTTTTTTATCATTAATAAAATCTTCAATTTCCTTTGATGTCTTCCCTTCCTCTGACATTTGAAGTGCATCTTCAACTAAATACCTTAAATTTGATGCAGATGTTTCAGAATCAATGATAGTAATTTTTTTATCCTCTAACATATTTTTAGCTAGTATAGCACTATTGTAAGTCCCACTTAGTTTAGAAGATAAAACAATCGCTATTATCTCTTCATAATCCTCCAGTGCCTTTTTAAACACTTCATAAAAATCTCCTACTGCAGGCTGAGATGTTGTCGGAAACAATTTACTTCTCCCAAGCATTTTGAAAAACTCATCAAACTCTCCTTTAAATCCTTCCACATAGGACTTATCGTCAAAAACATAATTCAGTGGAACAATTGATAAATCCTTGTTTTTTAAAAATTCCTTTGAGAAATAACTGGTGCTGTCTGTAACAATTTTAATTCTTCTCATAATACACTCCCTTTCTAATATTAATATAGTTCTGTCACAGATATGACAGAACTATATTATTTCATATTTTTAATCACTTTACAACTATATTATAAATTTTGCCCGCTACAAATATCTCCTTTACGATTTCCTTTCCATCCATAAACTTTAATATATTTTCATCCTTTAATATCTTTTCCCTTATCATGTCTTGAGTATCATCTACACTTACTTCAATTTTGCCTCTAACCTTGCCATTGATTTGAATAGGCATTTCAATAATCTGGTCTTTCAACTTCTTCTCATCATATATTGGCCATGTAGTATCATGTAAAAATCCTCCTAAGTCTGTTATTTTCCACAGTTCTTCTGTTATATGCGGAGCAACAGGATTTAAAAGGGTAAGATAAGTTTTTAAGTCTTTCTTAGTTATACTGCCTACATCATTGAATTCATTTAACAAAGACATTAAAGCCGCAATACCGGTATTGAATTTCAAGGTTTCAAAATCCTCGGATACTTTTTTTATTGTTTTATGAATACTGCTCTCCAACTTATTGCTATATTCATCTCCATCTTTGACTATTTCTTGTAATCTCCAAACCCTTTCAAGAAACCTCCTGCAGCCTTTAACTCCATTTTCAGACCAAGGCACACTTTTTTCAAAATCACCTATAAACATTTCATAAGTTCTCAAGGTATCTGCTCCATAGTCCATTACTATATCATCAGGATTTACAACATTTCCTCTGGATTTAGACATCTTTTCATTATTGTCTCCTAATATCATTCCATGCGAAGTTCTCTTTGCATATGGTTCAGGACCCGGAACAACCCCTAAATCAAAAAGGAACTTGTGCCAAAATCTTGAATATAAAAGGTGAAGAGTTGTATGTTCCATTCCTCCATTGTACCAATCCACAGGCATCCAATAATCAAGAGCTTCTTTTGAAGCTAAATTTTTATCATTATCCGGATCTGTATATCTTAAGAAATACCATGACGATCCTGCCCATTGGGGCATAGTATCAGTCTCTCTTCGTGCATGGCCTCCGCATTTCGGACAAGTGGTATTTACCCAATCCGTAATATTTGCCAATGGTGATTCTCCAGTATCCGTTGGCTCATAATTTTCAACTTCCGGAAGCATAACAGGCAATTCACTTTCAGGAACCGGTACCCATCCGCACTTTTCACAATATACCAATGGTATAGGTTCCCCCCAGTATCTTTGTCTGGAAAATACCCAATCTCTAAGTTTATAGTTGATTTTTCTTGTCCCTAGATTTCTTTCTTCCAGCCAATCTGAAATAGTTTTTTTAGCCTTATCTACATCAAGGCCGTTTAGAAATTCAGAATTAACTAAAATACCCGTTTCAGTATCGGTATATGCACCTAATTTGATATTTCCTCCCTGTATGACTTCTACTATCGGCAGATTAAATTTGCTTGCAAATTCCCAGTCCCTTTCATCATGCCCCGGAACAGCCATGATTGCTCCTGTACCATAGGTAATCAAAACATAATCCGATATCCAAATAGGTATTTCGTTTCCAGTTGCAGGATTAACAGCTCTAAGCCCTTTCAATTCTACCCCTGTTTTTTCCTTCGACAACTCTGTTCTTTCAAAATCTGATTTTTTGCTCACTTCATTTCTGTATTTTAAGACCTCATCTAAATTCTCTATTCTATCTTTATATTTCTCTATCAACGAATGTTCTGCTGCGATGACCATATAAGTAGCTCCAAATATGGTGTCAGGTCTTGTGGTAAATACTCTAAGTTTATCTTCTACACCGGCAATGTTGAAGTCAATCTCCATTCCCTCGGATTTTCCAATCCAATTTCTTTGTTGAATTTTTACCCTGTCAATATAATCCACTAAATCTAAATCATTTAACAATCTCTCTGCGTAATCGGTGATCTTTAACATCCATTGATTTTTTACTTTTCTTATAACCTCTCCGCCGCATCTTTCGCATTTTCCTCCCACTACCTCTTCATTAGCTAGACCTATTTTACAGGAAGGACACCAGTTTATCGGCATTTCATGTTTATATGCCAGTCCATTTTCAAATAATTTTATAAAAATCCATTGAGTCCATTTATAATAATTAGGATCCGTTGTGTTTATCTCTCTTGACCAATCAAAAGAATAACCTATTGATTTAAGTTGGGATTTAAATCTTTTAACATTGTTCTCCGTTACTATCTTGGGATGTATTTTGTTTTTTATTGCAAAGTTTTCAGTCGGTAATCCAAAGGCATCCCAACCCATTGGAAACAATACATTGTACCCTTCAAATCTTCTCTTTCGAGATACGATATCCAAAGCTGTATAAGGTCTTGGATGTCCTACATGAAGACCATTTGCAGAAGGATAAGGAAACTCTACTAAAGCAAAGTACTTTGGTTTGTCGCTATTGTTTGACGCTTTATAGATTTCTTTTTCATCCCATATATCCTGCCACTTTTTTTCTATTAATCCATGTTCATACTCTCTCATAAAAAACCCTCCTAAAATAAAAATCCCTTCGTCCTAAAATAGAGACGAAGGGTTAATCCGCGGTACCACTCTGATTGATTTAAAATCCTCTTTGAGATAATTAACGGTATCGAACCGACTAAAATTTATAATTTTAGTAACTCCAAGACGAGTTCAGTCACAATCAATACTGTTTTCCACCATACAACAGCTCTCTTAAAATAATTGATAACCTACTGCTTCTCTTCCTAGTTTCTCAATTTGAGTTCAATTATAGCAAATCTATGCACTCAAATCAAGCATATTTTAGAATTCTGCCGATTTGACCGTTCTTGGAAATGGGATTACATCTCTTATATTGTTTATCCCTGTAATGTACATAACTGCTCTTTCAAAACCCAATCCGTATCCTGTATGTTTTGTACCACCATATTTTCTAAGCTCTAAATACCACCAATAATCCTCTAAATCCATCCCGTTTTCGATAATCCTTTGTTTAAGTAGATCCAGTCTCTCCTCCCTTTGGCTGCCACCTATTATTTCACCTACTCCGGGTACTAGAAGATCCATAGCTGCTACAGTCTTGTTGTCATCATTCAATCTCATATAAAAAGCTTTTATCTCTTTTGGATAGTTTATAACAAATACGGGTTTTTTAAACACCTTTTCAGAAATATATCTTTCATGTTCGGTTTGTAAATCCATACCCCACTCTGCCGGATACTGGAATATTTCTTTAGACTCTTTTAAGATGTCGATTGCTTCAGTATATGTCAATACTCCAAAATCTGACTTAATTACATTCTCCAATCTTTCCAACAATGTATTGTCAATAAACTTATCGAAAAATTCCATTTCCTCAGGTAATTCTTCCAAACAGTAGGATATAATATACTTCATCATATCTTCAGCCAACTTCATATTATCCTGTAAATCCGCAAAAGCAATCTCAGGCTCCACCATCCAAAATTCTGCAGCATGCCTGGCTGTATTTGAATTTTCAGCTCTAAAAGTTGGTCCGAAAGTATATACATTTTTATAGGCTAATGCATAAGCTTCAGCCTCCAATTGACCACTAACAGTCAAATTGGTTTCCTTCCCAAAAAAGTCTTTACTGAAATCGACTTTACCACCATCAGTTTTTGGAACATTGTCCAGATTAAGTGTCGTAAGCCTAAACATCTCCCCAGCACCTTCAGCATCGCTTGCTGTAATTATAGGAGTATGAACATATACAAATCCCCTCTCTTGGAAAAACTTATGAATTGCATAAGCTAATACAGATCTGGTCCTAAAAACAGCACTATAAGTATTTGTTCTTGGTCTCAAGTGTGCTATAGACCTTAGGTATTCCATTGTATGTCTTTTCTTTTGAATAGGGTAATCCTGTGCTGAATTCCCTTCTACTTCAATCTCAATTGCTTTAACTTCAAAAGGCTGCTTTGCTTCCGGTGTTGGTACCAATATACCTTTTACTTTTATTGAAGAACTTATTGATAATTTTTCTATCTCTTTAAAATTTATTAAATTATCGTCATAAACAATTTGAAGATTTTTAAAAAATGTCCCATCATTTAATTCTAAAAATCCAAATGTCTTAGATGATCTAGATGTTCTTATCCAACCTTCTATTATGACTTCTTGATTAAAAAATTTTTCACTTCCTCTATAAATTTGTTTAACATCCGTTTTCATAGCTTTCCCTCCATTTTTATATACTTAATGCAATAATTCACATTTCACAATCATAATACTTATGTCCCATAACTCTTAAATTAGTAGATTCTTCAAATCAGCGATTACACTTACTAAAAAACCTTCCATCCTCTAATGAATAAGGACGAAAGGTTAACTTCCGCGGTACCACCTAAATTGCTACAGCCACTTTAATCTACCTTTAACGTAAGTAACACGTCTAAGCCTACTGTCTTAATTAAGATTTCGGTTAGAAACTCAAGGATGTTCTTCGATATAAGATTCGTACCGATGTTCCACTTCTAACCGGCTCCCTTTAACGAATACTTTATATTTACTCTTCCTGTCCACGTTTATTTTTTAGCCAAATACTTTATACAAGGCTTTTTTATTGATTATTATAATGGTATTATGCTTAATTGTCAAACGATTTATTTTATCGATTTATTTTAATCTTTTTTTAATTTAGCCAATCTCTCTTTAATTCCCTGCTCAAAGCCGTTCTCGGATGGCTTATAATACTCCTTGTCTTTGAATCCCTCCGGCAAATAATCCTGTGGTATATAGTTAAAAGGATAATCGTGAGGATATTTATAGTCCTTTCCGTGACCTAGTTTCTCAGAACCTTTATAATGGGTATCTTTCAAATGCAAAGGCACTCTAGCGGTTTCAAGATTTTTAATGTCATCTAAAGCTCCGTCTATTGCAACAATAGAACTGTTACTCTTAGGAGCGGTAGCTACATACAAAGCTGCCTGTGCAAGAGGTATCCTTCCCTCAGGCATACCTATTATTGAAACTGCATTGAAGGCTGCAACAGCCACTTGAAGTGCCGTAGGGTCTGCATTCCCCACATCTTCAGATGCGCAAATGATTATTCTTCTGGCAATGAATTTTGGATCTTCACCTGCATTGATCATCTTACCAAGCCAATATATAGTTGCATTGGGATCTGTACCGCGCATGCTTTTAATAAAAGCCGATATTGTATCATAATGCTCGTCGCCATCTTTATCATATATTGCCTTTTTGACTTGGATACATTCCCTTATAGTGCCTAAATCTATTTTTATTAATCCCTTTTCATCTGAAGGAGTTGATAATACTCCTATTTCCAAAGAATTAAGCAGCACCCTTGCATCTCCGTCGGCTACGGTTATAAGGTAATCAATTGAATCTTGGTCAATATCTACATTATAATTTCCCAAACCTTTTTCTTTATCGGTTAATGCCCTTTTCAGCAAATTTAAGAGATCTTGCCTTTCCAGATGCTCTAGAGTTAAAACCATGCATCTTGATAACAAAGCTTTATTAACTTCAAAGTAGGGGTTTTCTGTAGTAGCACCAATTAGAATAATAATTCCCCTCTCAACAAAAGGCAAAAGTGCATCCTGTTGAGCTTTGTTAAATCTATGGATTTCATCAATAAACAATATTGTTCTTTTGTTGTAAAATTTTAAATCTTCCTCTGCTTTATTAATCACTTCTCTTATATCTTTAACACCGGATGTAACAGCAGATAATTTTTCGAATCTCATATTTGTGGAATTGGCAATTATCATCGCTAAAGTGGTTTTTCCGGTACCAGGCGGTCCAAATAAAATCATAGAAGTAATTCTATCTGCTTTTATAGCTCTATTTAAAAAATTGCCTTCGCCGATTAAATGCTGTTGCCCTACAAATTCATTTATTGTCTGTGGTCTCATTCTATCAGCTAAAGGAGCATTTCTTTTTAAACTGTCCTCCATTGCCATGGTAAACATATCCATTGCTATCACTCCTTCTGGGACAATATGTGTCCCTTCTCTTAAAACTCTTAAAACTATAAATACTGCTTGAACTTATTCTGAGGTTTCAGTGTTCTTGTTAACTATATTGAGATTAATCCTAAAATAACAGTATCCTTTAGATATAAATAAACGCAATAATAGATGTTTGAATTAGAAACAAATACTATTGCATATATCCTATTTTTATCATTATCATAATAAATTATTTTCCATTTTCATCTAAAATCTTTTTCAATTCCTCCATAAAAGAATTTACATCTTTAAACTGCCTATATACAGAAGCAAATCTAACATACGCTACTTCGTCAATGCTTTTTAACTTGTTCATAACCATTTCACCGATTTCCGCTGAAGTTATTTCCTTTTCAAGAGTATTGGACATACTTCTTTCTATATCATCTACAATTTTTTCTATAGTTGATATGGATACCGGTCTTTTTTCACAAGCTTTCAAAATGCCATTTAAAAGCTTATTTCTATCATAAGTTTGCCTGTTCCCGTCTTTCTTTACAATGACAATTGGTACTTCTTCGATTTTTTCATAAGTTGTAAATCTTTTGCCACAGTTCATACACTCTCTACGCCTTCTAATAGCCTGTCCTTCATCTGTAGGTCGAGAATCTATTACTTTAGACTCCAAGTATTCACAATAAGGGCATTTCATAATTTTACCTCCAATTCCAGATAGTTTAATTATAATATAATTAGGAATTTTTGTCTAATCTTTTAGTCATCTTTAATATCAACTAAAATAGTATCCACCCCGATTTTTATAATCTGGTTCCATTCAATTAATATATCATTAGTCTTAGAGAAAAAACTTATTTTCCCTCCACTGGGGAGTATAATTCCGGATAGACATCCTTTCTCTAAATCTACTTCAAAATCATAAACATAGCCTAACCTTTGTCCATTGTGTAAATTTATTACTTCTTTTTCTTTTATTTCTGTTAGTTTAATCATAGCTCCACCTCTTTAACCTTTTATTATAGTTATATAACACAAGCTATAAAAATATTACATTAATTTGGAGGAGCTAGCTAAAAAATAAACCGTTCAAATATGCTTTCTCATCTGTCTAAGGGCATTTTTTTCTAATCTTGAGACCTGTGCCTGTGATATTCCTATTTCCTCAGCCACTTCCATTTGAGTTTTCCCCTCATAGAATCTTAAATTCAAGATTTCCCTTTCCCGATTGTTTAACTTATCCAATGCTTCTTTTAAAGTTATATCCCGTAACCATAATTCATCTTCTTCTTTGTCATCTTTTACCTGATCAACGACAAATATTGCATCTCCGCTGTCATGATATATAGGCTCAAATAAGGATATTGGCTCTTGTATAGCCTCTAATGCAAAAACAACTTCTTCCTTAGATATATTCAAAACTTGTGATATTTCACTTATAGTTGGCTCTTTTGAATTTGCATGGACTAATTGATCTCTGGCTTGAAGCGCTTTATATGCTATATCTCTAAGAGATCTACTTACTCGTATTGAATTGTTGTCTCTTAAATACCTTCTAATCTCTCCAATTATCATAGGTACTGCATATGTGGAAAATCGAACGTTCTGACTCAAATCGAAATTATCTATAGCTTTTATTAGGCCGATGCAACCTACTTGGAATAAATCATCTACAGGTTCTCCTCTTCTATTAAATCTTTGAATTATGCTTAGGACTAATCTTAGATTTCCATTTATAAATTTTTCTCGTGCCTCCATATCACCAGCCTTAATTTTAACAAATAATTCCTGCATCTCATCGTTTGTTAATACCGGCAACTTAGCAGTATTTACTCCGCAAATTTCAACCTTAGATATATGCATTTAGTTCATCCTTTCTTGATGATTTGCCCCTTTCTGTTTTAAAATTATATCCTATATAAAGTTTTTTATACTCTGATAAATTTGTCCATATTTGTTAATTTTTAATTTAAAAAGATACTATTGGTAATTCAATAGTATCCTACATAAGTTTACCTATTTCTTTTCTCAATCGCTTTATAATTCTCTTTTCAAGTCTGGATATGTATGATTGAGAAATCCCCAGTAAATCAGCTACCTCTTTCTGTGTCCGTTCTAATCCGCTGCTTAATCCAAATCTTAATTCAACTATAGTTTTTTCTCTGTTTGATAATTTATCTATTGCTTGGCTTAGCAATTTTTTATCCACTTCATCTTCTAAATATTTAAATATAACATCTCCATCTGTACCGAGTATATCTGACAATAACAGTTCATTGCCATCCCAATCCGTATTTAGAGGTTCATCAAATGAAATCTCATTTTTTATTTTACTTGTCTTTCTCAAATACATTAAAATTTCATTTTCAATACACTTTGAAGCATATGTGGCTAATTTTATTTTTTTATCAGGATCAAATGTATTGACAGCTTTTATAAGACCTATGGTTCCAATGGAGATTAAATCTTCAATAGAAACTTTAGTATTTTCAAATTTTCTGGCTATATATACAACTAACCTTAAATTTCTCTCGATAAGGATACTTTTAATAGAATCATCTTTCTTCAGGTTCTCTAAATAAAATAACTCTTCTTCAGCGCTCAATGGCGGCGGCAGCGATTCTCCAGTCCCTATATAATCTATTCTTTCTATTAGATTTAATTTGTTTAAAATTTTATACACAAAAAATTTAAGCCTGTATTTTACAAATCTCATTTTCTACTCCCCCATCTATTATTTCATAGTGCAACAATCCATTGTATCCCAAATCCTTTGGAAATGTATTATTATAAATTCCTATTATTATATCTTGTCTTATCAGTACTTTATTCATATATTTAATAATTATGCTATCGGGTTTAAATCCAAACATTATTCCTGATTTACCCACCGATTTAAATGGTATAGGAATCAATTTTATATAATCCTTTAGCCCATCTAATATCTGTTCTATTTCCAAATAATCGTTATGATCTGCAGCAAGAATTAAATCTTTAGTTTCTGCCGGCAATATTTCACTCAATTTTTCATATTCAACTATCATAACCTTTTTTTTTGATATTGGATCTATTAGAGAATTTCCTGTATCCATGAGCGCTTTAAAATCCAGTCTTTTATTCTCATAAAAAAGTTCTACTTCTGCAATAAAGGAATTTTTCATCTTATGTATATTAAAATATTTAAAAACTAAAATTGCTATTAATGAACTAAATCCAACCCCTATTACAAGATATTTAACCGGAAAGTTGTTAATAGATTTTAAAGCCTTATCCAATATCTTAAAACCATTGTTCTTAAAAAAGAAAACACCCATTGTTGCCCCGGCAAATATAAAGGAACCGATATAAAAACTCATCAATAACCTTAAAAAAGACCTTATATTTAAATATTTAAATGACAATCGAACGATTAATATCGAAAATAGTATTTTGAAAGGAATCTTGGTTAAAATAGTAAGCTTGGGATAAAAAAAAACTAACGAATAAAATGATGATACAAAAGCGGCCAGCAATATTCTTAAATTACTTCCATCTATTTGATTCAATATTTTAGTTAACTTAAGTATCAAATAATTAATTATGAAATTTTCTAATAAAAGATATTCTAGAATTATATACATAATATAACCTCATTTCAGAACTCCAATATATTTATTATAAAGTATTCAAATTGAAAAATTTGTAGATACTTGTACTTAAAAAAAACGTATCTCTACAATAAAAGATACGTTTTTGCTAATTTTCTATTTTAAATTTAAATTTATTTTCTATCTTTTCTTCTTAAAAAAGTCGGTATATCCAAATCTCCTAATGGATCTTCAAAATCTATATCTCCGTCTTTTTCGTCTTTTTTATCTGATTTTTTATTTGGCTTTTCTTCAAACCCTGTAGCAATAACAGTAATTTTAATTTCATCTTGAAGCCCTTCATCTATTCCTGCTCCAAATATTATATTAGCATCTTGATCTACGGCTTGTCTTATTAAATCCGCTGCTTCATTGACCTCAAATATTCCCAAATCGGCTCCACCTGTTATATTCAATAATACAGATTTTGCGCCTTCAATTGAGGTTTCCAACAGAGGACTTTTAATAGCTTGTTTTGCTGCTTCAGTAGCTCTATTATCTCCTGTTGCTTGTCCAATTCCCATATGTGCAATACCTTTACCATACATTATAGTTTTAACATCAGCAAAGTCCAAATTTATAAGATTTGGAACTGATATTAAGTCTGAGATTCCCTGTATGCCTTGCTTCAAAACTTCATCTGCCATCATAAAGGCATCTGACATCGTAGTCTTTTTGTCAGCTATTTGTAACAATCTATCATTGGGAATTGTAACTAGGGTATCAACTTTATTTTTCAAATCTTCTACACCCTTTTCAGCTTGAACCAGCCTTTTCTTTCCCTCAAAAGTAAAAGGCTTTGTCACAACTCCTACGGTAAGTATCCCTAATTCTTTTGCTATTTCTGCTACAATAGGCGCTGCGCCTGTACCGGTTCCTCCTCCCATGCCAGCAGTTATAAATATCATATCAGCACCTTTAATCGATTCCAGAATATCATTTCTATTTTCTTCAGCAGCTTTTTGACCAATTTCAGGGTTTGCTCCTGCTCCAAGCCCCTTAGTAATTTTTTCACCCAGTTGAAGCTTGACCTCTGCTCTGGAGGCATATAAAGATTGTCTATCCGTATTTAACGCTACAAAATCAACACCTCTAACGCCGCATTCTATCATCCTATTTACGGCATTATTACCCCCGCCACCAACGCCAATAACTTTAATTTTCGCAAATTGATCAACATCAATATCAAAATCAAACATCTAAATTCCTCCTTATCTTTGTGCTAATAATATATTAAACTGATTTTTTCTTTTGCAATAAAATTCTCCTTATAGAAGCAAAATTATCAAATAGGCGACTTCCAAAAGTAAAGATAGCAGCATAATAAAGAGGAACTCCCAGTATATCACCAATATATGCTAAAAATGCTGCCAAAATAGAATTCCCAAAAAATCCTGATACGAATATCTTGGTACTAAAACTACCCTCCAAATTTGCTCTTATCCCTCCAAAGACAGAATCTAAACAAGCTAAAATAGCAACTGAAATATAGAGTGAATAAGCTGTATTATAAGTATATGGTAACAAAAATCCTATAATCGCTCCAATTAGTATTCCTATAAGCGCAAAAAACATTTAATCCTCCTCCCCTACTGGTTTGGCAAAATCAAACCCTGAATCTCCAATATATGCAGGTATGACTATCTTATCCTCAATTCTAGGTTCAAAACCTATGAAATAAACATTTTTTAAAGCATCTCCATATGTCCCCGGAGCGTTGACCGACGCCATAAGTAACTTTGGATCCCCTATTGCCTTTATGATAAAAGGTATACCAATTACTTTATCATTAATCCCCATGACCGGTCCGCGGCACTTTATCTCAGAAGTTGATACCACTCTTTGATCATTTACACTAATGCATTCTGCTCCTGCCAATTTTAAATCATTTAAAATATTTAATATGTCTATATCATGAATTATGTCGTCATCGATACTCATCCCTACTATTTCATCATCCATATTGTCATACATTGTTATTACAATTCCAGGTCCTTCCAATCTTGTTCTTCCTGCTCTCGTTTTATTAATTTTTAAGTCAGCTTCTAAAATGTCTATGATATTTTCATTGCCAAGAGATATGTTTTCTAAAACTTCCAGTTCCTTTTCTTTTTGATTGACTAACATTTCCATTTCCACAATTTCATTATTAATTGCGTTTATTTCATCCTTCATATTTTGTATGGATTTTAAAGTCGCAGGCGCATATGAATCTACATTTAATTTCATTTGAGTTGCAATAAATATACCTATTATTATACTAAATAAGGCTATTATGATTGTTGGATTAGTTTTCTTCATTTATTTTCCTCCAATCAATTTATGCTCTCTTCAACAGGTTTTGCATATATAAATTCCTTAATCTTTCTGTATTTTGGTATTTGGACATTTTGGTCTTGAGTTAAATGTACAATATAATCATAATTCCTTAATTGCCAAACAATGCCTCCTTTTATTGCCAGTGCAGATTCTAATATACTTGGATCACCTATTGCTTTTATAATAATAGGAGAGCTAGTAGAAACTCCATTTATTTCTATATGATTTCCGGCCTTAACTATTTCTGTAAAAGCCGTATATCTTTGATCATTAATTGATATTGCCTCTGCATCCGCAGCGTTAAGTACACTAACGATTTGTAAAATTGCATCCAAATCGCTTACTATAGAATACTCATCTCCAAATTGTAAATCTGCAGGAGGATCATTGATTTCAAGAATAATCCCGGGACCTTCTAAATCCACATATCCTGCCAATGTTCTATATTTCATAGCATCATTGTATAAATTTTCTGCATAAGTATTATTTTCTAAACCACCTTTTTCATACTGCTTTATTTTATTTTCCAGTTCGGTAATTCTATTAGCTTGGGTCTCTTTCTCTGACTGAGCTTTTTTCAATTCTGATGCTAATTGCTGAGCTCTTTGAGTAGGTAAAACTCCTTCACCCACGGTTTTGCTGATGGTTTTAAACTGGATGGATAAAATCAAGCCTAAGAAGATAGATACTAGAGAAAGAGCTAGCATGTCCCTTGTTTTTTTCATTTTATCCCTCCTTAATTGTTGGTCACAATGATAGGCTTCTCTCCTTTATTCATTATTATCATTTTAACTGATATTTGTTTTTTTTCAATATCTTTTAATATTTCATCAAGATATCTTAACTTATATTTTACATCATCTAAAGGTCCAAAGGCAACAACAATACCATTATTTAATATAATATTTATATTATCGTCTGTTTCAAGATTAATTTCACTAAAATTCCTAATTATTTCTATGTTTTTTTCATCATTGATTAAATCTTTCAATTCTTGCCCATGCTCTATCTCAAAAATGTTTTCACTGGGCAAGACGTTTATATTAAAACCATTTATAATTGGTAATTTTTCTTCCTTATCTTCCTTAAAATCAAGAACATATCCTTCAATATCAACTAATAAATAGCTGGAGATATTCTTTATTTGTACTACCGCTTCACGTTCAGTTATGTTTATATTAATTGTTTTTGGTAGTTTTCTTTCAATCTTTACATCTTTTATATATGATAATTTCTTTATGCTTTTTTCACCATTACGCAAATTTACTTTAAAAATATTTTCACCTTTTATTATGCTTGACGCATTTTCTATAATATCTTTTGATAATTTATTATTTCCTTCAATATTTATCATACTTATATTAAACAAATCAGAATTTAAAGCAAAGGTAATTAAAATTGTAGTTATTAAAATAAGTAAAATTACATTGAAAAATATCCTTTTTCTTCTTTTTTTTCTTTCAACTCTAGTTGTCTTTTTCATCCTATTCACCTCAGTAGTTGTCCAAAAATCATCTAGCAGCAAAAGCTGCTTAGACAATCTCTATACTTGCTCCAAGAGATTTTAAATTTAAAAACATATTTTCGTATCCCCTGTTGACATGATGTATATTACCAATTTCTGTTGTCCCTTGTGCAATTAACCCTGCTAATACTAAAGCAGCGCCGCCTCTTAGATCACTAGCGAATACTTTAGCACCGGTCAATGATTTAACACCTTTTATAACAGCTACATTTCCAAATATTTTTATTTTGGCTCCCATTTTTATAAGTTCTTCTGCATGTTTAAACCTGTTCTCAAATATGGTTTCATTAACAATACTTGTTCCATTTGCTATTGTTAACAAAGCCATCATCTGCGCTTGCATATCAGTAGGAAATCCCGGATATGGAAGAGTTTGTAACATCTCCAATGAATTTAATTTATTGGGCCCGATTACTTTTAATGAGTTACCATTATAATAGATAATTGCACCTGCTTCTTTTAGCTTTGCAATTATACTTTGTATATGATCACTTATTATATTTTTTATTATGATTTCCCCTTTTGTTATAGCGGCGGCAGTCATATATGTTCCGGCTACAATTCTGTCAGGTATTATATGGTGGCTGCAACTATTCAAATTTTTAATTCCCTCTATGGTTATTACGCTTGAGCCGGCTCCCGTTACTCTTGCTCCTGCTTTATTGATATAGTTTTGTAAATCAATAATTTCCGGCTCTCTTGCAGCATTTCTTATAGTTGTAATACCATCTGCTGTTACTGCAGCTAATATTATATTTTCAGTTGCGCCTACTGACGGATAATCTAATTGTATATCGCATCCTTTTAGCCCTGTCGTCTTACAATCTAAAAATCCATGTGCTTCCTCTATTTCTGCTCCCATTTGCCTAAGAAATTTTAGGTGTAAATCAATAGGCCTAGGTCCTATCTCACAACCTCCCGGATAGCTTATTCTAACTTCTTTGAATCTTGCAAGCATAGCACCCATTAAAATTATAGATGACCTCATCTCTCTAACTAAATCTTCCGGCAAATACAGTTTATTTATTTCACTAGAATCTACGGTAATAATATTACCCTCATGATAAACTTTCGCTCCAAGATGTGATAGTAATTTAACCATTATATCAACATCTTTTAAATTTGGAATATTAGAAATTGTACTAGTTTTACCAGTAATAACTGAAGCAGCTAGTATAGGAAGAACCGAATTTTTAGCGCCTGGAATGTTAATCTCACCTTCAAGCTTACAACCTCCATTGATAATATACTTTTCCATTAACCCACCTCCATTGCACTATATGTTTATACTATGCAACGGTTAAAATGAGGGTTACTTTTATTTAATTATTTTATCCATTTCAAGTAAAATAAGCTTTAGAGAATCTGTTTTCCCAAGTTTTTTGCTATTTTTCGACATTTCCCTCAATTTTTCTCTATCATTTAATAAAGACTTAAGTGTAGATTCTAAATGATCACCATTTAAATCTTTTTCCAATATTAGCACACTGGCTCCTTGTTCTTCAAACACTCTGGCATTATATTCCTGATGATTTTCAGCAGTATATGCTTTCGGTATCAATATGCTTGGAACGCCAATTGCAGAAATCTCTGCTAAGGTTATAGCCCCGGAACTGGTAATAACAATATCTGCTATATTTAAAGCTTCCGGCATATCATAAAAATATGGTAATATTCTATATTTATCATTTAATTTTACATTTTCTCTTTTTAAATTATTCATAAAATCATCATAATATCTGGTTCCGGTAACATGCAACAATTGGAAGTTATCATTATGTTCATTGTTCTTAATAATATCAAAGATGGAGTTATTTAATTTTTTCTGTCCTCCGCTACCGCCAAATGATAAAACAAAGGGAATGTTTTTATCTATACCAAGCTTTCTATATGCATCATTTTTATTTACTCCAAGCATTTCTTTTCTGATTGGATTTCCCACTTTTACAACTCTATCAGGATGTTTAAAATACTTCCCAGCTTCGTCAAAGGTGACCAATACCTTATCTACATACCTGGAAAGGATTTTATTTGTTATGCCCGGAAAAGCATTTTGTTCATGTATTATCGCCGGAATTTTGTTTTTAGCAGCTATGTATACTATAGGCGCTGAAACATATCCTCCTGTTCCTATAACAATATCCGGTTTAAAATCTTTGATAATCTGCTTTGATTGTTTTAATCCGACAAATAATTCTCGAATAGC
The DNA here is from genome assembly GCF_014385195.1 of Paratissierella segnis. GTDB lineage: Bacteria > Bacillota > Clostridia > Tissierellales > Tissierellaceae > Paratissierella > Paratissierella segnis. The sequence goes on from NZ_JACRTG010000020.1 coordinate 89,083, forward strand.
TATTAAAGAGTTTTTATTTATTTTTCTGGGTAGACCTTTAACTCTGATAGTTTTGAATTCAAAGCCTTCCTTAGGTACAAGTTCGGATTCCAAACCATTTTTTGTACCTACGTACAATATATTTGCATTCTTATATGACCTCTTAATTTCACTTGCTATGGCTAAAGCAGGATATATGTGACCTCCCGTACCTCCACCGGTAATTAAAAAGTTCAAAGCTCTCAACTCCTATCCAATTTTGCATATCTCGAAATGTTTAATAAAATACCCACCGCAGACATATAAAATAAAAGCGATGTGCCGCCATAACTTATAAAAGGCAATGTGATTCCCGTAGTTGGTATTGAAGATGTAACAACGGCAATATTTATTAATGATTGGATAGCAATAAGTGCAACTATTCCAGATGCTAAATAGCACCCAAACAAGTCTTCTGTCTTAAGAGCTATAAGTATCCCCCTCCATATAACAATTATAAAAAGTAACAAAACAATTAACGAGCCAATTAAACCTAATTCCTCCCCGATTATGGAAAAAATAAAATCGTTATATGCTTCCGGAATGTAAAAAAACTTTTGCCTGCTCTTTCCCAATCCTAAGCCAAATAATCCACCAGACCCTAAGGCATATAGTGATTGTACAGCTTGCCACCCTGTATTTAATTTATCTTTAAAAGGATCAAGAAAAGAAGTCCACCTATTTGCCCTAAACTCATTTCCCTCACCTCTACTGGATAAATACAAAACTAAAGCTCCTGCAGCTCCAAATACAAATAATAGACCTAATTTCATGCCCGATATAAAAAACATGCCAACCATAGTGGCAGCCAAAGTTATGGTAGTACCTAAGTCCTTCTGTAAGTAAATTAACCCACAGGATAAACCCATATATAATAGAGCAGGTATTACACCTTCTTTAAAAGATCTAACTTTATCCTTTTTATTGGCTAAAAATGCTGCAAAAAATATTACTGAGCCAACCTTAATCGCATCTGAAGGCATAAATGTAGTAAATCCTAAATTTATCCACCTTCTCGCACCTTTCCTTGTACTTCCCAAAGGGGAAAATATGAGTAGCCCTGAGATTAATGACAATATATAAATAGGTAAACTAAGTTTCTTAAGTCTTCTGTAATCAAAATTCATAAAAAATACCATTGCAACGGATCCTATTATAGCAGAAATTAGCTGCTTTCTTAGAAAGAAATACCCATCATCCTTTTCTACCATTGCCTCAGGCCAACTAGCACTAAACACCATAACAATTCCAATAAATACCAAGGCTATAATAGACACCAATAGTAAAAAATCCGAAGAACCTCTTTTGCTTTTTTTACTTTTCTTACTTTTCTGCATAAAATCACTCCATTAATTGGTGTACGTTAGTTTTAAAGTCACAGCCTCTTTCTTCAAAATTCTTATACATATCCCAACTGGCACATGCCGGAGACAACAATACATTGTCTCCTCTTATACCAAGTTTATAAGCTAAATCTACTGCATCCTTCATGTTTTCCACTAAATGAATATTATCGATGCCATACCTTATTGCTGTTTCTTCTATTTTTCTCTTAGTATGACCAAGTAAAATCAGAGCTTTTACTTTTCCCTTACAAACCTTAATAAATTCATCAAATAAGGAACCTTTATCATACCCTCCAGCTATTAATATAATAGGTTTTTCTATAGCTTCTATGGCTTTTATACTGGCATCAGGATTTGTTCCTTTAGAATCATTATAAAAGTTAATGCCATTTTTACGACTCACAAACTCCAATCTATGTTCTACACCTTCAAATGAGGACAATGTTTTTCTAATTATATCAATATCTATACCCATTGCTAAAGCAATCCCAACGCTGGCAAGAGCATTTTCCAAATTATGTTTTCCAATTAACTTAATATCCTCAATTGACATTAATTTTGTTTTATCTATACCATTATTAATAATTATATTTTCTTTTTCTATATAAATTCCCTTATCTAGTAGATTATTTGTACTAAATAAAATTACATTTGACTTTATATCATTAATGATTGATTTTAAATAAATATCATCATAATTCAAGACTACAAAATCTTCATAATTGAGGTTCTTAACTGCCTTGAGTTTTGCACGTTTATAATTTTCATAAGAACCATGCCAATCAATATGATCAGGTGTAATGTTTAATATAGTACTCACTTTAGGCTTGAAGTATTTTGTATATTCTAATTGAAAACTACTGGTTTCTACTATAAAAGCATCATCCTTTTTGGCATCAATAATTTTATCCAATATCCCTACTCCAATATTTCCAACAACATAAGTATTTAACTTTGCCTTTTTGAAAATTTCACCCGTCAACATTGTTGTAGTAGTTTTGCCATTTGTTCCGGTTATAGAAATTATATTTTGAGTAGGCGAAATTCTATATGCCAATTCTATGTCTGAAACAACTTCTATATTTTCATCAATTATCCTCTTAACTAAAGGATCATAAGGAGGTATCCCAGGACTTTTAACCGCCAAGTCAATCCCCTCTAATTTGATTTCATCATTACCTAAATAATATTCAATTTTTATGTCTTTTATTTGTTGTAGTAATTCTTTTAATTCCTCTTCACTCTTTGCATCATATACAACAATATCTACTCCTAATTTATTTATTGCTTTTATAATTGACAATCCTGAAATTCCAAGTCCCAAAACCAAAACCCTTTTATCTTTAAGAATCACAAAAACACCTCTCCTCTAGGTTCCCATATATATTTCATCTTCGTTTATAAATTGTAACCTAAAACTCCAATGAAGCACAATATAACTGTAATAATCCAAAACACCCCTACAACCTTTGTCTCTTTCCAGCCTTTAAGTTCAAAATGATGATGAAGCGGGCTCATAAGAAATACTCTTTTCCCAGTTAATTTGAAAGAAGCTACCTGAATAATAACCGACAATGTTTCAATAAAAAATATACCCCCTACAATTGGTAAAAATAAGGGTAAGTTTAATAATATTGCAATGCCGGAAATAGCTCCCCCCAGTGCAAGAGAACCTGTATCCCCCATAATTATCTTTGCAGGATGAGCATTGTGAATTAAAAATCCTAAGCAAGCTCCTGTCAAAGCAGCTGAAAATATTGAAACGCTATCTGCACCAGTATGTAATGCGATTAAGCTAAAAAAAGACAGCACTATAACAGAAACACCTGATGCAAGACCATCTAATCCATCAGTCAGATTAACACTGTTTACTGTACCAACAACCACGAAAACTATAAAAGGTATATAAGCAATCCCCAAATCTAAGTATTGACTTTTTAAGAATGGAATAATCACTTTTGTCCCAACTTCGGAAGTATTTGATTGATACAAAGCCAAAATAATTGCAAGAATTATTTGCCCTAATAATTTTTGATAAGCTTTTAGTCCTAAGTTTCTTCTTTTCATGATTTTAATATAATCATCAATAAATCCTATAAACCCAAAACCTAGGGTTGCAGCTATTAGAACTATCGTATCATTATTTATTAAGCCCGATGACAATACTGTCAAAATTAAGGCTATTATAATTACAATTCCGCCCATAGTAGGTGTCCCCGACTTTGAAAGATGCGACTTGGGACCTTCTTCTCTTATACTTTGACCTACCCTTAGTTTTTTTAGTATTGGAATTATAATAGGTCCCAGAAATAAGCTTATTAGAAATGCAATTATTATAGTTCTAATTATATGTGAATATATCATATTATGTATTCCTCCCGTGTTTGTTAAATATCCTTTAGACAATTTGATACGATCTCTCTTTCATCAAAAGGATAAGTTTTCCCATCTATTATGGTATATGTTTCATGCCCTTTACCAAATAATATTATTATATCCTTAGGCTTTGCATTATACAATGCATATTTTATTGCCTCTTTTCTATCTACAATTATTTTATATTCGATATTAGTATTTTTAATTCCTGTTAATATATCATTGATTATACTTTTAGGATTTTCGTATCTTGGATTATCAGAAGTTATTATTGAGTAGTCAGCATATCTGCCCACAACTTCTCCCATATCAGGTCTTTTAGATTTATCTCTATTTCCTCCTGCTCCAAATACTACTACTATCCTGCCTAATGAAAAATCCTTTATAGCTTTCAACACATTTTCTAGTCCGTCAGGAGTATGGGCATAATCTATGATTACCATAAAGTCTTTATTCGTTGGAATCAACTCAAACCTTCCCTTAACACCCTTTATATCTTCCAATCCCTTCTTTATATAGCTCAAATCCAAACCCAATGCTATAGCACATGATGCAGAAGCTAATGCATTATAAACAGTAAACTTCCCAGGTGTATTTAATTTTATATCCATTTTATTTCCATTATAATTTAAAATAAAGTCCACCTTGTTAAAAGAATATATAATGTCAGAAGCGTATACATCAGCTTTATTATCAATACTGTAGGTTAATAATTGTGCCCTATTTTTAACAATATCAACAATTCTTCTACCATAATTATCATCCAAATTAACAATATTAAAACCATCAGTTTTATAAAATAGTTTCAATTTTGCATTAAAATAGCTTTCCATATTTTTATGAAAATCCAAATGGTCTTTTGTTAGATTAGTAAAAATTCCAATATTGAAGTCAATATAGTCGACTCTATTGAGTTCTAAAGCATGAGATGATACTTCCATAACACATACTTTAACGTTTCTTTTTATCATATTGTCAAGATTTTTATTCAGTGCCAAAGCATCCGGTGTGGTATTATCCATTTTAACAATTTCATCCTCTATTATAATACCCGTTGTACCTATTATACCAGTTTTTATTTTAGCAGTATCCAATATACTTTTTAGATAATAAGACGTAGATGTCTTACCATTTGTACCTGTTATGCCAATTATCTCTAATTTTTGAGCCGGATGGTTGTAAAAATTGGAAGAAAAAAAGCCCAATGCATCTATGGTATCTTCCACTCTTATATAAGTTACATTCTCCTTAATATCAACTTTATCCATATGAACTATACATCTTGCTCCACTTGCAATAGCTTTATCAATAAAATCGTGCCCGTCAAAATTAAAGCCTTTTATGGCTATAAACATATTGTCTGTATAAACCTTACGAGAATCGTGATTTATATCAACTATATTTATACTCAAATTACCTATTTTTTCTTTAGTAAAGTAGTTTCCAAGAATATCTCTCAGAATCATAACCTACCTCCTAAAGTTAATTAAAAGGCAACTTTCTCAAGCTGCCTTAAGTTATTGACTAGAAAATTCCACAAAAATTTTAACATCTTCATTTATCTGAACGCCAGGTTCAGGTTCCTGTCTTATTGCTTTTCCATTTCCCTTTAACTCATATTGAATACCCAAATCATCCAATATACTTACAACTCCCTCATTGGTTTTTCCTATAAGATCCGGCATCAGTCTTTCTATTTGAGTTCTTTTATTCAAATATAGATCAATAATTGATCCTTTAATAACTTCTACTCCGGGTAATGGAAACTGATCTACTATAATTGAATCAGCTGATATTTCTTGATATTCAGTTATATATTTTAAACCTAAATCAGCCAGTTCTTTTCCGCCTTCACCAATTGGCTTATTCCTAACATCAGGCACTGTTATTTTTTTCTCTATTTCTTCTTCATCTTTTTTATCATAAATTGGTTCTACTTCTAGATAGTTGAGAGTATCCTCCATTACACTTTTGATAACCGGGCCTGCAATAGTCCCGCCATAATATGAACCACTCGGTTCATCAATTACGACCAATACAACAATTTTTGGGTCATCAGTTGGAGCTACTGCTGCAAAGGATGCGATATATTTACCCGGAGCATATCTTCCATCTATAATTTTTTGTGCGGTACCAGTCTTTCCCCCAACCCTATAGCCAGGTATATATGCTCTTTTACCTGAACCTTCTTCAACTACTCCTCTAAGTATATTTAACATAGTTTTGGAAGTTTGCTCGGATATAACTTTCCTCCTAACTTCAGATTCAAATGACTTAATGCTATTGCCCTCACTATCAATGATCTCTTTTACTAATCTCGGCTTAAGTAAATTACCGCCATTTGAAATAGTCGACAACGAATTGATTATTTGAATTGGAGTAACAGCTATTCCATGGCCATAAGACATAGTAGCTAAATTAACCTCTTTAATTGTTTCAGGTCCGGAAGGTACTATGCCTTTTTGTTCACCATTAAGATCAATACCAGAATTTTCTCCAAACCCAAATGCTTTGATATACTCCAACAACTTTTCTTTTCCCAGTTGCCTGCCTATATTTACCAAGGCTACGTTGCATGAATTGTGTATGGCCTCAGAGAATGTTTGAGACCCATGCTTACTTGTACAATTCAACACAACACCTTTTATATCCCTTACAGACCCATTGCAATAATAATGAGAATTTATTATATCAGGATTTTCTTCCAAAGCTGCTGCTGCGACTACCATCTTAAATGTAGATCCCGGTTCATATATATCATTTATTGCAAAATTTCTCCACATCTCAAACCACTTTTTTTGTAATTCTTCTTGACTTAATTTTTCCCATTCTTCCTTGACGTTTTTATCCAAGGGTTCTCTTGGATTATTAGGGTCATAGTCATTTTTATTGGCCAGAGCCAATACATCCCCACTAAATGGCTCCATAACTATTATAGATACATTTTTAGCCTTATTTTCCAAATATGCCTGATAAGCAGCTTTTTCTGCAAAATGCTGTATTGTCTCATCTATGGTCAATACTATTGAATAACCATCTGTAGCATCATATATTTTTTCTCCGTCGTAGGGTAGCTGCCTATTTGCAGCATCTGTGGTCTTGACCCATTTACCGGGAATCCCTGTAAGATATTTATTGTATGTTTTTTCAACCCCATAAAGGCCATTATTATCTATATCGGTAAATCCTAAAATATATGCAGCAAAATTGCCATATGGATAATACCTCTTGTTGTCGTCAACAACGGCAACTCCCCTTATATTAAGCTTTCTTAATTCTGTTGCTTCTTCTTTAGTAACCCACTGTTTAATCTTTTCTGTACTTACATTTTTAGTAATTTTTTCATATACTAACTCCTCATCCATATCCAATACTGAGGCTATTTGTTTTGCAGTGTCTTTTGGCTCTTTTATTTCAGCCGGTGTTGCCCATACCGTATAGGCAGTGACACTAACGGCTAGCTTTTTACCTTTTCTATCATATATTATTCCTCTTTGGGACTTTATATCGATTGCCCTAGTCCATTGTTCGAGTGCTCCTTTTTTTAACTCCTCACTCTTAAAGATTTGTAATTGAACTAATCTAACTGCCAAGAGTAATCCAACAAAAATAATCCCACCTAAAACGAATCGAAGTCTGTTCTTTGTTGATTTACTAGGTGTTTGCAAATTAATACCCCCTAAAACAAACTGGAAAAATTGGTCACAATATTTTTCAATTTTTCTGAAATACTAAATGTTTCAATCTCTTCATTAGTGGTTTCATTTACAGACACATAAACTATTTGGGATTCTTCAGGATATGTCATACCCAAATTGTAGATAGCTTCTTCACTTATCTTAGTTGTGCTTTTAATATTTTCTAATTCTCCAACCAAATCTTGCTTTACTTTCTCTAACTCTACCTTTTCTTTTTCAAGTTTTGTTATTTCCAATCTTTCAGATGTTATCTTTGAATAACCATATAATATATAAAGAGAAGTAATAAATATTATAATTGCTATTGAGATATACATTCTTTTATTTACTGTTTTAATTTTTTTCTTCCCTTTAACTTGTCTTTTTCTCTCTTGTTCTTCTACCTGTTCAGGGTAATAATTATATTCAGCTTTAGCTACTAACAACTTATTCTCCCCCTTCTGTTTTTATACCTATAGTTTCTCCGCAATTCTAAGTTTTGCTGATCTTGATCTAGGATTTGATTCAATTTCATCAAGACTGGGAACAATAGGTTTTCTCGTTATTATTTCAATCTCCCTTTTTTTATCACATATACATTGCGGTAAATCCGGCGGACATATGCAATCTTTGTAAAGTTCTTTGTATTTATCTTTTACTATTCTGTCTTCTAATGAATGAAAAGTTATAATAGCAAGTCTCCCGCCTGAATTAAGCAAATTTACCATGTTTTCTATGGAACATTCTAAAACTTCAAGTTCTCTATTGACTTCTATGCGTATTGCTTGAAATGTTTTTTTAGCAGGATGATGTCCTTCCATCCTCGCTTTCTTGGGAATAGCTTTCTTTATAACACTTACAAGTTCCAAAGTTGAGTTAATAGGCTTTATTTCTCTCTCATTTACTATAAATTCGGCTATTCTCTTAGCCCATCTTTCCTCTCCATATTTAAAAATGATTCCTTCCAGCTCTTCCTTGGGATATTTATTTACAACGTCCCATGCGCTAAATTCACTTGTACTGTCCATTCTCATGTCCAATGGAGCATCCTTATTATAAGAAAATCCCCTCGTATTTTCATCTAATTGATAAGATGAAACACCTAAATCCAACAGTATACCATCTACTTTAGGTATATTTATATCATCTAATACTTGTTGTATATTCTCATAATTGCTATGGATCAAATTTATTTTTTCTTGATAAGGTTCTAAAACCTTAGAGGCTTTTTCCAAAGCGTCTAAATCCTGATCTATACCAATCAATTTGCCGTCTTTCAATCTTTTCACTATCTCCAAAGAATGTCCGGCACCGCCTAATGTACCATCAACATAAATTCCATTCTCTTTGATATTTAATCCTTCAATAACTTCATTTAGTAGTACGGAAACATGGTGAAATTCCATTTTATCCCTCCGTTAAATTCCTAGTTCTGCCATCTTTTCAGCGATTGCCTCATAACTTAAATTTTCGTCGTTATTATAGCTTTCCCATTCTTCCTTACCCCAAATCTCAATTCTTGTAGATACTCCGATAATAATTGCATCCTTATTAATCCGAGCATGTTCTCTTAAATTTACAGGAACTATTGCTCTTCCCTGCTTGTCTAATATACATTCAGTAGCTCCTGAAAAGAAAAATCTTACAAATGCGCGGGCATCTCTGCTGGTAAGTGGTAGTGCTTTTAATTTTTCTTCGAGTATTTTCCACTCGTTTTTTGGATAAACAAAAAGGCAATTATCAAGTCCCTTAGTCATTACAAATTCATAACCCAGGTCTTCCCTGAATTTAGAGGGTATAATTATTCTGCTTTTATCATCTAATGTATGTTGATATTCTCCAATAAACATACAAATTCACCCTTTTCATATTTTTGCTTACCACTTTACTCCACTTTACTCCACATTAACTATATTCTATACCATTTTATTAAATCCTTCTATAGTTTTTAATTATTTTCTGAATATTTTAGGACTTAAGTCCTATTTTTACATATATCGACCTTATCCGAAACCATCTGTCAAAAAAAGAAAAAAACAGAGAAAATTTTCTCTGTTTTTCACAAAATAAATTGTTATAAAATATTTATTTTTAATTTAATTTTTTCTTCTCCTGTAAAATACGATTATACCTATGACAATAGCCGATAAACTGAATAATTGCGCTACTCTTATTGAACCAAACATTAAACTATCAGTTCTTAACCCTTCAATAAATAATCTTGCAACTGAATATAATATCAGATATAGTAAAAAAACTTCCCCATCCACTTTAGATTTATCTTTATAGGTATACCACAGAAGAAATCCAAAAACTAAAAAATTCCAAATTGATTCATATAAAAATGTTGGATGCACCTTTACTCCATCTACTATAATGCCCCATGGCAAATCTGTAGGTCCCCCATGTGCCTCTCCATTTGTAAAGTTACCCCATCTGCCAATTGCCTGTCCTAATATAAGGCTGGGAGCTACAATATCGGCTAATTTCCAAAAACTTAATTTTCTTTTCTTACAGAAAAATATAGCTATAATAACCCCGACTATTATTGCCCCATGAATGGCTAGTCCTCCACCCCTTATATTTAAAGCTTGTATAGGATTGTCTCTGTATGTATCCCAACTAAATATCACATAATATAATCTCGCGCCAATTATAGCTCCGGGGATTACAAACAATAAGAAGTCAAGCAGAGTGTCCTCATCTATCCCTTTTCTCTTTGCCGATTTTAAAGCGAGGATTGTGCCTATTAGAACCCCGGAGGCAATAAACAATCCATACCACATAATGGGTATTCCAAATATTTTAAAAGCAATTGGATCCATTCTAAAACCACCTTTCTAATTACAGTCTTCATTATACCATACAAAATATCAATCTAAATAGGATTTATTATTGACAAAACCACGTTTCCCCTTGTAAAATGATTTTTAAATCTTTTTAATATATCATTATACTGGATTTCTTCCATTACATCCAAATAATCTAATATAATGAAATCATCAAAATATAAATCGACAAAATTGTTTGCTATAAATTCAATAGAGTTGAGCCCCATAAGGAAATTTCCAAGGTTTTTGTTCTTAATTCTATTAAAATCCTCTAATTTTAGAACTTCTTCGCCCCTTTTATCTATTAAGTTTAATACTTTTTCATAAACTATTTTGGGTTTATGTGATTCACCAATTACTAATGAATGTCCATATGTTCTTTTCCCTGTGAAATATGCTCCAAAATTGCTGGTGATTAGTCCTTCATTGTAAAGTTCATTATAAAATAATGAGCTTGGAGAAAACAATAAATCAAGGATTATATTTGTGATTAAATCCTTCTTAACTGCATCTTTCCCCATCAAATTCAAATCAGAGTCTTTAAACCCAATATAAAATAGCGGCGTTGATGTCACCATTTTTTCCTCTATAAATTTCTCATTTATCTCTTTTGGCTCGTCTGTATATATTCTCTTTATATTCTCCTCTTTCTTTTCAAATTTCTTTTCAGAGCTTTTGACCACCTCAATTATCTTTTCAAAAGAAAGATCTCCAATTATAAACAGCACCATATTTGAAGGATTGTAAAAGGTATTGTAAGCTTTGTATAATAACTCCTTTGTAATGGTATTTATGCTCTCAACGGTACCGGCTATATCTATCCTGATAGGGTGATTAACATACATACTTCTTAAACAATTAAAAAATACTCGCCATCCCGGATCGTCATCATACATTTTGATTTCTTGAGATATAATCCCCTTTTCTTTTTCCACATTCTCATCTGTAAGATAAGGGCTTTGAACAAATTTTACTAATAATTCCAAGCTCTCATAGAAATTATCTGTTGTTGAAAAAAGATAAGATGTTTGGTTAAAATTTGTAAATGCGTTAACCGAAGCCCCCAGTCTGGAGAACTTCTCAAATAAAGCTTCATCTTCTTCCTCAAACAATTTATGCTCAAGAAAATGAGCTATCCCCTCAGGTACCACCAAATTTTCTTCTTCTCCGATTGGTATAAAATTATTGTCTATAGAGCCATAATTTGTTGAAAATACTGCATATTTTTTACTAAAACCTGGCTTTGGCATAAAAAATATTTTCAAACCGCTATCTAATTTTTCATATAAGACTTTTTCATCAATTCTTGAATTAACTATAGTATTCAACTCAACACCTCCGTAGTATTACTATTTATTACTATTTAGACATAAAATAGATTGTGTCCAATGCAATATGTCTTGATGCCTCTATAATGTCTTCTCTATTTACGTTATCAATATCATTTAAAACCTCTTCTAAACTTCTGAAGTCATTCGACAATTGCTGGCTAAAAAAGAATTCGGAAATCAAGTAAGTACTGTCTTTAATGGATTCAGTAGATGCCTTTATTGCCTTTTTGGAAATTTCAATATCATCATCGCTAAAATCGCCGTTTCTCATTTTTTCAATTTGTTCATTTATGATCTTAGTAGTTTTGTCGTAATTTTCAAATTCAATTCCGCCATCTATGAGTAATATGGATTTATACTTTATTACCATAGAGCCTATATAGTATGCTAAGCTATTTTCCTCCCGTACATGCCTAAAGAGTTTTGAATTAGGTCCGCCTCCTAAAATATCACTTGCAATTAATAGTCCATTATACAAATTTTCTTCAAAAGGTATTCCCGTTCTATATCCTAATACCAATTTGCCCTGATTAACATCCAATCGTTCCCTGACTACATTAACTTCTTCAATGTCATAATCAATTTTTTCTCTTGATAAATAAATAATATTTTGCCTATTCATTTTGTTGCTTTCTTTTATATGACTGATCAACTTTTCATCATATTTACCTACATAGATTATCTCTATAGGACTATTATTTATAACATTTTTGTAATGTTCATATAAATTCTTTTCATCAATTGATGGTAAATCTTCCACATAGCCAAAAGAGTATAAACTAAATGCCTCGGATTTGCACATCTCCTCAATACATCTATCTACTGCATAAGACCTTTTAGAATTTATTTTTCCTTCTATCCTATCCTTTAAATTTTCTTTCTCCTGACGTACATATTCCTTACTAAACGAATCGTTTTCTAAGTATGGATTAAATACTATGTCATTTAACAGATCAATGGTCTTTAAATTGTAACTGTCATCGTTAAAATAACTACCGTCGGCCCATTCAAGAGTAAATCTAATTACATGCTTTTCTCCTCTTTTATTTACAGTTAAACTCAAATTGGATCCATAGAGTTCATCCAATTTTTGTTCAACTTCCAATGTAGTATTCAATTTCTGATTGCCTCTTTTCAATACTAAAGGCAGCAATGCATTTTTAGTGACATCTTCTCTGTTTAAAGGTCTTACTATATAATAGCTCAACAAATTAGACTTAAATTTATCAGTATATATTAAATTTAAGTTGATGCCATTTCCAAGCTTTATTTTATCTACTTTTAAATCCATTTAAAAACCTCCTTCAATACCTTTACTATACCCAAATTAAGTTCAATTAATAAATCGGATAAAGAAAAATCATCCTAGATAAAAGAGAATTTATCTCAACTTTATAATAGGATGATAGTAATTTACTCCGCTTAAACATTATTTTATCTTTTCAGAAATTCTACCTATTTCATCTACTAATTCATCATAGGACTTGCCTAATATCAGCTGGGTCATAATATCGTCAATCTGTCTAAATAATTTATTATCCTGAGTAATCTTAACTGAAGTTATTTCGCTGTCGAATCCCTTAATTGCATCAGTTATTGTTACTTTTATGTCATCATCTAATTTATTATCATAGGATAATTTAACGCCAACCAATGCCACATTATTTAATATAACTGTCGTTGCATCGTCTACACCATACAGTTCTACAACTAAATCAGAAATAGACTCAGACTTTTCAATGATTCCTCTATCTTGAGCCTCTGTAGAAACTAAAGGCTCTTCTTTTAAACTGCCTTGATCATTCGTACATCCAATGTTTAAAATTAGTGTCAAAACAATTAGTATCAGTATTTTCTTTTTCATATAATCCCTCCCAATTATAGTTTTACAAATAATTAGTATTTTATAACAGGGATTGAAAAATTTATGAAAAAATTTTTAGATTGACTTTACAATATTGATCCCGGAACTGGTTCCCAATCTTGTAGCACCTGCATCTATCATGTTTTTTGCTGTTTGCAAGTCCCTTATACCGCCTGAAGCCTTGACTTCAAGACTATCACCAACTACAGATTTCATAAGTTTAACATCTTCAATTGTTGCTCCGCCAGTACTAAAGCCTGTTGATGTCTTAACAAAATTTGCTCCCGCTTCCATTGACAATTCACATGCTTTTATTTTTTCTTCTTCCGTCAATAGACATGTTTCAATAATAACCTTCACTATAGCTTTGCTTTTAGCGGCATCGACTACAGCTTCAATCTCATCTTTTACCTTTTTATAGTCTCTATCCTTTAAGGCACCTATATTTATTACCATATCTATTTCTTCTGCACCCTTATTTATAGCATCTGAGGTTTCAAAAGCCTTAGCCTCTTTGGTGCTTGCTCCAAGAGGAAATCCTATAACCGTAGCAACTTTGACGTCTGAGTCCTTTAAGAGGTGAGTGCAATACTCCACATAAGTCGGGTTTATACATACTGCCTTAAATTGATATTCCATAGCTTCTCTACAAAGTTTTTCTATCATTTCTTTCGTAGCATCAGCTTTAAGCAATGTATGATCAATCATTGACGATATATTGTTCATAATACCCTCCTATTTAATTATTTCTACCATATCTCCGTTTCTTACGCCTGCAGCATTACCTTCTTCTATATCAACATGCATTTCAAGTGCAAAGTTTTCAGCTACTCTAACTAAAACATTGTCAAACACAAGCCCTCTTGGACCTGAAACTTTAACGCTTACAATGTCTTTATCTTTAACTCCATAGTCCTCTCCGTCTTTTGTATACATATGAATATGTCTAGCAGCTACTATAACTCCTTTATCTATTTCAATTTCTCCCTTTGGTCCTACTACCTTTGCACCGGGAGTATCTAAAATATCTCCAGAATTTCGAACTACAGGCTTAACTCCTAAAGCAAATGAATCGGATATTGAGAGTTCAATCTGTGTATCTGATCTAACAGGTCCCAATATTCTAACACCCTTTAAGGTGCCTTTTGGTCCTACTATATCAACTTTTTCTTCACAAGCATATTGACCCGGTTGTGATAAATCTTTAAATCTTGTTAATTCATATCCTTCTCCAAATAATATATTTAAGTCATTTTGACTTAAATGGATATGTTTATTGGATAATGCAATTGGTAATTTTGTCTTCATAAAATCCTCCTCGTTATTTTCTATACTATATATATTATACAATTTATTCACTTTAAATCAAATGATTTAAAGTGAATGAATAAAGAGAAATCCACGCCTCGAGCTCATGAGTAATAAAATTAAATAGGAAAATTCTATCTATGTATATAGAAATTTCCCACTTTATCAATATTCTCACCAATTTCTTTAATCTCATTAATTACATCTATTCTCTCCTCTATCGGAGTTTCATCTGTGTTGGAAATAAAATAATTGCCAATATAATCAACATTGATAGCCTTAAAGAACAAATCCATAACGCCGACAGTTCCATCAAAATGATTGTGAGTATAAGGTGCCCCTCCAACGGACAAAAATATCCCCTTTCTTCTTTCATTCCTCTTATAATTTTTACCTAAGGAATATTTAATAGACCAATATTTTTGACATCTATCCACTATATTCTTTGACATTCCATTAATTGAATTAAAATATAATGGAGCCGAAAATATCACTATTTCACTATTGTCAAATCCATCATATACTATAGACATATCATCTTTAAAAACACAATTTCCATATTTTCCGCAATGATCACATCCAGTACATGAATGTATGTCCAAATCCTTAATATATATTTTCTCAATATCATAATCCAAGGTTCTAATTCCTTCTAATAAAAAATTTAATAATTTATCGGTATTTTTATTTTTCCTTGGGCTACCCATCAAAGCAAAAACTTTCTTCATCCAATCACCTAAGCCCTTACAAATCCTTTAAGATATTTCAATAAGGTCGTAATTACAATTGTTTGAACTGGAATATTAAAAACGGCACCTATAATCCTACCAGGAAGCAGAATAAAAAAGCCCTTGCCGTACATAGTAGACAGCCATAATGTATTTAGCCCTAACGATATTATAATATAACAAGTAAAAACTACCGCTAAAACATTCTTAAAAGAGTATATCTTTTCATATGCTTTCTTATTTTTAAAAAGATATAAAAATATGCCGGGAATCATTCCCCACAACATTGAACTGAGAGTGAACCCCGGATGAAATGCACCTTGAGAATTGATTAATACACCAATTATATCTGCTGCAACACCTGTAATACCACCAACGACAGGCCCAAATAAAAATCCTGACATCATTATAGGGGCTTCGCCGAAGCTAATCCTTAATGCGGGTATACCCCCTACCAGCGGTACATAAAAATAAGCAAACCTTGTGAGTACAATAGAAATAGCAGTTAGGAATCCTGCTTTTACCATAGTCTTTGTGTCCATAAAAACTTTTTTATTCATTTTTATTCTCCTTTCTTATTTTGACAGAATACTGTCACACTAAAGAAAAGAGTTCTTTAATGCTCAGCGGACGCGGTAAAGAATCGCAGAATGCGTTTCTTTCGTTTAAGGGCAACTTCCCATCCCTTAACACTTGACGCTCTTTACCTACTCTGTCAGTTTGGACAAAATCATTATATAATAGTTATTTACTTATGTAAAGATTGTTTTTCTTTACTCTTTGGTATTCAGTAAACTTTATACCACCTAATATTGTCGCAATAATAAATACCACCACTCCCATAATTTTATAATACAATCCATACCTAACGAAAAAGGATATAAAATAAAAAACTGCAAATGTACCATAGAGTCTGACAATTTTCCCAAAGGTGATAGTTTTCAATTGACTTGTAACAGTACTTTTTCTGTCATCATATCTATGTATAATGTAATTTCTGATCTCTTCGTCAGATGGAAATTTATCAATTTTTTTTAGTATTTCTTTTATACCCAAAAAATCAATTAATATTAATGAAGTATTATCTTTTATGTCCTCTTGAAAATAAGAATTAGTAACAATAATACCTTCATCATAATTTAAATTATTTATTAAATTGCTAAACTCCCCCACCTTTTTGGATAAAATTCTGTCTTCTAAAGAAGATTTGATACATTTAACTCCATAATTTTTGTTGTTTATATATCCTGAAAAGTCAACACCATCCTCACCTAATCTAAATTCAGTGGAATAAAATTCATCTAGCAAATCCTTAACATACAGTATAAATTCTTCTCTATTTAACTGAGTCAGCTCTCTAATAACCCTTCTGCTTTTTAAGTCTTCATTGATAGCTAGTTCTTTTTTTTTCATCTTCTTTTTATTTAGGACATTTACACTATTGGCAATAAAAAATATAGATATCAAGCTAATATAAATTGGCAACAATATTCTATTTGATCTTATTATTAAAACTAAAGTAAGTATAAAAAATAGCAATAAAATAAATAGAACATGATCCAAGTGCTGAGCTCTATATGTCTTCCCTTTATTAATTTCTTTTGAATAATAATTTCTAATTATAGTTTCTTGTTTATTTTGAGAATATTTTCCCTTTAACTTCTTAATTATTCCTTCCATTTCTCTCTACCTTTCTTAATATAATAAATGCCTACTATCTGTAGTATTGACAAATATATTAAGAAAGATAAGCCTATTTTCATAGCCATTCCAATGAAAAACTGTTCAGGCAACATTTGAATCAATAAATCCGTTTCAGGATTCAATAACCATAGGTCATTGGAAAAAAAGATTTGATGAAAAATCGTAAAATATTTATTAAAGTCAGATGATATAATCAATAGAATAAGCGCTAACAAAACAACATGATTTGCAAATAATCCCAATGACAAAGTCTTACCTAATAATGCATTCTCTTTTCTATAGCCAAAATAACCCATAATTATAATGGAAATGATGCCAAATATATATTTTGCTATTCTTTCATATCTAAATAACGTTTGAACATCTCTCATATGTAGAACTTCTCTTTCGTTGAAGTAGGGGCTCAGTATTCCGTCATTACCCTTTCCTTTTAGATATACTATGATATTGTCTGTAATTTTCCCTAATTCATTTATATCTTTTCCTGTTTCATTTTCTATATTGTATTTGTAATAAGATTTTATATAATAGCTTTTATTGTAAGCATTATTTTCTATGCTTATCATCAGAAAGGTTAAGGATAAAGAAATTATTAAAATTATTGATAAAGATTTTTTCAAAATAACACCTCCACTTGTAATAATCTTATAATAACACAATATAATATCTATTTCTTATTAATTTTCTAGGCTAAATAATTCATATAATTATTTTTTACTATAAACAATTTCATTTATCAATAATGGAAATAATTATTTTTATAGTCATATGTATTTCAATCTATTTCAAAGATATCTGTGAGTGAATGACTTACTAAAAAATGATAAGCATCTATTATCTTGTCTATTGAATTATCGTTATTGGAATTTTGAAGCATCCATATTTTCAGTACATAGACAAGACCTACGGTATAATAGACGGCAATGTCTTTATTTGAAAGTGATTTAACGCTATTATTTATCTTTTTACTTCGTTTATCAAAAATATGAAATAGAAATTCTGTTAGCATATTCACCAAAATTTCTTCAAAAGAATTTTGACCTGTTGTTTTAAAAGCACGATTATAAAATTCCTGATTTTTACCAAAGTAAGTAAAAATCATACGTATTGCTTCTCTTTCCATACCAATGTCGACAAGAGCATATAAGGGATCAAATAATTCTTCCTTTAAAATGTTTTCAAAAACTGCATTTTTATCTTGATAATAATTATAAAAAGTAGGCCTAATCACACCTGCATCGTCCGTAATCATTTTTATGGTTATTTTTTCAAAAGGGTGTTTTAGCATTTGTTCCTTAAAGCTCTGTGCCAATTTATTCTTTATATCAATCTTTTTTTGGCTCATTTCCTCTATAATCCTTTCACTATATTGGTTACCAATAACTTCATACCCATAAAGATTGATATAAAATCAACAAAAGCTCTCTGCAAAAATATTGCAGAGAGCTTTTGTAAACATTTGCTATCTATGTTATACCAGACCCACTATTAGGGCAATAACACCTATAGCTACTGCTATTCCATTGAGAGTCCTTTGAGGTGAAAATAAGCCAATGATTCCCAATACAATACCAATAATACTCATTGCAGTTGGTTGCCAGAAGAAAGCAATAACTGCAGCTATAATGGCTAGCCATCCTAACCATTTACCGGTTTTGTCATTAAATTTTGTTTCTTTTTTCTCAACTTTATTATTTTCTGTCATTCTTAATCCCCCCTTTCACAATTTATTTTAAAAAATCATCTTCAACACATCTATAACAAGTAATATACCAACCGTTAGAAGTATCACTGTACTTGTTATATAAGCTTTCCTTTTCTGCTCATAGCCAAAATGGTAGCCAATATATATTCCTGCAATAACAGAAGCTATACTTATAACGAATATTGGAATAATGATAGTATTCAGCTTCATGTCCATAAGCGAAATTCCTATTCCTATCAAGAATTCATCAATGCTGGTAATTGTGGCAAGTAAAGCTATTCTCTTAGTATTAATGGATTCTAAGCGTCTTTCAAATATATTGTCCTCTTCCAAACTCTTTTTAAACATCCTAATGCCAAGTCCTAAGAATATTGCAGATGCAACAATTGATAAGAATATTCGTGTTGTACTTATCTTGGTTTCAAAAATGCCAATATCGATAATCTTATTCATCAAAATATTCCCTAATAAAAGCGACAATGCCATCCAGCTTCCAAAGAATATGGAAACTTTAAAGACTTTTTTCTTATCTATCTCATACAACATAGCACCTTCAATATTCATAACTGCAAATAAATCAAGGGATGCTGCTATAGCCAAAGCAATAATCTCTAATGATTCAATAATGACCACCTGCTATCGGTTTATACTTTACAAGGAAGTAAGTTCTTGATATATCAATAATTTCTTCTTGTAATCATAAATTACCCGAACATTGCATATGAATAAACATTCAAATAATCCATACTGTTAAAGCATTACAACATTAAGTAAATCTTGTGGAATAGAACAACATATTATATAATTTGTATTTTAAAATCAATAATCTTCTGTTTAATTCAACAAATAAAATTAAATTTGACTATTCTAAACAGATTTTATTCTAAATCGAGTAGGGAAAAATAAATTTTCCCTCTCACACCACCGTACGTACGGTTCCGTATACGGCGGTTCAATTAAATCTAACATTACGCCTGTGTTCGTAGTAATCTAATGGACTGACTAACCCTCTTTGGATTAATATTTTCTTAGATATTGCTCTTGATACACAGGTTTTTGTTGCTACAAAATAGTACCTATCTCCACAATATGAGGTTAATTTTGCTAGGTCTTTGCTAATTCCTAACTTTTGTAATCCCCATTGTCTTTTTGAAGGTACTTTCCACATTTTCCAGATTATCATTCTCAGTCTTGTTCTAAGCCTTGAGTCTATCTCTGCTAAAGCAGTTTTCATTGAACCTATTAGAAAATAGTTCACCCAGCCTCTTATCACTTGATTTAATTTCTTTAATCGCTCTATAAAACTGATTGACCATTTCCTTTGTGTTAGGACTTTGAGCTTATCTTTAAATCTTCTGATTGAGTCTTGGTGGGGTCTTGCCTTCCATTGGTTGACTCTTCCGTCTTTCCAAAACCCAAAACCTAAATATTTGAGATTAGGTGGTCTAGTAATTTTGCTCTTTGATGCATTAACCTTTAGTCCTAGTTTTCTTTCAATCCAACTGGTTACGGATTCCATGACTCTTTTTGCTGCTGATTTACTTTTTACTGTTATGATGCAGTCATCACAGTAGCGTACAAAATTTAGTCCACGACTTTCCAGCTCTTTATCAAGTTCATTTAGCATGATATTGCTTAACAAAGGAGATAAATTTCCCCCTTGTGGTGTACCTGTTTCTGATGGTAGATATTTACCTCTATCCATTATTCCTGCTTGAAGGAACTTTCGGATTAATGACTCTGTATCAGGGTCATCTATGATATCATGTACTAGGCTCATCAACTTGTCTTGTGGGACAGTGTCAAAGAACTTTTCTAAATCAATATCTACAATCCATAGATAACCATCATTAAAATATTCTAGTAATTTTAATACAGCCATTTCGCAATTTCTGCATGGTCTAAATCCATAGCTGAAGTCTGAGAACCCCTTATCTGCAATGGGACTTATTACTTGAACTATTGCTTGTTGTATTATCCTATCCATGACTGTTGGTATTCCTAGCTTTCTTGTATCACCATTAGGTTTTGGGATTTCTACTCTTAATACTGGTTGTGGTTTGTAACGTCTTTCTTTTATTTCGACTTTTATCTCTTGCCAATTTTCTCTAATGTACTCATCAATTTCGTCGATGGTTATCCCATCGACTCCACTTGTACCCTTATTTGAACATACTCTCTTGAGGGCTTGATACATATTTTGTCGGTCAAGTATTTTGTCTAGTAATTTCATAATGTGCATTCTACTCCTTTTCGCTCGCTTGGAAACATCTTAATTTAGTGACCTTGGGTTCCTTGTACGTTTTCACCTGTATCAATCAAACTATCCAAGCTACATCCATTTTGTATTGTGCTCTTTAATTGTTCAGTCCTTCACTAAAAAAAAACTTTAGCTGTCGGATAGGGGAGTGACTTCTCAATCCTTCCCCCTCCTAAGAACGGAACGTGCGACTTTCACCGCATTCCGCTCACGTATTTATAACGCATAATATCCGATTAGCGCAGCTTTATT
>NZ_JACRTG010000012.1 GCF_014385195.1 Paratissierella segnis
CTTCGGAGAAGAAGTAACCGAGACAGCAATAGAAATAGAAGGTTACAACAAGGTAGAACCAATAGAAGTAGCCATAGAGCTAGGAGTAGAAGGAAATGTAATTAACTTCTACTACACAGCTAGAACAGATATCAGTTACACTGTAAACTATCTAGAAAAAGGAACTAACAAAGTATTATCTCCAGCAAAAACTGTTGGTAATAAAACCTTCGGAGAAGAAGTAACCGAAACAGCAAAAACAATCTCTGGTTATATAGCATTAGATCCAACAAGTTTAACAATAGAACTTGGAGAAGAAGATAATGTAATAACCTTCTACTACAAAGCAAGACCATACAATCCACCGGATGATGATGACGATAATGAAAAGAGAAGGGATAGAGACGAAGTAGTAATCCTCGACGAACCGGTTCCAATAGGCAAACCGGAATTAAACAAGGAAGATCACTTCCAATATATTCAAGGTTATCCGGACAACACAGTCAGACCAGAAGGCTTGATAACAAGAGAAGAAGTAGCAGCAGTATTCTATAGACTTCTAACAGAAAACTATAGAGAAAGCATCAAAACAAATGCTCACAACTTCGTAGACGTTAAATCAAACAGATGGTCAAATAGACATATAGCCACATTGTCTAATGGAGAAATAATCACAGGTTATCCGAATGGAACCTTTAAACCCGGAAGCTTCATCACAAGAGCAGAATTGGCAACCATAGCATCAAGATTTGATAACCTAAGTCCATTTGAAGCAGATAGTTTTTCGGATATAAAAGGACACTGGGCAAACAAATATATAAATTCCGCATCAAAGAAAGGCTGGGTAAAAGGCTATGAAGATGGAAGCTTTAAGCCGGATCAATATATCACAAGAGCAGAATTTGTAACCCTAGTAAATGCAGTATTAGAAAGAAGAGTTCACAAAGATAATATATTACAAGATGCCAAGAAGTTCCCGGATCTTCTCGAGTCAAAATGGTACTATGAAGATATGCAAGAAGCAATCAATAGCCATTACTATGAAAGACTTGAAGATGAATTTGAAGAATGGAATGAAATATATTATCCGACATTAGATTTGTAATTGGAATGTAATATTATATAAGTGTCTTTTCTTGAATTAACAAATAAAAAAGTGTAAACTATAATTATTATGGTTTATACTTTTTTTACATAGTAGAGATCCTTCGTTTCACTCAAGGATGACATCAGCAGAAATTATTCTGCAAAGCTCAACCCTAGCAACTCTTCACTCTTAGTTCTTCACTCCTCGCTTTTCTTTCAATTGTGAATTGTGAATTGTGAATTGAATTAAGTTGTGAATTGCACAAATATTTATTGACACTGTAAATAAAATTTCATATAATAGAGATACTAAGAAACAAGGAGATGAGAATATGGCTCAGACAAATATAAACATTCGTATGGACGAAGACCTGAAAAAAGATTTCGATAAAATGTGTGGAGAGCTGGGTATAAATATGACCACAGCGTTTAATATCTTTGCCAAAACGGTCGTTCGGCAGCGGGGCATTCCTTTCCCTGTCGCACTTGATACTCCAAATGCAGAAACGCTGGCAGCAATTGAGGATGTGAACAAACGGCGGAATATGCGTGGGCCTTTTAACAGTGTTAAGGCGCTGATGGAGGACTTGAATGCTGACGATTAGTTATTCCACACGTTTTAAAAAAGATTACAAAATAATCAAAAAACGTGGATATGATATTGCTTTATTGGAAGAAGTGCTGGAGCTACTCTGCACTGAACAATTTCTACCGCAAAAATATCGTGACCATGATCTAACAGGAAATTATGAAGGACATTGGGAGTGCCATATTTCTCCCGATTGGCTGCTTATCTATAAAATTGAAAAAGAAGAGCTATTGCTTGCTTTGACCAGAACAGGAACGCACAGCGATCTGTTTTAAGGTATCCGGCATTTAATATGTAATTGGAATGTAATATTATATAAGTGTCTTTTCTTGAATTAACAAATAAAAAAGTGTAAACTATAATTATTATGGGTTACACTTTTTTTTACATAGTAGAGATCCTTTGTTTCACTCAAGGATGACAACAGCAGAAATTATTCTGCAAAGCTCAACCCTAGCAACTCTTCACTCCTCACTTTTCTTTCAATTGTGAATTGTGAACTGTGCATTGTGAATTGAATTAAGTTGTGAATTGTGAACTGTGAATTGTGAATTGAATTAAGTTGTGAACTGTGAATTATGAATTGAATTAAGTTGTGAATCATGAATTATGAATTGAATAAGAAAGGACATAAAAAAATGATATATTCATTATTATTAACATTAAAATTTATACTTTATACAAATTTAATAAAAGTAGAATACAACAGAATATCAATAATAATAACCAGTAGCTTAATATCCGCACTAATACTATCCTTAATATATAGATCAAAATCAAAACACAAAAGCAGAAATTCTCTCATATTCTATTCCGTAGTATCCATACTAATGCTGGGAAATGCCACATATTTTGCGCATTTTAACAATTTATTATCCGTAAAATTGATACCGCAAATTCCACAACTAAAAACTGTAGGAGAAAATCTAAAGATATTATTGGACATGAAGAAACTTCTATTGATAACCGATATACCAATCATAATAGCGTATAGATTCTTCACAAGGTCAAAGGCAAGGGCGAAAGACCCTATCCACCCGCTTCATAGATCCCATTCCAATGTCAATCTGTTCAATGTAGGGGCCCGCCCACAGGGATTTTCGATTTCATCAATTATCAATTTTATTCGTCGTCCGATAGTATTGGGCGTAGCCGTAATAGCTCTGTTTGCCATCTTCAATATAAATGGAACAATAAACACGATTAAGACACAAGAGCTATTTACCTATCATCTGCTTGATATAAAGAATACCATAATAAAAGATGAAAAAGCAGAAGCAGACGGAATCCTGACCAAAGCGGATATAGAAGATTTAAAATCCAGAGCAAGTCTAAAAGAAGGGAATTTGACAGGCATAGGAAAAGGCAAAAACTTAATAGTATTACAAGTAGAAGCATTTCAAAACTTTGCAGTAGGATTAACATACGATGGGCAGGAGATTACGCCAAATATCAACAAATTAATAGAAGATAAGTCGTCAATTTACTACAACAACTATCATCAAATGCTGGGAAGGGGCAATACATCCGATGCAGAATTTGTTTCCCAAAATTCTCTTTACCCTTCCATGGAAGAACCAACCTATACACAATATGCTCACAATACCTATTATGGATTGCCATGGCTGTTAAGGGACAATGGCTACAATGCATGGGTATTTCATGGATATAAGGCAGATTATTGGAATAGAGAAGAAGCCTACGTAAATCAAGGATTTCAAAGATTTATATCAGAAAAAGACTTTACCTTTGATGATATTATAGGATTCGGACTCAAAGACGAAGATTTCTTTGACCAATCCATCCACTATCTCAAAGAACTGGATAAAAAAGATGAAAATCCATTTTACGCATTTATGATAACACTATCAAGCCATACACCATTTTTGATGCCTGAAGAATATCAAACATTAAAAATAAGAGAAGAACACAAGGACACCATGCTGGGAAATTATCTGCAAGCAATACACTATACAGACAAAGAAATAGGAAGATTTATAGAAAGTTTAAAAAAAGAAGGACTATATGACGACACCGTAATCGCCATATATGGGGATCATTTTGCAGTCCTTTCCACAGACGAAAATGAACAGCCGATAATGTCAGATTTATTAGGCGAAAGATATGATTTTGACAGTATGATGAATATTCCTCTCATAATCCATGTACCGGGAGAGGATATCCACGAAATAAATACAACATTAGGAAGCCAATTGGACTTTTATCCTACTATAGCAAATATAATGGGATATAACAATGAAAAGGGACTTGTATTTGGCCGAGACTTAAATAACACAGAAGAAAACTATGTATTTCCTCAAACCTATATGCTGAAAGGTTCTGTAATCACGGATACATCTGTACTTGAAATCTCAAGAGACGGAATCTTTGAACACAGCAGAGCATATGATAGAGAGACCAGAAAAGAAATAGATATAAACCAATTCAAAGCCCTAAGCAAAAAAGCAGAAGAAGAAATCAACAAAGGGCACTATATATTGAAACATGACACGCTTAAAGAGCTAAAATAAAATGTGAATTGCCTTATGTCATCTCGACCGAAGTGGAGAGATTCCCGGTTTTAGCGAAGCTGTCATCCTGAACTAGCAGTATAAGCATTACAATTGAAGGATCTCCTCCTTTAGACCTCAAAGCTCGAACCTAGGAACTCTTCACTCTTAGTTCTTAACTCTTAGCTATCTTAAAACCGGAGATCCTTCGCTTTATGCTCACCCTTAGAATGCAAAGGGTACACGGCAGGATGACGTAAGCAGTAATCTTGAGAGACTATAAAGGCAGAATAATCACTGCTGGATGTCATTCTGGAACGCAGTGAAGAATCTCCTCTTTACAGACCCTAAAGCTCGACCCCAGCAATTGTGCATTGTGAACTGTGAATTGTGAATTGTCTTTCTAATTGTGCATTGTGAACTGTGAATTGTGAATTGTCTTTCTAATTGTGCATTGTGAACTGTGAATTGTGAATTGTTTTTCTAATTGTGCATTGTGAATTGTGAATTGAAATCGGAGGTAATATAAATGAAATATAAATCAAAAAAATTAGCAATCCTAACGTTAATAATAGCCTTATTAATCCCAAATATCTCAGCAGCCGCCACTCCCACTCCTCAAACCCAAGAAAGAGATCCGGACCTTCTATTTTTTGTAGATGTGTTCCAATACATAAAGGGACAATATCCATTTGAAATAGAAGATAAAGAGCTGATGGAAGGAGCATTAAAAGGAATGCTTCAAAGCGTCGACCCATACAGTGACTACTATACACCCGAGGAAGCCGCAGAACTCTACAAAGACATGCTAGGAGTATTTTCAGGTATAGGAGTATATATAGAAGAAAAAGATTCTTACATCAATATCATAGAAGTAATAAAAAACTCCCCAGCAGAAAAAGCAGGATTAAAAGAAGGAGACTTGATAGTATCCATAGATGATACAGACACAAAAGATATCCAATTAAACCAAGCATCAAAACTTATCAAAGGACCAATAGGCACAAAAGTCAAACTAGGAATAAAAAGAGAATCCAAAAGTCTACCTATATATATAGAAGTAATTAGAGATACGGTCAATGAAAATCCCGTAAAATATGAAATCATAGAAGACAATATAGGCTATATAAGACTATCCGAGTTTTCCGGGAACTCCGCAAAAGCAATGAAAAATGCATTGGCTTCAATGGATAAGCAAGGTATCACAAATATCATATTGGACTTAAGAAACAATCCCGGTGGACTATTAGATCAAGTAGTAGCTATAGCCAAAGACTTTATACCAAAAGGACCCATAGTCCATATACAAGAAAAGAACAAAGAACCAGTAACCTATATCTCAACCTTAGAGAAACCGAAATATAAACTAGTACTATTAGTAAATGAAAACAGTGCATCAGCATCAGAAATCTTGGCGGGAGCAGTAAAAGATACAAAAAGCGGCACTATAATAGGAAAGAAAACCTTCGGAAAAGGAATAGTACAAAGCATGAGACCTGCACAAACAGGAGGAATCATCAAACTAACCTCCGCCGTCTACCTAACCCCAAACAAAACCTACATTCACGGAAACGGCATAGAACCCGACATAGAAATTGAAAACAAAAAAGACGAAGATACACAACTTAAAACTGCAATTAAGCAGTTTTAAGTAATTCACAGTTCACAAATCACAATTCACAATGAAAGGCGTGAGAAGAATTACAGAAAATGTAATAGAAACAAAATCATATAATTTTGCAATTGATGTAATAAATACTTATAAGAAATTGCAAGAAGATAAGGAATTTATATTATCTAAACAATTTTTAAGATCAGGGACAAGCATAGGTGCTAATGTCATGGAAGCGTTAAGAGCCAACAGCAGGAAGGATTTTTTATTTAAAATGAATATAGCACTAAAGGAAGCAAATGAAACAGAATATTGGATTAAATTATTAATTGATACTGGGTATTTAAAAGGGGACTCATATATTGAATTAATTTCTGATTGTAAAGAAATTTGTCGAATATTAAATGCTATAGTGAGATCAACAAGAGAAAACAACCCAGATTATATTAAAGAAGACGAGGAAAGTTATATTGATTGGTCCTTAATTGAATAACTCTCTTTTAAGGTTTTAATGTTTTAATCTTTTAATTGTGAATTGTGAACTGTGAATTGCAGTGTAGGTTACCCCTCATTTAATACCCCAAAGCTTAACCCTAAAGGTTTTTAATGTTTTAATCTTTCAATTGTGCATTGTGAACTGTGAATTGTGAATTGTCTTTTTAATTGTGAATTGCAGTGTAGGTTACCCCTCATTTAATACCCCAAAGCTTAACCCTAAAGGTTTTTAATGTTTTAATATTTTAATTGTGAATTGTGAACTGTGAATTGTGAATTGTCTTTTCAATTGTGAATTGTGAATTGTGAATTGTGAATTGTCTTTTCAATTGTGAATTGTGAACTGTGAATTGTGAATTGTCTTTTCAATTGTGAATTGCAGTGTAGGTTACCCCTCATTTAATACCCCAAAGCTTAACCCTAAAGGTTTTTAATGTTTTAATCTTCTAATTGTGCATTGTGAACTGTGAATTGTGAATTGTCTTTTCAATTGTGCATTGTGAACTGTGAATTGTGAATTGCAATGTAGGTTACCCCTCATTTAATACTCCCAGCCTCAACCCTAAAGGTTTTTAATGTTTTAATCTTTTAATTGTGAATTGTGAACTGTGAATTGTGAATTGTCTTTTCAATTGTGAACTGTGAATTGTGAATTGCAATACTTTGTAACACACAAGTATTGTATTTGTAACATAACTGTAATGGTAATCTGACTTATTCTCGTATATAATGATTTTAGAACGAATTTGAAATATACATTTTCTATATTACAAATTCATTACATTAACATCAATTGCTTGATTTAGAAAGTTTCTGATGTTATAATACAAAATAGGATATTTGGTAGTAAATTACATATTTGCTACTCAAATCCACATTTGGGTCAGGCGTTTAAGAAGGAAAACTTCTGACTTAAAGATTACATTCCTTCAGGAAAAATTATAATTTTATAAGGAGGGTTTTATAAATGAAGAAAGGTTTATCATTAGTACTTGTACTTGCAATGGTACTAGGATGTTTCAGCTTCGTTTCGGCAGCATCATATAGTGATGTAGCTGGCACTTCATACGAAGAAGCTGTAGCTAGACTAAGCCTATTAGAAATCTTAACAGGCTATAAAGATGGAACATTCAAACCTGAAGACCAAATAACTAGAGCAGAATTTGCTGCTGTAGCAGTAAGAGCTAAGGGCTTAGAAGCAACAGCTCAAGCTTCCAAAGGCTTACCAACTGGTTTTTCAGATGTTCCGGGAACTCATTGGGCATCAGGATATGTAGGAACTGCTGCTAAAATGGGTATTGTTAACGGTGTTGGCAATGGGCAATTCGCTCCGGCTGCTCCAGTTAAATACGAAGAAGCTATTACAATGATAGTTAGAGCATTGGGCTATGAACCATCAGCTCAAGTTAGAGGCGGATATCCATACGGATACCTAATCGTAGCTAACGAAAATGGTTTACTTGATGACGTTAAAGGAACTCAAGGAGCTCCGGCTCTTAGAGGAGAAGTAGCTCAAATAGTTGACAATGCATTAGAAATCCCAATGATGGTTCAAGTAGGATATGGTACTGACACTAAATGGGTTGTATCAGGTTCTAAAGAACATGGTGGAGACGAAAGATATTTATTAGATGACATGGGATTTGATTCAGTAAAAGGTAGAGTTACATCAGTAAATACTAAGACAAACAAAATAACAGTTGAACCAGAAGATGATGACAAGGTAGTTATAGAAGTAGCAGATGACTTTGACTTCTACTCAGTAGAAGGCTTAATAACTAAATTCTGGTACAAAAATGACAAACTTGTAGTTTATGTAGTAAAAGATGAAGCTAAATTCGACGCAGCTGAATATGATGAAGACGAAAAAGAATTAGCATTAGTTACAGAAGATGAAAATTATGAAATATCAAAAGATGCAATTTTAAGAGTAGACGGCGACAAGGTTAAAGCCGCTGATTTTGAAGCAGATTATGCTAAAATAGTTCTTAACGATGATGATGAAGTAGTATTCGCAGAAGGCTATACACTTGACGGTTACGTAGTAGTCGACGAAGTTAAGGATGATGAAATTGCGGGTTATGGTGATGAAGAATTAGATGTTGAAGATTTCCTAATAGTAAAAGAAGGAAAAACTATTGCATCAAAAGATTTAGAAGATGGCGAAGTTGTATTCTACAACAATAGTGAAGACTTTGCTGTAGTAGCTACTGCAAGCAAAACTGGGAAAATCGATAGAGTTTACTCAGACGGTTTCAGATTTGAAGGCAAAACTTATAACTTTGACAATGTAAAATATTTCGACGGAAAGAACTTAAATGATGTTGATGAAGATATTTTAGACGAAGTTGTTGAAGATGAAGACGAAATAGAAGCAATCTTTAACTTCAAAAACAAAGTAGCAGTTTTAAAAGGTGAAGACAAAGACCCAGATGCTAGCTCATTCTACGCAGTATTAACAGAAGCTGCTGGTCGTACAACAGGTAGAAGAGGAGATATCTTCCTATCATTAGATGTAAGAGGAGCAGATGGTACTAAGAAAGCATATGATTTAGATTTTGATGTATTAGATGATAGTGAATTATTAAAAGAAAATACAACAAAAGAAGATTTTAATAAGGTTGAAAATATAGAAGATTTATTAAAATTGCTAGATCTTAGCAAAAATAGGGCATTAGCAGAAAAAGGCGACGTTATCAAAGTTAAAGTAGATAAAGATGGTGACGTAACAGAAATTAGTGTACCAGAAAGAGACAAAATTACTTCAGATTTTAAGATTACAAAGACTTATGTTAATGGTGATGGAGTAGATTATAAAGCAACTCCAAGCACAGTTGTATTCTACGATAGCACTAAGAAAGCTATTAAAATTGGTGATATTGACGATGAATTTGAAGTAGTTAAAAAAGAAGGGTTCGTATACTATGAAGCTGGTAAAGCAGTTGCTTTAGTATCGGAAACAGACGCAGATGCTGATACCAAGACTGTAGTTGGTCTATTAACTAGAGTTAAAAAACTAAGTAGTGGTGCTCACGAATTCGGAGTTAAGGTAGCAGGGAAATCAGGTACTCAATATTATGTAACTGAAAAAGACAGCTATAAACTTCCAGACGGTATAAAAGTTGGAACTAAAAATGTAATAGTAGTATTAACAGTAGGAGAAAAATCAGATAAAGTAAGAGATATTAAATTTGCAGATAACTTTGTTAGTGATGTTACTATCGGATCATATAGCGGTAAAAAACTTACTATCAAAGATAGTGATGATGAATATGCATTCTCAGACGATTACAAGATATTTGATGCTACTGATGATTATGCGGAAGTAAAGAGTGTAAGGGATATAGTAGGCAAGAAGGTTACGCTATACTTAGATGGTAAGAGTGATTACTATGTAAGTTATGCGATAGTAGGCGAAACTGGTAAAGCTGAAGAAGTAAAAGGTTTAATAACTTATATTAATGCTGCTGGAACAGCATTCGCAGTTGATGGAGAAATCTACTCAACAAATAAAGATACAGTTGTTAAAGATGCAGCTGGAAAAGTTATTGGATTAGGCGATGCTTCAGTATTAGTTGAAGGTGACGTAGTAGACGTAAAAGATAATGTAATCACTCGTAAAGTTTCTGTAGTAGCAGAAGCAGCAAAAGTAGAAGCTTTAATTAAAGGTTTACCAGCAACAGTAACTATTACAGATGAAGCTAAAATTGCAGAAGCAAGAACAGCTTATAAAGCGTTAAATGAATATGGAAAAGCAATAGTTGATGGTGCAACAACAAACAATACTGCTTTATTGGAAACTAAAGAAGCAGCTTTAGTAGATGCGTTAATTGATGACATTAATACAACTACTCCAGAAGCAGCTAAAGTAGCTAAAGCAAGAGCAGCATTCGATGCATTAACTACAGGAGCAAAAGGAAAAGTAACATCAGCTAAGAAGACAACATTAGAAGGTTATGAAGCAGCAGAAGTAGCAGCTCCAGTAATAGCTAAGATAAAAGATTTACCAGCAGCTGGAACAGTTAAATTAACTGATAAGGCAGCAATCAATGAAGCAAGAGCAGCTTATGATGCATTATCAGGAGCAGCAAAAGCTAAAGTTGATGCAGAAACTACTAACAATACAGCTAAATTAATAGCAGCTGAAGATGAGTTAAAAACACTAGAAGATACATTAGCAGCTAATAAAAAAGATGTAGCAGATGCAAAAGCTGCTTTAACAACATTACCATTTGATAGTACAGATAAAGAAAATACTACAACACCTAAGATAGTTTTACCAACAGCAGCTAAAGGTGAAACATATGCATTTAAAGTAGAAACAACAGATGCATTAGCAGGTGGAGGTCAAGCGGTAATCACAGCTTCAAATGCAACAATTACTAGAGACTCTGCAGAAGAGTTCACATTTGAAATTGAAGTAACTATTTCTAAAGGAACAGGCGAAACAAAAGCTGAAGATAAAGTAGTATTTGTAGTAACAGTTCCAACAGGATTATCAAATGTAACAGTAAAATAATCAACA
The DNA here is from genome assembly GCF_014385195.1 of Paratissierella segnis. GTDB lineage: Bacteria > Bacillota > Clostridia > Tissierellales > Tissierellaceae > Paratissierella > Paratissierella segnis. Next base: position 10,797 of record NZ_JACRTG010000012.1, read on the forward strand.
GAAATAAACATTGAGAACCTAACCGTTCTCTAAGATAAAGAAGGACCCCAGCGGAGAAATCCAAAGGGGTTCTTTTTATGTCTTTATGTGGTAGGTTATTAATCTAATGTTGTTAAATGGCACCCTAATAGACTTGCCTCATAGGATATGTGATGAGCTTGTCTGCTGGGGTGCTTATTTATTTTAAAGAAAAAGGACTATGCCTTAGTTAGCATAATCCTTAGAAAGGTGGATTGTTTAGGAACTCACTTTCCGCTTCTTCCATTTCAATTAAGTTTTTAGCATCTTTCCAATCTTTTAATAAGCCCTCTTCAAAGAAGGTGGTCGGCATTCCACATTTTTCACAATACCGAGCATCACTATCATTTTTATGGTATTCTACATAATCGGGGTTGTTTCCATTTGGATCAACTATAGTTTCACCAAGGCAGTAATTATAGAGCCTAAGGCCACAGATTTTGCAGTATTCAGCTTTAGAGCTATAAACTTCATTCCCACATCTAGGGCAAATTTCAACTCTCATATCATCATCCATTTTAACTCCATCATCATAAATCATAATAATAGCACCCCACATTCGTTATAATAGTTTGTCCATATTCTTTAATGCACTCCATAAGTAAATTTTGATGATTCAATATAATATCTGCAGACATAGCATTTGCTGCAAATACAATAAAAGAACCTTCATCTCTAATTGCTTTACTACCATCTAAAGCTGTATAAAGCTCTAAATCTCTTTTAAAATAATATACTGTAGCAATGATATAATTCCAGTATTCATATTCAATATAGTCCTCATATTTACCATTTTCAAAAGTGAGGAGGTCTGGTATTTGAACTTCTTTTAAATTATCAAATATATTTAATTCCTGAAACTTAGTAGTTTCACCACAGTTAGGGCAGTATCTACAAGCACCAGATACTTTTGTATTTTCACTTAAACAAGTATTGTATAATGGTGTGCCACAAATTTTGCAATATGTAGCATCTTCATCAAAGTCTTGATTTTTACACACAGGACAATATAAAACTCTTTTGTTATTATCAACCTCTATATACGGATAATATTTACCCTCTAGGTTTTCAGGCCAACCTATCCACACCCCATTTACAGGTAAGTTTTTAAATGGATAATCCCATTCAGGTACTGTATTTCCACAAACATGACAAAACTTTTGATTCTCATCTGTTATGTAAGCATTACAATTCCTGCAAATTCTACAGATTTTATAAAACTCATCATAAAGATAACTGCCATTAAACTTATATATCCCATTAGCAATAGACTGTAGAACTCTATGCTTAAAGAAGAAATCATAAAAGTTTCTAACAAGCTTTCTTTCTAAATCTACAAATTGGGGTCTAAAGTTGTTTAAATACCCTTCACATTTTTCAGCAGATTCTTGAGAAATATTACATATGAAGGCGATGTCCTGGCTATCTTTAATACCATATAAATTAAGAACAACATGGGGTGATAATAGAATACCAGCGAACCAATGGGCTTCTACTTCTAATACCCCATATTGTTCTTGAGTTAGGCCACCTCTATTTAAGGCTGTTTCTTCATAATAAACAAGATGGCCTAAAACTATATGGCCAATTTCATGAGCTATAGTCCAGCGAATACGGTCCATAGAAAAACTATCATCATAGACAATTATATAATCATTCGTTCCTCGTTGAATTTTAGTTGCAGCTTCTGCACCGTTTCTTTTTAAATTAAATGGGTCTTCCACGCCAGTATTTATTTTCAATTCAGTCCAACTTAAAAGGTGCCAATTATCTTCAAATCTTTTTATTATCTTAAAAGGGTCTATTGGAAATTCTTTTACATCTAATTCAAGCAAAAATTCATAGGCTCTTTTTGTGGCACGCTTAAAATTTGGCTTACTTGGAATTTTTCTTTTTCTTTGCATGAGCTAAGAACATCTCCATTTGATCTACTAAATCATCATAATCTTTCTCTTCAAGATCAGAATTCCTGGCTAACCCATCTACTATCTTTTGAACAGTTTCTTGCTGCTTCTCTGTTTTTAAATCTGGAAAAACCCTTGCAATTAAGGGAACATTTTCATCATCATCAATATATCCTGCTATGCGAAGCATTTCTTCTTGGGGAACACCTAATGCATCTGCAATAGAACTTAGAACAGGTGCAGAAGGATTTTGTCTTTCACCAATTTCAATTCTATGAACTTCCGTATGACTTATGTCAGCCTCAGTGGCAAGCCTTCTTTTTGACCAGCCTTTTGCTTCTCGGCGTTCTTTTATAAACTCACCTAAAGTAGTCATTGATAACACCTCCAATATTTCAATTATTAAACTATAGACAATATATATATTGTGTTGACTATAGTATATCATTAGTGTAACCAAAAGGCAACAAAAATATAATTATTGAACTTTATATTGACATGGCACTTTAAGGGTGATATGATTTATTCAATGGAACTGAAAAGCACAATAAGGAAAAGAGGTGAAATAAATGGTGCCAAACAGAGAGTATTTATTAGAGCTAGTTAGGGATAGAGATTGGTCTGGAAGTGAATTAGCTAGAAGAATGGGAATATCAAGATCAGAAGCAAATCGATTATTAAATGGAGAAAGGGTAGGAGGTAAAAAAACCATTGGTGGATTAATAAAAGCTTTTCCAGAGGAACCATTAGAGAAGCTTTTTATTTTTCCAAGCATGGAACCTAAAAACACCAATAATAAATAAATAGAAACAATAAGTTGATAGTGGCTGCAAAAGTCAAGATATTAGAACTAGAGAAAGGAGAGGAAGAGAATGAGCAAAATCAAACTGGCACTAGATGTGGTGGAGGATCTACGAAGTCTTGCAGATAGTATTGAAACTTTGGCAGGTACAGTAGAAGGAAATAAACCTAAAGAAAAGGTGGAAGTTAATCTACCAACTTTAGAGGAAGTCAGAGCAAAGTTAGCTTCTCTATCTAAAGCTGGAAAGCAAGCACAGGTAAGAGAGCTTATTACAGGCTTTGGAGTTAAGAAGTTATCTGACATACCAAGAGAAAAATACCCAGAATTATTAAAGAAAGCTGAGGTGATGTAATGGGAGAACACGCTCTACTCTCTGCTTCATCGGCTCACAGGTGGCTTAAGTGCAGCCCTAGTGTAAGGCTTGAAGAAGAGGTGGAAGATAGCACAAGCATTTATGCAAAGGAAGGAACTTTTATGCATGAATTAGGAGAGTTACATCTTAAACTTTTTCTAGATGATATTACAAAGGCAGAGTTCAATAAGAGACTAAAAGAAATGAAGCAAAATGACTTTTATACAGATGAGATAGAAAAAGCAGTAGAGATTTATGTAGATGCAGTAATTGAAAAGATTAATGAGGCAAGAGCTATTAGTCCTGATCCATTGATTCTCATAGAAGAAAGATTAGATTATAGCCCTTGGGTTAAAGAAGGATTTGGAACAGGAGATGTTCTTATTATTGCAGATGGAATTATTGAAGTTATTGATTTAAAAGGTGGCAAAGGAGTAGCGGTATCAGCAATAGCAAATCCCCAAATGCGTCTATATGCCTTAGGTGCAATTAACGGATTTGGAATGCTCTATGATACCCAGAAAGTTAGAATGACCATTATCCAACCAAGACTTGATAACATCTCCAGCGATGAAATGGAAGTAGAAGAACTTATACATTGGGGGAATAAAACAGTAAAGCCAAAGGCTGATGAAGCCTGGAAGGGAGAAGGTAAATTCAAGGTAGGAGAGCATTGTAGATTTTGTAAGGTGAAAGCCATATGCCGTTCAAGGGCAGAAGAGAATATGAAGTTAGCTTGTATGGATTTTAAGCCACCGCCACTTCTTATAGATGAAGAAATTGTAGAAGTACTAAATCAAATAGATGAGTTAACAAAATGGGCTAAGGATGTAGAAGCATATGCATTCAGCCAAGCAGTAAATGAAGGCAAAGAGTGGCCTGGATTTAAGCTGGTAGAGGGAAGAAGTTCGAGAAAGTATTCAGATGAAGATAAAGTTGCCAAAGCTTTACTTGCTGCAGGTTATTCAGAGGATAGGATATTTTCAAAATCTCTAATAAGCCTTACCAAGCTTGAAAAGAAATTAGGAAAGAAAGTATTTGAAGAAACCTTAGGAGATTTAATAATCAAACCTCCTGGAAAACTTCAGTTAGTTCCAGAGGAAGATAAAAGGCCTGCTCTAAGAAGCAGTGCAGAAATAGATTTTAAAAAGGAGATGTAATGATATGAGTACAAAAGTGATTACAGGAAAGGCATTATTAAGTTATGAACATTTACTGACACCTCAAGCAGGAATAGGAGGAGGGGAACCTAAGTATTCGGTTTCATTAGTAATACCAAAGAATGATAAAAAGACAATAGAAAAAATAGAAAAGGCAGTTCAAGAAGCTATAAAAGAAGGAGTAACAAGGTTTGGAGCTAAGTTTGGAAAAGGTGCTAACTTTAGAACACCTTTAAGGGATGGAGATTTAGATAAACCAGATGACCCATCATATAAAGACAGTTACTTTTTAAATGTAAACTCTAAAACAAAACCTGGAATAGTAGATAGAGATTTAAATCCAATATTAGACCCAACAGAAATTTATTCAGGTTGCTTTGGAAGGGCCAGTATAGTTGCATTCCCATATTCAGTTAATGGTTCTACTGGTGTGAGCTTTGCACTTCACAATGTCCAAAAGCTAGAAGATGGGGAACCCCTAGGCGGTAAGGCAAGACCTGAAGATGATTTTGAAGCTATAGATAATGACTTTGATGATATTTTAGGATAATGCCTTATGAAAATACTAGCTATCGATATTGAAACCTATAGTAGTGTAGACCTCGGTAAATCTGGGGTCTACGCCTATACTGAAGCAGAGGATTTTGAAATACTAATCATTGGTTATGCCTATGATGATGAAGAAGTACAGGTTGTAGATTTAGTAAGTGGTGAAAAGGTTCCAACTGATGTAGTAGAAGATATAACAAATCCTAAAGTAATTAAAACAGCTTTTAATGCACAGTTTGAAAGAACTTGTTTATCAAAATATTTTAAAGAGGAAATGTCACCAGAACAGTGGAGATGTAGCATGGCCCACGCATTAACTTTAGGCCTTCCTACCAGTTTAGCTGGTGTGGCTAGGTGTTTAAATCTAAAACAGCAAAAGATGAGTGAAGGGAAAGCACTAATTAGATACTTCTCAATTCCTTGTAAACCTACTAAAGCTAATGGGGGAAGAACTAGAAATCTTCCTCATCATGATAAGAATAAGTGGGAAACATTCAAAGCATATTGTAAGCAAGATGTGGAAGTGGAAAGGTCTATTCGTAAAAGATTAGAAAACTACCCCATGACAGATAAAGAATTAAAGCTGTGGTTTTCAGACCAAAGAATTAATGATGGAGGGGTTAGAGTTAATAAAGAATTAGTAGAAAATGCCATTCACTGCGATGAAATCTACCAAAAGGAATTATTAGACGAAGCTATAGATTTAACAGAACTTGAAAATCCTAACAGCCCAGCCCAGCTAAAGACTTGGCTTAAAGATAAATATGATATTAAAGTAGATAGTTTATCTAAGGAAAAGGTATCAGAGCTATTAGATGAAGCCCAGAACCCTACAGTAAGAAGAGTTTTAGAGTTAAGGCAAGATATGTCTAAGACTTCAGTTAAGAAATATGAGGCTATGGAAAGAGCCATGTGTAAGGATGAAAGAATACGAGGATTACTGCAGTTTTATGGGGCCAATCGAACTGGTAGATGGGCAGGGAGGCTAGTTCAAGTTCACAATCTTCCAAGAAATGATATGAGTGATTTAGATTTAGCAAGGGAAATTCTTCTAGCTGGAGATTATGAAACACTAGAACTTTTATTTGATTCAGTACCAGATGTATTATCTCAGCTTATTAGAACTGCTTTTATTCCCTCTCCTAATTCAAGATTCATAGTAGCAGACTTTAGTGCTATAGAAGCTAGAGTTATAGCTTGGCTTGCAGGAGAGAAATGGAGAATGGATGTGTTTAATTCTCATGGAAAGATATATGAAGCTTCAGCATCTCAAATGTTTGGAGTTCCTGTAGAAGAAATTCATAAGGGCAGCGTCTTAAGACAGAAAGGAAAGATTGCAGAGTTGGCCCTTGGATATGGAGGAAGTAAAGGTGCCTTAAAGGCTATGGGTGCAATAGACATGGGACTTAGTGAAGAAGAACTACCTGAGCTTGTATATGCTTGGAGAAAGTCCAATTCAAATATAGTTAGACTTTGGTGGGATGTAGAAAGTGCTGCAATTAAAGCAGTTAAGGAAAGAACTGTAGTTAGTATGCAATATGGTCTTAAGTTCTACTTTAAATCAGGAGTGTTATTTATAAGACTACCCTCTGGTAGAAGCCTTGCTTATGTAAGGCCTAGGATTGAAATAGATGAAAGATTTAATAAAGATAAATTGACCTATGAAGGTATAGAAGGAATGAAGTGGGGTCGCATTGACACCTATGGAGGAAAATTAACAGAGAATATTATACAAGCCATAGCAAGGGACTGTTTAGCTGAATCTATGCTAAAGCTTGAAAAGTATGGATATAGGATTGTATTTCATGTCCACGATGAAGTTATACTAGATGTTCCAAAGGATAATGGCTCATTAGAAGAAGTGGAGGAAATTATGGGGGTTGATATCCCTTGGGCTCCAGGACTTCCATTAAGAGCTGAAGCCTTTGAGAGTGATTACTATAAAAAAGACTAGGTGGGTCATGAAATACGACCTACCTAAAGAGGAAGGTGATATTAGTGAAACCAATTATCTATGTATGTTCTCCCTTAAGGGGAGATGTTAAAAGGAATATAAATAAAGCTATAGGTTACTCAAGGTATGTCTATGTCAAGAGTGGTATTCCCTTGGCACCTCATACCATCTTTACTCAGTTTTTAGATGACGAGGATGAAGAGGAAAGAAACGCAGGAATAGATATGGGGCTTGAACTTTTAAATATATGTGATGAACTATGGGCCTTTGGAGATAAAATCTCTGTGGGAATGCTTAATGAAATTGAAAGGGCTAAGTCACTAGGGATTATAGTAAGAAGGTTTAATGAAAGGTGTGAACCTTTGGATGAATAGGGAAACCATTAAGTTTATAAAACTTCTAAAAGACTATAGGGGAATTTTTCCAAGACAAACCATTAAAACCTTACGAGGTCAGGCATTAGCTGGAGACATAGAAGGAGCAAAGAAGGGCCTTAAGAAAGAGGTGAGTAAATATGCAAGAGCCATATAAGCTTAAAGAACCTAAATTAAAACATGATGGAGTTCTTACCATTGCTACAGGTAGAAGTAGAAAAGAAATGAACTGGAAGAATCGAGAGATGCTATGGTCGGAGTTAGTAGAGAAATTAAGCAGTACAACTAGAACATATGAAACCTATGAAGAATACAAGAAGCTATCTAAATCTAAGAAAGATGAAGTAAAAGATGTAGGTGGTTTTGTAGGTGGAACTTTAAAGGAAGGCAGAAGAAAAGCTGATAATGTAGTTTGGAGGCAAATTGTAACACTTGATGCTGACTTTGTTAAGGGAGATTTATGGGCAGGTGTTGAGACCAAGTTTGGATATGGATGTGTAATGTATTCAACTCACAGCCACAGTCCTAAAGCTCCAAGATTAAGACTTGTTATTCCACTAAAAAGAGCAATAACTCCTGATGAATATGGAGCAGTATCAAGAAGAATTGCAGCAGATTTAGGCATAGATTTCTTTGATGATACCACCTATGAGCCACATAGATTGATGTATTGGCCATCAACTTCTTCTGATGGAGAGTTTATTTTCAAAGTATTAGATGAAGAATGGGTAGATCCAGATGAAATACTTGCAAGGTATAAAGATTGGAGAGACTCTTCCTATTGGCCTGAAAGTTCAAGGACTAAAGAGAATAGAAAGAGATTAGCAGAAAGACAAGGAGATCCTAAAGAAAAGCCAGGTGTAGTAGGTGCCTTTTGTAGGACATACTCTATCATTGATGTAATTGAGAAGTTTTTATCTGATATATACTCACCTTGTGAAACTTCTAATAGATACACATATATTCCAGGATCATCTGCAGGTGGATTAGTTATATATGAAAATGGAGACTTTGCATATTCACACCATGGCACCGACCCCATTAGTGGCAAACTATGTAATGCTTTTGATTTAGTTAGACTTCATAAGTTCGGTGAATTAGATGAAGAGGCAAAGGAAGGAACACCAGTAAATAAGCTGCCATCTTATCTTTCTATGCAGAAGTTAGCTAGAGAGGATTTAGAGGTTAAAAAGACTATAGCTAGTGAAAGGATGACTTCAGCTAGTGAGGATTTTAATGAGGAAGATTGGCAAGTAAACCTTGAAATTAATAATAAGGGAGAGCTTAAAAATACTCTTACCAATATAATTCTTATACTAAGACATGATCCACAACTTAACAGTATTTTTTATAACGAGCTTCGAGAAGGTGTTGATGTAGAAGGAGATGTTCCCTGGAAAAGGTTAAAGTCTGGGTGGAATAAAACTGATGAAGCATCTCTTGCTGGATATATTGATTTAAACTATAACCTTTATGCACCAGGAAAGCTTAAGGAGGCTGTATTAAAAGTAGCCGTTGAAAGGTCTAGACATCCAGTAAAGGAGTATCTATTAAATCTTCCAAAATGGGATGGTGTTAAAAGAGTAGATACCCTATTAGTTAAATATCTAGGAGCAGAAGATAATATCTACACCAGAGAAGCAACGAGAAAGACACTAGTTGCAGCAGTAGCAAGAACCATGAATCCAGGAATTAAATTTGATACAGTTCTAGTTTTAAATGGGCCACAGGGAATAGGAAAGAGTACTTTGTTTTCAAAGCTAGGAGGAAAGTTTTTTAGTGATTCTCTTTCCATCTCAGATATGAGAGATAAAACTGCAGCGGAAAAACTTCAAGGTTACTGGATACTTGAAATTGGAGAACTAGCTGGAATTAGAAAAATTGATGAAGAGACATTAAAGTCTTTTTTATCAAGGCAAGATGATAAGTTTAGAGCAAGTTATGGATACTCAGTAGAAGACCATCCAAGACAGTGTATTATTGTAGGCACCACAAATCAAGAAGCAGGATTTTTAAGGGATATTACTGGTGGGCGTAGGTTTTGGCCAGTTAAGACTCCAGGAGATACTAAATTAAAACCTTGGGATATAGATGATGTAGACCAGATTTGGGCAGAAGTAATGGAATATTACCATAAAGGTGAATCTTTAGTATTAAGTAATGAAGCTGAAAAAATAGCAAATGCAGCCCAAGTGGATGCTTTAGAAAGTGATGATAGAGAAGGAGTAGTTAGAGAATATTTAGATATGCTCCTTCCAACGAACTGGGATGATATGGACTTATATGCAAGAAGAAGCTTTATTCGTGGTGATGAGTTTAGCGATAATGTTATAGGAACTGTAAGAAGAGAGCAAGTCTGCACCATGGAAATTTGGTGTGAGCTATTTGGTAAAGAAGCTACTGCCATGAGAAAGATAGACTCTTATGAGATAAATGCAATAATGAGAAAGATTGATGGATGGGAAAAGTACACTGGAAACAAGCAGGGAAATGCCAAAGTTCCTCTCTATGGAATACAAAGAATTTATGTTAGATGCGATAAACAAGATTAAACAAGATTTAGGCTTGTTACCATTCTTGTTTACTACCCCTACCCTAGTTATATTAAGGCTTTAATTTATATTATTAACAAGATAAACAAGATTATATATATAGATAAATAAAATAAAGAATATATAGGTATATGTATATGCCTAATCTCTATAATTAAGAGTAGTCTATAGGAAATTCTTGTTACTTGTTTATTGAAAACCTTTTAAAAGTTACTAAAAGCCTTATAAATACTGAAGTGTAGAGATTAACAAGATTGTTAACAAGATTTGTACTTGTTTAAGAAATGGGGAGTGTTTGAGATTTTAGAGAGTAAAATAGAGGCTAGATTAAAACGGGAGGTAGAAGATTTAGGTGGCCTTGCACTTAAGTTCACCTCTCCAGGAATGGCAGGTGTGCCTGATAGATTAGTCTTACTACCAAAAGGAAAAATCTACTTTGTAGAACTAAAAGCACCTGGGAAAAATTTAAGGCCTCTCCAATTAAAAAGAAAAGAGCAACTGGAAAGCTTAGGCTTTAAAGTTTATGTAATAGATTCATATGAAAAAATAAATGTATTTTTACAGGAGGTGGTTGATTGAAATATAAACCTTATGATTATCAAGAATACGCTACTCAGTGGATTTTAGATAAAGAAAAAGCAGGATTACTGCTGGATATGGGAATGGGCAAGAGTGTTATTACACTAACAGCCATAGATGAATTAATGTTTAACTACTTTGAAGTATCAAAAGTTTTAGTTATAGCACCTCTTCGTGTAGCGGAAAGCACATGGGATGAAGAAGCAGCTAAATGGGATCATTTAAAACATCTAAAAATATCTAAGGTTCTAGGAACGGAAAAAGAAAGAATCAATGCCTTATACACAAAAGCTGATATTTACATCATCAACCGAGAAAATGTGAAATGGCTAGTAGATAAATGTGGTAAGGACTGGCCCTTTGACATGGTGGTAATAGATGAATTATCCAGTTTTAAATCCCATAGAGCACAAAGGTTTAAAGCCTTAAGAAAGGTAAGGCCCTTTATGAAACGAGTAGTGGGCCTTACTGGAACCCCAGCACCAAATGGACTTATAGATTTATGGTCCCAAATTTATCTATTAGATGGTGGAGAAAGGCTAGGAAAAACCATTACTGGGTACAGGGAGAAGTACTTCTTACCAGATAAGAGAAATCAACATATAGTATTCACCTATAAGTTAAAGGAAGATGCCGAGGAAGCCATCTATGAAAAACTATCAGATATTTGTGTCAGTATGAAAGCAGAGGATTATTTAAAACTACCAGAAAGAATTAATAATATCATACCAATTTATCTGCCAAAGAAGGCAAAGGATAAATATGACCAACTGGAAAGAGACTTATTACTGCCACTTAAAGATTCAGATATTGTAGCAAATACAGCAGGTGTTCTAGCTAATAAGCTACTCCAAATGTCCAACGGTGCTGTCTATGATGAAGATGGGGATGTTCGGGAAATACACAATGCAAAGCTTAAAGCATTAGAGGACACTATAGAAGCTGCAAACGGAAAGCCAGTATTAATCTTTTATTCCTATAAGCATGATTTAGATAGAATTAGAAAGCACCTAAAAAGAGATGATTTAACAGTTCTTGATACATCTGAAGATATAAAGAATTGGAATGAAGGTAAAATACCAATTATGCTGGCCCACCCAGCTAGTGCTGGACATGGATTAAACCTTCAAGCTGGTGGAAATATCATCATCTGGTTTGGACTTACTTGGAGCCTTGAATTATATAGTCAAGCAAACGCAAGACTTTATAGACAAGGCCAAAAGCAAAATGTAATCATCCATCACTTAGTATCCAAAGGTACTATGGATGAAGATGTTATGAAAGCACTTGAAGGTAAAGAAGTAGGACAAGAAGCATTGCTAAATGCAGTAAAGGCGAGGGTTAGGAAGATGGGAGGTAATGAGAATGAATGCTAAAGAATATCTATCTCAAGCTATGTGGCTTGATAAAAGTATAAATAATAAACTGGAGCAAATGGAAAGACTGAAAGCTATAGCAGAGAAGGTTACTGTAGATTTTACTCAGGAGAAAGTATCTGGAGGAAAAGCTACAACAAGTCCTATGGAAGATGCTACTGTTAAACTTATAGATTTAAGCTATGAAATAAATGATGATATTGATAGATTAATTGATTTAAAAAGAGAAATCCTGGATGTCATAGGTCAAGTGGAAGATGTCAGTTACCAACTGCTATTAGAGATGAGATATATAAACAACAAGGGCTGGGATGATGTAGCTAGATGTATGGGATATGATAAAAGGTGGATAATGAGACTTCATGGTAGAGCTTTAAAAGAAATTGATGAAATTTTAAAAGAAGCCACTAAAAGCCATTGAAAGCCACTTAATAAATGTAGTATTATATAAGATGTAAAGGTATAGAAAAATCAAGAACACCATATGCTGTTTGAATAGGCCGAGGTTATATCAATTTGATTCCAAGGAAACGCAGCATTCTTGAATACAAGCCCCAAAGAGGGCTTTTTTCTATGCCTGGAATTTAAAAAAGCTAATGACATATAAAACTAAGAGTGATACAATGTTAATATAGATACTAAAGATGTTTTTTAAAACAAATGGGGGATAAAAATGAGTTGTATGAATTATGAGGATTTATCTAATTATATAATTGCTTATTGTAATTCGCATAACTTAGAAATTTCAAATAAAAAACTTCAAAAATTAATGTATTATTGTCAGGCCTGGAGTTTGGCTTTAAATGATGAAAAGCTAATAAGCAATGGTTTTGAGGCTTGGAGACATGGTGCAGTTTTAAGACCTTTATATTTTAAATATTCTAAATGTGGGTATAATAATATACACATGGATACAAACTTAGTAAACAATATTTTAGAGAGTGCAATGAGTAATATTTCTGATTATAAATTGAATATAATTAATAAAGTTCTAGAAACATATAGTTCATATACTGCAAATGAGCTAGAAGCGATGAACCATCAAGAAATTCCTTGGATTGAAGCTAGAGGGGACCTAAATGATAGTGAGATTTGTGATGAAGTAATAGATACTGATTTAATGAAGCGATATTATAAGTCCAAAGCCTTAGAGAGGGGGATGAAAGAAGTGAAAAATAACATATTCAAATTTTCACCCGCTAGATTAAAGAAAGCTCAGGACAACTTAAGAAAAAAGGAAGTTTTTAAGGTGAATGAAGATAATTATGTAGAATATGAGAAATTCATCTTAAATTCCTATGAGGCTACATTAGATACAACGGAGAGAGCAGAATATGTCAAAACAATATAAAGACCTAGAGGCTTTAAAAGATGACAGGGAATTTGCATTTGGTAAGATATGGAAATTAAGAGATGAATTGATAAGATTGCTTCCAAGTGATAGAGTTGTTAATAAGAGAAACTTACACCCCTCCAGAACTGTATTAGTTGTACAAAACTGTTTAGAGAATAATGATGAAGAATCTTTGCTAATAAGAGTTGCACCAATTACAACAACTATAAGATTTCTACAAAAGTTTGATGTTCTTTTATACCCGAATGAAGGAGATATAAAAAGAGATGATGTATTAAGAAAATGTATGGCCCAAATACAGTTAACTCAACCTATTTTAAAAAAAGATATGTATGAAAAAGTGGGAGAAATATCAAATGAGAAGAAAGAAGAAGTAGCTGCTATTAAGTTAGAACTTCTTGGGATTAATTTAGATGATCTTTTACAAGAATAGATTTTTAAGATTAATGTAAAATACAAAGATACTTTAGGATGAATGCCTAAAGTGTTATAAATGTCAAATATGGGGAGTCACGAGTGGGCTACCTGGTATAATTATACTGAGGAACAAAAACTTATAAAGTTTTTAGCGAGAAGGTGCCTGTACCTACTCGTATTTTTGTTCAAATACTATTTAGCTTAACATTTGGTTAGGCACTTAATATTTCTTAGGGTGGCTTGGGTCGCCCATTTTTATTTAAAACGATCTGATCTAAAGTTTTATAGAATGACAAGCTCTAGAGCATTTAGCTTTAGGGCTTTTTCTATGCCCAATTTTAGGAGATGAAACAAATGAATAAATGTAAGAAATGCGTCTGGGGAGCATGGCTTTCACCTAATATGGTGTATTGCATGTTCCCTAGTTGCTTTAAAGATAAAGAGGTGAAAGAGGATGCCAAGGAAACCAAAGAAGCCCTGCAAGTACCCAGGCTGTCCAGAGCTAACAGAAGGGAACTATTGCAAGATGCATCAAAAGGAAATTAATAGAGAATACAACTGTAGTAATAGACCATATAAGAAACTATACAACAGCAGTCGCTGGCAAGATTTAAGAAGGTATGTATTAAACAAACAACCTCTCTGTGTAGAGTGTTTAAAGAATAATAGGATTACCCCAGCAACAGTGGTAGACCATATAAAACCTCATAAAGGTAACGAAGACTTATTCTATGACATTAATAATCTTCAATCCCTGTGCAAGTCCTGCCATGATAGGAAGACTGCCAAGGAAGACGGCAGATGGAAGAGAAAGGTTTACACCTATTGACCCCTAGGGCGGGGTGAAGATTTTAAAACCCTCTAGCCCAGGAACGGGGCGGCCCCCTCGTGCAAGAATTCGCAAAATTCCATAGGGGGGTATAGAAGCAAAATAGCCCTCTTTTGAGAGCTATTTAATATATCGCTTTAGTTGTTGATAAAAGTTTTCACGAGTTCCAGCAAGAAGCACAACAATCTTTTTACCATTAACTTCATTGATGGTATAGGCAATTTCGTAATTTATACCTTTATACTTTACATCAAAACCATAAATTCCAGCCAAATCACCACGTTTTGGTTGACCGATATAAGGATTTTCACTTAATTTTAGTAAAGCTGTTTTATATGCATTTTTTAAAGGTTTTTCCTTTAATTTTTTAAAAAAACGTTCAGCTTGAGGACTGAATAATATTTCGTACATAATCAGTCCTCTGAACCAAAGATGTCATCAAAGTTTGCTGCTTTCTTTTCACCAGCTGCAATGGTATCTGCTTCTTCAAGCATATTGGTAACAGCTTTTTTAATATTTTTGCTTTGTGTTTCAAACTGCTTTACTAGTTCATCACCTGAATATCCTTGAGAAACTAGGTCTTTTAGTATTTCAACGGAAAACTCACTAGGTTCTCTATGAAGAGGTTGAATAACAATTTTACCATCTTCAAGTGAGCATTCAACTTCGCTTCCAAGTTCAAGATGTTTATAGAATTGTAAAGGTATCGTAATTTGACGCTTCTTTGAAACGCTGATTATTTTACGATCCATAATATCACGCTCCATAACAATTGTAGGCATATTTGTAACCTCCTTTATAGTATATGCTAAATTCATAAATATAATACCTATATCTTTGTATCTTTATAAACATTATAACAAAGAAACAAAGAAAATTCAATAAAAAATAAAGAGGTGAGTGAAATATTGAAAACAACAGAAGAATTAAAACTAATTAATATAGATGAGTTGATACCTTATGCAAATAATGCTAGAACCCATAGTAAAGACCAAATTAATAAATTGAGAAGTAGCCTTAGAGAATTTGGTTTTATAAATCCCATCCTTATAGATAAGGATTATAATATCTTAGCTGGCCATGGCAGAGTAATGGCAGCAAGGGAAGAAGGAATAAAAGAAGTTCCCTGTGTGTTAGTGGAACATTTAACAGAGGCCCAGAAGAAGGCCTATATTTTAGCAGATAATAGACTGGCTATGGATGCAGGCTGGGATGATGAGATGTTAGCTTTAGAATTAGAAAATTTAAAAGAACTGGATTTTGATATGGACCTTACAGGCTTTGATGCTGCAGAAATAGATGAGCTTTTTAGTAATATCCACGATAAAGATGTGCAGGATGATGATTTTGATGTAGATGCAGCTTTAGCAGAAGAGCCTATTTCAAAACAGGGTGATATTTGGCTACTTGGAAGGCACAGACTTATTTGTGGAGATAGTACCAAGGCAGAAATTTATGAGAAACTAATGGAAGGAAAGAAAGCAAATCTCTGTGTTACAGACCCTCCTTACAATGTGAATTATACAGCTGGAAGTGAAAATGAGAGAAAAATTAAAAATGACAATATGGAAGATAAAAACTTTTATGAATTCCTATTAGCTTCATTTAAAAATATATTTAATTCTCTTGATGATGGTGCTGCAGCTTATATATTCCATGCAGATACAGAAGGGTTAAATTTTAGAAAGGCTTTCAAGGATGCAGGATTCCATCTTGCTAATGTGTGTATTTGGGCCAAGCAATCATTGGTATTAGGTCGTTCTGATTATCAATGGCAGCACGAGCCTATTCTTTATGGGTGGAAACCTACGGGAAAGCATAGATGGTATGCAGATAGAAAACAAACAACTATCTGGAATTTTGATAGGCCTACAAAATCAGAACTTCATCCAACTATGAAACCAGTACCTCTTGTAGCTTATCCGATCCAAAATAGTAGCATGAGTAACTGTATTGTATTAGAACCTTTTGCTGGCAGTGGTTCTACTTTAATTGCCTGCGAGCAGTTAGGAAGAATTTGTTATGCAATAGAACTTGATGAAAAATATGCAGATGTTATTGTGAAAAGATATATTGAGTATGTTGATTCTTATGAAGAAGTTTTTCTAATAAGAAATGAGGAGAAAGTACCATATAAAGGGCTTATGAAATCTACTAGAAACTAAAATACAAAGTATGTGATTTAGACTAATTTTTATTTAAAATTCTTGAAAATCAAATAATTTAATGATATAATTGCACTAAAATACCCGCACTGCTAATTGCAATGCGGATAATGAGGTGCAATTATGATTGAAAAAGGTGTTATCTATAAAGAATTTAAAAATCGTGGTGGAGTATTAAAAACATCAGAACTTAATGCGTTAGGGCTTTCAAGTCGGCAAATAAAGAAACTTGTAGATAGTGGAGATATTACAAGAATTAAACGTGGTTATTATGAACTATCAGATAATATCTATCCAGAAGAAGCTGTAATAGCAAGACTATTTCCAGATGCAGTAATTTTTCTTGAAAGTGCACTGATGCATTATGGATATACAGATAGAATACCTCTAGCATGGCAAATAGCTGTGGATAGAGACAGTGAAAAAAGTCAGTATAAAATTGACTACCCATTAATAGAAGTCTTTTATATTGAACCAAAATTACTAGAAATCGGCTTGGATGTAATTCAAGTAGAAGAGGTAGAGATAAAAATATTTAATCGAGATCGCACTATATGTGATGTTCTTCGCTATGAGAATAAGTTGGAGAGAGAAGTATTTACTAATGCAATAAAACGTTATATAAAAGATCCAAAGAAAAATGTGAGAAACCTATTTGAATATGCTGAGAAATTTAATATTAAGAATAAGACACAGACATATATAGGAGTGTGGTTGTAATGGGAAATATTGAAGCGTCAGTTTTAGCAAGACTAAAAAACAAATCGAAAGAACAAGGCATCCCATTGCAACAGCTACTAAATTTATTTTGCCAGGAAGAATTTATTCGAAGGCTTTCGGGGAGTAACTATAAAGAAAATCTTATTCTTAAGGGTGGTTTTCTATTATATTCAATTAGTGGATTTACTACGAGGCCAACAGTTGATGCAGATTATCTTTTAAAGAATTATTCAAATGATTTAGACGCTATTGAAAAGCTTGTTAGAGAAGTTATTTCTTCACCTAGTAATAATGATTTTGTAGAGTTTAAAATTAGAGGTTTAGAGGAAATTAGTGAGGTTAAAGAGTATCATGGTATCAGAGTCAACCTTACTGGTATTATTGGAAGAACAAAGACACCTTTTAGTATAGACTTTGGAGTTGGGGATATTATTGTACCTTCTCCAGTTGAAAGAACTCTACCAGTATTACTTCCAGAGTTTGAAAAACCTGAGGTATTAACTTATTCTTTAGAATCTACAGTAGCGGAGAAATTAGATGCGATCATATCTTTAATGGAAGCTACAGGTCGTATGAAGGATTTTTATGATATATATTATTTAGCGACAACATTTGATTTTGAGGGTAGAAAGCTTCAAGAAGCAATCTATGAAACATTATCTAATCGAGGTACACCATATGAAAAAGACTCTGTTATTGTAATTGCAAGACTTGCTAAAGATAATCAAATTCAAAAGAGATGGAACAATTTCTGTAAAAAGATATTAAAATATGAACTTGATTTTACTGATGTAGTTAATATAATTGTTGATTTTACTTCGCCACCATATCAATCGATAATTGAAGAAGACGAATTTTTTAAAAATTGGAGATATAAAGACAGGAAATATATCTAATCAAAAGTAGGCTTTTACTAGCCTGCTTTTTTATTTGAATAAATCTCGATATAACCCTTGCAATTCCCTGTGTTTAGAGTGATATATGTAAGTAACCTAAATACAGGAGGGATTGAAATGGATAGAAAGGAATTAGTAAAAATCTTAGGTGAGCATTTTGGAGTGAAGCCTAAGTATCTAGGAGTACCAAGCTTTCAATATCAAATAGAAACACCTAAAGAAACTTACATCATAGATAGGGAGGGAAAGATTATGACATCTCTTGGAGTAGAAGTAGAATTTGAAGAACTACTAGCTGGGCCTGAAGAACCTATTGGCTACGAATTAGAAATACCCATGGATGGCCACAGTGGTAGAACCTTAAGAAATATTGTAAACATGATTTACAGCAGGCAGCCTTTAATTAAAAAAGCATTGGGAATTGAAGAAAATATAGTAGAAGAGGACTTTGTTATTAAAATTAACGAAGCAGATATTAACAGCGTAGATAGTTTTGAAAGAGCATTAAATAAAATTGAAGAGGGAGGACATCCTGGAATAGAATTTGATTTTAAGGATAAAACCATCACCTTTAAGCATACAGGAACTGAAGCAGCTACTTGGCTTTTTGCACTAATCAATAAAAATGCTAAGGCCCAAAGTAGAGCTTTAGCTAAAGTGAAACCTACCGACAATGAAAAATACACTTTTAGAACTTGGCTAACAAGACTGGGAATGATAGGAGATGAGTATAGAGAAATTAGAAAAGAACTACTTCAAAATCTAAGTGGCAACAGTGCATTTAGGTATCCAGTGAAGGAGGAAGACTAATGACTAAACCAAGGTGTAAATTAATCGGTGAAGATGGAAACATATTTAATCTTATGGGGATTGCATCTAGAACCCTTAAAAAAGCTGGTATGAAAGATAAAGCAGACGAAATGGTAAAAAGGATAATGGAATCTGGGTCTTATATTGAAGCTTTAGCTGTTATTTCTGAATATGTTGAAATAGTGTAAAATACTATGTTTCTTTTGAAAATAGTACTTGCTATTTATCCCTTTTAGAGTGATATATATACACAACGAAAACACACTGAAAGGAGATAAAACCATGGCAGACAGAGGCTTTTTAAAAGGAAACTTTGGAATTGAGATTGAACTAACAGGAATTACAAGAGAAAAGGCAGCAAAAATTGTGGCAGAGCATTTAGGGGGAAGCATTCAAAAACAGTATGATTATTACGATAGCTACAAAGTTACTGCACCGGATGGAAGGGTTTGGAAAGTTATGTATGACGGAAGCTTGAGATGCCAAAGAAAAGTAAATGGGCAAAAGGTTGCGGCAGGAAGAGAATACAGCGTAGAAATTGTTAGCCCAATCTTAACCTACGAAGAAGACGTTGAAACTTTGCAGGAGATGGTGAGAAAAATCAGAAAGGCAGGAGGATTTTCAAACTCAACAGCAGGAATTCACATACACCTAGATGGAGCAGACCATACACCAAGAAGCTTAAGAAACTTTGTAAACATCATCTACGCTAGAAACGATTTGCTTTACGAAAGCCTACAAATTGAAAGGGAAAGAATGCGTTACTGCAAGAAGATGGATAAAGATTTAGTGGAAAGAATGAATAAGAAAAAACCTAAAACTTTCAAAGAAATTGAGGACATTTGGTACAAAGGCTACGGCTCCAGCAGGGAAAGACACTACCATGAAAGCAGATATCATTTTCTAAACCTTCACAGTTTTTTCAACGGAGTAGGAACAGTAGAACTTAGGGGATTTAATGGAACTCTTCATGCAGGAAAAATAAGAAGCTACATTGTTTTGGCCTTAGCCATAAACAACCAGGCCTTAACCCAAAAGAGTGCTAGCACCAAAAAGCCACAATTAGAAAATCCAAAGTTTGCAATGAGAACTTGGCTAAACCGAATAGGACTTATCGGAGAAGAATTCAAAAACTGCAGGGAGCACTTAACCAAACACCTAGAAGGAAGTGCAGCTTGGAGATTTCGAAGAGCCGCATAGAGAAACTTAAAAATAGCGGCAGGCCCAAGAGCCACAGAGGGGGAAACCCCTCTTAAGCTGGTAGAAGGACTCCCTCACTTAAAGTAAAGGCCACACAGGCCAAGTAGTGGGGAAATATTGGGCCCTTTGGAAAGGATGAATCAAAATGAAAAGACTATATGTTGCTTATGGTTCAAATCTTAACCTAGAGCAAATGAGCTACCGATGTCCTACTGCCAAGGTTTATGGAAAGGGAATGCTCTATGGCTACAGGCTGCTTTTTAAAGGTGTACCTGGAAATGCCTATTTAACCATTGAACCCTGCAAAGGTAAAAAAGTGCCAGTACTTGTATGGGAAGTAGAGCCTAAAGATGAACTAGCCCTTGATAGGTATGAAGGCTATCCTAGCTTTTACTACAAAGAAGATATACCAGTGGAACTTGAGACTGGTGAAATTGTAACTGCCATGGTTTACATTATGACCAATAAGATTAAGGATAGGATTCACTTAAATTCTCCAAGTCAAAGTTATTTAAGAACTGTAAAGGAAGGATACAAAAGTGCTGGATTTGATTTGAGTTTCATTGATGAAGCCATTGAAATCAGCACAAAGAGGGAAAAATAAGCCCCACACTTGCCCTGTAAGGGCTTTTTAAAGAGGTAATGGGGCAATTACCCTAGGGGTTTTAAACTACAAAGGAATTGGAAGATAGAAAAATCAGAAGGAAGGCCTAAAATAAGGGCCTTTTTTCTTCACTATAAATTGGAGGTGATAGCAATGGCGACACGAGGAAGAAAGCCAAAACCAACTGCACTAAAGGTCTTGGAAGGGAATCCTGGAAAAAGACCTTTAAATGATAAAGAACCAAAGCCTGAGAAAAAAGCTCCCGAATGTCCGTCATGGCTGGAGCCTGAAGCTAAGAAAGAATGGGAGCGAATGGCTAAAACTATGGAGGCCATTGGAATACTAACTGAAGTGGACATGGCAGCCTTTGCTGGATACTGTCAAGCCTATGCTAGATGGAAAGAAGCTGAAGAATTTCTATCAAAGCATGGCACTATTTTTAAAACCCCATCAGGATATATTCAACAGGTGCCACAGGTATCCATTGCCCAGACATATCTTAAGGTTATGAAGGATTTCTGTTCTGAATTTGGACTTACCCCTGCTGCTCGTACAAGAATTCAGGTAAATACAGGGGAGACTGATACCGATGATCCAATGGAAAAATTACTGAGGGTTAAATAATGTTTGATGAAAAGAAAGCAGAACGAGCAGTGAAATTTATAAATAACCTTAAACATACAAAAGGTGTATGGCATGGCGTACCTTTTGACCTTTTACCTTGGCAAGATAAAATCATACGAGATATATTTGGAACTGTAAAAGAAGATGGTTATAGAAAATATAATACAGCTTATGTGGAAATTCCAAAGAAAAATGGGAAGAGTGAACTTGCTGCAGCTATAGCCCTATATCTTACCTGTGGTGATGGAGAATGGGGTGCTGAAGTTTATGGATGTGCAGCTGATAGGCAGCAGGCTTCTATCGTATTTGATGTAGCAGTAGATATGGTAGATCAATGTCCTGCTTTAAAGAAAAGAATAAAACCAATTCTATCTCAAAAGAGATTAGTGTATATGCCTACAGCTAGTTTTTATCAGGTTCTATCTGCTGAAGCATTTACAAAGCATGGGCTTAATGTTCATGGAGTAATTTTTGATGAACTACATGCCCAGCCTAATAGACAACTTTATGATGTAATGACCAAAGGAAGTGGAGATGCGAGATGCCAGCCACTTTTCTTTTTAATTACTACTGCTGGAACTGATAGGCATTCTATTTGCTGGGAAGTTCACCAAAAGGCAGATGATATAATAAGGGGCAAAAAGCATGATCCTACCTTCTACCCTGTTATTTATGGAATTGAAGATAGTGATGATTGGACAGATGAAGCTAATTGGTATAAAGCTAATCCATCCTTGGACCATACTATTGATATAGAAAAAGTAAGGATGGCTTTTATAAGTGCAAAGGAAAATCCAGCAGAAGAGAACTTATTTAGGCAACTAAGGCTTAATCAATGGGTGAAGCAATCTGTAAGATGGATGCCAATGCATTTATGGGATAAGTGCTCATTTGAAGTAAATCCTGAAAAACTAAAAGGAAGAGAGTGTTATGGTGGACTTGACCTTTCAAGTTCCATAGATATTACAGCTTTTGTTTTAGTTTTTCCACCTGTTCCAGATGACGATAAATACTATGTACTTCCATACTTTTGGATACCAGAGGAGAACTTAGATTTAAGAGTTCGAAGGGACCATGTTCCTTATGATATTTGGAAACAGCAAGGCTACCTTCAAACCACTGAAGGGAATGTTATACACTATGGTTTTATAGAAAAGTTCATAGAAGAACTATGGAAGGATTATAACATTAAAGAAATAGCCTTTGATAGATGGGGAGCTGTGCAAATGACACAAAACCTAGAAGGTGCAGGATTTACAGTAGTTCCCTTTGGGCAAGGATACAAAGATATGAGCCCACCTACAAAGGAACTTATGAAATTAACACTAGAGGAAAAAATAGCCCATGGAGGCCATCCAGTACTATCTTGGATGATGGATAATATTCATGTAAGAACCGATCCAGCTGGAAATATAAAACCTGATAAGGAAAAATCCACTGAAAAAATAGATGGTGCTGTGGCTTTAATTATGGCATTAGATAGAGCAATAAGAAATGAAGGAAGTAAATTTGATATAAATGAAAATTCAACAGAGGAAATGCTAGATAAACTTTGGAGTTAGAAGGGGTGATGATATTTGAGTGTATTTAATAGGTTAAAGAATATATTTAGTCCTAAAGCTGAAGCGTTACCAGAGGAAATATCATTAAACGATAGAAGGCTTTTAGAAATATTAGGAGTTGAAAATAGCGAGTTTAATTACAAAGGTAAAAATGCACTAAAGGAAGCCACTGTGTTTTCCTGTATTAGAATATTGGCTGATAGCGTAGGTAAACTTCCTACTAAGGTATATAAAAATAATAATGGAAGGCAAAGTGCGACAGAACATTATCTAACCCCAATTTTAAAGATTAGACCTAATACTTGGATGAGTGCCAGGGATTTTTTTAAGGCTTTAGAAGTTCAGAGAAATATCTATGGAAATGCTTATGCTTGGATTGAATTTGAAACAGTTGGTAAAAATGCAGGTCATGTTACAGGAATATATCCCTTAGATAGTTCTAAAGTAGAAATATATATTGATGATATAGGACTACTACCTCATAAAGGTAGACTTTGGTATGTTTACACCGATAAAAAAGGTACTCAGTATAGGATTGATCCTGATGAGATGTTACATTTCAAGGGACTAACCAGCGATGGAATATTGGGTATGACTCCATTAGAACAACTTAAAAACACCATAGAAAATGCAGGAGCTGCAAGTGAATATTTAAATAACTCTTTTAAAACTGGGCTTCAAACCAAAGGAATTATTCACTATATAGGAGATTTAAACCCAGAGGCCCAAAGAGTATTTAGAGAGAGATTTGAACAGATGGCCAGTGGACTTAAAAATGCTAACAGGGTATCCCTTCTTCCCATAGGATATCAGTTTCAGCCTTTGAGTTTAACCATGGCAGATGCCCAGTTTATAGAAAACACTCAGCTTACCGTAAAGCAAATAGCTGCAGCCTTTGGAATAAAGAACCATCAGATTAATGATTTAGATAGGGCAACTCATACCAATGTAGAACATCAGCAAAGGGAATTCTATGTAGATACACTAATGGATATTCTAACAGGTTATGAACAGGAATTAACGTATAAGCTATTTACCAATAAGGAATTAGAAGAAGGCTACTATATAAAATTTAATGTAAATGCAATACTTCGTGCAGATCCAAAAACTAGATATGAAGGATATAGAATTGCTATCCAATCAGGCTTTATGACAGCCAATGAAGTTAGGGCATTAGAAGAATTAGAAACCAAGGAAGGTGGAGATAGGCTACTTATTAATGGAAATATGATGCCTATTGAAATGGCAGGCGAGCAGTATATGAGGGATAAAATTACAGGCGAAGAGGTAAAAGGTGGTGATGATATTGGGAAAGAAGAATAAAAGGTTTTGGAACTTTAAATCCTTAGATGAAAAAACAGGTGAGTTAACCCTTTATGGGGAGATTTCAAATGAAACTTGGTGGGGTGATGAAGTAACTCCTAAAGAGTTTAAATCTGATTTAGATAATTTAGGAGAAATAGATACACTAAATATCTACATCAATTCTCCAGGAGGTGATGTATTTGCAGGTCAGACTATTTACTCCATATTAAAAAGGCATAAGGCACATAAAAATATATATATTGATGGATTAGCTGCAAGTATTGCTAGTGTCATAGCCATGGCAGGCAATACTATTTTTATGCCTAAAAATGCTATGATGATGATTCATAATCCTTGGACTGTAGGCATGGGAAATGCAGATGAGTTTAGAAAACTAGCTGAAGACTTAGACAAAATCAGGGAAAGCCTTATTGCAGCTTATGAAAATCACTCAGCACTAACGAGAGATGAGATTATAGAGATTATGGATAGCGAAACTTGGCTAACAGCTACAGAATGTGAAGAGTATGGATTTTGTGATGTGGTAGAAGAAGAAAAAAATATGGCTGCATCTGTAGATTTGGAGGTACTAGAGAGATATAGAAATACACCTAAAGCGTTAATACAAGAGTCAAAATCAGAGAAGAATGGACAGGACAAAGAACAAGAATTATTAAAACAAAAATTATTAATTGAACTGGAGCTTTAGGCTCTTTTTTTAATTTCAGAAAGGATGGGATTATATTGAGTAAAGAATTAAGAGAACTACTTCAAAGTTTAGAAGAAAAGAAGGCGAAGGTAAGAAACCTAATAGCTGAGGATAAGGTAACTGAAGCTGAAAATATGATGGAAGAAGTAAGAGCATTACAAAAGAAAGTGTTAATGCAGCAGGAATTAGAAGCATCTGAAGCTTTTAATTTAGATGATGCTACACCCGTAAATAATGCAGAAAGAGATTTAGAAGCAGAATACAAAAGAGTATTTTTAAAAGGATTAAGAAAACAGAGAATTACTGCAGATGATTACAGCATTATTAATGAATATAAGGCTGCTATGCATGAAGGTGGAGTAAGCACTGATTCTGATGGGGATATGGGAATTATTGTCCCAGAGGATATTCAAACAAAAATTAATGAGCTTATGAGAAGTATGAATGATCTATCTAAAATTATTAGAGTAGAGAAGGTAAACACACTATCTGGTTCTAGGGTTTTAGAAAAAGACGAGGATATGGTTCCATTTGCAGTAGTAGATGAATATGGAGAAATTCAGGAAATGGACAATCCTAAATTTACACCAGTAACATATAAGCTGGTAAAAAGAGCAGGATTTTTACCAATTACCAATGAGCTATTAAAGGATAGTGATCAAAATATTATATCCTATGTAACAAGATGGATAGCCAAAAAGCACGTGGTGACTAAAAATAGTTTAATTATAGAGATATTAAAATCTCTATCAAGTAAAGATTTAAAAGACATTAAGGCTATTAAGAAAGTATTAAATGTAGATTTAGATCCTGCATTAAGTCTATCTAGTACAATCATCACAAATCAAGATGGATTCCAATGGCTAGATGAACAGGAAGATGGTAATGGTAGACCACTTCTTCAAGATGATATTACTCAACCTGGAAAGAAACTATTTAAAGGTAGACCAATTGCAGTAGTAGCCAATAGAACATTGCCTTCCACTGGAACTACCACAGTAAAAGCTCCATTTATAGTTGGAAACTTTAAAGAGCTAATGGTTCTATTTAATCAAGGGGTTTATGAACTAGCTTCTACAACTACTGGTGGAGATGCTTGGAGAAGAGATACTACTGAGCTTAGAACTATTACAAGAGATGATTGTGTGAAATGGGATACAGATGCAGCTGTATTTGGTAAACTTACTATTTCAACAACTGGAGCATAGGGGTGGAGTTTTCCACTCCTTTTGGAGGTGATAAGCCTTGCTAATTACACTAAAAGAAACTAAAGAATACTTAAGAGTAGATGGAGATGAAGATGATAGTTTAATAGAATCCTTAATCAATGCTTCAGAAGAGTATCTAAAAAATGCCACAGGTAAGACCTTTAATAGTACAAATCCTTTAGCTAGGCTATTTTGCTTAGTTCTAGTAGTAGATTGGTATGAAAACCGAGGTTTAACTGCTGGAAAGGTAGGAGAAAAAATAAGACCTGTAATTGATAGTATGCTTACACAGCTAAATTACTGTTACCCAGAGGAGATGGTGGAATGAATCCAGGAGAACTAAATAAAAGAATTACCTTTCAAAGATTAACTACCACCACCAATGAGAATGGCTTTGAAGTTGAAGAATGGGAAGATTTTAAAACAGCATGGGCAGGGGTTACTAATCTTCATGGAAGAGAATACTTTGAAGCTGCAGCTGTGCAAGCTGAACAGACAGTGAAATTTACTATTAGATACCTTGAAAATATAGACACCTCTATGAGGATACTCTTTCAAGGGAAACAATATAACATTACCGCCATTGATAATATAAAATACAAAAATGCGTATATGGAAATTAAGGCAGTGGAGGTGGATAAGAGTGGCTGATATGAAATTAGAAGGAATGGAGAATCTTCTTAATGAAATCGAAAAGCTAGGTAAGACTGGTTCTAGAATTGAAAATAAGGCATTAAGGGAAGCTGGAGATGTAGTAAACGAAGCCATTCAAAAGGAAGCACCTATAAGAACTGGAAAGCTAAAGGAAAGCATAACTGTATCTAGGGTGAAAAATAAGGATGGAGCAAAGCATGTAGAAGTAGGGCCTGATAAAGATGTGTTTTATAGTAGATTTGTAGAATTTGGGACAGTAAAGATGAAAGCCAATCCTTTTATGGCTAGAGGATATGAAACTTCAAAGGATAGTGCAATGGAAACTATAGAGAAGAACTTAAAAGAAGGATTGGGGCTATGAGCATAAATAAAGAAGTTTTATCAGCATTAAAAGATGTAGATGTTCCAGTAAGGTTTCAAACTTATACAGGTAATGAAGAAACATATATAACCTTTTTCACTTATCTAGATAGGCCAGAACAACACGCTGATGATGGCGAAATTGTTACTGGCTATTATGTTCAAATTGATATATGGAGCAAAGGTGATTATACTCAAATTTCAAAAACAGTCCATGAAAAGATGAAAGCTAGTGGATTTATGAAACAAAACTTTTATGACATTTATGAAGAGGATTTAAAAATTTATCACAAAGTAATGAGATTTTTTAAGGAGGTTATGTAAATGGCACAAGTAGGATTAAAGGATTTACATTTTGCTATTTTAAATAAAGACACCATAGAAGAATTAACTTATGCTGTTCCTGAACCAATGGTAGGAGCAATTAATGCTACAATAAACCCAACAGTAAATACTCAAGAAGTCTATGCTGATGACCAGCTTTGGGAATCTGTGTCTGCATTAGGAAAGATTGATGTAGAAGTAGAAACAGCAGATTTACCTTTAACTATAAGAGCAAAGATACTAGGAAATAAGATTGTGGAAGGAGTGCTTGTAGAAAATAAAGCAGATATTCCACCTCATATTGCCCTAGGATTTAAGAGCTTAAAATCCAATGGAAAATATCGTTATGTATGGCTTTTAAAAGGTGTGGCCCAGCCTATGGCAGAAGACTATTCCACAAAAAAGGACAATGTAGAGCATAAGACACCTAAGCTTAAACTTACCTTTATGCCAAGACTAAATGATGGAGAATGGAAACACACTGCAGATGAAGATAGTGCAGATTTCTTAGGAGCAGATACATGGTTTGAGAAAGTTCCTGGAGATACTACAGTAGTGGGAGGTTAATATGGAGATTATATTAAAAAAGGATAAAAAAGAAAAGACATATACCACTGGTTTCATCTCTGCCAGGATGGTTAGAAGAACCATTGAAGTTTCCCGAGGAGTGGATTTTGATAACATCACTCCTGAGGAATTAGATAAATTAATTGACTATATTGTAGAGCTATTTGGTAATCAATTTACTAGAGATGATGTCTATGATGGACTTCAATCTAAAGACTTAATTCCTACCATCACAAAATGTATTAATGAAGTAGTAGGTGAGATGACGGAAGTAACAGCAGGTGAAGGAAAAAACCAGTAGAGGGGAATGCCATGGATCCCCAAGATTTTATAGATAGCCTCTATCTAGCACTTCTTGATAAAGGCTGGACATTAAATGAAATAGATACCATGGACATTGTGTATTATTTGAAACTAATGACTAAGAAACTTGGAGAGGGAAAAGTATATATTGATGAAATTCTATAGCACCTAAATCCTAGGTGTATTTTTTATGCCCAAAGGCAGGTGAGATAAGTGGCAAAGGAAATAGGGAAATTAAATGTAGTAGTAGGTCTTGACTCTACTGGATTTCAAAATGGAATAAGTAGCTTAAACCGAGAGATGAAAAAAGTTCAATCGGAGTTTAAACTAGCCAGTGCTGAAATGGGAAAGCATGGGAAAGAACTAGATGGACTAAGATTAAAATCAGATAGTCTAACAAAACAAACTGAACTTCAAAGACAAAAAGTAAAGGCCTTAGAAGAAGCACATAAAAAATCTGTAGAGACCAAAGGAAAAGATGCCAAAGCTACACAGGATTTAGAGATAAAACTAAATAAAGCAAAGACACAATTAGCCTATATGGAAGAGGATTTAAAGAAAGTAAATCAAGAGATAGAACTTCAATCTTCTGGCTTTTATAAACTAGGAAAAGCATTAGAGCCAGTTGGGCAGAAGATGCAAGATGTAGGAAAAAAGATGGAATCTGTAGGTAAAGACTTAACTAAAAAAATTACACTTCCACTAGTTGGACTTGGTGCTGCTGCAGTTAAAGTAGGTTCTGATTTTGAAGCTGGAATGAGTGAAGTAGGGGCTATAAGTGGTGCTACAGGTAATGATTTAAAGATGCTAGAGGAAAAAGCTAAGGAAATGGGTGCTACTACAAAGTTTAGTGCCAGTGAATCTGCCGAAGCTTTAAAGTATATGGCCATGGCTGGCTGGGACACTACACAAATGCTTGATGGTTTAGATGGAGTTATGATGCTTGCAGCTTCTAGTGGTGAGGATTTAGGTCTAGTTTCTGATATTGTCACCGATGCCCTTACTGCCTTTGGAATGGAAGCAAAAGAGGCATCTAACTTTGCAGATTTACTAGCCAGTGCATCTTCAAATTCAAATACAAATGTAGCAATGCTTGGGGAGTCATTTAAATATGTGGCTCCTCTTTTTGGTTCACTGGGATATTCAGCAGAAGATGCAGCCCTTGCCTTAGGACTTATGGCTAACGCAGGAATTAAAGGGAGCCAAGCTGGAACTTCACTTAAAACTGCCATTGCAAATTTAGCAAATCCAACAGATAAAATGGCAGCTGCTATGGGTCAATTAGGTCTATCCATAACAGATGCCAATGGTGAAATGTTACCTTTTAAGAGTGTTATGGATGAATTAAGATCTAAATTTGCAGGGTTAACTGAAGAACAACAGGCCCAATATGCAGCTACTATCTTTGGAAAAGAAGCAATGTCTGGAATGCTAGCTATAATAAATGCTAGTCCTGAAGATTATGAGAAGTTAACACAAGCCACAAGGGAATACAATGGTGTGGCTAAAGAAATGGCAGAAACTATGGAGGATAATCTTCAGGGGGAAATTACTAAATTAAAATCAGCTTTTGAAGGTGTAGGAATACAGATATTTGAGATTTTAGTTCCACATTTACAAACCTTAGTTGAAAAGCTGCAACTTGTAGTAGAATGGTTTGGAAATCTTAGTCCTGCTACACAGGAAACTATAGTGAAAGTAGTAGCACTTGCAGCAGCTATTGGGCCATTATTAATTCTTGGTGGAAAGGTTATAGGTGGAGCAGGTACTATTATTACTTCTTTTTCAAAAGTATCAATAGCCTTAGCTGGATTAAAAACAGGAACTGCTGGAGTTACAGTTGCTACTAGTGGAATGGCTACTGGATTTAGTGCAGCAGGAATAGCAGCTAAATCTGGAGCTTTACTTTTAAATCCATGGACTTTAGGAATTGGAGCTGCTACAGTGGCAGGTATTGCACTATATAAGCATCTTTCAAAAGAAAGTATTCCAGCTATAGAACTATTTGGAGATGAAGTATCTGATTCTACAAAGAAAGCTGTAGGAGGATTTTTAGAATTAAATGATGAAGCTACTCTTGCACTTAATCAACTTTCATGGAGTGGTCAAGAAGTAACAAAGGAAATGGCAGAGGGGATAAGTAATAACTTTTCACAAATGGCAAGTGAAATTCAAGCAGGACTTGATAAGCATCATGAAGAGTCTTTAGGGAAGATACAAAACTTCGTAACAAACAGTACATCCCTTTCAAAAGAAGAACAAGATGAGATTTTAAATAACATGAATGAGGGTTATGAAAATAGAAAGCAAAGTATAGCAGATGGAGAAGCAAGAATAAAAAAGATATTAGATACAGCATCTAGTGAAAAGAGAGCTTTAACTAAGACCGAGCAAGAAGAGATAAATGCTATTCAGCAGGAAATGGTATCTACAGGAATACAGGTTTTATCTGAAAATGAAGTAGAAGCCAAGGCCATCATGGAAAGGATGAAGGCTCAAGCTGGAGATATTACTGCAAAGCAAGCTACAGAGGTTGTTAAAAATAGTTTAGATCAAAAGGATAAAACCATTAAAGCAGCAGAAGAACAATACAAAGAAGTAGTTAAGGAAATCATCAGACAAAGAGATGAAGCAGGTACTATTTCAGAAGATCAGGCAGATAAATTAATAAAAGAAGCTACTCGTCAAAAAGATGAATCCATTAAAAAAGCAGAAGAGATGCATAAGAAAGTAGTATATGAAGCTAAAGTACAGGCCAAAGAACATGTTAATCAGGTGGATTGGGAAACTGGTGAGATTAAGACTAAATGGCAAGTGATGAAAGATGATATAGAGACTAAGGCAAAAGAGATAAAAGAGGATGTAATAAATAGATGGGAAGAAATCAAAGTGGCTACATCTGAAATATGGGAAGTTACAAAAACATATCTAGCAGAGACTTGGGATTCTATAAAAGAAGATACACTAATAAAGGCTAAAAAGATAAAAGATGATGTAACCGATAGATGGGAAGAGATAAAAAGATCTACAGAGAAAAACTGGAATAGGGTGAAGTCTTCCGTAGAGGATAGTATGAAAACTGTGAAAGATAAGATAGATGAAGGAATAGGAAAGATTAAAGAATGGAATGCCACAAAGGTAAAAGAAAAGGTATTTAGTATTGTAGAGAAAATTACAAGGGTATTTAAAACAGTAACATCAGGCGGCGGAGCTGCATCAAATTATAGTGGAACAAGCTTTTTCCAAGGTGGCCTTACTATGGTAGGAGAACTTGGGCCTGAATTGGTGGAACTACCTAGAGGAAGTAGGATTTATAACGATAATGTGACTAAAAAGATGCTTTCTGGGGATAAAGGTATAACACAACATATAGTTATCAACAGTCCTACCCCTTTAACCCCATCTGAAACAGCAAGACAAATTAAAAATGCATCAAGACAACTTGCTCTTGAATGGTAGGAGGTGTGTTATGGAGAAAGTTGTTATTACTAATAAAAATGGAGAAAGCATCACCCTTGGGAACCACACTCCTTATTTTTTAGAAACATTAGATGGAGTTGGAAATATTCCAGTAACAATTGAAAGTCAAAAATCACCTAAACAAGATGGCTCTACTTATATTGATAATATGCTAGAAAGTAGAGTTATCTCCATTGAAGGGATGATTGTTACTAGAGATAATCCTAATGAGGTTCTAAACTATAGAAGGAAGATGCAAAGAGTATTAAATCCAAAACTTGGAGAAGTAACAATTACCTACTACCATGAAGATAAGATTAAGGAAATTAAAGCCATAGCAGAAACTACCCCGATATTCCCTAGTGGGCAAGGAAGTAAAGGACTCTTTTATCAAAAGTATCTATTACACCTACTTTGCCATCAGCCTTTTTGGCTTGATACTTACTATGAAAGTAGGGAAATGTCCTATCTTATGGGTGGTCTCAATTTTAGATTGTCTCTACCCACTAATTTTTCAAATAGAGGATTTAAAAGAAAAGCTGCGAATGTTGGGGATGTATCCACTCCAGTTGAGATAGAATTTAAAGGCCCAGCTACTAATCCAACAGTTACAAATGAAACTACAGGAGAATTTATAAAGGTAAATAGAGAACTCGGAGAAGACGATATTTTAACAGTATCTACTGTCTTTGGAGAAAAGTATGTAAGAATTAATGGAGAGAATGCTTTTCATTATATTGATTTAGGTAGTGTGTTTTGGCAGCTGGTTACTGGAGATAATATCTTAAGCTACCAAAGTAACAATGACAGTATTAAAACTAGAGTAAAAGTAAAATGGAAAAGTAGATATATAGGACTTTGAGGTAAGGAGGGGTTTAATGAGTGAAGAATATAGATTCTTTGATTCCATAGATGGGGAAGATGAACGATTTTATACAGCTGATGAGTTTGCAGAGTATTTTAGGCAGTTTATTAGAAATGGAATATTTAATGGTGGAGAGAATTTAAAAGTTGTTACAGATGAAAAGGATATGAAAATATCTATAAAACCTGGCTATGCTTGGATTGAAGGATATTTATATAAAATAGCAGGAGAAGATTTAATACTAGAACATGGTATTGCTGACCCAAGTTTAAATCGAATTGATAGGGTTGTAATTAGACTAGATAAAACCCTTGAAAATAGATATGTAAAAGCTTTTATTCTAGAAGGCACGCCAGAGTCAACACCTAAAGCACCAAGCTTAACAAGGAATGATAACATCTATGAAATATCTTTAGCTCAAGTGGAGATTATTGCAGGAAAGAGTTTTATAGAAAGCTATCAGATAACTGATGAAAGATTAGACAATACAGTCTGTGGTATTACAACCCATCTATTTGAACAGGTTGATACTACAGACATTTTTAATGAGTGGGAGAAATATTTAATCCATAAAAGGAATGAATCGGATGCAAGTTATGAAGAGTTTGTAACAGCTTATCAAAACATCTGGAACTCTTGGATAGAAGATAAGATATCAGAACCTAGTGGAGAATTTTATGCTGAGTGGAAATATTGGTTTAACGAGGTACAGGATACTACAAACTTGGTGACTAAGTCTCAGTTTGATGAGCATAAGATTAAAGTTACTACAGAATTTGAACAAGGGCACATGAGTATAGAAGATAAACAAAAGTTAGATAAGATAGAGGAAAATGCAAATAATTATATTCATCCTACAACAGCTGGAAACTTACACATACCTGTAGGGGGGCTAGTAGGTCAAATTTTGAAAAACATAGGTAATGGTAAAGCAGGATGGGCAGATAATATCAAGGCAGTATATGGAACTTATACAGGAAACAACGGATTTAATAGAGTCATAGCATTAGGATTTAAGCCTAAATTTATTTTTATTACTAATATAAAAATTGATAACAGTACCACACTATTTATTAGTGTATCAGTAGATAAAGGTGGATTTATGATGAATTCATCAGGCAGTTCCTTTTTCTACAATAATAATACTTTTGTACCAGTTGCAGTAGATAATGGTTTTAGCATAAGTGGAAATAGTGGTGGAAGGTTAAATTATAATATAAACAGATATGAATACTTTGCTATTGGATAGGGGTGATAGACATGATAGTCAGGAGAGATAAAAGCTTTGAGATTAATTCACTATTTCCTAATACAGATTGGTATGAAGAAGGAAATTATGTTATAGATGAAACTAAAACTGAGAATCACGAGCTTATAGAGAAGATAAAAAGATATTCACCTTTTATGGAATTGGTTATTAAAGATGATAAATTGGTGGATATTATACCGAATGAAGAGCTGAAAATAGAGCAAGATTTGCTAGAGAGTCTTATTCCTACACCAGAAGAAGTCTTTAGAGCAGAAATAGATTTACAGATAATAAATATATTACAGGAGGCTGATTTAATATGACCATAATACAAAAGAGACTTATTAATGCCTATACTGTATTGGTAATGGCAAATAGGCTTGAATTGATAGATGTACCAGAAACAGAAGTAGTTCTTGAAGATGGCAGTTCTTCTACATTGAGAACAGAGGTAGAAATTAAAAAGGCAGAAAGAGAAATTGAGGTATTATCTTCAGGAGTTAATACAAAATAATTCAAATGAAATATTAAACTAAAAATAATTATAGTAGAGAAATATTATTTAAACTGTATAATATTTCAAATTTTACAGGATGAATATGATACAATCAAGGTAATACCTAAAGGGATGGTGATTATCTTGAAATATGAAGAATTTTTAGAGGATAGTAATGTCAACAACTTTTCGATGGATTATTATAATGCAAAAGCTGCCCATTGTATTCATTTGCATGAAGGAATTGAAAAACGGGTGGCATTTGCTTTAATAAAGAAAGAGGCAATAATTAATATATTAAATTATAAAAAGAAAGTAGTTGATGATTGGAGAGAACAGCTAATTAAAAATAAACATACATCAAGTTTACCTTCCGAAGAATTTGAATATATTAATTTAAATATTTCAAGTGATTTTGCTCTAGAAATGTTAATAAACGAATTTTTCAGCCATATACATTCAATATTTGACCTAGTAGCTTTTTTATTAAATGAAACAGTACTTCAACGTAGCATTAAAAAAACAGAAGGAGTTTCATATAACAAAGTTATTGAGGAGCTAGAAAATAACAAACAGCACCTTGACTTATTAGAAATTTTGCAAGGAATTAAAGATAATGATTGGTATAAATACATCGATGATTTTAATAATTTAGCGAAGCATAGATATCTAGCTAATATAGAAAGCACATCTTATCTAGATACTAGTGAAATCGTGGTTAATATATCTGAGTTTGAAAGAAAAGGAAAGCACGAAGAAGAGGAAGCCTTCGATGTAATTTATATATGTTTTGATGAGGTGTTAATATTCCTAAATGATGTATTTTCATATATAAAAAAAGAGCTTCCTAATATTAAATTTGAGGATAGATATCATAGAGATGACATGTACTATAAGGCTCAGATAAGTACTGATTCAGGTTCTTCTGGTGCTAATGCATTTTTAATTACTGGAAGTAAAACATATAAAAAAGATGATGAGCTATATATAAGTATTGTAACTATAGATGATGAGTTAAATAGAGTGAAATTAAACGATGAAAATCATGTAGTTCGTGTATTTCTAAAGAACAGGAGAGAAGATGATTTACCATATGCCTATGCAGAACACGTACCCACTTATAAACTTAGGTCTAGATATGACTATATTAAATATAAAGTTAAAACTTCTAGTGAAATTGAAAAGGTTATGATTTTAGATTTTTTCGAACCTAAAAAGATTTATGGCAATAGATTAACGGACGATATTAATTTAATAGTTAATAACAAATAAAAGAAGGTGAGACATGCTACCAATAAGAATATTATCACCAACACTAGATTTACAGGGAGAGATAGATAACTATCTTTCCTTTTCTTTTTGTAGGAAATACTACACATCTGGAGACTTTCAGCTAGTCACAAATAGAAAAGTTCAAAATGCAGATAAGCTGAATATTAATCAACTAATAATGCTTGGAGCAGATACTAGAAAGGTAGGAATTATTCGATATAAAGAAATAAAAACAAATGAGAAGGGAGAGGAAATTCTAACAGTTAAAGGGCCTACACTAGGAGCTATACTTAGACAGCGAATTACTATTCCACCAGATGGAGAAGCCTATGATGTTCAAGATTCTAATGCAGAAACAGTCATGAAGCATTATGTAAAGAGGAATTGTTTTGATATTTCTGGTATGGAGTTTCCTATGCTTAAAATTTCTCCAAATCAAAATCAGGGTGAGAAGATTAAATGGCAAAGTAGATATAAGAACTTAGAAGAAGAATTAGAACTAATAAGTAGACTTACAAATTTAGGCTGGCATATATATTTAGACTTCAAATTAAAGAGGTGGATATTTGACATATATAATGGAAGGAATTTTTCAGCAAGCCAAAATATTAATCCTCCTGTTATCTTTTCACCTGAATTCGATAATGTAAAATCACAGGAATATATTGATAGCTTAGTGGGAGTTGGAAACTTTGCTATTGTAGCTGGACAGGGAGAAGGTGTGGAAAGAAAAATTGTCATGACAGGAAGTGACGCTGCTGGCCTTGATAAGCATGTCATATTTGTAGATGCCAGAGATATAAAAGACAGTGCTGACTTAGAAGTAAGGGGACAAAGTAAACTTAATGAATACAAAAGGACTATTTCATTTAAATCAGAGGTACTTCCAACTGGGCCTTTTCAATATGAGAAAGATTGGAACTTAGGAGATGTGGTGACAGTTCAGAATAAGGACTGGGCTATTACTATGGATACACGAATTACAGAAGTAACAGAAATCTATGAAGCTGGTGGGTTTAAGCTAAATGTTTGCTTTGGAGAAAGTCTTCCCACTTTAACAGAGAGATTTAAGCTAAGTTTAGGGGAGATGAAAATTGAAAGTACCAAGTGATAGGCACAACAGGTGTCTATTTTTTATGCTGAGAGGAGGAAGAGGTAAATGAAAAATGTGATTCATACTTTACAACTTATCTTTACCGCTATTGGTGGATATATTGGCTGGTTCTTAGGAGGATTTGATGGCTTGCTTTATGCACTGGTAGCCTTTGTAATTATTGATTATATCACAGGCGTTATGGTAGCAGTTCTTGAAAAGAAGCTATCTAGTAGCATTGGATTTAAAGGTATATTTAAAAAAGTTCTCATCTTTACCTTTGTAGGTATAGGTCATATAGTAGATATTTATATCCTTCAAAACGGAAGTGCCATAAGAACTGCAGTTATCTTCTTTTATTTGTCCAATGAGGGATTAAGTATAGTTGAAAATGCTGCAAAGATAGGACTTCCTGTGCCAGAGAATTTAAAGAAAGTATTTACAGAGCTAAATAAGGAGGATGATTAGATGGCTAAACTTTGCTTAGATTACGGCCATGGTGGGGAAGATCCAGGAGCTATATATAAAGGAAGGTGCGAGAAAGACGATGTATTAAATATCGGGAAAGAAGTGGCTAAAGAATTGAGAAGACATGGAGTTATCGTAGATGAAACGAGAACGAAAGATAAAACCATGAGTCTTAGAGAAAGAAGTAACTTTGAAAAGAGTGGTAGATATGATTACTTTATATCATTCCATCGAAATGCCTTCAAACCAGAGGGGGCTCAAGGTATTGAAACCTTCACTTATTTAAATCAAGGAGCAAAGGCTAAAGAACTAGCAGATAGGATACAGAAAGGATTAGTAGATATAGGCCTTGTAGATAGGGGTGTAAAGACTGCTAACTTCCATGTATTAAGAGAAACAAAAGCACCTGCAGTATTAGTTGAAATAGGGTTTATTGATAATAGTAAAGACAATAAACTATTTGATGAAAAAAGAGATGAAATAATAAAAGCCATATCAAAAGCCATCCTGTCTCAACTGGAGATTAAGTATAAAGAAGAAAAGGACTCTCTAGAAGAAGCTTTAGATATATTAATTAAAAAAGGTCTTATTAATTCACCAGACTATTGGCTATTAAATGCTAGGGAAGGAAAACAAGTAAAGGGAGAATTTGCAGCTCTTCTAATTGAAAGGGTAGCTAAGTTTTTAAAATAGACATAAAGCCTTGGACTTAACAGTTCAAGGCCTATTTTTTTAACCCTAAAAAGCTTAATTTTCCTATCTAAACTATTAGCTAATTATTAGTGATATATAACTTGCTATTACTGAAAAGTAAGTTTAATATGCTACTACCAAAACTTAACAAGGAGTGATTATATGCTTTACAATCAAGCTGTAGAAGAGTTTTTAAAGTATATGAAAATGACGGATAAGTCAAAACAAACCATTACAGGTTATGAAAAGGAACTAAGGTATATGAATAACTACCTAACAGTCAAACACAATTGCCCAATTTATGTGGAGGACATTACCCTAGAGGATATTGAAAGCTATATGCATTACAAGAAGGAAAAGGGACTAGCATCATCCAGTAGGAGAAGGGCCATTTACATTTTAAGAAGCTTTTATAACTACTGTGTTAAAAGAGGAATATGCGATAAGAACCTGCCTGACATGCTAGAACCTATTAAGGTAAAAGAAAAGGAAAGAGAATTTATTACGGAAGAGGAATTTGAAGAATTAGTAGGAGCAATCGATCAACTAGTTATTCGAACCGTAGTTCAAACCATGTTTTACACTGGGGGAAGGATTTCAGAAATATTAAACCTAAAGCTTGAAGATGTAGACTTGGAAGAAAGAGTCATCCACATCATTGAAGGAAAAGGGAACAAGGATAGGAACATTCCAATCAATGATAAGCTTTATGATATTTTACAGAATTATCTAGAAAACATAAGAGAGGTAGATGAATATATAGAGACTGATAAGTTCTTTGCTAATAAGTCCACTGGAATGGTTTCAGGAAGCTATGTAAATAGGTGTATTCAAGAAGCAACCAATAATCTAGGGTGGGAAAAACACATAAGTTCTCACATATTAAGGCATTCCTTTGGAACTAACCTTTTAGAAAAGGGAGCATCTTTAGTAAGTATTCAAAAGCTACTGGGCCACACTAACTTAGCAGTGACCTCAAGATACCTTCACCAAGACATGAGAAAGTTAAGTGATGCAGTAAATCTATTGTAGAAAGGGGAAAAGTAAATGGAAGAAAGAGAACCTATTTATGATAAAAAGGTAATAAAGATTTTAGATATGATGAAATACATGACTAGAGAAGATGCGGCTAAAGAATTAAAATACAAAGACTGGAGGGGTATGGACTCTTACATGAGAAGGAAGAACTTCCGATTTGATAGCATAAATCAAGAGTATGTTCCTGCTGCAACCAAGGTAAATAGCATAATGAAAGACCCTAAAAGTTACGCACCAGTAAAAGTAGTGAGTATTATTACGGCTTTTGAAGAACCTAATGCAGACCCAAGGCTAATAGCAAAGCAAGCTGGATTTAAAGACCATAAAGCTATGGCAGATTATATGAAGGAAAAAGGTTATGAGTGGAATGTGTATAAGAACAATTATGTAAAGATAGTAGGAGAACTTAATGAAGAGGAAGAAGTAATACCAGAGGCCTTTACTCCAACCGCTGGGGAGAAACTTCCTGAAAGTGTAGAAGAGTATTTGCCCTTCATAAGATTTCTATATGAGAAAAGAGATGATGTATATCAGCTATTATCTGGCACAAGGGAAGATGGGAAGATTCCAAGATACGCTCTTCCTGGAATGGTAAGAACCAAGGCTATTTATATGAATGATATGATAGCAAGGCTTACAGCAGAGTTTAGTAGAGAAAAGAATGTCACCCAAAGAGAAATAGTAGAAGCAGCCCTAGTAGAATATCTTCAGAAATATGGATACAAAGTAGAAATTGAAGCACTTTTAAAGAGCAACTAATGCCTATGAAAACCCTAATAATTCATAAAAACAAGCAAAATACTATTGAAATCTATATTAATAATAAGCTTAGATTTCCTACTAATATGAATAATGGTACTCATAATATGGATACCTACCATAAGGGGGTATTAACAAAGCCTGAACCCTTTGATACAAGCGGGGTTTGGGCGTTTTACATATATGGAATTTTTGTATGTTTGCTTATATTGACACTGCAAGCTTCAGAGTAGATAATAAGACAGCATACTTCACAACAGATAAGACTATCTTAAGAGATAAAAATGATGTTATCTTAACAACAGGTAAAGACCTAACTGCTAAATTAGCAATTGGTGATCAAGTAGATGTTAAAGCTACTGGAATTGATGCAAATGAAGTTAAGATTGTTAAGAAAGCTAGCGAATTTGCATTAGCAGATGCTATAAAAGCAGCTAACAAAGCATTAACTGATCATGTAGCAGCAGGTGGAAAAGCTACAAACACTGAATACAAAGCAGTAGAAGCAGCATTAAAAGCAGATCCACAAGTAGCAGCTAATATAACAAGTACAACTACAGCTTTAACAGCTTTAACAAACGATATTAAAGCAGCTAAAGAAGCACAAGTAGCATATCTAGCAGCAGGTGGAAATAATACAGATGCAGTTTACAAAGCAGTAGATACTGCATTAGCAGCAGATCCACAAGTAAAAGCTAATATAACAAGTGCAACAAGTGCTTTAGAAGCAGCAACAGATACAGCTTCAGCACAAGCTATAGTAGATGCAGAATTAGCAAAAGTACCAGCTACTTTAGTATTAGCAGGAAGTACTGCAGCAGCT
Source organism: Paratissierella segnis (assembly GCF_014385195.1). Lineage (GTDB taxonomy): Bacteria > Bacillota > Clostridia > Tissierellales > Tissierellaceae > Paratissierella > Paratissierella segnis. The sequence goes on from NZ_JACRTG010000012.1 coordinate 51,243, forward strand.
CAAGCGGATATAAAAATAGCAGTAGAAGGATTAATTGACAATAACAAAGTTACTGTTGGTGTATCAGCTTCATCACCATGGGTTGTAACATTAACATTAAGAGCAGATGGAACTACAACAGCTAACAAAACAATTACTGTAACAAATGAAGCAACTGTAGCAGAAAAAGCAGCAGTAGATGCAGAATTAGCTAAAGTAGTAGATTTAACATTAGCAGCTGGTTCAGCAGCAAATCAAGCAGCAGTAGATGCAGCAGTAGAAGGATTAGTTGACCTTAATAAAGTTGTAGTTACTTCAGTAACACAAGGTTCTGGTAACGAATTTGCAGTAGTATTAACTGCAAAAGGTGGAACTTACAACGATAATAAGACTATCACAGTATCATCAGCAGATGTAAATGCAGCTAAAGCAGCATTAACAAATGCATCATTAGCTATGGTAAGTGCAACTACTGACCCAGTAGTAGTAAATGCACCAGCGGCAGCTAGTGGAATAAGCTACTTTATTACAGATGCAACTGACACTAATGTTACTACAACTGGTGCAGGAGCAAGTGCAACATCAGTATCAATCGCAAGAGATACTAGTGCTGGTAGTACAGTATTAGAATTAACTATAACAAAAGGTCTTATTAGTGAAACAGCTACATTTACTGTAACAGTACCAACAGGTACAGATGCAGCAACAATTGCTAAAAACTAATTAAACCCAAAACTAAAAACTAGAGACCTCTAACAAGGTTCTCTAACCAAAGAATGACCCCAGCGGAGAAATCCAAAGGGGTTCTTTTTTTCGTCTAAAATTAATTGATAAAATATTGTAAGCGCTCAATAATAGATGTATTTTAAATTTTCCACTACCATGAGACAATAGAATAAATTGCAACACTCTTAGAGTAAACACAAGTGTTACAAATACTATAAAAGTCTTTGGGGAGATACCAAATATGGATATGAGAAGTGTTAATCATCAGGCAAGTCTTGTGGAATGGCGAGAATTAATTGCTGAGTGCAGGAGAAGCGGGAAATCTGTAAAAGATTGGTGCGCTGAGAATTCAATAATTCCAAGTAAATACTACTATTGGCTAAGAGTAATAAGAAACGAAACTCTGGTTCTGGCTAACAATCACGTCCCAGTACCTCAACCACAATTTGTTGAGGTAAAGGTAAAGGAAGAGAATTATGGGAATGAGGCTTATGATAGTGAAAGCAGCATTTGTGCTACCCTAAAATTCGACTCCTTTTTACTTAAGATAAATAATGGTGCCGATGTAAATACACTTGAACATACTCTAAGGATACTTAAGAACCTATGTTAGCTGAATTAGGTGGAATCTTAAAAGTATATGTAGCCTGTGGCCATACAGATATGAGAAAGTCAATTGACGGACTATCTGCCATGGTCTCGCAAAACTTTAAGTTAGACCCTTTTGGTAAAAGTCTTTTCTTGTTTTGTGGAAGAAGAAGAGATCGAATCAAGGGACTGTTATGGGAAGGTGATGGATTTTTACTTCTATACAAGCGCCTAGAAGGTGGAAGATTCAATTGGCCAAGGGATGAAACACAAGTTATGGAATTAACCCCTCAACAATATCGATGGCTGATGGAAGGCTTATCTATTCATCAGAAAATCATACCAAAAATCGAGAATAAGGTGATAATATAAATGCTTGAAGCTACTGAAAAATACGGTGTTTCAAGCATTTTCTGGTTGTTTTTGAATCGTTAAAATGGTATAATATACTCAAAGATAAGACCATAAGAAAGGCTAAATTCCAATGAATGAGAACTCTTTGATAAGAACACTTCAGGATACAATTGAATCTCAGAACAAAACCATTGAAGGTCTTAGAGAAGAGTTGAAAAAGTCTAATGAGAACATGGAATTTCTCATTAAAAAGCTCTATGGAAGAAAGACCGAGAAAACATCTGCAATAGATGGGCAGCTAGTAATTAGTGATATTTCATTAGGTTTATTCAATGAGGCAGAAAAAGAAGCAGATCTATCTGTTCTAGAACCAGTTCCATTTGAGGAGCCAGTAAAAAGAACAAGAAAAGGCTACAAGAGAAAAGATCTCTTCAAAGACCTACCACAACAAGATCATGTCTACAAATTGGATAAATCTCAACAAATATGTCCAATTGATGGTGATAATCTTTCTGTAGTAGGGAAAAAATTTTTAAGATCAGAAATAAAATATGTCCCTGCCGAAATCAGCATAGTTAACATATATCAAGAAACTTATGAATGTAGAACATGTAAAAAAGAGAACAGACCAGGGGTATTTAACCCATATATGCCAGAGCCTGTACTTCAGCATTCCTATGCCACAGCTTCTAGTGTAGCATGGACCATGTATCAGAAATTTGTACAGTCAGTTCCTCTATATCGACAGGAGAAAGATTGGAAGCAGATGGGCTTTCCATTAAGCCGTGCAACTCTTTCTAACTGGATCATAAAAACATCGGAAGAATGGCTAACTCCTGTAGTAGAGAAACTACGAGAGGAACTCCTTAAAGAGACGTATTTGCACGCTGATGAGACTCCTGTACAGGTTTTTAATGAAGAGGGTAAGAAAAACACTACAAAATCATATATGTGGGTGTATTCTACTTCAACTAATTCAGAGCGTGGAATTAGAATATTTAAATATGCTACAGGTAGAGCAGGAGACAATGCCAAGGACTTCCTTAAAGGATTCGATGGATATCTACATACCGATGCTTACTCAGGTTATGGAAAGGTTAAAGACATCCATCACTGTTTATGCTGGGCTCATGTCAGACGATATTTCACAGATGCCTTGCCTAAGGATATGAAAAGTCCAGAAGCTACCCTACCAGCAACAGGAGTAGCATATTGTAACCAGCTGTTTGACTGGGAAAGGGAGTTAAAAACCCTAACAACAGAAGAAAGAAAAAGAATGCGTCTAGAGAAGGAAAAACCTGTACTAGATGCCTTTTGGTCGTGGGTAGAAAGCTCAATTCAAAAAGTACTTCCCAAATTCAATATTGGTAAGGCACTTCAATATGCCTTAAATCACAAAGATAAACTTCAAACATACCTAGAGGATGGGAACTGTGTTATCTCAAATAACATAGCTGAGAATAGCATAAAACCATTCACTGTAGGAAGAAAGAACTGGCAGTTCTGTGGTAGTCCTGAAGGAGCTAATGCAAGTGCATGTGTATATTCACTTGTTGAAACAGCCAAAGCTAATGGACTTAACCCCTACAAATATCTAGAGTTCCTATTAACAAGACTACCAGGATCCAATTTTAAGACCAGCCCAAACATGCTGAATTTAATGATGCCTTGGGATGAATTAATTCAAACAACATGTAAAGCAGAATAAATACTTACAGGGATATCATACCGATATCCCTGTTATTATGCCATACATCTTTTATTGTACGCTTACTCTCCTCTTTTAAAGACCCCAAAACCTGACCCCAACAACTCTTCCCTCTTAGTCCTTCCCTCTCCCTTTTAACTCTTGGAAATTTTGTTGTATAATGAGGGTAAAGGAGTTGGGTGGATAGATGATTGAAGAAATAAATCTCAATGATATAAAAGAAATGATTGATAAGAACAATGAAGATAAGGAATACAATGAGAACTTGACTAAAGATTTAAAAAAACGAATTCATTCAAATAGCATACCAGATAAATCTTTATCCGAGAGTTTGGCAAGAATGGTGGCTGAAGATAGACATACTCCGGGACTGATTGTTTCATATCCGCATGGTACAGTTATTCAGCAGGAAAAGCGTTCTAATTACTATAGAGGAGAGACTGCATTATATAGTAGTAGTAAGCCTTCGATTTTTAGAAATACACCAAAGAACCCTGTGGAGAAAGTTGTTTACCATTTTATTTCTGAGATGAAAATATACGAGTTTTCTAAAATAATTGATAGTTTTAAGGTTGTAAGAGATTGGCCTTGTGATGTCTTATATAGAGCAATTGCTCAGCATTATGGAATTCCCACAAATTGGTTAGATATAACTAATGATTTTGAAGTCGCTTTATTTTTTGCATGCTGTAAATATGATAAAGAAAAAGACCATTATAGACCATTAAATCAATATGATTTTAAAGAAGAAAAAAATAAGTATGGAGTTATTTTTAAAGCGGATGCCTTTTTAGCTGGTTTAAGATCAGGTGCATCTGAGTGTAAGAGTAGTATCACACCAATAGGATTTCAACCTTTTATGAGATGCCACAGACAATATGGATATGCATATGTCATGGGAGAAAATGAAGATTTATATAAAAGTAATGATTTTCATATAATGAAATTTAAACATTCCATAGAATTATCTAATGAAATCTATCAACATATGGAAAGCGGGAAAAGAATATTTCCGAATGAAGGACTAGAAGATATAGCTGATGAGATAAATCAGATAAAAGAGGCACATACTTTTTCTAATGAAGCATTTCAGAATGTATTAAAGAGCTTTGATTTTGGCAAACAGAACGTAAATATAGAAAAAGAATTAAATAAGAGAAATATACAAATAGGAAAATCTCCTATAAAAATTAGTCGGCAGAGAGTTCGTAAAATAGATCAAAAATATAAAAAATCAGATTCTTCAAAAGAATTTAAGCTGCCTATTCACGCTAGAACATCTTATGTACCGGAAGGTGGAGATAAATTTTATTTATCCGTGAATTACAAAACATTAGGAAAATATGAAGATAAATAATTCCATTTTTCCCTCCAAAGCCTGACCTTACAATCGGAGAATTAAACCCTAAGTTCACTGCTGATGTCATCCTGAGTTTCACAGTATAATTTTTGCTATCGAATGATCTCTGGTTTTGAGACCCCAAAGCTCTACCCTAACAATTGTGAACTGTGCATTGTGAATTGTGAATTGACTTAAGTTGTGCATTGTGAACTGTGCATTGTGAATTGTGCATTGACTTAAGTTGTGCATTGACTTTTTCATTGACTAAGACAAGCCTTAATGGTATCTTTATACTAACTATGATAAAACTTAAAAGGAGAGATGAAATTGAAGCCAATAATAGGTTTAACATGCCAATATGATAGTACCATAAATAGGGGTGTCAATCGAATCAATTGTGAATATATAAGTGCAGTATTGGAGGCTGGAGGTATGCCTCTTGTCATACCAAATTTGCAAAATACGGATGATATTGAGATGTATTTAAATGTGATAGATGGGATTATATTTACCGGTGGAGAGGATGTATCAGCGCACTATTTTGGAGAAGAACCGGTAAAGGAAATAACTGAGGTTTCCCGTGACAGAGATATGACTGAAATGGCATTGTTTGAAAAGGCATATGAAAAGGGAATTCCTATTTTTGGGATATGCAGAGGAATGCAGCTAATTAACATTGCATTGGGAGGGAATATGTACCAGGATATTTATACTCAGGTACCCGGAGTACATGGGCATAGCTGTGAAATAAGTCTGCAAGAAGGCTATCATAGCATAAATATTGCAAGAAATAGCATAGTGTATGAGATATTTGTAAAAGAAAGATTATTGGTAAATTCACTTCATCATCAGGCGCTAAAGAACTTAGGAAAAGATTTGAAGATAACTGCCAAGGCTTTGGATGGAATAGTTGAAGCAATCGAATCTACAAATGAAAAATTTGTACTGGGATTACAATTTCACCCTGAAACAATGGCAATGAAATATAAAGAATTTGTAAAACCTTTTAAATATTTTATAGATAGGTGTAAAATATAGATATTATCAGAGGTATGACCTTTAATTGACCTAAACAATTTATAAATAATTCCATTTTACCCCTAGACACCGAACTGATGTTTGTGTATAATGTAATTAACAATACAAATACAGGGAGGAAAAAGAAATGGAGGACTTTGTAACAAAAGACATAATGGCTGTAGTACCGGTTTATGTAGCTGATAGGGGAAATTGCACCATCATCTACGCTGAAGATGAAAACATTACCACCAATTCATCTGTAAGAAATATAATTAAAAGATTATGTACTCATTATCATTTAGATAGAGTAGCGTCAAATAAGTATTTTGGCAATCTGATACAAGTTAAAAATGGAGTTCCATTGCCATTGACCAGAGACAGGATATTTATTCAGCTAAAGGTAAGAAGAGCTATAGGTCATTGTGATGGGACTATGGGATACTTTAATCTTGATTCCATCAAAAGCGTAAAAGGTATGGAGAATGATGCCTTTGTAATACTAAAAAACGGAACGGAAATAAAATGCGTAAGTGCACTGTCCAATATAAAGAAACATATGAAAAATGGTGAATTGGTAAGAAACCTATATGACAATCGAATATATACCGCAAATGAAGCTATGGAACGATACGAAACCTCAAATACTCCTGCAACCAAAGCGGATATAGCGAGGCTATATATGATACTTCAGGATATGTCGGATAAAATAAGTTGAGGAGTTAATTGGGCATTGTGAATTGTAGAAAAAACATCTTTTCATAGTTTCTATGGAAGGATGTTTTTATGTAAACTAATTAAATCATAAATAAATAAAATTGGATGGTCGTAAAGAATAGCAATAACAAAAAATACATAAGTTAAATAAAATGTATTAAAGGATACGTTTATGCATTGCATTTTTGGTATAATTAATGTATAATTGTATTTATCGTATCTTTTCATAAAAGAAATAAATCAATAAAATATTTATTTAAATAATACCTGAAATTTAAAATAAGAGTAAAAATAGTGATTAATAAAAGGAGGGAACCTAGATGTTAGGGTTTTGTGAAAAGTGTCATGATATGGTAGAGTACTATATCAATGAAAGGAAAATGACAAAAAATATCAAAGGTAAAGAAATCGAATATATAGGGAAAGTAGCAATTTGTAGTGAGTGCGGAAGTGAAATATTTGTAGCTGATATTCGTGATTACAATCTTAAAATGCTGGATAATACTTTTAGGGAAAAAGAAGGGTTGATTTCTGTTTCAGAAATGGAACTTATATTAGATAAATATAATATTGGGAAAAGGCCTTTGTCTTTGCTATTAGGATGGGGTGAAGGTACTTTGACTAGATATTTGGATGGAGATGTTCCTACTAAACAATATTCGGATACTTTAAAAACAATCCTTAATGATCCTGAGTATATGAAAAAGTTACTAGAGGAAAATAAAGATAAAATAACAGATGTTGCGTATAAGCGTTGTAGTGAGGAATTAGTTAATATTGAAAAAAAGAAGTTCATTACTATTAAATCTGAGGATAAAATTGACCATGTTGTAAAATATCTTTTGGTAAACTGTGTAGATATAACACCTTTAGCATTACAAAAATTATTGTATTATGCTCAGGGATTTTTCAAAGCTTTTACTGATGACTTTTTATTTTATAATAATTGCGAAGCATGGATACACGGACCTGTATATAGAAGTGTGTATTATAAATATAAAAACTATGGATACAATCCAATTGAGGAAAATGAATGTTACTATACTGATATAGAATTGGATAAGATGGAAAAGGAAATTTTAGACAATGTGATTAGAAATTTTGGGTGTTATAGTGGTAAGGTGTTGGAAAAGATGACTCATGCAGAGATACCATGGAGCAGTACTAGGGTAGGGTTAAGAGATGATGTAAACTCAGAAAGAATTATTGAAAAAGAGTTGATAGCAAAATATTTTCATGATATAAAATTAAAGCATAATATGCTTAACATATCGGACATTAGTGATTATAGTACTGATCTTTTTAATAAACTATACAGATAAAATGTGAAAATAACTCTGTAAATGGGAGAGATTTAAATATAATAATAAATAGGGTATATTATTACCTATATCTTATTGAGATAAGCAAAAATATTTAAAAATATTTTTGCTTTTTTCTTTTTTTGAATAGTAAAAAACACCTCCCAAATCTATTTAATAAGTATAGCAGCAAACAAACAAGTTCACATCTCGGTGTCATCGTACAATTGAAGGAACCCATCTTTTGAGACCCAAATGAATGACCCTAACAATTGTGAATTATGAACTGTGAATTGCCACCGAAGGTGTTATTCTGGAACGCAGTGAAGAATCTCCTCTTTACAGACTCTAAAGCTCGACCCCAGCAATTGTGCATTGTGAATTGTGAATTGCCACCGAAGGTGTCATTCTGGAACGCTAGTGAAGAATCTCCTCTTTACAGACTCTAAAGATCGACCCCAGCAATTGTGCATTGTGAATTGTGAATCGTGAATTGTAAATAGTAGCTGCTAATAGAAAAGGAGGTGAAAACATGGCAATTGCAAGCTTAAAGGAAAAAACAACCCTTAAACTAGAGTTAGATGCAGGAACTGTAAATGGCAAACAAAAAGTTAAATCAAAGTCATTTAACAATGTAAAGACTGATGCAACAGATGAGTCTCTACATGAAGTAGCAACAACATTAGCAGGGCTTCAACAAAACGACTTACTAAATGTGAAGAGAGTTGAAGAAACATTATTGACAGAAGAATAGAAATAAACAATTGCTAGATCCCCAGTTTTCAATTGTGTCTTGTGAATTGTCAACTGAATTGTGCATTGTGTGAATTTGTAGAAGGGAGGTGAAATGATGGATAAGGTTAAACTTGAAATGAATTTTCTCAACGTTGCAAATAAAATAGTAAAAATCTCCATAGATGATCCTAAAGAAGATTTAAACAACGCGGAAGTAGAAGACGCTATGGATAATATAGTTGCACTAAATATATTTGACTCAAAAGAAGGAGACTTAGTAGGAGTAAGTGGAGCTAGAGTTATAAGGACTAGTGTAAGTGATATAGAATTTTAAATAGGGAGCCTTTATGGCTCCTATTTAAAAACCTAAAAACAGAGATCCTTCGGAAGTAACGCTTATGCTGCCCATCTCAGGATGACGTAAGCAGTAATCTTGAGGACTATAGAGGCAGAATAATCACTGCAGGATGTCATTCTGGAACGCAGTGAAGAATCTCCTCTTCACAGACCCTAAAGCTCGACCCAAGTAATTGTGAATTGTGAATTGAAAGGTAGGTGAGTTTATGCAGGAGATATTTTCTAATATAGCTAATTTGGGCTTTCCCATAGTAATTTCCATATATCTATTGGTAAGGATAGAAGGAAAATTAAATGAATTGACAAATAGCATAATAGAATTATCCAACTCAATATCTAAATTGAACTAAACAAAGCCATCCTTTCCATAGTTTCTATGGGAAGGATGGTTTTTAGCTATTTCATAATATCACGAAAAAGTGGAATTAATTCCACTTTTTGTGTTAAAAATAAAAGCACTACTTATGCTCTAAAACTTCAACGAACTTTCCAATGATGTTTATTTCATCCATTGGATATTTCATTGGCGGATATTCCGGATTAGCTGAACGGAGTTCACATTCTTCGCCGTTAAAATAAATGTATTTAATTGTTGCTTTTCCATTTACATTAACCAAAGCTATCTCTCCGTTTTCCACCATTGGCTGCACCTTAAAAATGACTAAATCACCATCTTCTATGTCTGCATCTATCATATTTTCTCCTCTTGCCCTAATGATAAATGAATTGGATATGTCTCCATGATATGCTTCAATACTTTCAATTGGAACGCCTGTAGCTATGTCTCCTAAAACTGGAAGATATACCGCAGGTTCTTCTCTTGCTATTGTACTTAAATTATTCTTATACACAGCGTTTATCTTTTCTTTATAAGTAACTCCATGATTGTTCTTTTCCCTTCTTAATTTTAGAAATTCTAGAAAAATGTCTAAGTCCCTTTTATCAGTTTCCGTAAGATTCTTTAATTCATATGAGAGCAAAGGATTTATGATATTAGTTTCTTTACCTGTCAGTAACCAATCTGAAGTAACATTAAAAAAAGTACTTAAAGCTAATAGATTCATTGTTGAAGGGTTTGAATTGCCATTTTCCCAGTCGCTTATATTACCTGAGCGAACATTAATAGCTTCAGCTAATTTAGCCATTGATAAGCCATGATTTTTTCTTAACGAACGTATTCTATCCCCTAAATCATCCATAAGATTCCCCTTTCTAATTCTTTTTTAAGAGCATCAATATAAAAAATACTTTGAAAAAAGAATTTTATCATTGACAATACTCTGAATAAAGAGTAAACTATATTTGACGAGGTAATTAACAGCTAATTACCACGACTTAATTTTATCACAACTATCTATATAACTGAATATATAGTTGTGCAAATTTCCAATTTTAAAAATATTAAGTAATCATAGGGGGTGAGTTGGATGAAACAGAGACTGACACCTTGGGGAATGAAGGTAAAGAAAAGGCTGATAGACTTGAATATGACACAAGCGGATTTTTGCAAAGAGTATGGCATACCGGAAAATAGACTTTCAGAGATGATTACAGGCTCAAAGCCAAATTACAAGCACAAAAAAGTAGTGAATAAAATACTGATGATAGAAGATATAGCATAATCAGTATGAAATTTAAATCTAGGAATAAAAAATTTTTAGCATCATCATAGCGTTTTCATATATTTAAATAGTAATTTAAGGGGGAGGTTTATTATGAAGTGGATGATTGATTATGTAAAAGATGCTCCAGAAATATGCAAGAACATGGTAAAAAACAGAAAAGAAATAACTAAGGATCTGGTAAAGAAATATACATCAAAAAAATATAGGGGAATTTTGATTGTAGGATCAGGTACATCCTTTAACATTGGTTTATCTTCAAAACCGGTTTTAGAAAAATATTTAAATGTACCAGTAAAGGTACAAACGCCAAGAACATATGCGTATTACGATTATAAATTTTATGATGATTATCTAATCTTATGTATTTCTCAAAGTGGAAGAAGTACAAACACTATTGATGCAGTCAAAAGAGCTCAAAAACAGGGGAATGATGTGTCTGCAATTTCAATGATGCCAAATAGCCCCATAAGTAATTATGTTAAAGATTCCTTTGAATATGGTTCCTATAATGGTGAAGGAGATAGTTTTGTAAGCAAGGGGTTTCCGACATCTTTTCTTTATTTTTCGTTATTTTCAATTGAAGCAGCACTTAAATTAAATCTAATTGACCAAGAAAAATATGATAGTGCTGTTGCAGAGTTGGAACAGATTATTGAATATATGCCAAAAATGCGAGAGAAAAGTGAAGAATTTTATGAAAATAATATTGAAGCTATACAAAATGCCAATAGAATTATGTTTGCCGGTATAGGGGCTGGATTTGGATTAGTTCAAGAAGCTTGCTTGAAGTTTTCCGAAACAACAGGAATTCCGACAAATGGTTATGAAACTGAAGAGTTTCTCCACGGCCCTTCATATGAAGTGAAAAAGGATCATGTAGTTTTCATAATGGATTTAGATTTAGAGTCTAGCGGACTTGCTAATAAAGTTTTTGAAGCTATGAAACTTTTAACAGATAAAGTTTATATGATTACGGACAAAAGAATTCGTGGAAACGATGTATTGAGCGCAGAAATCAATGTAGATGATGTTTTAAAACCTATGCTGTTTGTAATCCCGGTTCAAGTTATTCCCAGTAGAATTTGTTCTGACTTAAATATAAGAGCTATAACTATCTATAATCATAAGGCTTCGAAATTGGTTCAAACTAAAACAGATAAATAATAAACGGAGAAGTTTGCATTAATAAAGGAATCTTTTACATTTAATAATTCAATAAATATATGGAGGTAGCAATGAAAAAAGTAATAATCCTAACTCATGGAAGATTAAGTGAAGGTTTCCAATCAGCATTTGAAATAATTTGTGGGAAAGAAAATGGACTTGAGACAATAGTAATGGAAGCTAAAGATTCTCCAACAACACTATCAAAAAAAATCCAAGAAAAAATAAGCAAATTCTCTGAAGATGATACCATCATATTATTAACAGACATACCTGCAGGTAGTACTACTAAGACAGCAGTTTCTTTTCTAAAAGATTATAAAAATTTATATATTGTGTCCGGGATCAATTTAGGGTTATTGCTTGAGATAATGATGGATCCCATGGAACAAGCAGAAGAATCAATAAGAAGATCTATAGCTCTAAGCAAAGACACTATACAATTTATAAATGACGAATTGAAAATACTTGCTTTAGATTGTAAGGAGGAATGAAATGATAAAACTTTTAAGAATTGATCAAAGGTTAGTTCATGGTCAAGTGGCTACATACTGGGTAAGGTCTACAGAAGCAGATACTATGGTAGTGATAAATGATAAAGCAGCAACAGATTCAATGACTAAGATGAGCTTAAAACTTGGGAAACCCGCAGGTGTTAGATTTGAAATTCTTACTTTGAAAGATGGAATTGATTATATAAATAGTCCATCTAATAAAAAGAGAAAGATTCTTATAATAGTAGGGAATTGTAAAGATGGTAGAAAAGTTTGCGAAAATAGCCCAGAAGTTGCAGACGTTAATATTGGCGGTATTCATTATGAAGAAGGCAGGGTTTCAATCACAAATCAAGTATTTCTAACTCAGGAAGATTTAGATGAATTAGATAAAATGGAGGCTTATGGCAAAAATGTTTTTCTTCAATCTATACCTAATGAACAAAAAATATATTTAAAGGAAGTTCATGAAATATATAACAAAAATAAATGATTAAAGAGAGGAGAGTGGATTTTATGTTTCTAGTTAAATGTATTCTGGTGTCATTAGTGCATGTGTTGGGAGTAATTGACGGAAGAATTTTTGGACAAAACCTATTAAATACTCCAATTGTCGAAGGTGCATTAGTAGGTTTAATTATGGGAGATATGAAAACAGGAATAATTATGGGGGCAACGCTACAACTGATCTTTATGGGATTTGTGGGGATTGGGGTTACTTCTTTACCGAATTCCTCGGCAGGAACAATTTTAGCAGTTTTTTTTGCTATTAGTTCAGGCTTGGATGCCGATTCAGCCATAGCACTATCAATGCCTATTGCTTTATTGTTTCAACCCACCGGTATAATTCCAAGGATTATTAACAATATTTTCAATCCACGTTGTGATAGGGCAGCAGATAGAGGGGATTATAAAGCAATAGAAAAGTATTTTTGGTTAGGGGTATTAGTATTTGCTATAGTATTTTTTGTTCCTATGCTATTAGCTACATACTTTGGGCAAGGACCGGTAGAAGCATTGATAAGGATCATTCCGGATGTGATACTAGATGGATTAAACAAAGCATCAACTTTGTTGCCAGCGCTAGGAATAGCACTTTTAATGAATTATATTATGGATAAAGAAAGTACTCCATTTTTGTTCTTAGGGTTTTTATTATCCGCTTATTTAAAAATGGATTCTTTAGGAATAGCAGCTATGGGGCTAATTATTGCATCGGTTTATTATTTTTTCTCTCAAAAAAGAACTTTGGATTAGGGGGATGTTAAGATGACAAATAGCAATGATATTCAAGAAAAAAAAGGCAAATGTTTAGGTAACATGAGTAAAAAAGAATTTATGAGTGGATTTTGGCGTTCATGTGGAGTTCAGGGCTGTTTTAATTACGAACGTCAACAAGGAATTGGATTTGGTTTTAGTATGATTCCTCATTTAAGGAGAATTTATAAAGATGATAATGATGGTTTTAAAGAAGCTTTAAAAAGGCATATTACTTTCTATAATATCACGCCACAAATGACTACGTTTGTTCAAGGCATTTCAGTTGCTATGGAAGAGGAAGCGGCAGAAAATGAAGAGTTTGATACTGGATCAATTAATTCAGTAAAAACTGCTTTGATGGGTCCATTATCCGGAATTGGGGATTCAGTTTTCTGGGGAACATTGCGTACTATAGGGCTAGGAGTAGGATTATCTTTTTCAATGAGGGGTAGTATTCTGGGACCTATATTGTTTTTGCTTATACACAATATTCCCGGGTGGTATGTTCGCTATAAAGGTTTAGAAATAGGTTATATGCAAGGAATGAAATTTATGGAATCAGCCACTGAAGGTGGCATGCTAGATACTTTTAGTACTGCTGCAAAATTACTTGGTGCAACTGTTGTAGGCAGTATGATTTCATCCATGATCAATTTTTCTACAAGTATTACTTTAGACTTAGGAAACTATCAAACACTTTCAATACAGGAGATATTGGATAGTATAGCACCAAATCTTTTACCATTGGGTTTGGCTTTATCGTGTTTTTACCTTGTAAGAAAGGGAAAAAAGACAACAACTGTTATGTTGATATTATTTTTGCTTGCTTTCGTTCTTGGATGGATTGAAGGCTTACCAATGTTTATTGCATAGCCTGATTATGAAATCTCATACACATTAAAAGGAAGGAATTTATTTTCCCAAAAATAGTCAATGGATTAAACTACACTCCTTTGTTATAATAAATACAAGGGAGTGTACTATTTATGAAAAAAATATTATATATATTATGTGTTACATTAGCATTGGTATCATTGGCAGGTTGCACATCCAGACCGGAAATATCCGAAGAAGCATTAGGTGGCAGTGCTCAAATCCTTGAAAGTAATGTGGAAGTAGATGATGCTGAAATAATCGTTGAAAAAAACAAGATTATGTTTTACATAGCGCCACTTGATGTAAGCTCATCAGATGAAAGATTAAGAGAATTGGGAGTAGATTTTGTGAAGGTGTTGGGAGGATATACTGCAGGGGAAGAGCTAGAGGCTCCAACAGAAGAATACTATGGTGAATTGTATGATTATTATGATGTGGAAATCATAATAGAAGGAGAGCATGGAGCAGTATTAGATAAGGCTACTAAAGCTAAAGGGAAAAATGAAATAGTTTGGCAGGAATCCTTATAAAAAATTGTTAAAATTATTTCAAATTATTGTATTTTTTTGTTTATTGTGATATTCTATATATAGTGTAAATAGATAAGTAAGGATTGTTACTCTTCGGAGGCTTGACCTTATAATTAGTAGTTGCTGATTATATAGTCAATCTTTCGAAGAGTTTTCTTATTTCTAAGAATATAACGAATAGGAAAGTTCTGCTTTGATTAGGATAATAAAAGAACTTTACGTAGATGCTTTTCTAATAAGGGGTGATAGAAATTGCTTAATTTTTTTAAAAAGAAAAATGAAGAATTATATTCAATAGCAAATGGGGAAGTTATTTCTATTACAAGTGTTAATGATAAATTATTTGCTAATAAATTATTAGGAGATGGTGTTGCTTTTTTATTATCAGATGGCAAAATATATTCGCCTTGTGATGCAGAAGTGGTAATGTTAGCGAAAACAAAACATGCAATTGGATTAAAAACAAAAAACGGAGGCGAATTGTTAATTCATATTGGGCTTGATACAGTTAATTTGAACGGTGAGGGATTCAATGTTTTTGTTAAAACCGGTGATAAGGTGAAGCGAGGTACAAAATTAGTAGAAGTTAATTTGGAATTTATGAATTCAAAAAAAATTGATCTAATGACGCCCATCATTTTAACCAATGGTGATGAGTATAGTTTAAATATATTGAAGATAAATCAGAGGATAAGTTTAAATGATGTAATAATTAAACTAGAAAAAAATAAAAATGGAGGGAAAAGTTTATGAGAATCATTCGTAACATAAACAATAACGTTTCCCTTTGCAAAGATAGTAATAATGTGCAGGTGGTAGTCTTTGGAAAGGGGATTGGGTTTTTAAAAGTTAATGAAGAAGTTCCCTTATCTAAGATAGAAAGGACATTTTATAATGTTAATAAGAACTATTTAGATGTAATTGCATCATTGCCTGAAGATGTGTTAGAGGTGTCAAGCAAGATTATTGATATGGCAAATATCAAACTTAATACAAGCTATAAGTCTAACGTTGTCTTATCGTTGGCTGATCACATCAATTCTGCAATACAAAGAAAGCAAAACAATATTAGCATTAAATTGCCATTGATATATGAAATAAAGCACTTGTATCCAATGGAGATAGAAATCGGTAAGGAAGCTGTTAAGCTGATTTCAGACAAATTGAATGTTGAACTTCCAAGTGAGGAAGTAGTCGGGATTACATTACATTTGGTAAACTACGGAACAACAAACAATCCTATTGATGATAAGAATGAAGAAAAGATTGTTGATGATTGTACTAAGCTTATTGAAGATGAACTTAATATCAAGATAGATAGATCGTCATTTAGCTATTTTAGATTTGTATCACATTTGCATTATTTATTTTCAAGAACAAATGAACAGATGAAGAGTGATAATGAAGAAATATATAAAATGATAAAGAGTAAATATGCAGATACTGATATATATGATTGTACGATAAGAATTCGTGATTATTTGAGCAAGACGCTGGATTTTAAATTAAATGATGAAGAATTACTATATTTGTTTATACATGTTAATAAATTGTGTATACATGAAGATTGTTACCTAGAGGGTTAGGGTTTTTATTTTGGCAAATACGATGTAATGCGCGCGACATCGTTTGCATATAATCAGGATTAAATCACAAATTAAAATGAAAGGAGTGCATGATATTTAGTCTTGTAAATATCATCAAGAATAGATATGAAAAAGAAAGATTATTCAATGATGTCCTCTGAAATAGTCAAAGGTATTGGAGGTAAAGATAACGTCAGCTTTTTCACACATTGTGTAACTAGATTGAGATTTAATTTAAAGGATAAAGGATTAGTAGATAGCAATGGAATTGAAAAGATATCTGGTATAATTGGATGCCAATGGGTTGGTGATCAGTTACAGATTATAATTGGACAAGAAGTTGAAGATGTATATGAAACAATTTGTGAACTTGAGGGGTTTAAAAGAGAAGATGCAATCGAAGAAGATACTCAATCTGATTCACAAAAAAAGAAAAGATTCTCATTCAAGTATCTTTTAAATGAAGTTATTATCGGCACGATTTCGGAATGTGTATTTCCTATTTATCCGATTTTTGTTGGTGCAGGAATTATCAAAATGTTCGCTACAATTTTGGGACCGAATTTATTGAACTTTTTTTCGGCAGAAAGTGACGTTTTAACTTTATTAAATTTTGTAGGAGATGCCGGGTTTTATTATTTTCCTGTTTTTGTCGCTTGGACAGCTGCAAAAAAATTCAATACAAGCATTTCGATTGCTTTGTTTTTAAGTTCCGTATTGGTTCATCCAACATTGGTTGGAATGGTTGCAGAAGGTACCAAATTTACCGTTTTTGGCATTCCGATGACCTTAGTCAATTATCCTAATCAATTATTACCTAGTATTTTAATGGTTTGGGTTTTATCTTATGTTTATAAATATGTAGATAAAGTATGTCCAAAGTCTGTTAAAACAGCTGTTGTTCCAGTATGCACAGTTCTTATTATGCTTCCTATAACACTATGTTTATTAGGACCTATTGGAAGCTATTGCGGTATTCTAATAGCTATCGTTGCAAAATGGCTTGTTTCAACAGTTGGTCCATTGGCAGTAGGGTTAATTGGCGGATTATGGTATGTACTTGTTGGCTTAGGAATGGATAAGGCTTTAATCCCAATTATATTGAATCAGTTTGCAACTCAAGGGTATGATGACCTATTTTGGTTGAGTGCAATTGTTGCCACATATGCTTTGATAGGGGTAGCTGTTGCCTTTGCTATTCGTTCTAAAAAGGAAGAAAGAGCAATGAATACATCTAGTGCGATTACGTTAATTTTGGGGGGAGTTAGTGAGCCAACTATCTTCGGATGTATTTTCCGTTTTAAAAAAGCTATGATATGGTTGTTCACCGGAGGTTTTGTAGGTGGCATCATTGCTTCTATATTGAATGTAAAAGCATATACCATAGGAACAGGCAATATTTTGTTTTTCACGGTATGTGCAGGTGGAGACGGTTCAAGTCTTGTTCCCGGAATTATTGCTTGTGTTGCAGCATTTTTAGTTAGTTTTATTTTATCAATGCTATTTGGGTTCACAGACAGGTCTGAAAGACAGGTGAGATAGGGCTGAGCTAAGCTTATAAGACACAAATCCAAAAGAAAGGAGATTATGATATTTAGATTCTATAAATATCATGCAAATAAATATGAAAGTATTAGTAGCACATATTACGTCGGAATGTAATGAACATATTTCCCATGTTGCAGATTTAGATGCATTTTTGCTATTGTATGGAGATGATTGCATAAAAGCAATGCATATTAAAGATATTTTCGAGGAAAAAAATATTGAATTAGTTCCTGCTATTTTTGCAAGTCTTCATCCAAGCGGAATGATTAAGCATGAAGCTTTTGATTTTATTGCAAATAAAATTATAAATACAATTAGGGATAATATTAATGAAATAGATGGAATATATCTTCAACTTCATGGGGCAAGCGGAATAAAGAATCTTGATGAAGTTTCCGGAGAGCATTATCTTATTAAGAAAATCCGTGAAATTGTAGGACAATTTATGCCAATTGCTGTAGTAATGGATCCCCATGGAAATATAACCGAAGAATTAACGAACAATGTCAATTTGGTTCGTTGTTATAGAGAATCGCCACATTCAGATCAGGTAGATACGGAGAGATTGGTTGCCAAAAAGTTTATTAATCTTTTAGAAAATAGGAGGGAAATGAAACCTATTATTCGGAAATTGCCAATAATGGTCGGGGGTGAGAGAAGTGTTTCGGCGAAAGAACCTATGTTGACCATAAATACAATGTTAGATGAAGCTGAAAAAGACCCTAGAGTATTTTCGGATTCTTACCATATTGGATATATTCGCCATGATGATGATAAATTAGGGGCAGCAGTGGTTGTTGTACCGAATACACCACAGGATATTCAATATTGTGAAAAAGTCGCAGACGAGATTTCAGCATATGCTTGGGAACATAGGAAGGAATTTAAATTTAGCGGAAATTTTGATGAACCTAGTGAATCCATAAAAAAAGCGATTAGTTTTGTAGGGAAAACAGCAGTTATTACTGATTCGGGAGATAACTGCGGGGCAGGTGGAGCCGGTCAAAATACAGTTATTCTAAGAGAATTATTGAAATCAAATCTATGTGGGAAAAAGGTGCTTATTGCGGGAATTAATGATCCTCAGACACATAGTCAAATGAATTCATACAAGATAGGAGATCATATTTCCATTGATTTAGGTGTAGGAGAGGATGAATTGTCAGCTCCGGTTCATATTGAAGGAACGCTAAAACAAATAGGTGAAGAAATGTATGGATTAGGTGTTTCACATGTTGTGGGTAAAGCGTATACGGTAAATGTTGATAGTACTTTTATTGACGTAATAATTCTAAATAGGAATATACAATATGGTAATATGGATCAATTTCATAAAGCCGGATTAGAATTTCATAACTATGATATAGTAGTCGTTAAAATGGGATATCTTGATACGTATTTGGTACCGGAGACTTCATATCATATTATGGCGTTGACTGACGGACCGACAATACAAAGATCGGAAAAAATTCCTTTTAAACGCATTTATAGACCAATGTGGCCTATAGACGACTTTGATAGTCTAAGATATATTGATTAGTTTAAAGCTTATTGGACATTGGTTTCACCGAAAATGAAATAAGAAAATTAGATTAGTTATTAACAATTAGGGTATAAACGTTAGACAAATATCTGAGAGGAGTGATAAAATATGAAAAGGTTTTTAGACTTGGCGGCTTCAGATTTTAGAACAATAAATAAAAGGGATCTACTTGATTCTATAGTTGCGAGTGAAGGAAGGGTTCTAATGAGTGAAATTATTCCTCATCTTAACCCGATGCTTTACGAAATTTCTGATGCAGAATTAGCTTCCGCGATGGGTGCAGATATTATATTATTAAATATGCTTGATGTAAATAATCCTGTAATTAAAGGCATTCCCATAGAACAGGGTCCGGAAGCAGTTGAAGAACTTAAACGTCTTGTAGGTAGACCGCTGGGAATTAACTTAGAACCTGTATCTGAAAGCCTTGGACTTGAATTACCCGAATTAAAATTCAATGAAGGTAGAAAAGCTACTGCAGAAAACGCAATAAAAGCAAGGGATTTGGGTATAAAGTTTATACTTATAACCGGTAATCCGGGAATAGGCGTTGGGAATGCACAGATTGCTAAAGCTTTAAAAGAAATTAGTGCTGTTGTTGGTGATGACATAGTTCTTTGTGCGGGAAAAATGCATGCTGCAAGTGTCCTCTCTGAATCAGGAGATAGTATTATAAGCAAAAAAGATATTGAAGAATTCGTAGAGTCAGGCGCTGATATAATCCTTATTCCTGCCCCCGGCACTGTACCTGGGATAACTCTTGATATTGCTAAAGAACTTATTGCTTATGCACATAAACTCGGCGTAGCAACATTGACTTCTATAGGAACTTCACAAGAAGGAGCGGACCCAGATACGATTAGGGAGATTGCTTTGATGTGTAAAATGGCAGGAACTGATATTCATCATATTGGAGACTCAGGTTATCTGGGTATGGCACTGCCTGAAAATATCAAAACATACAGCACGGCTATCAGAGGTATTCGTCATACTTATTTAAGGATGGCGCGATCTGTAAATAGATAATAGAAAACAACAAATAAACGTATAAATAATTTTTATAACCCCACTGGATGTGCTATCCGGTGGGGTTTTGTATACCTTGGCACCAAAAACGGATATAAGATTTATAATTTTGTAGAAATTTAGAATACCTATATATTGAACTAAACTAAGCATCCCTTTCATAGTTTTTTATGGAAGGGATGCATTTTTAAAATTTTAGTTTATTCTTTTTATCAATCGTAAAATATCCTCTATTGTAGCTCTATAAAAGCTTTCGCTGTTATATCGTGCTTCTGAGAATGGAATAGGCTTTCTATTGATGCTGAATATACTAGTTACTCCCATGTCATAAATTGGGTAAGCATCCTCTTCTACGGCACCTACTATTGCAATTACAGGAATATCTTGGATTTTTCCCCTTGAGGCAACACCGCTAATGACTTTTCCTCTAAGGCTTTGTGAATCCAGTCTGCCTTCTCCCGTAATGATAAGATCAGCATCTTTTATGCGGCTATCAAAATCTACTGTATCAAGCATAATGTCAATGCCAGGTTCCAACGTACCATTTAAAAAAGCTACAACTCCTGCACCCATACCTCCAGCAGCACCGCTACCGGGAATCTGGGCTACATTTTTATTTAGATTTTCCTTTATAGCTTTATCAAGAGCTATCAATTGGTAATCTAAGAATTCAACCATTTTATCACTTGCGCCTTTTTGAGGAGCAAAAATATAAGCAGCACCGGTTTTTCCATAAAGAGGGTTATCAATATCACACATAGCAGTTATGGAAATGTTTCTTAAAAGTTCATTTGCTGCTGATGTATCAATGTATTGAATTTTATCTAAACTGCCTCCGGTAGGGATAAAACTGTTACCTTCTTTATCTTTAAATACAACTCCTAATGCAGCTGCGCAGCCACAGCCGCCATCATTGGTGGCGCTGCCGCCAAGACCTATAATAATTTTATTTGCACCCTTTATGATTGCGTCTTTAATCAGTATTCCGACACCATATGTAGATGCCCTGCAAGGATCAAGCTGTCCCTCTGCTAAAGGAAGTCCTGCCGCTGATGACATCTCTATAATGGCTGTATTTTCAATCAAAGCGTAGTAAGCATTTATGCTTTTTCCAAAAGGATTTTGAGTTTCTATTTCTATTTTTTTTCCGACTTCCATAATGTTGAGAAAGCTGTCAACGGTACCTTCTCCTCCGTCTGCTACAGGAATATTTACCACTTGGCATTCGGGAAAAAATTTGTGTATGCTTTTAGCAGCAATACTGCAAATTTCCATAGATGATAATGTACCCTTAAATGAATCAGATACAACAACACATTTTCTCATTTGTTTTCCTTTCTTTGTTTATATTAAGATAAGTGATAGCAGATAGATGAAGATAATAGAAACCAGACCTATAGCTAACGTCATACCGGTTTGTGCTTTATATGCTTGTTTAGTATTCATATCGGAAAATTCTGCAACAATCCAGAAATAAGCATCATTTGCATGGGAAACCACCATTGAACCTGCTGCAATTGCTAATGCTGCCAATACTCTTCCCATTGGGGAGCCAAGACCTAGAACGTCAAGCATTGGTAAAGTCATGCTGGTCGCCAATACTTGTACTACAGTAGTAGCACCCATGGCTGTTTTGAAAAATGCAGCGATTATAAATGGTAAGATAACACCCAGAGCCGGACTTAGGAAATTACCGCCAATGGATTCTGCTAATGGAAGCGCTTGAAGAATCGCACCAAAAGATCCGCCTGCGCCAATTATTGCAAGCATTCCTGCAGAGCTGTTAATTCCTTCGCCAATATATTTTGTTAAATTTGCTCTATCGCTTTTTGCAACAAGGGTCATTGAGACAAACATACCTATAATAAGGGCAATGCTTGGATTGCCTACCAAATCAAGGAAAAATTTTACTGCTCCTGTTCCAAATGGTGCGCTTTCAAGACTGGCAATAGCTTGAAGTGCTATTAACAGTACAATAATTAGTATTGGAGAGAAAGAATGCAGTTTTCCGGGCAATTTTCCGTATTTTGCGATTAGTTCTTCTTCAGTAAACTCCGGATTTGGGGGGATGTCAATTTTAGATGATATTTTTTTTGCATAGATTACGCCCGCAATAGTGCCGGGAATAGCAACAATCAAACCTAAGCCAAGCAGCACGCCGAAGTTTGCATTTAGCCCGTTGGCAATTGCAAGTGTGCCCGGATGCAACGGAGTAAAACAGTGTGTTGTAAATAATCCGGCACTAAGTGCTGTAGCCATTACTGCCAATGATACATTAGATTTCTTGGCCATTGGTCTTGCGATTGGAGCAAGCACTACATAGCCGGAGTTACAAAACAGAGGAATACCGGCAACATAACCTGTAAGAGCCATTGCAAGAACAGAACGCTTTTCACCAACTGCACCTAAAATGGTATTTGCAATTACAAGGGCAGCGCCTGTTTTTTCAAGCATTACACCAATAATTCCTCCTGTAAGAACAATGATACCAACACTGCCTAAAATATTTCCAAAACCGCTTTCAACATGAGTCATAATTTCTTTTGGATTCATGCCTGTTGCAAGACCCAAGGCAATTGATACTATCAATAAAGCTAAAAATGGATGGGCTTTTAGTTTTGTAATTGCAATGATCATTGCAATTATAGCAAGTATAATAACTACAAATAAATATGTTGTAGACATTAAATTCACCCTTTCGTGTTCATATTATATATTTTATCGTTATAAGCCAAAAGCAAACGTAAAAAATACTCTCTAATAAAATCATTTTCTGATTCTAATCCAAGAACCGAGTATACTTTGTTGATTCTGTAAAGCAGAGTGTTTTTATGGATAAACAATTGGTCTGCCGATTTGCTCACACTTCTATCGTTTTTGTAATATACTTCCAAAGTTCTTAATGCTTCTTTAAAGGCTTTATTACCTAGTTCTTTTTCCAAAACATTATAGATATTCTGGATAAAATCTTCACCTAAAGACTCTTTGCTAATATAACTTTGGGTAAAATAACGAATCATACCTTCATATGAGTTAAGATAATAAACTCCGGAAACATTATTTTTATTAATTTCAAGCGCTCCATTGTATGAACTGGCAAGTTTTGCATAGCTATCACAATTTCCGCTGAGAACTACTGAATATTTTTTATCAAAGATTGACTCTATAAAATAGAGTGTTTGTTTTAGCCATGATTCAACTTCCTCATTTTCATCAAATGTCTTTAATATTACAAAACTTTCATTCAATACGCCATATACATCTTTGCTGGAGAGCATTAGTTCCGAGCTCACAAGACAACTTTGCAGTTCTTTAAATGAAAGAGCGCGGGCAACTTTGTCTTTTTTGTTGCAGGGTTTTATTATAATACAAGTTAGGGGGAGGTTTGAGTCAAGCATAATTACGCTGCTCAGTTTTGAAACACTGCTAAGTTCTATTTTTTCTCCTGATAGCAGAAGCTTCAAAATATCCCCCCGAATTTCTTCTTCAACTTCCTGCTTGACTGTGTGGGCAATTTGCTTAAAATAAAGCTCTACATAAACTCTAAGCAGATTAGCTGTGTCTTCTACTTCGTCAGGATTACCATATACTCCAACAACACCAATGATTTTTTCATTGTCGGTCATAGGCATGTTTATGCCTTCTTTAGAGCCCGGATAGTCTTTTAACTCTTCTTTATAAATGCGCACTGTTTTTCCTTTTGCAATAACGTCCGCTGCGCCTTGGTGAAAATCACCTATCCTTTTTTTATCAGAGGAGGCAACGATAATACCCTCTTGGTTCATAATGTTTACTGTGCGTCCGCAAAGAAGTGAGGAGGTGGCATCTACTAAATCCTGAGCAATAGATTCAAAAGTCAGCATGGTTATCTAGCTCTCAACTGCAAAGCAGTCGCCAACACCTAGATGACAGCTTTTAACCTCTATATCATCTTGTGCTGCAAATTCAGCAGTTTGACCTGAACAGTGAGATAATCCAAGAATTTTCAACCCCATTTCTTTCATTTTAGCTATAGTAATCTTAATTCTTTCATCATCTGCTTCTACAAGATGAGTTCCACCCAGTACTGCATATATCGGTTGGTTGAGCTTTTCGGATATTCGAGTAAGCATATTTAGAATTCCGGGATGAGAACAGCCTACAACTACAATTAGTCCCTTTGAACTTTCCAATACCAGACAAATTTCATCTTTGAAATCGTCAATAATAGTATGTGGTGGATTGCCGCGAACAAATCTTTTAGGAATTGTTTCAAATTCATATTTTCTTGGAAAATCACCAAACAAATAGCAGCCGTCAGCAAGTTTTGTAAAATCACTGCATACCTTGTGAACTATTTTGTTTTCTGCAAGATATTCTTCGTCAAAACCTGCTCCTAAGTAAGTGTACTTTACACCATCATAAGCATATTTGGGTTCAAAAAAAGCACGACCGGTATAGAGTGGACCTTTTACCCCTTTTTCAATAAATGAAGGTAGTCCGCCGCTGTGATCATAGTGTGAGTGGCTCAAAACTATACAGTCCGCTGTTTCAACCGGCACATTCATAAGCCTTGCATTATTAAGTGCAGTGCCTTCAGAACCGCAGTCGAATAAAACATTGATTTCCGGAGTACGAACAAATACAGAAAGGCCATGTAATGGGACCAATGCTTTATGTTCCGTTGCAACGTTTTCCATAAGAGTAATTATTTCTACCATTATACTTCCTCCTTATAAATTATTTGTGTATTTTTTAACTATTACAGTTTGATTATACTTTATTTTATTTGCGTTGTCATTGTGATGGGTAACAAAAAATTAATAGAAAAAGATGTTAATTATTGGGCGAGGTTGTTATATAAGCAGATTTGCGAATATGAATAAATAGGCATATTTTAGAATTTTGTGTTAAAGCCTAATTATTGGCGGATTGACTCCGGCACCAAAAACGGATATAAGATTTATAATTTTGTAGAAATTAGGAATAGATTTTATGGTAGAATATTTACTAATTACCATAGACATAGAATGGATGTTCTGATATAGTAAATATAAATAGTAATTAAATTTAAAAATTAATTATCTTAGTGAATATTTGCATAACATAATATATAATAAAATATAAATACTAGTTTAATCTTAATTGTTTGTTTAGGGTAAATGTAATTGGAGGAGGAAATCCAGTGATTTCTTATATTAAAGGAGATATATTTAATAGCCCTGCACAAGTATTAGTAAATACGGTAAATACTGTTGGGGTAATGGGGAAAGGGATAGCATTAGAATTTAAAAATAGGTATCCGGAAATGTTCAAGGTTTATCAAAAAGAGTGTGATGAAAATAATTTTGATATTGGGAATCTCTTATTATGGAAAAAAGAAGATAAGTGGGTATTGCTATTTCCTACTAAAAAACATTGGAGATCAAAATCAGAAATTTATTATATAGAAAAAGGATTAGATAAATTTGTGCAAACCTATGAAGTCTTAGGCATAGAATCCATTGCTTTTCCTAGGCTAGGATGTGGAAATGGTGGATTGGAATGGAATGTAGTTCAACCTATAATGGAAAAACATCTAAAGAATCTTCCAATAAGAATTTATATTTATGTTGATAATTATAAAAATACTATACCGGAGTTTAAGCAAATTAGTGAGATGGAGAAATGGATAAGGGAAAACCCTAAGTCTATTGGATTTAATATGTTAAAAGAAGATTTACAAAATACAATTAAATTGAATAATGAATTACTAATATGTGAAAGCGAAATAAAGCATATATCATGGGAAGAAGATGGCATCTATATAATTAATGGTGAAGAAATTATTATACCTGAATACGACTTATCTGATTTTTGGGAGTATATCCGAAGTGTGGGAATTCTTGAAACTGATAAACTACCGGAAAGATTTAGTCTTTATGGTACGATTATGCTAGATATTCTTAGTCGTCTAGATTATGTTCAGCCGGTTATTGTGGGAAGTAATGGTATGGATTTTTTAAAAGAAAGCAATGGATATCAGTATATCAATGTATAGGATGTGAAAATTATATGTTGAGCTATGGAAGTATAATCAGCGAACAGAGAAAGAAATTAAATGATAATACTAGGAGATATAAAAAAGAACGTTCTAATGGTGAGGATCTTTTGATGAAGGTGAATATAGATTGGCTAGGGGATAGTTTCGAAGTACTAGAGAGGTCGTCAGGTACTGCGATGCTTGACTATAGCGAAGTTGTACTTGCAACATATAGACCGAAAAGAAAGATTAAAAGCAATCTTGCTCTAGTAGAAGTTAAATTCGATGGATTTTTAATGTACAAGAATATAATTAAAATAAATGAATATGAAATTGTATAATTGAAAAGAACCTCAGAGCAGTTAAATCCAACGAGGTTCTTTTATGTATTATGGAACTCTTGTAATCCCGACTGGAGCTATAGCAAAATGGGAATTCCACCAAAAGTAAAACAATCAGAGTATTGATGATAGTATATAAATGAAGAAAAAGAGGTTTTTATAAAATTCAATTGCGAACTGTAATTGATATTTTTAGCTTGAATTTATTTGGAGTTTGTTATATTATTAATTAATTAGCAGTTTCGCGGAGGTCTAAATGAAAAAATATCAAGGCTATATTTATACTATTTTATCTGCAATTATTTTTGGATTAATGCCATTGGGTGCTAAATTAATATATAATAATGGAAGCAATTCAATAACATTGGTCTTTCATAGGTTTTTATTTAGTGCACCATTTTTATATTTTTTGGCTAAAAGTAAGTCCAAAGAATCATTAAGAATCAGCAGAGATAAATTCAAAAAAATATTTTTTTTATCAATAGGTTATATTAGTACTCCGGTATTATTGTTATCTTCCTATAATTATATTTCTTCGGGTACTGCGACTACGATACATTTTATTTATCCTGTTTTAGTTCTTTTGGGCTGTGCAATATTTTATAAGGAAAAGATCAATTTCGCCAAAGGATTGAGCTGTTTGTTGTGTATGATAGGGTTATTAACGTTTTATACCCCGGGAGATGATTCCGCTTTTTTGGGATTTGTACTTTCATTTATGTCGGGTATTACCTATGCTTTCTATATTATACGATTTGCAAAAAGCAATCTGGAAGGCATGGATCCATTTACAATATCTTTTTATCTATCTTTGATAGGGAGTGTAGAATTGCTTTTGATATCCATTGTAACAAACACTTTAACATTTGATTTGACCCCTATAGCGTGGGTATTGACCATCCTTTTGGCAGTCTTTACATCTGCAATCGGGACAATATTATTTCAAAAGGGGACAATCCTAATCGGACCTCAAAAATCATCTCTATTAAGTACCTTTGAGCCTTTGACAAGTGTTATTGTGGGTGTTTTTGTATTTAAGGAAACATTGGGAGCTTCGTCAGTGGTAGGTATTATTCTAATTTTGATATCTGTAGTTTTGCTTAGCATTTATGATAGATAGGATCTCAAGCAATGCAGAAGAACCTCGGAGGAGTTGAATCCAAAGAGGTTCTTTTTATGTGCATTTTAAGTTTGCAATGATATGAAATTAAATTTTATAAATAGGTATTGAAATTAAATTAAGTTTCTGATATATTAATAATAAGAAACTAATCATCAAAATTCAAGGAGGTATAGATTATGAGCTTTATGTTTAAACCGCTGGCATATGATGATATGAGTGCCGTAAATAAAATAGATTTACCGGAAAAGGTAAAAAAGTCTTTGGTAGTTGGCAATAATAATGTAGGAATATCCATTGCAAAGTATTGCATTGAAAATATGAAAAATAATTCCTATTATTTAAGTATTGACGGATATGTAAGTGCTGAATTTGATATAGTATTAAAAGGGATTAGAGAATATTGTGAAAAGGAAAATATTAAATTTACTACTGTCAATATAAAAGATTATTATAAATCAGAATCGGGAATTAATGATTTAACAAAGGAAAATTTGCCACTAAATTATGATGATGATCCGGTTCTGTTATTTGGCAAACTTTTTGAAGGAAGCATGGATGATTTAATGGATAAAGACAAACTAAATTCATTATATGGGGCATTAAAGAAAAAAAATGAAGGTATAACAGCAGTATACGGACTGGGAAGTGCCGTAGAAAGCATCCGCAGCCTTTGTGATGGGGTAGCTTATATTGATGTCACACCGAAAGTTGCAGCTATTCGTGCCAGAGAAAAAAGATTTGCCAACATAGGCGATAAAAGTTCTCGTGAATTCAATTTGCTTATGAGAAGGAATTATTTCGTTGATTTTGAAGTTGTATTTAAATTGCGTGAAGAATTACTTAATGAATACGGAATTGATTTTTATATTCTCGGAAGTGACGATAATAATTATATGTTAATGGACGGTTCAAGTTTGGAAACCGTTTTGGAAACTTTAGTCCGCTACCCTTTCAGGGCAAAACCGGTTTATCTGGAAGGAATCTGGGGAGGCGAATATATACGTAAGATTAGGAATATACCACAGGATATTTCTTCAAATATTGCTTGGATTTTTGAATTTATACCGATGGAAACGAGTATAGTCGTGGATATAGGCGGTAATTACGTTGATATTCCTTTCTATACATTTGTACAGAAAAAGGGATTGTCAATGATGGGACAGAAATGTTTTGATGAATTTGACGGATATTTTCCCATCAGATTTAATTATGATGATACATGGCATAGTGACGGAAATATGTCTGTTCAAGTTCACCCGGATGAAGATTTTGTTATAGATAATTATGATGAACTGGGACGTCAGGATGAAGCATATTACGTTATTGCTACGGGTCACGGGGCAAAAACATACTGTGGGTTTAAAGGAGACGGCAGGGAACTTTTGGAGCTTGCTAAAAAATCTGAGAATGACCATAGGGATATAGATTATGAGAAGTATGTAAATTCTGTTGAGTCCATTCCGGGGAAGCAAATTATGATCCCGGCCGGTACCATTCATGCTTCAGGCAGGAATCAGTTTATTTTGGAATTAGGCAGTTTAACCCTTGGATCATATACTTATAAAATTTATGATTATAACCGTAAGGACAAAGAAGGGAAGTTCCGCCCTATTCATACCAAGAACGCGGGAAAGGTATTGCATTTTGAACGAGATTCGAAATGGGTAAAGCAGAATATAGCCATAGAACCCATATTAATTTCGGAAACACAAGATTATAGGGAATATATCGTCGGAAGAACGGATTTAGTATATTATCAGACTAACCGTATAGAGCTAAATACCCACGGAATATACGAAGGCAATAATAAGGGGCAGTTTACAGTCATAACATTAGTGGACGGAGAAGAAGTTGAAGTTTATTCAAAAAGTAATCCTAAATTTCGTTTCACACAAAAATATTTGGAGATTGTTACGATACCCGCAACAATTGATGATTATATTATTGAAGCAAAAGGCTACCAACCTGTAGTTATTCACAAAACATTTTTACGTGATAACTATGCTCGTTATAAAAATGAAAAATATAAAAACCGTTAGGAGAAGCAAAAATGAAACCATTAAAATTGGAACCCGTTTATATGAAGTGTATATGGGCGGGCAATAGATTACAGAAAATAAGAAATTTGAATGAACATGGTTTTGGCATTTCCAGAGAAGTGTGCGCATATAAGGGTTCTGGGAATATAGTTGCTGAAGGTGAATTTGCAGGGAAGAATATTAAAGAGGTTATTGAAAATCATCATGAGGAAATAATGGGAGATGATCCGAATACACAATTAATACGTGTTGCGTATATTGATGCGGCGGAAGACCTTTCAATACAGGTGCATCCTAATGAAGAATATGCTCAAAGAATAAATGATTATGAGAAGTCGGAATCATGGTATGTCTTAGAAGCAGATGAAGGAGCATACATCACGGCAGGTGTTGATATAGAAGATAAAGCCATATTGCGCAAAGCAGTTGAAGATGGAACTTTAGAGAATTATGTCAATCGAGTACCTGTAAAACAGGGGGATTTTGTATTGATTCCCGCTGGGCTTTTGCACGCTTGCGGTAAAAATATGTTAGTGCTTGAAATAGGAAGTTTTGGTGGCATTACTTATCGTATATACGATTATGGCCGCCCCCGTCCATTGGATTTGGAGAAAGGTTTTGAGGTATTAGATATTGATGCTAAATATGATATTAAGCATTTTCCTTTAACCCAAGTTCGAAGCAATAATTGCCATGTAGGGGTTGAACATAGATTATTTCACGTGGATGTGATTGATATAGAAAATGAAATGGACATTTTGAGTAACGGACGATATTACATTCTTACATGTGTTAAAGGAAACTGTGTATTACAATGTGAAGATGAATTGTATAATTTATCATATACAGAATCAATACTTGTACCGGCTTCCTCAGGTGATATAAAGGTAAAAGGGAGCTGCCGTATTCTTAAAATTTATTACCCGCAGAGGTGAAGATCCATGAAGACAATCTGGATAATCTTGTCGATGTGGCGATAGAGTCAGGTAAGGAATCAATAAATTGTGGATGTTAGTTTTATGGTATAATATAGTAAACCCTTAATGTTTATCGTGAAACCGGGAAATAAAATTAAGTAAATGATGGAAGGAGATATACCGTTGCAAAGCCTAAGACTAATAGAAAGAAATTATGATATGATGACTGATACCGAAAAAGTTATCGCAAATTATATTTTGAAGGATACGGATAAATTTGTAAAAGCGAATATACATGAAATGGCAAAAACTATAAATGTTTCATCGACATCTATATCAAGATTTGTACGTAAATATTGTAATCTGTCCTTTGCCGAATTGAAAATTGAGGTTGCTTCCGGTATTAACAATGATGCTTATGATAATGCCAATAAGATTTTTAATTGGGCGGATTCATTTAACGAAATGCCAAATAATATAATAAGCAGCATATCAAAAACATGCAAGGATGTCATGGGTGTCAATGGTATTAGACCCTTTAAGCAGGCTATAGAGTGGATAAATGCTGCCAATACAGTATTCTTTTTTGGAGTAGGGGCATCTGGTATAGTAGTAATGGATTTCATGCAAAAACTGATACGATTAGAAAAACGTTGTGTATATAGTATTGACAGTAATTTCGGAGTTTTGAATTCAAGAATTGCAACTAAAGAAGATATAATAATAGCGATATCCTTTAGCGGCAAAACCAAGGAGGTAAATTTAGCTGTTAAAGAAGCTAAGAAAAATGGGGCGAAATGCATAGCAATAACGAGGAATTTCAAGAGTGAACTTGAAGCTTTAGCAGATTTAAAACTTCTTGTTCCAAGTACGGAACTCAATGCAACGAGATTGGCCCCGATTTTTTCCAGATATGGGCAACTGTTTATAGTAGATATTTTGTTTTTAGGATTAGCTAAGCAAAAAACAGATTCCATCGATGAATTTATGGATCAATATGATAATTTACTATCAAAGTTAAAATAATGCCGAATAGGCAATAAATGCTGTTTAGAATGATATTGCATAAGTCTCAAGCAACGCAGAAGAACCTCGGAGGGGTTGAGTCCAAAGAGGTTCTTTTTATATGCATTTTATTTTTCTATTTTAATATTTATTATAGAAACAGTAGAGATCCTTCGCTTTATTCACCCTTAGACTACAAAGGGTACACGGCAGGATGACAACAGCAGTGATTAATGGTCTTTAATTGTGAACTGTGAACTGTGAATTGTGAATTGATTGTGAATTGATTGTGAATTGATTGTGAATTGATTTAAAATAATTTGATAATTTCTCTCATTTATATTAATCTATAGTTAACAATCAATAATAAATCACAAGGAGGAAGAAATATTGAAGTTACCCATAAAGTTAATAGCATTAGATCTAGATGGAACATTGTTAGACTCAAATGACAATGTTTCACCGAATACAAATCTAAAGTTAAAAGAATTGATAGAAAGAGGGATCCATGTAGTAATTGCTACCGGAAGAACATATCGTTCAGCAGACAATGTGCAAAAAAGATTTTCACTTAATGTGCCGATTATCTCCTATAACGGTGCCAAAGTTTCTCTACCCTCAAAAGTGGATATAACAGATAAAAAGATATCAAAAGATGAAGCAAAAAAGATATTAGAATATGCCGAGACAAATGATATGTTTGCAAAGGCTTATATAGATGATGTAATGTATATAAACGAAGAAGATGAACATTCCATAAAATTGTCCTATAGACATGGAATTCAGTACAAGGTAATTGGGCGTTTAAGTGAAAATATCAATAAAGATGTAAATATGATTGTAATTAGGAATAGAGATAGAACCGAATTTAATATAGATGGTTTGTTCGATGATTTAAATGTGTCAATTACAAAGTCTGTACCTCATATATATGAATTTATGGCAAAAGGAAGTTCAAAGGGAGACAGCTTAAAGACCCTTTCAAAACATTTAGGGGTAAAAAGAGAGGAAATATTGGCAGTAGGAAATGCCCTAAATGATTTGGAGATGCTGCAATTTGCGGGAACAGGCATAGCTATGAAAAACTCCGATCCCGAATTGCTTGATATCTGGGACAACCTTTCTTATTATACGAACAATGAAGAAGGAGTATATCGGATAATCAAAGATATTTAGGATAAATAATTGTACTTTACATCTAAAAATAAAAGCATCTAAAAATAAAAAGTTCATACTAAATTCATATAAATCTTATAATATACTACTATCATAACTACTAAGGGGGATGCAAATTTGAGCTTAAAGAAGTCTAACAAGAAGAAAAAAATAATCATTGGTGTCGTATGTGTACTTATAGTTGCCCTAATATGGGGACTAAAATCACGACCCAAGGAAGAACAATATGATGAAGAGACAGCTAAGACGCAGGATGTGACCACATATTACAGCTTCAGTGGCAATATTGAATCCAAGGATAATCAAATCGTCTTTTCAAAAAATATGTTACCAATTAAGAAACTTTATGTAAAAGAAGGAGATTCAGTAAAAAAAGGAGATGTGTTGTTTACTCTTGATGATAGCAATTTAGCAGCAGGTATTGATCAGGCGCAAGCAAGCGTGGAAATAGCCAAGATCAATTATGAAAAGATGACAGGTACAGCAAAGGATCAGCAAATGGCACAGGTATCCAATGCTCTGTCAGCAGCGGAATTGAATTTTAATGATGCTAAGTCCAATCTTGAAAAAATGACAGAGCTTTATGAAGCAGATGGCATATCAAAACAAGCATTAGACCAAGTGGAGACAGTTTATGAATCTGCTGAATTGCAGCTTCAGTCTGCACAAGATAATTACAATTTAACTCTACGGTCAATTGAAGAAAATTCCCGAACCGCAAAAGAACAATTGAATCAAGCCGAAGCAAGTTACAATTCAGTAAAAAAACAGGTTGATGATTTAACGGTTACAGCCGAAGTAGACGGGGAGGTATCAGAAATTTTTGTTGAAGAGAATGAATCTTTGGCAATGGGCATGCAAATAATGGAGATTGTCGATTATGATAATTTAAAGATTACAATAAAAGTTGATGAATATGATATTGGGGCATTGACAGTGGGAAAAGAAGTTAAAGTAAATATCAATACATTAGAAAAAGATGCTACTGGTATAGTCTCCAAAATATCAAATCAAGCGCAGACTATAAATGAAGTATCATTTTTTACAGCGGATATAGATTTACAAAAAGATGATGATTTACGTGTAGGGTTGTCAGTAGAAGTCAGTGTACAAAACAAATATGCTCCAAATGCCACTACTATTTCTATGAAAGCATTACAATTTGACAACGAAAATAAGCCATTTGTTTATATAAGAGATATGGACAATAAAGTAGTTCCTAAGCCTGTAACTGTAGGGATTAATGATGGAAATACCGTTGAAATCATAGATGGAATAAAATCAGGGGAAGTAATTCTTGTACCTCGAAGAAGGATTATTACTATTGATGATATGATGCAGATGAACTAGGAGGTATTTCATAATGGCTAAAGAGATTATTCATATGAGAAATATAATAAAATCATATCAATTGGGCGATCAGGAACAAATTGTTTTAAAAGGGGTGGATTTGGATGTTTATGATGGAGAATTTGTTTCCATTTTAGGACCTTCAGGTTCGGGTAAATCTACCATGATGAATATTATAGGCTGTTTGGATACTCCTACTAGCGGAGAGTACTATCTGTCGGAACGTAAAATCAAAGACTTAGATGAAAAAGAACTTGCTCATATTCGCAGCAAAGAGATTGGGTTTGTATTTCAACAATTTCAGCTGTTGCCAAGATTGGATGCAACTGAAAATGTGGAATTACCTTTGATATATTCCGGTGTTTCAGTGTCAGAGAGAAGAAGTAGGGCAAAGGAGATGCTTGTAAAGGTTGGATTAGAGGATAGGCTTGATTATTATCCAAATCAATTGTCCGGCGGGCAGCAGCAGCGTGTTGCAATCGCAAGGGCATTATCCACCAATCCTACGATTCTACTTGCTGATGAGCCAACCGGTGCCCTAGATCAAAAAACAGGGCATCAAGTAATGGCATTGTTTAGAGAGCTTAATGAGGAAGGGCGAACTATAATCATGATTACCCATGACATCAACATAGCAAAAAATGCCAGCAGGACAGTAGAGATTTTGGATGGAAACTTGACTGGAGGTGTGGTAAATTATGATTAAGGAAAGCATAAAAATGTCATGGAAAAATATTGTCCATAACAAGATGCGTTCTTTCCTAACTACCCTTGGAATAGTTATTGGCGTTACAGCAATTATAGCCCTAATTACCATTGTTGAGGGAGTAAACAATGAGATGAACAGTCAATTTGCAAGTTTAGGAGCCGGTAAAATTACAGTGTTAGCATATGGTACTCCGTTGAAGCAAGGGCTTAATGACAATGATTTGCAAAAGCTCCTTGAAATAGATAATGTATTGGGAATATCTCCTACACTATCAATGGATGCGTCCGTTGTGAGGGATTCACTTTTAGAAGAAAATGTTGTGGTAGAGGGGAAAAATGATGTATATTTTAGACACAATTCGGAACTTATATTAAAAGGAAGAGATTTTAATATATTGGATATGGAAAATAAAAACCGAGTGGCAATTATCAATCAGGATTTGGAAAGGATATTGTTTTTCGGGGAGGACTCCCTTGGTAAGGATATACAGATAAATGGAATAACCTATCAGGTTGTAGGAGTCTTAGATGAAGCTGTTGCTACAGATGTTATGTCAGTGATGGAAACCAGAATGGGGAAAAAATCAGATGGAAAAGCGATTATTCCCTATAGGACTGCAATGGGAATGGCTGGGATAAGCAACATCTCATCTCTGGAAATACTTATTGATGATACCAATAGGACAGATGAAGTAATCAAAGATACGGAAAATGTACTGAACGAAGCTTTCAATTATAAAGATGATAGCTATACGGTTATCAATTTAGATAGTCTCCTTGACGCTATGGATACTATGTCAAATATGATGACGACAATGCTTGCCGGTATTGCGTCGATTGCTCTATTGGTAGGAGGTATAGGTATTATGAATATGATGCTCGTATCTGTAACAGAGCGTACTACGGAAATCGGCCTTAGAAAGGCGCTTGGTGCAACTCCGGGGAGTATTCAGCTTCAATTTCTGATTGAGTCTATTTTCTTATCTCTGCTTGGAGGCTTTATAGGACTCGTATTGGGAGTGTCACTTTCATGGGCTGTTACTACCTTATTGGGTATTCCTTTCCAAATATCTACAGGAGCAATAACTCTGGGAGTTGGGTTTTCCGCTTCAGTGGGGATTATATTTGGCTGGGCGCCTGCCAGAAATGCAAGCAAACTCGATCCTATCGATGCGTTGAGGAGCGTTTAAGATAATATTTAAGAGGTGGAGCTATGCTCAATATTTTGGTTGTTGAAGATGATAAAAACCTTAGAAAGTTAATGACCGCGGTTTTATTAAAGAATGATTACAATGTCTTAAGTGCAGAAGATGGAATCAAAGCTTTGGAAATCATGGAATCGTCTCATGTTGATTTGCTGATAAGCGACATTATGATGCCAAATATGGATGGCTATGAGCTTACTAGGCTGCTTAGAGAAGCAAATTATAATTTGCCCATTCTTATGATTACTGCAAAGGAAACCCTTGATGATAAAAAGAAGGGGTTTTCTGTGGGAACTGATGACTATATGGTCAAACCCATTGATATGGACGAAATGCTTTTGAGAGTAGCCGCATTGCTTAGAAGATCTCGAATTATGAATGAAAACCGACTTGAAATAAATGACGTAGTTTTGGATTATAATGCTTTGACTGTTACAAGAAATGGGGAGTCTATACTCCTACCTAAAAAGGAGTTCTATCTATTATTTAAGCTTTTGAGCTATCCGAAACAAATATTTACCAGAAGTCAGTTGATGGATGAGATTTGGGGAATGGATTCTGAAGCGGATGAGCGTACAGTTGATGTTCACATTAAAAGACTCAGAGAAAAATTTGCAGACTTTCCCGAATTTGATATTGTAACAGTTAGGGGTCTAGGCTACAAAGCGGAGAAGAAGCTATGAAAAAGCTTAACAAAAAGCTTGTATTCTTTTTTATAGCTTTGATGATTATTTCTTCAGCATTGTCTTTTATTCCATCTGCCATATATTATAACAAAGGTGCTATAAAGGAAATAAAACAAAATCAACAATCGATTGCCATATCTATATTGGAATTGAGGCAAAAAACTGATTTAAGCGTAGAAGAAATAGTAAAGATAATGTCAAATTTCATGCAAAATATTTATATAATCGAAGATATTGATTTTATGGAGATTAGTAATGATGATGTAAATAGGATTAAAAATCAAGAGATTGTTTTTTTGTCAAATTCCCAAAAACATACAGCAACAACTATATTTATGCTGGACGGTTTTTATATTGGGATTGGATTATATCCACATGATAGCATATTCAATATGGTGGCGTCACGTGTAGTTCTTACTCTATTGTGCTATGTTGGTATTGGCGCTGTTTTGATTATTGTATCTGCCAACAGAGTTGTAAGACCTATTATAAGACTTTCCGGAGCTACTCAGGAAGTTGCGAAGGGCAATTTTGATATACAAATTGAAAATAACAGCAAAGATGAAGTAGGTAAGCTCATAGATAATTTTAACAAGATGACCAAGGAATTGAAAAGCATAGAGTATTTACGCAAGGATTTCATAAGCAGCGTATCCCATGAATTCAAGACGCCTGTAGCTTCTATTCAAGGGTTTGCAAAGCTTTTGCAAAACAATGATTTGACTGAAGAAGAAAGGCAGGAGTATACTCAAATCATTATTGAGGAAACTTCCAGAATGTCGAAACTTTCCTCAAATATTTTAAATTTATCAAGGCTTGAGAATCAAGAAATGATTGGCAACAAGACGGTATTTTCTTTGGATGAGCAAATCAGAAAATCTATTTTGCTCCTTGAGCCGGAATGGAGTAAAAAGAATATTGAGTTTGATATCGAACTGGATTCGGTGCAATTTAAGGGAGATGAGGAACTCCTTCAGCAAGTATGGTTAAATCTATTAAGCAATGCAATCAAGTTTTCTTATGAAAATGGGATAATCACAGTTAGATTGTATGAAATAGGTTCAGTTGTGAAGGTAAAGATTAGCGATACAGGTGTAGGAATGAGTGAAGAAGTGCAAGAAAGGATTTTTGAAAAGTTTTACAAGGAGGATTCGGCGCACTCCTTTGAAGGAAGCGGATTGGGACTATCCCTTGTAAAGCGTATAGTAGATTTGTGCGGCGGCAAAATTTATGTAAAGAGCAGCCTTGGTAGAGGGTCTACTTTTACCATAGAACTAACTATGATGGAGTAATAAACATAGTGAATTGTGAAGTTTTTTTAAGGAGGAAAAATTATGAAGAAAAAATTGATTATTTATGTAATAGCATTCTCTGTATTTGCATCGATATTGATGCCTAATTATACTTATGCAGCAAAGGGAGATACCGTTTCATTGAGTTTAGATGCGGCAATAAACTATGCCCTCGAAAACAGCAAGGATATAGCAATAAAGGAAGCAGAACTTGAAAAGGCAAAGGTAAAGTACAATGATGATATTAGGGCTGTAAAAAGCGGAGAGAAAAATGTTGACGATTATCCGACTAGAGATCCTATTTTCAATGAGGCTATTACCGATGCCGCTTTAAATCAAGGAATGATCAATAGCGGAGCTTTAAGAAAATCCGTTGAGCTTCCATATGATATTGCAAAATGGAATCTAGAAATGAAAAGGAATGAAATTAAGTACAATGTTGAAAAGGCATATTATGATTTGCTTCAAATGGAGAAGGAGTTGGAGATTGTAGTAGAGAATCTTAAATTATCCGAGAAGCAATACAATCAAGGCAAAGTGAAATATGACTTAGGAACTATTTCCAATCAAGAGCTTTTAGGGCTTGAAATGGGAGTACTTAAGGCTCAAAATATGTATGAATCAACGAAAATGTATAGAGATTTGCAGGTAATGAGCTTTCAAAATACTTTAGATATGCCCTTTGATAGTGACATCAAGCTAACTGATACAATCAAATATAAAGAACATGAGGAAATAGATTTGGAAGCATCTGTTAAAAAGGGATTAGAGAACAGCGCAATGATAAAGATGTCACAAGAGAATTATGAATTGGCCAAGATGACTTTAAAAGGTATCAGCGGGAGATATCCTGAAAATACCTACAGATACAAAGAACAACAAGCCGAGGTCGCTAAGGCAGAGGAAAGCTTGGAAACCGCAAGAAATGGAGTAGAAATGATGGTTAGAAGCTCATACTTAAACCTTCTTACTGCTGAAAAACAAATTAAGACTTATGAAAAAACAATAGAACAAGCTCAAAAGACACTTGAGATAGCAGAATTGAGCTTCGATTTAGGACAAAGTACAGCAACGGAAGTGATACAGGCAAATCTCAATTTGATGAATGCTAAAAAAGAACTGTCCGCTCAAATCCATGCATATAATATGGCATTGCTTGATTATGAAAATAGTATAGGGTTTGGTAAAGGAATGTAGCATTAGATGGAAGATTACAAGATAATTACAATTTAGTTACATTTTCTATAATCCTTTGACAATCACTACCTTTAATTATAATATAAAGTTATAACAAATAGGAGGTAATAATATGAAAAAGAATTATAAGAAAATGTCAGTTGTTGTGGCTGTAATGATATTTGTCATTTCCATAACTTCAATAAGTTTAGCAGCACCAACGGCTAAGAATCTTAAGGCTTACTACAACAATATAAGAGTTTTTAGGAACGGATCGCAAGTATCAATATCAACTCAACCATTTATAGTTGATGGAACAACATATGTTCCTTTGAGAGCTATATCAGAATTACTTGAGAAAGATGTGACTTGGGATCAATCAACTTATACAGTAGGTATAAATGACAAACCGGGTTCAAGCTCTACTGAATTGTATAATCAAATTTACAACTATCAATTACAAATATCTCAGCTTGAAAGCAAGATAAAAGATCTTGAATCAAAATTGGATAAGAAGGAAGAATCTTCTTCCATGACTATTAAAGAGTTGCAGAAACAACTTAATAAGGACTATGGCACTTACAAGAAGATAGACTTTGATATCAATTTAACTGAAAAGAAGAGCAGTATTACAGTAAAAATTTATTTTGATGATGAAAAATTTTATGATTTAGATGATAAGTATATCGAATCTTTCGTAGAAGATATAGTTGATGATATCACAGATGAATTTGAAGATATGGAGATTTCAGGATATATTGAAGATGACTATACCGATGAGGAAGTAGTTACATTCTCAGTAAATAGCAAAGGTAAACTAAGCGTAGATATAGACTTTTAGTTTAAACGCCTAACTTTAAAAAAGTTAGGCGTTTTTACATACCTAAATCACTGCAGGATGTCATTCTGAACGAAAGTGAAGAATCCATGTTTAAGACCCTAAAGCTTGACCTCAATATGACAGTATAATCACTGCTGTGTCATTCTGAACGTAGTGAAGAATCTCTGTTAGTTTTCTGCTCTTCACTCTTCACTATCTTAAAACCGGAGATCCTTCGATAGTTAGGTTAATCCTGCCCGGCTCAGGATGACATCAGCAGTAAATTCGGGTATATAAATGCCGTATAATCACTGCAGGAGTCATTCTGGAACGAAGTGAAGAATCTCTGTTAAAGGCCCTAAATCTCGACCCCAACAACTCTTCACTCTTAGTTCTTAGCTCTTCACTTTTCTTTCAATTGTGAATTGTGAATTGTGAACTGTGAATTGTGAATTGTGAACTGTGAATTGTGAATTGTGAATTGAATTAGGGAATAATAAATAATAGAATGGATTATAAGGGAGGTGTTTATCATTCAAAAAAATAATATAGAAAGAATCCTATACTTGGATATATTACGCATATTGTCCATATTTGGCGTAGTTGTGCTTCATGTTTCAGCACCATTTTTAACTACTTTAGATAGTAACGGTATACAATGGTGGTGGTCAGGAAATATTTTTGATTCTTTAAGCAGATGGTGTGTGCCGGTATTGATTATGATAAGCGGTAAGTTGATCTTAGGGAGTAAAAAGTATAATGATATAGGCGAATTCTTGGGAAAAAGGCTTACAAAAATCTTAATTCCTTTAATCTTTTGGAGTATATTGTACTTTATTTGGGTAGGCAGATCTAATTTGAGTCTGGATATTACACTGATTACCGGTATTTTAACAAGAATATATGAAGGAAGTATAGTTACTCATTTTTGGTATTTATATATGTTGATCGGATTATATTTATTTACACCTATAATTAAACCCTTCATACAGGATTACAATAAATCCGGAACTAAATATTTTCTATTCATTTGGTTTATAGCAAATGGGATTTTTGAATTTATTGGAAGGCTTAGCGGACTTAATTCGGGTATTTATTTGCAGCTTTTTCATTGGAGTTTAGGGTTTTATGTTTTAGGCTATTTTTTGGACAGGGAAGATATGAAGCCTAAAAATAGAATAATACTATATATTTTGGGCTTTATAGGGCTTATGAGTACAATTTTCGGTACATATTATTTAATGAGTAAGAGTAATGGAGTTTTTAGGGACAATTTTTATTCTTACCTTGCTCCTAATGTAATATTTACGGCTATAGGAGTTTTTGTTTTATTTAAATACATCAAATGGGAAAAGATAATTCCAGCCGGAGGATTCTTGCAAAGAGCAGTCCAAAGCATCAATAAAACGAGCTTTGGTATATATCTTGTTCATCCGCTTATAATAGATATTTTAAAGTCGGGATATATAGGTATAAACATTTATCCGCTGATGTTTAATCATGTAATAGGCATACCCTTGATAGGGATTGTTGTATTCATACTATCACATATAATAATTTGGTTGATACAACGTATCCCGATCTTTAGAAAGGTTGTATAACATTGTGAACTGTCCTCTATCAACTGTCAACTGTATCTCTATCCCCAAAGCTCGCCCTCAAAACCGGAGATCCTTCGAAAGCAGTGCTTATACTGCTAAACTCAGGATGACATCAGCAGTAAATTCGGGTATATAAATGCCGTATAATCACTGCAGGAGTCATTCTGGAACGAAGTGAAGAATCTCTGTTAAAGGCCCTAAATCTCGACCCCAACAACTCTTCACTCTTAGTTCTTAGCTCTTCACTTTTCTTTCAATTGTGAATTGTGCATTATGAACTGTGAATTGTGAATTGGTTGTAATTTGTCTTTCAATAAATATCCTTTATTGCTATAATATAGCTGTAAAGTGTAAAACAAACATAAAAGTATTGACTTAAGGGTAAAAATATATTTTAATTGGGGGATAATAAAATGACCGGGATTATATTAAAAAATTACATGGAAGAGATCGTTTTCAGCGTTATTGATGATGTATTGAAGGACATGGATATATGCAGATGCGAAAGATGTAAAATGGACATCATAGCTATTTCATTGAACAATTTACCTTCAAAATATGTGGTTACAGAGAGAGGAGAGCTGTATTCTAAAGTAAATTTATTCAAAATGCAGGTTGAAGTGGATGTTATAACGGAGATTACAAAAGCGGCTATGATAGTGAAACGAAATCCTAACCATTAAAAAGATTAGACCCCTTACTTCTTCTCCGATTTTATGTTATTATTATAGTAAATACTTATTAGGAGGGACTTTTAAATTGAGAAGCAGATCTAGCAAAGTAAATGGATTATTAATAATAATTTTTCTAATGTGCATAATGATTTTTGAGTCAACTGCATTGGCATCTTCAGAATTACCGCATCAACCATTAATCGCTCATGCAGGGGGACATATATACGGATATAAATATACCAACTCCTTAGAGGCTCTTGAAAATAGCTACAATAACGGGTTTAGATTTATCGAATTAGATTTTGATTGGACACAAGATAATCAGATCGTACTTATCCATGACTGGTCAGGAATGGCATCAAGATTATTTATGACAGAGCCCAGAGTATTTACTAAAGCAGAATTTAATAACACTCCTGTATTACAGAATTTAACGCTATTGGATATAGAAAATCTTGTAAAATGGCTTGAAGATAAAAGCGATGTAAATATTGTGACTGATGTAAAGACTCGAAATTTGGATTTTCTGCAATATATAGGTCTTAACTATGGACATATAAAAAATCAATTGATTCCGCAAGTATATTCTTTTGACGAATATTTAAAGGCTAAAGAGCTGGGGTATGAGAATATAATATTGACATTATATAAGAGTAATTATACAGATGATGAAATTGTTGGATTTGCAAAGAATAACGAATTATTTGCTATAACAATGCCTGTTGAAAGAGGTTATACTTATCTTCCAATGAGGCTCAAGGAATCGGGTGTACTTTCTTATGTACATACGGTCAATGATTTGTATACCTTTGAAGAGTTGAATAAAAACGGAGTTTACGGCATATATACGGATTATTTTCAAATGAATCACTGGGTAGAGTAAGTTGGGCAAGGGGAAAGGTTTTCCTCCTGTCCAATTCTTTTTCTGAAATTACTTTTTTTAAATTACATGGAGATACAATAAAAACTATGGTAGAATATAGTTAATTAATAAACGATATGGACAAGGATTTGGTTTCCTTGTCAGGAGGAGGCAAATATATGAAACAGTTGATATTCAATTTAATTGGCGGTACAGCTTTGCTTATGTATGGTGTTGACATGATGGGCGAAGGCTTGGAGAATGCATCGGGTAATTTGATGAAAAAAATGCTTTCAATTCTCACAGGCAATGTTGTAAGTTCATTTTTGGTCGGAGTTTTTCTGACAGCATTGGTGCAAAGCAGTACAGCTATTACGGTGCTTACCGTTGGATTTGTAAATGCAGGGCTTATCGCATTGCCACAAGCTCTTGGAATTATATATGGTGCCAATATAGGTACTACCATTACTGCGCAACTTATGGCATTAAGCTTCAGCTTCAACCTTACTGAGGTTGCTCTCCCCGTTCTAGGAATTGGATTTGGCATATCAATATTTGCAAAGAAAAAGACTATTAAACATATTGGTCAAGCTATTATGGGCTTTGGGCTTATGTTTTTAGGATTGAGTATTTTAAACTCTTCAGTGCCGATTATGAAAGAAAATAGTACATTAAGATTCTTCTTTGAAAACTATGCAAGGAATCCTTTCATTGCTGTATTATTAGGCATAGTAGTTACAGCATTAGTACATAGCAGCGCTGCCACAGTGGGATTTGTTATGGTATTGGGTCAAGCCGGACTTTTGGATTTAAGTTCAGCTGTATATATTATGCTGGGAGACAATATAGGTACTTGTTTTACCGCTCAGCTTGCTAGTTTAACAGGCAATATCAACGCAAGGAGAACTGCTTGGGCTCATACTCTATACAATATCTTCGGTGTCGTATTGGTTGCAATTATATTTCCATTTTTTATAAAGGCAGTAGAACTTATCACAAATACCATACAACCGAATGGTGGATTAGAAGCGCAGATAGCTAATTCACATACAATTTTTAATCTATTTTCAGCTATAGCATTTTTGCCAATTACAAAATATTATGTTAAATTTCTAGAGACCATTATAAGACCTAGGGATTCAGATGAAGAGGGGCATGCAATTTATTTGGACGGATTGTTATTGGATACTCCGGCTGCAGCGTTTAAGGCATCTTTAGCTGAATTGAAAAGGGGAGCGGATATTGCTAAGACTATGCTCAATAGCGCTTGGGAAGCTTTGATAAATAAGGACGATAAAAAATTGGAGGAGATTGTAGTTAACGAAGACATTATCAATCAACTTCAACAGGATATTACCATGTATATGGTAGAATTATCAAAAAGACCTTTATCCAAAAGTGAATCCATTACACTACATTCAATGATAGATTCAATAAACA
Organism: Paratissierella segnis; assembly: GCF_014385195.1. GTDB lineage: Bacteria > Bacillota > Clostridia > Tissierellales > Tissierellaceae > Paratissierella > Paratissierella segnis. The sequence goes on from NZ_JACRTG010000012.1 coordinate 96,135, forward strand.
ATTTAGAAAGAATGGCTGATCATACAACTGACATTGGAGAGGCTATAGGAATAAAAATAGAGAAGAATATCACGTTTTCTGAAATAGCCGTGAGTGAAATAAAGGAATTATACGATTTAACAATGAGAATGATGGAAAAGACTATTGAACTTTTAGACACTGAAAACTTCGAAACGCTAAAATTTGTAGTAGAGTCAGAGAGTATAATGGATGATCTTACAAAGAGATTTTCCGATAATCATATAGAAAGATTAGAAAGTGGTGAATGTACTATTGAATCAGGAGTTGTTTACTTGGATATAGTCACACACTTTGAAAGGGTAGCAGATTTAATATATACAGTTGCGTTGGCTGCCATGGACGAACTAAGGGGAATATCTCGTGAATTGTAACTTGAATGTAACAACTTCCGCTAAAATTATGGGTATAATATATATATAATTTTAAAGGAGGTACATTAGATGAAAAAAGGAATGGTTATTTCATTGGCTGCTATATTGACCATAAGCCCTATGGTTGTTAAGGGTGAGGAAGCAAAGGTTGATAATCCGGTTCAAACTCCAATATCAGCACCATTGGAAGCTCAAGAAGTGCAGCCGGAATATATAGGATTTAAAGGGAAAATTAGTCAGATTGAAAATATTGATGGTAATTTTAGGATATTAGCTGAAAATGGGTTAAAGGAAGGTTTAAACTCCCTATATGCATATATTGGCGATGATGTAATATTGTTGAACGATAAAACCATGGATTTCGTAGAAAAAGATGATTTGAAGGAAGGTATGGAAATATCCGTTTATTATCATAAAAATACTATTATGACTATGAGTTTACCGCCAATGCTAACACCTGATGTAGTTGTAGTAAATGAAGCTGGAGACAAAAATAGCGTTATAGTGTCTAATTTCAACAAGGATTTTTTAAACAAAGAAGGATCTTTGTATGTTAGACCCGGTGAAAAAACCATCATAATAGATAAAGATGGAAACAAGGTGGATAAAAAGGATTTAGTCGATAGAGACTGGATAGCTTTTTATAATATAGTATTGGAAAGTTATCCCGGACAGACGTCACCTGAAAAAATAATCTTAATGCCTGAAAGGGAAAAACTTCCTGAGTCAACGAAGGTTGTATTAAAAGATGAAGTATATAAAAATGATGAAGGAGTATTGATGATTCCACTAAGACAAGTGACTGAAGGTTTGGGCTATGAATTGAAGTGGTATCAAGACAAAAAAGCGGTTGAAATAACAAGGGGAAATCAATGGTCAATGGTTACCATAGGTGAGGATAGATATAATTTTGCCAGAATGTATATCGAACTAGGTACTGCACCTGTATTGAAAGATTCTAAGACCTATGTGCCTGTTAACTTTGCAGAAAAGGTATTGATAGCCACAGTAGATATATTAGATGACGGAACTGTAACAATCACACAATAGAAATGTAAATTATGACCAAAAGTTTAATGCTTTTGGTCATAATTAGATGTTTTTTTATTTAGGGGGAGATTAGATGAATAAAAGATTTGTATCTTTATTCATGATTGTTCTTATCTTGTTGGGAAATAGCGGATTTACATATGCCTTTTCAGGAAATCCGAAGATTGATTGGCTTATAGAAAGAGGTATCGTTCAGGGTGACAATCGAGGGCTGAGACTATATGACGGTATTACCAGAGCAGAAGCTACAAAATTGATCGTTGAAGCCAGCGGGCTCGGAGATCGAGTACCTAATTTCGAAGGGTTAAAGAGCATGTTCATTGATATGAAGGATAATTGGGCAAATGGCTATGTCAATGTAGCGGTTATCAATTCTTTGGTAAATGGCTATCAAGATAAGACCTTTAGACCCGGTAACAATATCTCATATGCAGAAGTTATCAAGATGCTTGTAATGGCACGAGGTGAGAAGGTAGATACTGTCGGATTCGGCGGCCCTTATTGGTTTATACCTTATAGAGTAAAGGCTGAGCAAATGGGTATTACGGAAGGAATGTTCATACCTGATTTTTCTGCAAATGCAACAAGGGGAATGGTCTTTGAACTTGTTTACAACACGATTATAAAAGGCATGAATAAGGATGTGGAAATATATAAGGGTATAGTTGTTGACAATAGCCGTACATCCAAGTTAAATGATGATGAAGTGAATATTGTATTGTTTGAGGATTTGAATGATTCCAATGCTTATCCCAGATATAAGATGGGGGAAAAAATAAAGGTGAACATACCAAAGGGTTTGGCTGATACAGGGGGAATTCTTGGAGTTGTGGTGGATATCCATATAGATCGGAACAACATGGCTACAGAGATTGAACTGGACAAAAGTTATTCATATATAGAAGGTCCGATTTTGGCAAGTGAATATGATGTATATATGGGTGCAAATGGTAAATATTATGATGTTTATCAGGACAAACTCCAAGGGGTAATCCATAATGACAAAAGCTATGATTATGATGATTTTGTCTATGATCTGGGAGACTATGATGAATATGGTGATGCAGCATTTCTTGCCGAATTTGCTAGGGTTACCGTCAAGGGTTCCAAGGTGTATTTTATTGATTCCTATACTTTTGACGATATTGCTCCTGTAAACAATGTAAGACCTAGTAGGAATGAGGTATATATCTATGATGACAAAAAGGATGGGAGAGATGCTACAATATCTTTGTCTTCGGTAATCGGATATTCTCATGATAGCGGGTTTCTATCCTTGGATATAGATGATATCTATCCCGGAGATGTAATTCATATCTATAATAAAAACCATGCCATAGCAAGAATTGATGCTGAAAATCATGGCATATTTGAAGATATAATAGAAAATCAAGGTTTTTATTTTGCGCAAATTGATGGGGATACTTATCAAGTTCGGGAAGCCAACAGGAGGAGGCCGGTATTTTCATTGGATGGTAATAAATACTATACATTATATGCAGATACCGCTTTTGAAGAGCTTCATAACCTAATAGACTCAGATATCATATATCTATTGGATATAAATGATCATGTTCAATCCATAACTAAAAGATAATTAAAAAAACTCCAAGGGCTTATGTATCTGCCTTTGGAGTTGGTATTATATCAAGTAACAATTTTTCTGAATCTTCATATACGATAAATGTTACAGAATTATCGTCTTTTTCGGATACTATGCCATTAGGCTTCATATTGGTTCTTGTGGTCCATCCATCTTTTTCTAAATCCTTTTCATATCCTTCAAGAAATGTATCTAAATTTTCATTTTTTATTTCATAGGTAGAAATCTCCATTTTAGTTTTTTCGATTTTTTTATTATATGTCTCTTTTAATTCCATATTATCCTTTATGGGGATATCTAAAGATTCTACGGACAATTTGGAACTGCATCCCACGGTAAATATTCCAATCGATAATGTTATAATAAGTACGAGGATTCTTTTCATAGGTCAACACCTCTTTCTACAGATTGCTCACAATAAAGATTTACTAATGAAGTTTAGCATATATTTTGACCCTTGTCAATTATTTTTCCCTTACAAAAGTTGACAGCATAGCTCGAACTAAGCAAGCAGTAAATCACTGCAGGATATCATTCTGAGACGGACAGGATTAACCTAACTAACGAAGAATCTCTGTCTTTACACCGTAGGTGTCATTCTGAACGCAAGTGAAGAATCCTTTTTTATTAAAAATTCAAAAAAAAGAAGGATTTTAACAGTTTATAAAGAATATATACTATAGGAGTAATATATACGGGGATGGCTTTTATTAATCCAATAATATTAAAAGGAGGAGAAATAATGGTTTCAAAAAACAAAAGAGTTTTAAGCGTAATACTTTCGTTCTTCTTGGTTTTAGGCATAATCATTGTTCCTACTAGTTCCTCTGCAGAAGAAAACATAAAACTTACCATCATAGGAACCACTGATCTTCATGCAAACATTTACAATTGGTCGTATGAAGACGGAAAAGAGGTAGATGATATTGGCATGGCAAAGGTTTATTCTGTAATACAAAAAATCAGAGAAGAAAACCCAAATACTTTGCTGATTGATAATGGAGACAGCATTCAGGGTACTATCTTATCTGATGACTTGTACAATTTCAATCTGGAGTTAAAACATCCTGTTATTGATGTGATGAATTTTATGGGATATGATTCAATGACCTTAGGAAATCATGAGTTTAACTTTGGAATCGAGATGATACAAAAAATAGAAAAGGAAGCAGAGTTTCCAATACTTGCAGCCAATGCGACTTATGACAAAGATGGATCTTACCTTGTAAAACCCTATGTAATCAAAGAAGTAGCAGGAATAAAAGTCGGAATATTGGGAATTACAAATCCAAACATTCCAAGATGGGACGGACCGAAAGTAAATGGTATGGTTTCATTTGATAAGCCGGCAGATATAATGGAAAAAAATATCAAAGAAATGAAAAAAGAGGGAGCGGACATTATTGTAGTAGCATCTCATATAGGTTTTGAGGAAGAATATGAAGGAATGGGGGATAGTGCTAAGGAATTGGCGGAAAAATTCCCGGAAGTTGCTGTAATTCTTTCCGGTCATCACCATGTAACTGAAAATCACAAGATTGGAAATACTTTAATCGGAGCAGCAAGAGATGCCGGAAGACAAGTAGTTGTATTTAATCTTGAATTGGCAAAGAAAGAAGATTCTTTTGAAATAGTAAATAGTGAAGTAGAAGTAATTGATGTGACTGGTTACGAAGCATCCGATGAATTGAAGGAATATGCTAAAGAATATCACGAGAAAACCCTTGAGTTCCTTGAAGAAACAATCGGAAAAGTCTCGGAAGATTTTGCACCGCCTTCTGAAATACCGGGTATACCTGAGGCTCAACTAAAGGATACAGCTTTGATAGATTTAATAAACAATGTACAGCTTAAAGCTACAGGAGCAGATGTTTCAGGTGCCGCGCTGTTTTCATCGGGGTCTAACTTAAGAAAAGGCGATGTAAACTATGCAAATATATTTGAAATATATAAATATCCAAATACATTGGTGGGCGTAGAAGTAACAGGTAAGGAATTGAAAGACTATATGGAATGGTCTGCTAACTATTATAATACATTTACCAAAGGGGATATAAATATAAGCTTTAATCCGGATATTAGAGTTTATAATTATGATATGTTTCAAGGTGTAGATTATAAGGTAGATATTTCCAAGCCTATAGGTGAAAGAATAGTAGATCTTAAGTTTAAGGGCGAACTGGTAAAGGATACTGACAAACTAAAATTAGCTATCAACAATTATAGATATGGCGGATTAACAAGTATGGGAATAATAAGTGAAGAACCATATTTTAATTCTGACCCTAAATCTTTAAGAAGTTATATTGCGGATTTTATAAAGGAAAATGGTACAATTGAACCGGAGGTAGATAATAACTGGGAAGTCATAGGAGCTGATCTAGATCACCCATTAAGGGATTATATTATAGCTGAGGTCAAGGCAGGAAATATAGAAATACCTAAATCAGAAGATGGAAGGACTATAAATGTCAAGGCTTTAAATGCTGATGATATGATTAAAAAAGGAATGATACCTAAGGAAGTTCTGCTTGAGCATGGTCTGGGGGATGTCCCTGTAGAAGAAAAACCTGCAGAAAATCCAGTTGAAGAACCAAAACCGGCACCTGTTCCGGCACCAGCTCCGGTACCTCAGCCGGAAGTTAGAAAATACGTAGTAAAAGCAGGAGACGTGCTTTGGAAAATAGCAAGATCATTTGATACTACTTGGGAGAAATTAGCTGAATTCAATAGTCTCAAGAACCCACATCTAATCCTCCCAGGGCAAGTAATACTATTACCGTAAAGACAGTTGACAGAGGATAATGGGAGAATAGAGAGGCTGTTAGGAAATAGCGAAATCTAACTCTCTGGATAAGGACTTACTAAAATAGAAAATCCTAAAAGGTTTAATCCTGGTCCATTTGTTTCCCTCCTTAGCTCTTTAAGTAGTAATATCAAAATTTATTATTTCTTTGAACTTTCTGCTAATTTAATTTTAAAGAAATTATGACATATGTCACCACTCAACATTTCAGGATGAAACTGTAGACCAATTACAATAAGCAAATAGTGTAGAAATTTTTAACAATCACACGACAGAAAATGGACAAGAGGTAAATTTTTAACCTTTTGTCCATTTTTTCAGTTAACATTCTTTTTCCAAAAATTCCAATATAAACTTGTATATTCTATTTGCAGATTCTATTTCCATTTGCTCTCTAGTTGTATGAGCATTTTTGATATTACAGCCCATTGAGATCATATCCCAATCGGGTCTTTTTTTTGCAAAATAGGCACATTCTAAACCAGCATGGATGGATTCTAATTTAGGTTCTTTTCCAAATTTTTCACGATATAATTGAGTAATTTTATTTCTAAGCTCTGATTTTGTCATGTATTCCCAAGCAGGATAATCTCCCCTAGTTAAATAATCAAATTCAAATTTTTCTGCTAAGATTTTAATATTTTCAAGTAAAACAGCTTTAGTAGAGTCTTCATTGCTTCTAAGTAGTAGAGTAGTTTTGACTTCGTCTTTGTTAAACTCTATAATTCCTATATTTGAAGATAATGAAACATCTCCTGTATCTAGATTAAATCTCAAAGCGCCATTTGGAATTAATAGAAGCAAGTTGATGAAATTATTTTTCTGTTCATTAGTAAGTGCATCTAGTTGTTCACTAATGTCATCATATTTAATATGAATATTTGGTTCATTTGGATACTCTAGACTTATGGTTTCTTGAAGTTTATCTATAATATTTGTTATTATAATATCCTTATTTTCTGGATAAGATATGATAGCATTTGCCCCTGTGGGAATACTATTTTCTTTATCTCCACCAATGAAACTATGAAGCAATACATCATTCTCAAAATCCAGTTGTTTTAAGATTCGTGCCAGCAATTGAATTGGATTTGCAAATTGCTTTTTTATTTCAAGCCCTGAGTGGCCTCCATTACATTCTACTAAACTAATTTTTATTGTTTTCATACCATTAGAGTCTACTGATCTAAAACTAGGAGTAAAACTTAGCATTACCCGAATGCCACCTGCACAGGAAACAAAGAATGTTCCCTCTTCCTCCCCATCTAAGTTAAGTAATGTATCTCCTTTTAATCCAGTTAAATCTATATTTGATACACCTTTAAGTCCTCTTTCCTCATCTGTTGTGAAACATAGTTCTAAAGGAGGATGCTTGATGCTTTTGTCTTCCATTATATTTAACATCATGGAAGCGCCTATACCATTGTCTGCTCCTAAAGTAGTACCATTTCCAAATAGCCAACCGTTTTCTTCTATGATATTAATAGGATCTACTGTGAAATCATGTGTAGTACCAGGTCTTTTTACACAAACCATGTCTAAATGACTTTGGAGTACTATTGGTTTTCTCTGTGAGGATTTATCTGTTGCAGGTTTATATACGATTACATTATTGTAATTGTCTTGATGATTTTCAAGGCAAAGTCTATCTGCAAAAGATACAACATAGTCGCTTATCTTTTTCTCATCACCTGAACTTCTAGGTATACTCGATATTTCTTTGAATATTTCAATTAATCTATTTTCTTCCATTGTATCACCTTATAATTGTAATTATTTTGAAATTATAATTTTATAATATTCAATATCTTAAATAGTAATTTATAAGAACTTATAAGGATATAAGTCCATATAGGGTTTTTTAATTTTGTACTATTATTTTTATTAAATAAATAATGAACCATTAAAATACTGTAATGAATTCGCTAGCATCCTGATATCATTGATAATCTTCTATCTATTATATTATATGATTAACATTAATATTTGAAGTTCATAATATAGCCTAATATTGTACCAATTAAAAGCCCTCTGTAAACTGATTTGGTGCTTTACTCTTTTGAAACTTCATACCTAGGTAATATACTAATGCAGCTACCAATAATGATTGTATTGGTGGAATACCTATTGGTTTTTTATATGCGGTGATATATCCTACCAATATCCCTACTATAAATGCTATTGTAGCGATAAAATTCCAACCTTTTTTATCTTTCCATTTTTTATGCCCTCTAACGAAGAAGTCGCAAAACATTACTCCAGCTATTGCTGGGTAGCAAAGAGAGGCAATATTTAAAAAATCTTGAAAATGTTCCAATATTCCTAGCAATGTTAAAATTATTGATAACAGGGTACCAATTAATGTAACCTTAATTCTTCCTTCATCAGTTTTCACGTTTAGTATGTTTGAAAATGCTAAACCCATAGAATAATTATTAATTAATTGACTACTCCATGATGCTAGCCATAGAACTAAAAATCCCCATATTGGAAATCCTAAATTCTCCATTACCATAACTATATCTGCTGTCCCTGAACCCGCACCCATAATTCCACCTATGATGATCAATGGAACACCGATAACTATAATTCCCAGTGGCATCAATATATTATCTAATATCTTAGGTTTACCATGCCTTGAATAATCTGCCGATAATACCAATTGAGATACGTTTAATCCCAAAACCATAGTCACACCTGCAGCAAAAGTCATACTATTATCACCTTGTAAGTTCTTTATTGAATTCCATCCCATATTTTTGAGTGCTAGGTAAACACCAACTAAACATAATAGTAATCCTCCAGGTACTGCAAAATAATCTGTCCATTTCATAGCATTAAATCCGAATATAGATGGAATAGCAAATATTAAACCTACTATTGTCGTTACTATTACCCATCCAACTCTATTTGTTACATAGTCAATCCCTAGTATGACACATAATGCATTTCCTGATGTAGCTGTAGTAATTGCCCACCAACCCATACTTAATACTCCAATGACCATTGCAACAATAACTTTTGCCTGCTGATCCCCGAAACTTTGTCTTGCTATCACCGATGATGATAATCCAGTTTTTGCACCCATATAACAGCATATAGAATTTCCGATCCATGTAATTACAAGAAAAGTAAATAAAACTACAGGTAGCATACCTTTAAAACCAAAAGTACCAATTAACGAACCACCGACCATTAGAACAGGTATACTAAATTCTAAGCCTGCAAAAACTAATGCTGGGCCAAACCAATGTTGTCTGTCACTTATTGGAATTGCTTTTGTCAGTATATTTTCTTCAGCTATTTCTTTTGTATTATTATCGTTAGTCATGTTTTACCCTCCCATTTAATTTAATCGTTTTGTAAACTTAAATGAAAATTGAGGACTCCAACCTCTGTATGGTACAATGTTTTTACCGAAAACAAATACCTCCCAGAAAGGATGAAGTCCTCATGCAAAAAATTGTATCAATA
>NZ_JACRTG010000004.1 GCF_014385195.1 Paratissierella segnis
GGTACAATATACTTAATCAAACGACCTTTGAAAGAGTCGGTTTTAATATTATATTACTTTGTATTCTTTTACCAATTATTAATTAAAGAATGAGAATACACAAAATTATTTACACTGCCGATTTTTATACATATTATCAATTATGTCTGCTGGTCAAATCATCTAATAAATCCGATGTAAGTTTATTTATATCCTCTAATTGTCTATTGAGTTTTCTGAACTTCTCTGATAGTTTCTTATCCTTCGGCTGAGCCAAATCATTGGAATTGATCAGCATACTTATACTTGAAGTATATTCCATATTTGAAAAGTTATTTTCCTCAATTTTTTTTGCCTGCTTAATAACTTCTTCCATAGTTTTTTTATTTTCCATGGACAACCATTCCTTTCAAAGATGATACAGTTAGTATGATGAAAAGGAGTGAGAATTATTACATATCCTAATTAAATTTATCGTTTAAAAGTTAAACGATAAATGAAACGTTAGGCTAACGGTGCATTTTAAAGTAAAAAAATAGCCCTAAAGGCTATTTCCTGTTTTCATCATCTACCCATTCTTTAGCTTCAATTACAGCATCCTCCGTTGGTATTGCCACTTTTGAATCGGGTATTTTACATTCGGTTTTATAATATACATCGGTTGCAGTATCTTCCATCTTTGAATCCTTATGCATTCTATAGCTTCCTTCGTTAGGTCTCTTAACAGGTTCTTCTAATTTAGAAGGATTACGAGGTTCGTCCTCTATTATGCGGTTCAAACCATTTACATCAATCTTTTTTTCTTTCATGATATCACCATCCTTTATATATATCTACCCAAAGTGATTAAAAAAATTCAAGCATAAATTAACAAATAAAATTATTAATTTGCTTCAATCAGTTTAGGTAAAGGTAAATAGCGGCTTATTCCCATGCTTTTCATTTCTACAGTGCCATCTTCGTATTCGACGGTTATACTTGATTTCACATTTGCACCTTTCAATCCTTCTATAACGGTTTTCATTTCGCCTTTTTTAAGATTTTCATTTTTTACATATTTAATTGAAGGCTCTACGATATCCCTAATTTCGTGATTCCAAGTGACTCTTGGAGGCTTTTGGATTCCGTAAAACGCCATGTATAGCCGATTTTCTATTAACTGAGACCAGACTAAGATATTTCCATCTGTAGTATTTTTAAATCTAAAATCCTTAACACCAAAAGCTACTGTAGCATCTTGCCCATAGGGCACATAGTTTACAGGCATAGAGTGATTGTGTCTTTCTACAATCTCAAGATTAGATAAAGCCACTAGATTATAAAGAGTGGTGGCGATTTTACAAACTCCGCCTCCTTCAGTCATTATAATTTTGTCTCCTATATATGAAGCGCCTTCTCTAAATCCACGTTTTTCTGTATAGGGACCAATGGAATTATTCTGCGAAAATATATTTGATGGTTTTATAACTTTACCTTTAATACCTTTGGCGGCTAATGATACATTATATTCCTCGCCTGGTAGAGGATTTTTTAAAACAGCGCAAAATCCTGCCATTAGAATGGGAGTATCGTATTTTTCTTTTGCTTTTAAAAAATCTTCATCATTTCTCCAAGGAAGATTGTCGACCTCACCGGAGACTTCAGGGATATCATAATTTTCTATCGTTTCATTTAACAATATGTTTGATTCTATTTTTTCTATTGCAAATATATTTTGGGGAAAAAGAATTATTATTGATAATATAAAGATATAGAATTTGTCCTTTTTCATATATATCCTCCAAAAATTATAATATGTATAGTTTTAATCAACTGAAGATATTATATTCAAAATTAATGAAAATACATTACAGAATACAGCTAAAATAATTAACTTTATTTAGGAATATGAGGTATAATCAAGATGTGAATTGCCGATTGCAAACCTAAGGATGAGGTGATAAAGGTGAAGAGAATTGAAAAAGTTTATGAAATTGTATCAAAAATCTGTATGAAGGAATATAAGGAAACAGGAGAAATAAGAGGACTATCTGCAAGTGAGATAGCAGATATATTAGGACTTCAGAGAACGAATGTATCAAGTGATCTAAACAAATTATTTAAGGATGGCAGAATAGAAAAGTTAAAGGGAAAGCCTGTACTTTATAAGGTAAATAATTTAAATTTCCTCATAGAAGAAGAGAAGGATAATGTAATAAAAGATGATAAAGATATATTCAGTAAGATTATCGGAGAGAATCAGAGTCTAAAAAATGCCGTTCAACAAGCCAAGGCAGCAATCATATATCCTCCGAATGGATTGCATACCTTGCTATATGGAGAAACAGGCACAGGAAAATCAATGTTTGCAGAAATTATGTATAAATATGCCAAAGAAATAGGGAAAATAGGCAAAGATGCACCTTTTGCAGCATTTAATTGTGCAGACTATGCAAATAATCCCCAATTACTTATGGCTCAGCTTTTTGGTGTAAAAAAAGGAGCATATACAGGAGCAGAAGAAGAGAAAATCGGGGTAGTGGGAAAGGCAAATAAAGGAGTGCTATTTTTGGATGAGATACATAGGCTTCCTCCGGAAGGGCAAGAAATGCTTTTTTACCTTATTGACAAGGGAATATACAGAAAGCTCGGAGAACCTAATGCTGATTATCATTCTAAATTATTGATAATTTGTGCTACCACAGAAAATATAAATTCAACGCTTTTGAGGACATTTATTAGAAGAATACCTATGATAATACAATTTCCCCCGTTAAAAGACAGAACAATAGAAGAAAGATATCAGCTGATTGAGAGGTTTTTTAAATCTGAGGCGGCATGTATTAAAAAGGATATATCTGTAACCGCAAATTCCATGAAGGCGCTTTTGCTTTATGATTGTCCTAATAATATTGGACAGCTTAAAAGCGACATAAAGCTTTGCTGTGCAAAGGCATTTCTCCAAAGTAAAACTGATAAGGATAATAAAATTTGTGTACATAGTGAAGACTTGCCCGGATATGTATTGCGAGGGGCTCTTAAATATAAAGAAAATAAAGATGAAATTGATAAACTTATTAAGAATAAGAGTGTAATAAGTTTTACAGTTGATCAAACAAATTCTTTATATAATAATGGTGATATGAAAATCTACAATTTTTATGAGGCACTGGAAGAAAAAAGAAATACATTAAAATCTAAAGGGCTGAGTGAAAACGATATCGATATTGTGATGAGTCTTGATGTAGATACTTATTTAAAGCGATACATCCTCAATACAGAAAATAAAAATCTAGAAGCTTTATATAAGGTTGTAGATAAAAGAATAGTTGATATAGTTGAAAAATTTCTAAAAGAAGCTGAAGAAAGATTACATAGAGAATTTAATTCCAAGATATTTCATGCACTTTCAATGCATTTAGCAAGTTCAATAGAAAGAATTAATAGTGGAAAGAAAATTGAAAATAATCAATTGGAGGATATAAGGAAACATCATAAACTGGAGTATGATGTAGCTATTGGACTTAAAAATGACTTAAAAGCTAATTTAGATATCAATTTACCTGATGATGAAATTGGATTTATAGCCATGTTTTTATATATGGATCAAAAAGAAGATGATAGTGAAGGTAGAGTTGCAGTGCTTGTTGCCATGCATGGAGAGTCAGCAGCTACTTCTATAGCAGATGTGGCCAACCGCTTGCTGGAAGAAAAACATGCAGTTGGTTACAACATGACTTTGGATGAGAAACCGGAAAAGGCATTGGAAAACATCATGGGTGTTGTTAAAGAAATAAATGAAGGGAAAGGTATTATTTTTCTGGTGGATATGGGGTCTTTGGTGTTTTTTGGTGATATGATATACGAAAAAACAAAAATACCTGTAAGAACAGTTGAAATGGTTTCTACACCTATAGTGCTTGAGGCCACTAGAAAGGCTTTATTAAATTCATCGCTGGAAGAAGTGTATGATTCCTGCATCAAGTTAAGTCCATTTACTGGAAGAATATATAGAGATAGTATTAAATTTAGCAATAAATTAAAAAATGATGTGATATTGACAGCCTGTATCACAGGAAAGGGGACTGCAATAAAATTAAAAAATATATTAGAACAAAAAATAAATGCTTCCGGTTATGACATAGATATAATTCCTGTAGAAGTATCGGACAATGTGATTTTTAAAAATAATATTCAGAAAATTAAACAAAAGAAAAATATTTTAGCCGTTATTGGACCTTTAGATCCTAAGGAAGAAGATATGATATATTTTTCTATAGCTGATACCTTTAATGAGGACAAGTTAACTCTTTTAGAAAATAGTTTCGAAATTTTAAAAGTTATAAATAATATGAAAGATGTGGTAGATAAAACAATTGATATTGACGCTTATATGTATATTGAAGGTTTTAAAAAATTTTATATACGTCTTTTTAATTCAGGTGTGCCAATTACCGAAAATGTTGTTCTGGGGCTTATACTGCATATAGGTTGTGCTGTGGAACGTGTATTAAATGAAAATGAAACAATTCATACGAAAAATAAAGAGGCTATGATAAAACATCATATAAATGAATTTAAAATTATAAAAAATGCTGTTATACCTATAGAAAGCTTATTTAATATAACATTTTTAGATGAGGAGTATGTAAATATAATGAAAATTGTGTATCAATTATAATACACATAAGTGTATCAATCGAAATTTTTAGCAATACACATAAAATATGTGAAACGGATTCTTCTATAATCGCCATTACTCTTAGGTTCATAAAATATGGCATGAAAATTGCTTTATAAAATTATGATAAAAATTTAAATATTTTAAGGAGGATGTATCATGGATAAGTTTATGGACTTTTTTCAAAAAAAGTTGATGCCTCCATTAGTTAAGGTAGGCAATCAAAGACATCTTGTGGCAGTACGTAATGGGCTTGCATTGACCATCCCATTTATCATAGTAGGGAGTATTTTTCTTATTATTGGTAATTTACCATTTACATGGTGGGAAGACTTTATAGGCGGTTTCGGAGATAAGTTGAATGTGGTTGTAAACAGTTCATTCGGAATATTGGGGATTTTAGCCTCTATAGGAATCGGATATCATTTGGCTAAAGGATATGACCTTGATCCCATTACAGGGTCGGTAATTTCGCTTACAGCTTTCTTGGTAACTCAGGTAACAGAGGATTATCAATTAGATACTAGCAATTTTGGGGCAGAAGGTTTATTTACCGCAATAATTGTTTCAATATTAGCTGTCGAGATATTAAGGATATTTGTAAAAAGGAAGATGGTCATCAAGCTTCCCAAAGGAGTGCCTCCAGCAGTTGGAAATTCATTTGTTGCATTAACTCCTGCATTAGCAGTTATGATTATTTTGTGGATGATTAGAGTTGTCATAGGATTTGATATAACATCATTTATAACCAAAATATTTAGCCCTTTGGTATTTGCGCTTAATACATTGCCAGGAATACTAATATACAGTCTGTTGGTTACTTTGCTTTGGTCAGCAGGTATTCACGGAGATATGGCACTTGAAGGAGTGGCAGATCCTATATTTCTACAATTTTTAACTGTAAATACTGCAGCATTTATGGCTCATGAACCCATACCATACATTACAGCCTCAGGATTCTATTCTTTATTTGTTAACGTTGGTGGTACAGGGGCTTCCTTGTGTTTGGTATTATTAATGCTTAGATCCAAGAGTAAACTTTATAAGTCTTTAGGCAAAGTAGCTTTCCCGTCAGCTTGTTTTGAAATCAATGAACCGGTTATATTTGGATTTCCAATAGTTTTGAATCCATTAATACTTATACCATTCACAGTTGTACCATTAGTTCTAACGGCCTTATCCTATTTATTGATGAATTTTAATATAATAGGTAGACCTGTGGCAATGGTTCCATGGACAATGCCGCCGATTATAGGACCGTTTCTTGCAACAGGAGGAGATTGGCGTGCAGCTATTTGGTCAGCTCTATCAATAGTTATAGCAACTTGTATCTATTATCCATTCTTCAAGAATGCAGAAAAGCAACAATTATTAAATGAATCAAAAGAAGAAACGGAAAAATATTCAACAATTGAAGCATAAATTACAGCTTCTTTGTGTCTTTATTACAACGAAAGGAATGATAATTAATATGAAAATATTATTAATGTGTGCAGCGGGGATGTCAACAAGTTTATTGGTAACAAAAATGGAGGAATGTGCTAAACAGAGGGGCATTGGCGATATAGTAATTGATGCAGAACCGGTGGAGGATTTAGATAAGTATGTTGCTAAATATGATGTCTTTTTGTTAGGACCTCAAGTGAGATACAAAGAAGAGTGGGTTAAAAAAATAATTGAAGGTAAAGGCAAAAAATATGCAAATATTCCACCACAAGTATATGGACTGGTGGATGGCGAAAAAACTTTAGATTTAGCATTGAATTTACTCAAATAGGACGAGATATTGGAGGCATGATATATGAGCTTAGAAGAAGTGGTATTTACAATAATTAGTCATGCAGGAGACGCGAAATCATTGTGTTTTGAAGCACTGGCAATGGCGAAGAAGGGAGAGTTTGAGAAAGCAGATGCTCTTATAAAAGATGCCCAAAATGAGCTCTATGAGACACATAATATACAAAACAGCATGATACAGAAAGAGGCATCCGGGGAAAAACTAGAACTATCATTACTTCTAATGCATGCGGAAGATCATTTAATGACTGCTATATTGGCGAAGGATCTGATTGAGGAAATGATAGAGATATATAGGGAAAATAAAAAGTATAAGGAGGCGGTGGAAAATGACGACTAAAAAAGGACTAAAGATAGCCACTATAGGTGGAGGGTCAAGCTATACGCCGGAACTTATAGAAGGCTTTATAAACAGATATGAAGAGTTACCCGTAAAGGAAATTTATCTTGTTGATATAGAAGAAGGGAAAGAAAAGCTTGATATAGTAGGAAATCTGGCTAAACGAATGGTAAAAAAGGCAGGTTTAGATATCGATATACACTTGACTTTGGATAGAAGAGAAGCTATAAAGGATGCTGATTTTGTAACCACTCAATTTAGAGTAGGTCAATTGGACGCAAGAATAAGAGATGAAAAGATACCATTGAGATATGGTTCTATTGGGCAGGAAACTACAGGAGCAGGTGGTTTTGCGAAGGCTCAAAGAACTATACCTGTTATATTGGATATATGTAAAGATATAGAGGAGTTATCCCCAAATGCGTGGTTGATTAATTTTACAAACCCATCCGGAATTGTAACAGAAGCAGTAGTTAAACACAGCAATGTAAAAGTAGCAGGTCTATGCAATGTACCCATCGGAATGGTTAATGATAGTGCGGATATGCTTGGAGTAACGCCCGATAGAGTGTATATAGATTTTGTAGGGATTAACCATCTTTTATGGGGAAGAAAAATTTATCTTGATGGTAAAGATATAACGGACAATTTTATAGAAGAAGTAGCCGCAGGAAAATCAAGTACTATGAAAAATATTCCGGATCTTGATTGGGATCCTGATTTTATAAGATCATTGGGAATGTTTCCATGCTCATATCTTAGATATTATTATTTAACAGATGAAATGCTTAAAGAAGAACAAGAATCAGCTAAGCTGGAAGGAACAAGAGGAGAGGTAGTTAAAAAAATCGAGCACGAGTTATTTGATTTATATAAAAAACCTGATTTGGATATAAAGCCCCCACAACTAGCTGAAAGGGGAGGAGCACATTATTCAGATGCTGCTTGTTCGCTGATTAATTCCATATATAATGATAAAAAGGACATTCAAATAGTTAACGTCAAAAACAATGGAGCTATTTCCGACTTGCCTGATAATGTAGTTATAGAAGCAAATAGCATTGTGGGATTTAAGGATATTAAGCCAATAAATATAGGCAGTATCCCCACTAGAATAAAAGGGTTGATACAAGTTGTTAAAGCTTATGAAGAATTGACAATAGAAGCAGCTGTAACAGGGGATTATGATACAGCTCTCCAAGCCTTGAGTGTACATCCATTAATTCCTTCAGTGACTGTAGCTAAAAAGATCTTAAATGATATCATAAAAGAAAATAAAGAGTACTTGCCTCAGTATAAGTGAAAATCGAAAGCCTGTTGAATGAAATTTCAGCAGGCTTTTACGATTGATGAGGGTATAATTCTAATCACCAATATTTACAATTTAATTACAATAAGCCACGAGATGATAATATATTTTGAATTTATGATATTATTAGATTAACTAATTGCAGTATATGTTTAATCTCATATTCGAAAGGGGAATGATTAAATGAAAAAATCAATTATTATATTCATGGCTATTATAATTTCACTGACGGGATGTAAGTCTCAAGGGGCGACGAATGAACCTCCTGAGGTATCAATAAATATTGGGGGGAAGCAAATACAATATGCAGTTGAAAAAAATAAATGGAATGGAAGTGTTTATGATAAAGAAGATATCTTTAAAACGATACTAAAAAAGGGTATAGATATACCATCTATTGAAATTGGTGAAACTACTGAAATTGAATTCAAAAACAATCCTCCCGAACAGCTTGAGATATATGACATTTTATTGGATGACACCGGAAGTCAAATATATGGCGATGAGATGATAATTAATATTCCTGTTGAATTAAAGGACGGAAAGGCTTCATTCGAGATAAATACTCATATGGCTAGTTATTTAAGCTCACTTTATGTTGAAGACAAGAAGGATATCAGGGGTTTTAAAATGATTGCTTCGTGGGGGGACAATGAGTGTGAATACGGATTTATAATTAAAACCGGCAAAGAGATAGATAGATCTGAAATATCAGAGGAAGAAAGAAAAAGAATAGACTTATATGTAGATGTTATGGAGGCTGCATTTTTAGAGGAAAATGGTGGGGATTCATTTTTAGCTGTAAATCTAGATACCTTAGAGGGATTAAGTGATACAGCTAAGGAAGCTGTATTAGAAAGACTTAAAAGCCTGTCAGCTAATGTATATGATATTGAAGATGTAAAAGATGATAGTGCAAAATTTGAAATGGACGATCAGAAAGAATTAATTAAGTCAAAAGATGGGACATTGCTTTGGATTGAATTAGAAGAATATAAAGACAATAAAGCGACTATAACAGGAGTTTCATGGTTTGGAAATTTAGGAGCAGTTTTCCCAAAATATGAGGCAAGTTTTAAAAATGATAAATGGGAGTTAGAACTTATAAGTATGGCGATATCTTAAAAGCATATATATTAGATTATATTTAGAAAAGACAGGTTAGCGGGGGTCTAACCTGTCTTTTTAAGGGGTGTTATAGAGTATTATACAGGTCTAAACTTTTTGGCTGTTTAGTTTTCATCTATAATTATAGATGAAGAACTAATAATTTAAATTTATGGCACAATATATATATATTCAAGAGGACATATTTAGGTGTTAATTAAAGTGAAATTAAAAAATAATTACTCTTCACTATCTTTACTATCTTTAAAAAACGGAGATTCTTCGTAAGCAATGCTTATACTGCTCGACTCACCCTTAGACTGCAAAGGGTACACGGCAGGACGACCCAAGGGTCGATTGTGAATTGTGAACTGTGAATTAATCGAAGGATTACATTTATGTTATAATATATATAATGATTAATACGGGAGATGATTTTTTTGGTAAGTCAAAGATTAAAAAAAGATTTAGAATTTATTGTTGAATTGGACAAAATGAAATCCATATTTAGAAGGACCAGCGTAATAGGCGAAGACAGACAAGAAGATGATGCTCAACATTCTTGGCATATATCGGTGATGGCAATGATCCTATCTGAATATGCTAATGAAAATATTGATACATGTAAGGTAATCAAAATGCTTTTAACCCATGATTTGGTGGAACTGTATGCAGGTGATACATTTTGTTATGACATAGTGGGCAATATGGATAAAAGGGATAGAGAAGTGAAAGCAGCAGATAAATTATACGGAATGTTGGAAGAAGATAAAGGCAAAGAATTAAGAGCTTTATGGGATGAGTTTGAAGAGCAAAAAACACCTGAATCTAAATTTGCCGCAAGCATGGATAGATTACAGCCTATGTTAAGTAATTACAATAATAATGGCGGAACATGGAAAAAATATAACGTGGCTAAAGAAGATATATATAAAAGAATTTCGCCGGTTAAGGAAGCTTCAAATGAATTGTGGGAGTTTGTCGAGTATATGCTGGAAGATGCTTATAATAGGGGACTTATCAATCATTAAGGATTGGGGAAATAAAGAATAAAAAGCATAGGAGGTCTTCTGATGAAAGTGTTAGTAACAGGTTTTTCACCATTTGGCGGAGAAGATATTAATCCTGCGTATGAAGCAATAAGGGGATTGGAAGATACGATTCAAGGGGCATTGATAATTAAAAAGGAAATTCCCACAGTATTTGGAAAGTCCATAGAAGAATTAAATAAGATAATTGAAGTGGAGAATCCCGATATTGTAATATGTGTTGGACAAGCTGGGGGCAGATTCGATATAACTGTTGAAAGAGTAGCCATAAATATAGATGATGCCGGAATTGCAGATAATGAAGGCAATCAACCAATAGACAGAAAAATATATGAGGATGGAGACAATGCTTATTTTTCATCCCTTCCCATTAAAGCTATAGTGAAAAACATTAAAGATAGCGGCATACCTGCTGGTATCTCAAATACTGCAGGGACATATGTATGCAATCACCTTATGTATGGACTATTATATCTTATTAACAACAAATACACTCGTATAAAAGGCGGATTCATACATGTACCATTCTTACCGGAACAGGCTGTTTCAAAAAGAAATACACCCAGTATGAGCGTTGAAAATATTACAAAAGGTCTAAAACTTGCAATAGAAGCATCTATTAAATTTCAAGAGCCTAATTAATGCTCTATTTATTTGCAAAGAAGGTTTCTATTGTGAATTGTTTGTAATTGGATAGAATTGTCATATAAATTTAAAAAAATTTATTGACATAAATAAATCAACCTAATATATTGTATATGGCGTATATATACAATATTTTAATTTTAAGGTGAATTTATGGATATAATAATAAGCAATTCAAACAAAAATCCAATTTATGAACAAATTGCTTCCCAGATAAAAAACTTGATAATCACAGGTGAGCTCAAGGAAGGAGAAGCACTTCCATCTATGCGGCTTCTTGCAAAAGAACTTAGGATCAGCGTTATTACCACTAAACGTGCATATGAGGAGCTTGAAAGAGATGGATTTATTGAAACTGTGACAGGCAGAGGAAGCTTTGTAGCAAGTAAAAATTTAGAATTCATTAGGGAGGAACATCTTAGGATGGCAGAGGAATATTTGCAAAAAAGTGTAGATATAGCTAAGAGCAGCGGTTTAACTTTAGATGAACTAATGGATATTTTAGAGACTTTATATGGGGAGGAATAAGATGGATATCTTAAAGGCAGAAAACCTTACTAAACACTATTCAGGCTTTAGTTTGAATAAAATCAGCTTCAATTTACCAAAGGGCAGTATTATGGGACTTATAGGGGAAAATGGAGCCGGCAAGACAACTACCATAAAACTATTATTAAATCTAATTAAAAAAGATAGCGGCAAGATAACGATATTTGGCTTAGATAATATAAAACATGAAATGAAAATCAAACAAGACATTGGAGTAGTGCTGGATGAAAGCTCTTTCCATGATAATTTAAAACCCAAAGATATATCTACCTTTATGGGAAACATCTACGATAAATGGGACAATAAAAAGTTTTTTGATTATCTAAATATATTCAATTTACCTCAGAATAAGATTCTAAAAGATTATTCAAAGGGAATGAAGATGAAGCTTTCAATTGCAGCAGCTTTATCTCATAATCCAAAACTACTTATTTTAGATGAACCTACAGGAGGGCTTGATCCTGTGGTAAGAAGCGAGATATTGGATATATTTATGGATTTTATTCAGGATGATGAGAAGTCAATATTATTTTCAACTCATGTTACCAGCGATTTAGATAAGATTGCAGATTATATAACATTCATTCATAAGGGCAATTTAGTGTTTACAGAGTCAAATGATGAAATAAATGATAATTATGGGATTATAAAATGTGGAATAAATGAATTTAACAAGATAGATAGGAAGGACATTTTAGGTCATAGGAAAAATAAATTTGGATATGAAGTATTAATCAATAATAAACAAAACAGCATATATAGGGATTTTATAATAGATCCGGCTAATCTAGAGGACATAATGCTATATCATATTAGGGGGGATATCAATGAAGGGTCTGTTGATTAAAGATTTAATAAATTTGAAGAAAAGCTTTGGCACCATAATAGCTATGATAGTATTATATTTCTTATTTGCATATCAATCAGGAGATCCGAGCATTTTAGTCGGAATGATTGTTTTTCTGTTAACCATGATGAGCATAACCTCAATGTCATATGATGATATGGCAAAGTGGGATAAATTTGCATTATCAATGCCTATAAGTAGAAAGACTATAGTATATAGCAAATATATCCTTGCAGTTTTATTATCTTTGGCAGGTTTAGTCTTGTCAACAGGTATAGGATATATAGTAATCCTGTTAAAAGCAAAGATGAGTATCCAAGAATATTTAGTAGCGTCTTATGCTATTTTTGTTCTATCAATGGCATTTATCTGTATAATCATTCCCTTAATATTCAAATTCGGGGTAGAAAAAAGCAGGCTAATGATGATGGGAGCAATAATTATACCTATGATAATCGGATATGTTATCAGTAAGTCGGGGATTTCTATGCCAAGTGAAAATCAACTTATGACAATATTGAAGTTATCGCCCTTATTAGTAGTGTTAGCCTTATATATTTCAAGTACTATTTCATACAATATTTATAAGAAAAAGGATTTATAGATAATGGCGTGCATACATTGCACGTTTTTTTTTCTTTTATGGTATAATTTAAGATGAGAAGGGTGGGCGACTATAATTGTTATTTTAAAGATGGAGGTTAGTATAATGGACGTTAAATCAATTGGTAATATAATTACAAACTTTAAATCCAAAGTAATTATAATTGACAGAACCGGCAATGTTTTGTGGAAAAGTCGTGATATGGGCAAACTGATTGATATTAAGAATATAAAAGATATTGACATAGACATAGAGGATATAATCTTAAATAAAAATTTAAAGGTTATGCTATATAATGACAGTTATAATCTATCCAGTATATTGTTGGGAAATCAGGAAAAAATTATTCTAATCTTTGATTTGATAGGGGATTATAACGATGATAATACCAAGTCATATATTTTAGAAGAAATAATTGAAAGATTATATGATGGTGTCCTAGTAAGTGATAAGGATGGTAGGGTCGTCATATACAATCCAGCTATGGAAGAATTAGAAGAGATGGAATCAAAAGACATGATAGGCGAATATATATGGGATGCTTACGGCTATGGTGATAAAAATAAATCTGAACATATGGGAGTTCAATCCAGTAGGATTCCAATTATAAATAGATATAAAGCGCACGCTTATAACAATGGGAAACCTATATATAAATCCTATAGTACTTATCCAATTGAAAAAGACGGTGAAATAATAGGAGTATATTCAATTAGTAAAAATGAAACTAAGCTTCAGTCCTTGTTATCAGAAATTGTTGATTTGAAAAGACAATTTGGCAGTAAAATTAAAGATGACTCCGATATTAAATTCAATGGAACCAGATTTACTTTCTCCGATATTATCGGTTCCAGTACAAGGATAAAAAAACTGATACATGAAGCTCAGTCAATTTCTTGGTTAAATAACAATATATTGATAGTTGGAGAAACTGGCACCGGCAAAGAGGTATTTGCTCAAAGCATACACAATTATGGGAAAAGAAATAGAGAGCCCTTTATTGGTATAAATTGCTCCGCAATACCTGAAAATTTACTGGAAAGTATATTATTTGGTACGGTAAAGGGCGCATTTACCGGAGCTATAGATTCATCAGGTCTATTTGAAGAAGCAGGGGAAGGGACATTGTTTTTAGACGAACTAAATTCCATGCCTATAAATATGCAAACTAAACTTCTTAGGGTATTGCAGGAAAAGTGCGTTAGAAGAGTTGGAGGCAAGGAGATGTATCCCATTAGATGTAGGGTGATCAGCGCTATGAATGAAGATCCTTACCTGTTAATAGAAGAGGGGAAATTGAGGCAGGATTTATATTATAGAATCGCAGGATATAATCTCGTGATTCCACCTCTTAGAGAAAGGGATAATGATATATTTGATTTATCCAAATTTTATATATCAAGAAACAACTTAAATATGAATAAAAATGTATCTAAAATGAAAGAGGATCTAAAAGATTTTATGAAGGAATACATTTGGCCGGGGAATATAAGAGAATTAGAGCATTTTATTGAAAATATAATGGTGAGGACAGAAGTAGGAGATACTTATTTAAGACGTGAAAATATTCCCGGATATCTATTGGAAGTTATGAATTCAATTTTCAAAGAAAATAAATTAGATAATATATCTGAATATTCCTTGGAAGAAAAAATAAATGAATTTGAAAAAAGTTTGATATTAAATTCTTTGGATAATAACAATTGGAATGTCACAAGAACAGCAAAAGAATTAGGTGTAACAAGACAAAGTTTGATTTATAGGATGAAAAAATTAGATTTAAATAGAAGCTAAGTGTGTGAAAAACAAACAAAGAAAAAGGCTAGATTTGCAGGTAATTTGATAAAATGTGTATGATTTTCATACACATTAAAGCAGATAAAAATAGGATTTATTTTTTAATGTTCTAAAATGCATACTTCTGGACTACATGGTGTTGGCATGAATATTGCATTAATAATATAATCATATAAATTTATAGTATTCCTGTTACTATTCACAGCTTAAAAATGTATATCATGTTAACGAGCATAGATTTTTTTAATTGTGATTGTAAGCTGTGAATTGTCATGAATTTTCCATTAACAATATAAAATTTATAATAGGAGGGTTTTTATGTTAAGCAATGATAAAATAGGTGCTGCTATGGAAATTAAACTTGATAATTATCTACCTAATTACCCTAAGTTTGACCAAAGAATCAGAAGAGCTCCAAAAAGAGAATTTACATTATCACAAAGAGAAACAGAAATAGCTCTTAAAAATGCCTTAAGATATGTTCCGGAAGAATTACATGAAACATTGGCACCTGAATTTTTAGAAGAGTTGTTGACTAGAGGTAGAATCTATGGTTATAGATTCAGACCGGATGAAACAATCTATGGCAGACCAATAGACGAGTACAAAGGGAAATGTATTGAAGGAAAAGCTTTTCAAGTTATGATAGACAACAATCTATCCTTTGATGTAGGACTATACCCATATGAATTGGTTACTTATGGAGAAACAGGTCAAGTATTTCAAAATTGGATGCAGTATAGACTTGTGAAAAAATATCTGGAAGAATTGACGGATGAACAAACATTGGTAGTAGAATCGGGACATCCCCTTGGATTATTCAGATCTACTAAGCAAAGCCCCAGGGTTATAATTACAAACGCCTTAATGGTAGGAATGTATGACAATCAAGAACAATGGATAAAAGCTCAAGCTATGGGAGTTGCAAACTATGGACAAATGACTGCAGGGGGCTGGATGTATATCGGACCTCAGGGAATAGTCCATGGCACATTCAACACCATTTTAAATGCAGGCAGGCTAAAATTAGGAATACCTCATGATGAAGATTTAACTGGGCATATGTTTGTAAGCTCCGGATTAGGAGGTATGAGTGGTGCTCAAGGTAAAGCTGCAAAAATAGCCGGTGCAGTTGGCATAATAGCTGAAGTTGACATATCCAGAATCAATACCAGACTTGAACAAGGCTGGATAGACTATTACTATGAGGATTTAGATGAGCTATTTAAAGTGGCTAATGAAGCTATGAAAGCAAAAAAATCCACTGCATTAGCTTATTATGGAAATATAGTGGACTTATTGGAATATGCAGTAAATAATAATATCCATATTGAGCTATTATCTGACCAAACCTCATGCCATGCTGAATATGATGGAGGATATTGTCCGCAAGGGTTAACTTTTGATGAGAGAACAAAGATGTTATATGAGGATAAAGAGCAATTTATAAAGGAAGTAGATAGAAGTCTTAAATATCACTTTGAATTGATCAAGAAACTAGTTGATAAAGGAACTTATTTCTTTGACTACGGCAACTCTTTCATGAAGTCGGTATTTGATGCAGGTGCAAAGGACATTGCAAAAAATGGCGTAGATGAATCAGAAGGATTTATATTTCCATCCTATGTTGAAGATATAATGGGACCAATGCTATTTGATTATGGATACGGACCATTTAGATGGGTATGTCTAAGCGGTAAAGAGGAAGATTTGCTAAAGACAGATAAAGCTGCTATGGATTGTATTGATCCAAATAGGAGAGGCCAGGATAGAGATAATTATAACTGGATAAGAGACGCTGAGAAGAATCAACTTGTAGTAGGAACTCAGGCAAGAATTCTTTATCAAGATGCAAAGGGCAGAACAGAAATTGCACTAAAGTTCAATGAAATGGTTAGAAACAAAGAGGTAGGTCCTATAATGATTGGAAGAGACCATCACGATACAGCAGGTACGGACTCACCATTCAGGGAGACATCCAATATTTATGACGGAAGTAATGTGATGGCTGATATGGCTACTCAATGTTTTGCAGGTAATGTAGCAAGAGGAATGAGCTTAGTAGCGCTTCATAACGGTGGCGGAGTAGGTATAGGGAAAGCTATCAATGGCGGATTTGGTATGGTACTTGACGGGAGTGAAAGAGTAGACAATATTTTAAAGAATGCAATGCCATGGGACGTTATGGGCGGAGTCGCTAGGCGTGCATGGGCAAGGAATGAAAACTCTATTTCAACCGCGGCCGAATACAATGAAATGTTTAAGGAAACAGATCATATTACCCTTCCATATGTAGCGGATGAAGGATTGGTAAAGGAATTGGTGGAAAAAGAATATAGTAAACATCCGCATAAGTAAAAACTGAGTTTTCATACAAAGGCAGTTCTATTAATTTTAGAACTGCCTTTAATGTTTTTGCATAGTATAAAAACTAAGGAGGTATCAATATGAATTATCCTATAGTTTTTATACCGGGGCTCTTTGGTTCATTAGGTGATGATGTAATAAAA
The DNA here is from genome assembly GCF_014385195.1 of Paratissierella segnis. Classification (GTDB taxonomy): domain Bacteria; phylum Bacillota; class Clostridia; order Tissierellales; family Tissierellaceae; genus Paratissierella; species Paratissierella segnis. The sequence goes on from NZ_JACRTG010000004.1 coordinate 17,194, forward strand.
GGTACAGGGGAATTTTCCTTTGGACTAGCAGAAAAAATTTATAAACCATTTATAGAAATATTGAATTCAATGGGGTATATAGAAGGGTTAAATCTATTTGTCTCATATTATGATTGGAAGATGTCCGTATTGGATGCGGTGAATAAGTATCTCTATCAGGATATAGAAATAATCAAGTATAAAACAGGCATGAATAAGGTAATATTGATTGGGCATAGTTTGGGAGGATTGCTGGGAAGGGCATATATCAATTATTTCAGTCCGGATTCTGTAGATAAATTAATTATGATAGGTACTCCAAATTTGGGAGCAGTGAATGCATATTATTTTTGGAGCGGAGGAAAATTGCCATATCAAAAGGTAGAGGATAATCCGTTATATAATGCGTTAAAAATTGGCTTTATAATGTACCTTAATATATTTCAAAAAGAAAATTATATAGAGACACTAAGGGAAGCCTTTCCGGTAGCAAAAGATTTGCTTCCAAGTTATAAATATGAAAGTTATTTATTTTATAACAAAGACGGTACAAAAAGAGGTATACCAATCGAAGAAATGACAATCAATAATTCCTTTTTGAATAGGTTAGAAGATGAAACTAATAATGCCTATAATAAATATTTTATTGTAAGCGGAACAGGAATTAAGACCAATAAAAAATTTCTGGTGGATATAAATGACAGTGGAAAGACTAAATGGACAGACGGAAAGCCGATTAAGACATATGTAACTAATAGGGGTGATGGAACTGTAATTACTGACAGCACTTTAGGATGTCTAAATGCCGATAGTATTGTAATAGAAGGCAATCATACGGATATATTATATAAATCAGCTGATTATCTATCGGCTATTTTAGAAAAACCCATTGTCAAAGAAACTAAAATTAGCAAAGCAGAAAAGGCATATAATATCTTTACGGATAATATAGCGAAAGCAGGAATTGATATAAAATCTAAAAATGTTCAAGTTGTAAAAATATCTTCGGATAAATATTGGGTTATGGTAACTGAATGAGTTTATGCTACAAACTCATTCAGTTTAGCAATGTAAATACCCATCAATTCCTTTTCACTTACTTCCCTGCTTGGTTTATCTAAGACTATTTCTCCCTTATCCAGCATAATGACTCTATCGGAATATTCAAGAGCATCTTTCATATTGTGAGAGATCATAATGGTGGTCATGGAGTATTTTTTTATCAATTCTTTGGTTTTTTTCATTATTACATTTGATGTTTTAGGGTCAAGAGCTGCTGTATGCTCATCTAACAACAATAGATCAGGATGTTTCATGGCAGCCATTATTAAGGACAAGGACTGCCTTTGTCCCCCCGATAGGAATTTAACCTTTGTATCAAGTTTGTCTTCAAGCCCCAAGTCTAAAGTCATTAAGAGATCTTTATATTTATCTATATTATTTCTTTTTATAAGCCTTTTAAGAGCAAATTTCTCACCTTTTTTATCAGCTAAAGCCATATTTTCAAGGATAGTCAAGCTAGGGGATACGCCCATAGAGGGATCTTGAAAAACTCTACCTATATTATTTGATCTTTGTTCTTCCTTTAATTTGGATATATCATTGTTATTTAAGTATATCTGTCCTCTATCAGCTGCGATGCTTCCGCAAATCATGTTGAGGAGAGTGCTTTTACCACAGCCATTTGGTCCTATGATAGCCGTACATTTATTTTTTTCTATTGTTAAGTTGAAATTATTAAATAAATTTATTTCATTTTCGGTTTCAGCATTAAAACTCTTTGATAGGTTCTTTATTTTTAGCATGTTCTTTCACTCTCCTTTTTTTAAGTCCCATTACATCCACTGCAAGATTGTTATAAGCTATAAATAAGATTACTATTATAGCGCTTATAGCTCTTAAATCAGTTGGAGCCAATCCTAAATCAATAGCAACGCCGCCTATGATTTTATATATGATAGCACCTACTATTGCTCGAGTAGTATTTTTTAATGTATCCGAATTTTTCATAAAGGTATCTCCGATAATTATGGAAGCTAAAGCCATTACAATAATGGAGCTGCCCATGGTTATATCGGCAAAGCCTTGAATTTGAGCCATCAATGCGCCGCTTAATGCAACTAGGCCATTTGCCAGCATGAGCCCAATAGTTTTATACTTATTGCTATTTTGACCTAAAGATTTTATCAGTGCTTCATTATCTCCGGTTGCTATCAACAAATAGCCCATTTCAGTTTTTAAAAATCCGTCTAATAATATCTTAATCAATAGAACTATTATTAATAACACAAGTATAGCGGGACCATAGTCAAATATTGATTTAAAATTGAATAACGGTATATTTGCTTTGTTATTAATTCTTAGATTTATGGAATATAACATTGTCATAGTAAGAATACCTGCCAGTAAAGGCTTTATTTTCAGTTTTATAAATAGAGTAGAGGTGATAAGTCCTGCCAGAGTCCCAAAGCAAAAAGCTAACAATGAACTTATAATAGGATTAACCCCCAATGAAATAAATTTAGCAAATATAAAGGCGCCGAAGGGGAATGTTCCCTCAACGGATAGATCAGATATATCCAGTATCTTATATGTTAAGAATACCCCCATTGACAAAATTGCAAACACCAGTCCCTGTTCAATTGATGTTAATATTAATGAATTCATAGTTTACATCCTTTCCTTACTCGTTAATTGCCAACTTTTTCAGCATTTTTAAATATTTCCAAATTCTCGTTCAATCCCAAATCTTTCAATGTTTTTATGTTAACAGTATTTATTGTTTTTTCAGCTATTCCCACTGGAATAGTCGGTACATCTTTTTTATCTATAAGAATCTCTTTAGCCATTTGGGCGGTTTGTTTTCCTAATTCATAATAGCTAAGTCCATTTGTTATAAGAATTCCGCCCCGTACCTGAGTTTCCTCAGCAGAAACGGATATCATTTTATTTTCTACAAGTTTTTTCGAGACCAATTCAACTGATGAAGCGACTAAATTATCGCTTAATATATATACCGCATCAACCTTTTTTAATAAGGAATCCAGAGCTTGAGGTATTTCATTGGTATTTGTAACTCCAACCGTTGTGATTTCTAATCCCTCATCCGGTGCTAAGCTTTTAACCTCATCTATCTGAACTTCTGAATTATTTTCTCCCGTATTGTATAAAATGCCTATTTTTTTAATATTTGGGTCTATTTGTTCGAACATTTGTAATTGAGATTTAGTGGGAGCTAGATCCGATGTTCCCGTTACATTTCCGCCAACGTTATTCCAATCTTGAACTATTCCGGATTTAACAGGATCGGTTACTGCGCTGAACAATACAGGAATATCATCTGTAGCTTGTTTTGCACTTTGTGCAGCCGGTGTTGCAATTGCATATATTAAATCCACCTCATCTTTTACAAACTTTTGTGCAATACTCAATGTATTTGGAATCTCTCCCTGAGCGTTTTGATATATAATTTCCGCGTCTACTCCCAATTCTTTTAATCCGTCTATGAACCCTAATCTGGCATCATCAAGAGCAGGGTGTTCAGAGAGCTGACTGATTCCTATCGTATATTTTTGTGCCTTTGAAGATGCTTTGCTTCCGCTATTTGTACAACCTGATAACATCAATACACCTACCATAACTACTGCAATTAAACTCTTTACTTTACCTTTTTTCATTTAAAATCCTCCTAACAATTTTAATTAAATTGTTAGGTCCAATTTATATGTTATGTCATAAAAAAATCTTTCGCTCCTATCAATATAGCTATAGCTATACTCATAGGGACGAAAGATTATAAATCCGCGGTACCACCCTAATTATGACATATGTCATCGCTCAATCAGACCTAACAGTCCTATCCCTTGTAACGATGGGCTTTCGGATTCGTCTACTTGAAAAATTCGTTTAACGAATCAGCTTAGGAGTGAATATTGCATATCATCTTACTGTTGGCTTCCACCTTTTCCAACTCTCTAGAAATAAGATAGGATATCTTTCTCTCCGTCAAAGCTTTTTTTGAATTGATACTATTCTATGCTGTTATGAACAATTTGTCAATAGATTTTCAAATTATTTTATTTTTTCTGAAGTTTTAAAGACTTCATCATTTTCATCTAGCTTTAGAGATTTAAGAGTATTTTCATTAAATACTTTTTTTGTATTGGCTGATGTTTCTGACGGCAGTTCTCCGGGAGCTTTATTATTTACTAAAATTTCTTGAGCCATTTTAGCAGATTGCTTTCCCAGCTCATAGTAGCTAATACCATCAGTTATCAGTATTCCGCCTTTAACATGAGAATCTTCAGCTCCAACTGTTATAAGATTATTTTCAACAGCCTTTTGCGCTACTACATTGATTGCAGATGCTACCATATTGTCTGTGATGGTATATATGGCATCCACTTTTTTAATTATAGAATCCACTGCTTGAGGAATTTCATTTATAGTTGATATACCAACCGTTATGACTTCTAATCCCTCATCCGGTGCTAAGCTTTTAACCTCATCTATCTGAACTTCAGAATTGTTTTCTCCCGTATTGTACAAAATGCCTATTTTTTTAATATTTGGGTCTATTTGTTTGAACATTTGTAATTGGGATTTAGTGGGTGCTAGATCCGATGTTCCTGTTACATTTCCTCCCGGATGTTTCATTGAATCTACTAATTCCGATTCGACCGGGTCTGTAACCGCACTAAAGATTATAGGAATATCATCTGTAGCTTGTTTTGCACTTTGTGCAGCCGGTGTTGCAATTGCATATATTAAATCCACTTCATCTTTTACAAACTTTTGCGCAATACTCAATGTATTTGGAATCTCTCCCTGAGCATTTTGATATATAATTTCCGCGTCTACTCCCAATTCTTTTAATCCGTCTATGAACCCTAATCTGGCATCATCAAGAGCAGGGTGTTCAGAGAGCTGACTGATTCCTATCGTATATTTTTGTGCCTTTGAAGATGCTTTGCTTCCGCTATTTGTACAACCTGATAACATCAATACACCTACCATAACTACTGCAATTAAACTCTTTACTTTACCTTTTTTCATTTAAAATCCTCCTAACAATTTTAATTAAATTGTTAGGTCCAATTTATATGTTATGTCATAAAAAAATCTTTCGCTCCTATCAATATAGCTATAGCTATACTCATAGGGACGAAAGATTATAAATCCGCGGTACCACCCTAATTATGACATATGTCATCGCTCAATCAGACCTAACAGTCCTATCCCTTGTAACGATGGGCTTTCGGATTCGTCTACTTGAAAAATTCGTTTAACGAATCAGCTTAGGAGTGTATATATCGTATCTTGTTATTGTTGGGTTTCACCTTTGTCCCAACTCTCTAAAAATAATCTAGGATACGTTTCTCTCCTTCAACGCTTTTATGTAATAAATAACATTCTAAAGGCTTTATCCCAAAAAGTCAATACCTTTTTTAAAAAAATAAAATAATGTAGTTATTCTATGATAATATTGTAGTTAATCATTGTGCCACAAACTCTGCGCCCCGTTCGGTTTTCACTTCTATGGAACTGACATTTAGATATAAATCTGTATAATATTCTTCCGTGACCAATTCTGGCGTACCAGTTACTCTTATCCAGTCATTTTCATTGGGAAAGTTTCCGTCGTATTTTAAGAGGAATCCGCCCCATCCATCATTTCCGCAGCAACCCGGGCCATTGCGATAAACGACAGGAGTTGTTTCATTACCGTCCCATGAGTAGAAAAGTGCATATATTCCCTCTACAACAATCGTTTTATCTTTATAGTCATCAAAGTTAAAATATATATCATTGATCTGAGTTAAGAACATCTTTTCACCGATTTCTAAAATATCTGAGTCTGATGATTTATCATCTTCTTCTAATGAATCGGAAGCTACAGGCATTTGAATTTCAGTGGTTTCACTGGATGAGGGTTCTTCAAAATCAGCTTTACCGACTCCGCTGCCACAAGCGGATAAAAGCATACAAAGAAAAAGAATAGTGCACATCATTTTGTATTTATTTATCATGGATAGTTACTCCTTTCACCGTTTTGATCAGCCAATAAAGGAAGAACACAATTATATTGCATAAGACGATACTGGCTCCTGTAGGTGTTGCATAGACATAGGATATTGTCAATCCAATCCATAGACATATAACTGAGATGATTGCCGAATTTACGATGACAGTCTTAAATCTTTTGCATAACCGCATGGAAGTTAGTGCTGGGAATACGATCAAGCTGGTAATCAGCAAAGCTCCCATCATCCGCATACCCAGCACTATGATCAATGCAGTTAGGAGGGCAATCAGCATATTATAAAGTTCGGCGTTGGTTCCTGTCGCCTTCGCAAAAGATTCGTCAAAAGTAACGGCAAAGATGCGGTTGTAGAATAAGACGAATAGGAGAAGTACAACAACTGATAGAATAACACTCAAATTGACATCACTTTGTGACATGCTGAGGATGCTGCCGAACAGATAGTTGCATACATCTGTATTCATGCCTGTTGTCATAGAAATAATCATCACTCCTACGGCTAGAGCCCCTGTAGAAATCAGGGCAATCGCAGCATCGCCTTTGATTTTGCTGCTTTCACTGATTCTGAGTAATAGAAATGCCGCCAACACGACGATAGGAATTGAAACCGTAAGTGGAGACATATTCAGCGCTGTAGCCAACGCCAAAGCGCCAAAACCTACATGGGAAAGTCCATCTCCAATCATGGAATACCTTTTAAGTACAAGACTTACACCCAGCAGCGACGAACAAAGAGCTACTATTGTACCTACAAAAATTGCCCTTACCATAAAGGGATAAGAAAACATCTCTTTGAGCAAATCAAGCACGAAAACCACCTCCCATAAACCTACGGCCTATTTCACTATTTTTATAATCCGCTGTTGTTCCGAAGAAAAGCTGAGTGTGATAGAGATGAAGAATATGCTTTGCATATTGTACTGCCGAATGGATGTCATGGGAAACCATAATAACGGTAATCTCCATATCTTGGTTAATCTTTCGTATCAACTCGTATAATTCCTGTGTAACCATCGGATCTAGTCCTGCCGCGGGTTCATCTAATAAAATCAGTTTTTGGGTGGAACATAAGGCACGAGCCAATAATACCCGTTGCTGTTGGCCGCCGGATAGCTCGCGATAGCAACGATCTCTCAGATCTATAATATCCATTCGCAGTAAGTTTTCCTCGACAAGAGTTTTTTCTTTTTTTGTATAAAATGGTTTGATACCCAATCTATTTAAGCATCCGGAGAGAACAACTTCATAGACGCTTGCAGGGAAATCCTTTTGTACTATAGTCTGCTGAGGAAGATAGCCGATTTCGTTAGCCATAAGTCCGTTTTCTATACTGATAGTACCGCTTGATGGTTTTTTGAGCCGCAGCAAACCTTTAATCAATGTGCTTTTTCCGGCTCCATTTTCTCCTACAACACAGAGATAATCACCCTGTTCTACAGAAAAATTGAGATCTTTCACAGCGGGGAATCCATCATATGTAAAGGAAATATTTTTGCATGTAATCAAATTCATAATACAAATGTTACCTCTCTTTCAAATAGAATTAAAAATAAAGTTAAATAAGATTAGCAGCAGTGATATATTTACTACCGCTGCTGACCCTGTTAGTTTAAGGCGGTACGGAGACTTTCCACATTTTCGGACATCATAGATAGGTATGTGACTCCTGCATCCATTTGATCTTTGGTAATATTGTGACAGGAATACAGTGTCATTTTCTCCGCTCCTGTTGCTTCACAAATGGAATCTGCAATTTTTCCATCTGAAAGCTCTATTGTGAATACAACGGGTAATTGTTCTTTTTTAATCTTATCCACTAGAAATGCCACTGTAGCAGCACTGGCTTCAGTTTCTGTCGAACAGCCTGTAAACGCAGCATAATAGCTAAGATCATACTCATCAGCAAAATATCTGAACGGGAAACGGTCACCGAATACAATAGTTTTGCGCTTTGCACTCTCTACAACCTCACGGAAGGAAATATCCAAATCATTCAACTGTTTAATATAGTTTGCACTGTTTTTTTCATATATGTCGGCATTTCCCTTATCTTTCTCGATCATTAAAGAAGTAATTTTATTCACGATTTCAATGGCATTTTTGGGCGAAGTCCATACATGTTCGTCAATTTCTTCTTCATGTTCGTGTTCATCTTCATGTTCGTGTTCATCTTCATGCTCATCTTCATGTTCATGCTCCATTCCCTCCACGATTTCCTCTGTTACGGTAGTAATACAATCCACCAGTCGTAAGGTGTCCGGCTTCTTATCTCCCATAGAATTCAGAATATCGTCTACCCATACATCATTTTCACCGCCGATATAAATAAACAGGTCACAATTTTGGATGGATTTGATGTCTTGGGGAGTGGGTTCATAAGAGTGACTCTCCGCACCAGGTTTTAGCAGCATTGTTACGTCTGCTTTATCGTCTGCGATTTGACGCGCAAAATCGTATTGCGGAAAAATTGTTGTGACAATAGATAATTTATCCATGTCTGAGTTTTCATCCTGCGTATTCGATGAATTGCAACCGGTCAGGCAGGAAAGGGTCAATATAAGCGTCAAGCAAAGAATAAATATTTTTTTCATGTTATTATAACCTCCGTAATTCTGATTTTTGGGCACAAAAATACAAGGACATTGTTATGCAGCCTTAAAAATGGACATAATACGCCCTTGTTGGATGGAGGGTTTAATTATTCATTCGGATTTTTTGATTTATAGGAGTTGAGCATGGCAAAATGGGCAATGCTGCAATTAACGCCGCCAAAGCCACAATAAGTGAGGAGATAATAGCGAAAGAAGCTACAATCCCTGATGAGAGCTGCTTTAAGGTTTGTTTCACGATATGAATACAGGCACAAATAGGACAGAATTCACCTGTACAGTCATGATCCGCTTCTTCTGCGATATATATTAAGGAAAAGAGGGACACAAGGATAAAGCATAAGCATACTAAAAAAATTAAATGACGCTTAAATTCTTTTTTCACAGTAGTCCCTCCTTTTAAATAAATTCAAACAGATCGATTTAAGTACATTAATTACATGTTCAGTTTACTATATAAGTTCATGCGGTGTCAAGATAAACTGAAAATGGTCGTGTAAATAGGGAAATGTTTTGACTTTAATGAGTTTCAAGAGAAGCTACCTTAAATGCATAATTAGAAGCTTTTCTTATAACGAATAGGAAAATTCTACTTTAATTGAAGTAATAAAGAATTTTTCGTCAATGAGTTTCAAGAGAAGCTACCTTAAATGCATAATTAGAAGCTTTTCTTATTGTATATGGGTTTTTAATGCGATACAATATTAAAAAGGGAAATGTGAGGTAATACGTTTTTATGCTTATACTAAGGAGAATACAATGAAAATAATATATATTATAACTTTAGTTATATTTTTACTAACAGGATGTAAACAAGAATTAAATAATGATATTCCCAACCAGGAGGATAAGCCTAATGAATTGATAGTACAAGAACCTGAAACCTCTGACGAAGAACTTATCAATCCTGAAGGGGTGACAATAGAAGAAAGATATTTGGCTCCAAAAGGATACAAAAGAATAGAGACTCTTGAAAATAGCTTTGGTGAATTTTTGAGGAATCAGAAATTGAAGCCATATGGGGAAAAAGTACTTTATTATGATGGAAGAGAGAAAAACAAAAGCAACGTATATGACAGCGTATTTGATATTGATATAGGAGATAGGGATTTGCATCAGTGTGCAGATGCGGTTATGCTGTTGAGGGCTGAATATTTATATTCTCAAGGGTTTTATGATAAGATACATTTCAACTTTGTTTCTGGATTTAAAGCTGAATATAGTAAATGGATGGAAGGATATAGGATAAAGGTTGATGGGAACACTGTAAGCTATTATAAAAGAGCTGATCCGACAAATACATATGAATCCTTTAGGAAGTTCATGGATATGGTATTTGCTTATTCAGGGACATTGTCTTTGGATAGAGAATTGGAGAGTGTAGAAATAGATGATATGGAAATAGGAGATGTGTTTATAGTCGGAGGAAGTCCGGGGCACGCTATAATTGTTGTAGATATGGCAGAAAATGAAATTGGAGAAAGACTTTTTATGCTAGCCCAATCCTATATGCCTGCTCAGCAAACACAGCTTTTGGTAAATCTGGGTGATAAAGAGATAAGCCCTTGGTATAGATTAAAAGATGGAGATAAACTTAAAACCCCGGAATGGACTTTTGATTGGGATGATTTGAAAAGATTTAAATGATACCAAGTAGAAAGAAGGGAAGATTATGATAAGGGAGATTATTGAGACTGATTTTGAACAACTCAAAGTTATGTACCGGGAAATACAAGATATTCATGTGATAAATAGACCTGATGTTTATAAGGCTGTCAACCCTCTAAGTTGTGAATACTTTCAATTTTCATTAACGGACAAAGATACTTTAGCTACTGTGTATGAGAAGGATAATGAATTGATTGGATTCTGTGTTACTGTATTAAAATCTATCAGTAACCATCCCGTCATGAAAGATAAAAAAAGTGGATTTATGGAAGCCTTGTTTGTAAAACAGAACTATAGGAAACAAGGTATCGGTCGAGAATTGTTTATTGATATAAAGGATAAGCTTAAAGAAAGAGGCATAGATAAATTGGAATTGATGGTTTGGAGCTTTAACGAAGGTGCAATTAATTTTTACAGAAATGAAGGAATGGAAACAAGAAGTGAAATTATGGAGTTATCGTTATAAATAAAAAATAGAGGGAGGAAGATAAATGAAAAAAATATGTACTAGTCTTTTATTAATAATGTTAATTATAATGGCTTCAACATGATACGAACTATATTCTTAATTACAATTATGGGAAATATATAGAAGCTATATTTGATTTGGATTTTCAGTATTATCCTGAGACTAAGGATTCGTATGAGAAAATTTGGGAAGAAGGACAGGAAGTTTTAGCTTCTTTTAAAAAACTGGATGATCTTATTTTAGCAGATAGAGAAAAATATAAGGAAGAAGTAAAAGTTCTAAATGATATTTTAGACGATTATGTTCCCCGAGGTATTTTCAACAAAGATGAAATATATACTTTTAGAAAATTAGACACCGAAAATACTTTCTTATATACAAGGATTATGAAGAATGATGAAGAAGTGTTAATTAAGATTGAATCATCGTTTAATAATGAAGGGAAGCTTATTCGATATCATTTAAAGAATCATGGATATAATTTAGAAGAAAATGAATTGACTCAGGCTGAAACCTTAAATCTAGCCAATGAATTTGTAAATAAATATGTGGGGGAGAGTGTTGAAATAATCAAAATTCCTGATTTATATCCCAGCCTTTATGAAGAGGGGAAACATGAAAGTTATGGGGATAAAGATGGGAAATATACTGTAGTTGTTGATTTGGAACATGGCTTTGTAGAGTATTTCGCGATTCTACTATAGAGATGCAAACTCGTTAATCTATGTATGCCTTTAGAAGATGCCCTACGAAAATAGATTGGAATATAAATGTTTTAATTTTGATCCAACTCTTTGGGTATATATGAAACAAATAAGTTTTGGAGGGAAATATGCAAGAATTTGATTTTGTATTAAAAGAGACAGATGGTAAAGATATTTCATTAAAGGATTTTAGAGGTAAAAATGTTGTACTGTACTTTTATCCCAAGGATAATACTTCAGGATGTACGGCTGAGGCGTTAGAATTCGTGGAACTTTTAGATGAATTTGAAGAATATAATACAGTTGTTATAGGGGTAAGCAGGGACAGCTTAAAATCTCATGCTAAATTTAAGGATAAATTCGATATTCCATTTTTGCTTCTTAGCGACGAAACAAAAGAGGTACACAATTTGTTTAATGTAATGAAAATGAAGAAATTATATGGTAAGGAGCATTTGGGCGTTGAGAGATCAACATTCGTATTTGACCGTGAAGGCAACCTTATTAAAGAATTTAGAAATGTAAAGGCAAAGGGTCATGCTAGGCAAGTATTGGATTTTGTAAGTAGTATAGATTAAATTGTGCTCTATTAAAAGAGGTGATTATTATGGTATCTAAGAAAAAGAATAGTAATCCAAATGACATTGAACTAATGCCATTGAAATCAATCAATAACAATTATGAATTAGATATAATAAAGAGCATTTTGGATGATAATAATATTCCATATATTGTAAAAGAATATGGTCCCGGTGGGCATATGAAAATCATTGGCGGGGAAACGACAATTTATGGGACTGAGATTTTAGTGGAAAAATCAACATATGAACAAGCTAAAGATTTACTGGATCAAATGACATTTGAAGAATAGCAAATAAAAGCCTTATTGTTGGGAATCAGCAATAAGGCTTTGTTGTTATTTAATTGATGTAATCCTCCAAGATTCATTTACTTGTTCCGCTTTTATATCAAAAGTAGAAGTGGATACATCATCAGGTACGCTTGTTTTTAATGTAAAATCAATTCTATAGCTATAATCCCCGGTTTTAGATATTTTATAGGAATCCACCCAAGGGCTTGAAGTACCGGTTACAAAGTTTAATTCATATAGTGTTGAATATTTTTCTTTTCTTAATTTATCAGACAATAGACCGTATTGAACTGCTCCATTTCTAGATGTTACTGCATCTGCATACATTTCCACAGCTTCTTTTTCTGACGATGGAAATCGGAAATCTTTAATAAGTCTATCAAAATTGTTTTCATATCCATCCTTGTCAAAAGCCCTTACTGCAAAGCTGCCATCACTTAAATATCCTAAATATATATTTTCGTCCAGTGTATCCCTAAAAAATTGAAATGGAACATAGGTAATTCCATCTATTATAAATTGAGAATCATCTTTAATAGCACCTTTGCCGTCAATAATTGCTCCATCATTTCTATTCCAGCTAATTTTATATCCCATTGCTTCAGCCATATCTCTTAAAGGAATAAGAGGCATGTCTTTCTCAAGTACCTTGTGCCCACCTTTTATATCATTTCCGTTATAATTGATATAACCCCTTTCTGCTCCATCTTTAATTGAATTATATATATTATCTTTTAGTAAATCCTTGATTTGATCCAATTCAATTTCAAATTGTGGAATTCCTGAGGCGTAAGCAGCTATTTCATATAAGCCAAAATAAATCACAAGTTTGTTACCGTTTAAATAATAGTCGAACTCGCCATTTTTTTCCAGAATGGTTTGTGAGGTACTATCCACGTAAGTTTCTGGATCTTCTTTTATAGATGAAATAATCAGCTCATTTACAAGTTTTGTTCCGGCTTTTGAATCCTTAAACAAGTCTTTAAAGCCATATATTTCACCAGTTGATATATTTGCAGTAATGGAATTTATAAAGTTCATTCCATGGGCGCCGCCTGAATAGGTGTCGATGTACAACTGTACTGAAAGAATATCTCCATTTAGCGAATAATCATAGTAAATATCCAAAGTGGATCTTGCATTGAAGGTTTCATTGAAGGTTTCTCCATTCTTTATGGCTTCTTCCTTTATTTTCTCTAATTCTATCCCTGTAGTTCGGGCATCTCCAATATAATCGATTACTAAGTTTCTTATTTTTGTGTTGATTTCATCAGCTCCCTTAAAGCCTTCAAAATATGGAACTGCAACATTGATATTGCATAAACCTTCGTCAAGTTTTACGACACTTTGTTTTACTGCGAAGCCATCATCCGCATATGATGGGATCACAGCAGCTACAGCCATTACTATGGCCAAAATAAATACTAAATATTTTTTCATCATAAAAACCCCTTTCGCATCTTTTTAATTATACTTTACCACCGGTAGAAGTATTTGGGGTGACAAAAGGGTTACATAGTTAATAAATTATTGATAAATATCAACATAATGATATAGTTAATATTATAGAAGTTTGATAAAATTATTGGAGGATTAAATGAAGCATGAATACAGATTTTGTCGAAGTTACATTAACTACAGTAAGTAAGGGCTTACTTGAGGAAGTTTTGGATATATATGTTACTAATGCAGAATATTTTAAAGTCTCATCAGGTGAAAAACCTTCATTGGAAACTATCATTGAAGATAAAAACGAGATACCGCCAGGTTTGAAATTAGAAAACAAAAATTATAAATTGATAAAAAAAGGCGGACTTAATATTGGAGTAGTAGACTATTTAGAAGGCTATCCGGATAAAGATACAGTGTATATAGGATTATTAATGATTCATGGGGACTATCATAGGCAGGGATATGGAAGAGCTTTCATAGATAGATTCGCAAGAGATATGAAATTAAAAGGCTATAAGAGACTAAGATTAGGGGTGCTGGAACAAAATAAAAAAGCTTTTGAGTTTTGGACTAAAATGGGATTTGAAGCAGTAAAGGAGGTAAATAGCACAATTCATCCGGAAAGAAATTGGAAAATTAAAGTCATGGAAAAAGTTATTTGAGCGAAATTGGAGTAAAATATGATATAGTAAAATAAATATATTTTTGAAACTTAGCTATTGTGATAGATTACAAGAAGCATAGCAAAAAATAATCTTAGGGGCGATGACTGTGAAAATAGAAGATTTACGTAAATTAGAAAATGAAACTGAAAGAGTATCTGCTCTTTATGATATTTTTGATGAAGGGACAAGACTATCTACTAAATCAACACAAATTGAATTTCTAACGACAATAAGGCAAATAGAAAAGCATCTAAGATCAGGAATGAGAATTCTAGATTTAGGAGCCGGAACAGGAAAATATAGCATATATTTTGCAAAACATGGTTATGAAGTTACTGCAGTCGAGCTGGTAGAAAAACATGTTAAGGAGATTAGAGATAGAGTGAGTTTGGACATGCCTATCCAAGTATTTCAGGGCAATGCTTTAGATTTATCTATGATTGAAGATAATACATATGATATTGTACTATGTTTTGGACCATTGTATCATTTAACAAAAATTGAAGATAGGATGCAATGCATAAAAGAGGCAAAGCGAGTGTGTAAGGCTAATGGCAAGATGTTCTTTGCATTTATTTCAAATGATATGGTCATCACTACTGAAACATTTTTGTATACTCCCGATTTTTTATTGAGTGATTTATATGATCACAATAGTTTTAAGGTCGAAGATTTTCCTTTTGTTTTTCATACGATAGACGATTGCAGAGGACTATTGAGAAATGCAAATGTTAAAATAATATCGGAAGTAGCAGCTGACGGTTTAAGTGAACTCTTTGCAGATAAAATCAATAGTATGGATGAAGAAAGCTATATTCAATGGTTAAATTTCCACTTTTATTGTTGTGAAAGACCTGAATTTTTAGGAGCAAGCAATCATTTGTTGTTTGTAGGAGAAAAGTAAATTTTTACAAAGGAGTGTTTTTTATGACCGGAAGAGAGCTTGTGGTATGTTTGTGGGATGAAATGGCAAGTCAGAATTGGGATAAAGTGAAATTATGTTTTGACGAAAATGCAATAATTCGTTGGCATAATACAAATGAATCTTTTAATGTCGAGGAGTTTATTTTGGTAAACAGCAAATACCCTGGGAATTGGAACATATCAATTAAGCGGATTGAACAGTCCCAAAATGTGATTATTAGTGTAGCATTGGCACAGTCCTTAGATAGTGATGTGTGTGCATATGCAACATCTTTTTTTGAAGTTGAAAATGGTAAAATAATTTGTTTGGATGAATATTGGGGAGACGTTACTGACAGACCACAGTGGAGAGAAGCTGTAGTGTAGGACTACTTGTCCAACTCTATATCAATAGGTGAGCCTATTGATATAGAGTTTTTATCTATTATAGAATCGTAAGCCAGTATCTCCACACCTTTTTCACTAGCTAACCTTACAGCTTCTGAAAATTTATTATCCATTTTCCAATTGAGCCTAAAAACCTTTGGACCTTTCATTTGTATTAGAAAAAATATAATTCCCCTATATCCTTGTTTTACAGCCTCAATCATTTCAAGTGCATGTTTTGTACCCCTTTCAGTCGGGGCATCCGGGAACATGGATATTCCGTCATTTTCTAGAGTAACCCCTTTTACTTCTATAAAACCTTTCTTAACCTCATCTTCAAAATATATATCAAATCTGGAATTATTAAAACTTACTTCTCTCTTTATATAAGTTAAATTTGTAAGCCCATCTATACTATTTTCGCGAAGTGCATTGTATACTACAAAATTAGGAACCTGAGAGTCCATATTAATTAACATATCATTTTTCCATACAGAAATTAATGAATATTTTGTCTTCCTATTAGGGTTTGAAGAACAATCCTCTAATATTACTTTTACTCCTGGGATAAGGAGTTCTCGGCACCTACCCGTATTTTTAACATGTACTGTTTCTTTTTTTCCATTTATCAATACATGAGAAATAAATCTATTTGGTCTATTTAAAAATATTCCTTCAACTATTTTTTCGTATTGCATAACCATCACCTTATAATTTTAAGAAACTTATTTAATTGTAACATTAAGAGACATCTATGGCAAATTTAAGAGGAAATGCTGATTAAGTGTTCTTTACTGTATTTTCAATATTTGTGTTATTGTTTGGATATATATATGATTTTTATAAAAAAATAGTGAAGGTAGCTAGATGCAGCTACTTTCACCGGAACATATACATTTGGAGGGACTAGTCTTCCTTAGGTTTTATACTCTTAGGGATTGCTCTTTTAGGCAATACTTTGTCAACTTCTTCCTGAAACTGTTCCTCTGTAATCTCCCCATTTAACAATTTAGTTTTTAATTCCCTAAGTTTTGCCTTGGTTTCTTCCGGCAATTCCTTTTTAGGAACTTCTTCATTACATTGGGTTTTATTTGGAAACAATTTTTTCATTTCTTCATGAAATTGCTCTTTTGTTATTTCACCCGTTTTTAGTTTTTCTTTTAGCTCTTTTACTTTAAGCTTTGTTTCTTCGGGAATCTCTTCCATTTTTAAATTACCGTTATCGTTTTTTAAAATTTGAATCCTATCAAAATCATTATTTGCAAAGGAAACAGCAGGTATAGATAAAACTAAAGATAGTGCCAATAGTATTATTCTCTTTTTCAAAATCATAAGATCACTCCCTTAATTTTATTTTTGCCTCCATTTTTATTATGTGTTAATAAATCATAATAACTATAGAATAAAAAGGTAATTTTTTAAGAAATTGCTTTTATATAGTGAAATAAAAGCGCTAATATAATATAATCTTATTTACATGGTTAAATATTAATAGGCGGGAAAAAATTATGATTACCAATGACTTTTTATTTTTATATTGACTTTGATAAATGGAGAAAAATATGCTTTAAAAGCTATGATTTAAAAATTTTAATTTAATCTGGAATAGAACTAAACTTGCATTGGTATTATTATTTAGAATCAACATATATTAGTGAACGTAAGAGTGAGTATTTTAATGAACAAAAGGGATGATTAAATTGTTAGATTTAATATTGTTAGGTAGTGGCGGTGGAATGCCTATGCCAAATAGGCATCTATCCTCACTTTTGTTAAGTTATCAGGGCCGAAAGATATTGATTGATTGCGGAGAAGGCACACAGGTTGCTATGAGGAAGATGAATACCGGGTTTAAATCCATTGATATCATATGTATTACACATTTTCATGGGGACCATATCTTTGGGTTACCGGGATTGCTTTCCACTATTGGGAATAGTGACAGAACTGAGCCTATTATTATAATAGGTCCTCATGGGCTGAAGGCTGTGCTAAAAGGAATCCTTATAACAACTTATCTTCCTTATGATATATATATTATAGAAAATTCTGAGACTTCATTGGGATTTATATTGGATTCTAAACTTCTTAAGTTAAATGAGTTTCAAGGGAACGGGAAGAATGATATGATTATAGACACAATAGAGCTTGAGCATTCATCTCCTTGTGTAGGCTACAGTTTTTATTTTTCAAGGGCACCCAAATTTCTTATCGAGAAAGCATCTTTGAACAATGTGCCCCAAGATATTTGGAAAAGACTTCAAAAAGGGGAAAATGTGTTCTATAATGGAGAATTATATGAACCAAATATGGTTTTGGGAGAAGAGCGAAGGGGCATTAAGCTATCATATATTACGGATTCCAGACCTGTAGATGCAATTCCTGAATTTATAAAAGGCAGCGATTTATTTGTATGTGAGGGCACTTATGGAAGTGATGAGGATTTGGATAAGGCGATGAAAAACTTTCATATGACTTTTTCTGAGGCTTCCAAATTAGCATCAAAAGGAGAAGTCAAGGAATTATTGTTAACACATTTTAGCACTTCTATTGAAAATCCCGAGGAATATAAGGAAGACGCAAAAAAGATATTTGAAAATACAATAATAGGTTACGATGGTTTAGAAAAGACAATCAGGTATCAATGATATCTATAAATAGAAGAGGTAAATTAGCAATAGGTGGGAATAACCCATGGCGAATGGAAAATATAACTAAAGATACATCAATACTTCTGCTTTAAACAGATTATCCGTATAGCTATACTCAAGGAGTCCATTATATTTTTCAAGAGTGGACTCTATATTTTTGAGCCCAAGCCCGTGATTATCCTTATCATCTTTAGTGGTTATTAAACCTTTGGCGCCTACAGATATCTTTCCATCAAAATTATTTTGGATTTGGATTATAAGTACCCCACGGTCATACTTTATAGATACCCAAATAGTTCTGTTTTCCTTTAATTTTTTCAAAGCTTCTACAGAATTATCGAGAAGATTTCCAAGGATAACAACCATGTCAAAAGATTCCAACTCCAAATCGGAAGGAACTTTAATATCAAGATGGGTATTTACGCCTATGGACTTTACATAGTCAAGCTTATAATTTAATATACTGTCTATCACAAGATTTCCGGACTCCACAATTTTACTGTTAAAGGGGGCGTATTTTTCAAGCTGGTTTATATAGTTTAGAGCTCTGGAGATCTCATTTTCTCTTATAAGGGAGCCGATAGCTCCTATGTGGTTAGCTATATCGTGTTTTAGAGAAGCAGTTTTTTCTACAGAAGATTTCATAAGCCAAAATTGATTATCATAGTATCTTTTTTCCTGCTCCAATATGGATTTTTCAATCTTCATTTCAGCAGAGGATTTCAGCGCATCATATAGGTAAAATAAGAGAACGATAATCAGAAATAAGAGAGAAATGATTATGCTTGCTTTGACAGTATGTATTTGTGAGTCTACAAGAGCAACCACTATATATAGGGAGCTTAAAGATATAATTAAAATGGACAACCAATAGCTTGTGGAAAGTTCGAAACCCTTTTTAATATTGCTATAGTTTTCAATAAACAAAGCTGCAAAAAATCCAATAAGTTTTGAGAAAATATATCCCAGTGAAAATGAATATCCTGGGTTTTTGCCAAATACGGATATGACCAGATAACCTGTTAATAAAGAAACAATAGTTTCTGAAATCATTAAAATTAAATATATTAAAAATACTGCTATAAATCTATTTTTATATGTAGCTTCATAATTAAATGAAATAAGAGCCAGTAATATAATATTACTTACAAGTGTAATGATAGGTATATTTACTATTAAATATAAGGCGCTTATAATGAAATAATAAGAAAAATAAGATAATATCTCTATTTTATTGTTTGAGGCTATATCTTTAAAAAATACATGCATAAGCTTATATATTGTATATACATATATCAATTCCGATGACAGATAAATGATATAATTGTTTAAATCCATATTATTCTCCTCCACCAACCAATCTAATAAGCTTTTCTCTCATGGATTTTCTTCTGGATTGGCTTATTGGAAGTTCTATATTATTAGACATAATTACTCTATCGTACAAATAGGACCTTATATAAAGGTTATTTACTAAATAGGACTTGTGGATATAAAGGAAACCTAGATTTTTGACTTTATCATACACATAATCCATAGAACCATAAAAAGAATCCCTGCTATCTTTTGTAATTATATTTATCTTTCTATCATCACTTTCAAAGTATATTATATCCTTTGACTCTATTTTGTTGTAAGTATGTCCTTTTTTATACTGAAAATAGCTATTTTTCGAGTTAATAATCCTAAGAGCAGTAAGAAATAATTCCTCAACATGTTCTAAATGCAAAGGCTTAATTAAGAAATCTATCGGCCTTATTTGAAAAAGATCCATAGCATAGCTTTGTTTTCCTGAAATATATGCTATCTGTGTGCTATCATCCATCATATCATTTCTGATTTTTAAGCCTAATTGAATACCATCCATATCCTCCATCTCAATGTCAAGAAATATTAAATCAAAGGAATTTTCATCCATTATATGATTTAGCAGTTCTACTCCAGAGAAAAAAACATCAATTTCAACAAGGACTGAATGCTTTTTACCAAGTTCAATAAGCATTTTATCAAGCTGAGAGGTAACTTCTACCACATCATCACAAATAGCAATTTTTAGCATGTCCATCCCTCCTTTAATTATTAACATTATACCAATAATTTTAAATTTCTACAAAAATATATATAAATTTCTACAATATCCGGCACGAATAATATAAAAATGCTATTATTAAATTGCCAAAAGAATATGAAAGGAGGGAAGACAATGAAAAAGATATTATTATATATCAGTAGTTTAGTTGCCAGCTTTGCGTTTATAGTTACTTCATCAAATGTAAATACAACATGTGCTTTCCTAATTCATCAACCTAAACTGCCGCAGGGAGCAGAAAAATTATCTAAGCATTAATGATAGGAGCATTTGCAGATAAGATAACGAATTACCTTATGAAAAACGGATTTGTTCCGCGTGAAGATCGAGAGATTTATGCATATGGTTTGCACCTAGGCATAATAATGATTATAAACTTTATAACTTTCATTTTAATCGGTTTATTTTTCAAAATGGTCAAAGAAAGTTTAGTGTTTATGATATTTTATATTCCTTTGAGAACCTATGCAGGAGGATATCATGCTAAAACACCGACAAGGTGTTATTTCCTATCTATACTTATGATTCTATCAGTGCTTTTGGCTGTAAAGACTGCTTCTTGGACAAATTCTATGGTTATAGGTATGTCGTTGTTAAGTGGGATAACCATATTTGCTCTAGTGCCTGTAGAGGATGGAAATAAACCTTTATCTAATTCACAAGTGATACGATATAAGAAAGTGGCAAGAATGATTTTGGCAATTGAACTGATTGGAATTTCAATATTATTATACGGAGGATATTTTAACATAACCTTACCTATGGCATTGTCAATTGTGACTATAAGCATTATGGTCATTCTTGGTAGGGTGAGAAATAAGCTAAATGTCATAAAATAAGTATAATATGTCGAAAGCGGATCACTAGAGAAAAGAAATAAAAAGGGGTATAGGGATATATAATAAATTGTAAGTTATTAAAGTAGAAAACATTTTTATGATGTTGGTATGCCAATTATGGTGTTTTTGCACTAATACTAGCAAATTGCGCATATTAGTCAAGAAAATTCTATCGGTGATGTACTTTAAGTGTATAATTATGATAAGATTAGTAAATGAGTAAATATCAATATTCTAGGGGAAGTGAGATATTATCTCATTACATTGCATTACTATATAATTTTAATGACTTGATATTTTGCTTTGACTGTAATTTCTTATTTGTATTATGAATTTATATACCAATTTATGTTGCTAGTAAAGAAGCTGACAACAAATAGGCTGCATCAAAAAAAGATGCAGCCTATTTGTTTATAACGAATGAGCTCTTTCTCTTTTTTTATGCTATTATAATCTATAGTAATATTTATTATGAGAGGAAATTAAATGGATATGGTCAGTATTGTAAAATGTATAGAATATGATTATAATGAAGTGCTAAATTCGGTTAAAAAGTGTCTAGATGGCATCGAAGGGATTAAGAAGATTGAAAAGGGCAGCAGAGTTCTGGTAAAAACCAATCTGCTAAAGAAAAACAAACCAGAGGATGGAGTTACGACACATCCATATATAGTAGAAGGCGTAGTAAGATATCTTCAAGATCTGGATTGTCAGGTAATAGTAGGGGATAGCCCCGGTGGTCCGTTAACAAAGAGAATACTAAAAGGAATATATGAAACATCAGGTTTGATTGGAGTACAAGAGAGAACAGGCTGTGAGTTAAACTATGATGTAGATTCAAAGGATATTTATAATGAAAATGCAGAATTTGTAAAGCATATGAAAATTGTAAAAGCTTTCGATGAAGTGGATTATGTAGTTTCCTGTGCAAAGCTTAAAACCCATGGGATGATGACTTATACAGGAGCGGTCAAGAATCTGTTCGGAGTTATCCCCGGTGTAACTAAAGCGGATTATCATCTTAAGATGAATGACTCAAATAATTTTGCAAATATGTTGTTGGATATATGTGAATATATAAATCCCGTTTTCTTTATTATAGATGCAATTGAATGTATGGAAGGCAACGGACCTTCTTCGGGAGATATACGAAAAGTAGGACTGATTATGGCATCTGAAAACCCTTATTTGTTGGATTATTTTGCTGTAAAAGTTGCTGGTATAGACTATAAGTTGGTACCAACTATAACCGAATCCTTGAAAAGAAATTTACTTAAAATTAGTGATATAGAAAAAATTCCTTTAAATATAGGTGTGATGGCGTCAAACCATTTAAACTACCTAACTCTATAAATATTAACTTTATAGGAGGTAGGGTTCCGAGATTTGTAGAGGACTTCGTTAACAATTATTTAAGACCTATGCCTGTGGTGAATAAAGGGAAATGTATATCTTGTAAAATATGCATGGAAAATTGCCCTGCTAAAGTAATTACTATGCAAAATAGTAAACCTAAGATTAATACAAAGAATTGCATAAGATGTTTTTGCTGTCATGAATTATGTCCTAAAAAGGCTATAGATATAAAAGAACACCCTATACATAGGTTGATATTTGGACAAAAATAAGGATGGGCTTTCCATCCTTATTTCATTTCAATGATTATTATTTAATCATATAATTCTGGATCTTTAGGATTTTGTAAAATGATATTGGATGAATGAATCAAGGCATCTAATCCCTTATTAAAAGGATCATCGGGATATGGATTTTCATTTTCATAAATGTAATCTGTAATACCAACATAATCTATATCATCTAATTCATCCAAATTTGGATTTGAATCTTCATTAAAATCTTCGAAGGTAATGTCATAATTTTTAGGCCTTTTTTTCATATAAACACCTCCGAAACTAGTATATCCAAATTCACAATTCACAATTCACAATTCACAATTCACAATTAAAATGCCGGTACTACTCCACCATCATAGTTTTCCTCGATGAATTTTCTAACTTTATCTGACTGCAAAGCTTTTAACAATTTTTGAAACTTTTCTTGATTTTCTTCACCCTCTCTTACAGCTACAATATTAGCATAAGGTGAGTCTTTATCCTCTATTATTAATCCGTCATTAACCGGGTTCAATCCTGCTTCCAAAGCATAATTCCCATTGATTACAGCGCCATCAACATCATCTAGTACTCTTGGAAGCCCTGCAGCTTCCAAAGCTGTTATTTTTATGTTTTTAGGGTTTTCAACTATATCTTTTTCCGTAGCACTTAGTCCGGCACCTTCTTTTAATTTAATTAATCCGTTGTGCTCCAATAAAATCAATGCCCTGCCCCCGTTAACACTATCATTTGGAACTACGATCTCAGCATTATTGGGTATTTCGTCCAAAGAATTATATTTATTTGAATACAATGCCATAGGTTCAACATGTACACTTCCCAAAGATATCAATTTTACGTTTTGCTTAGCAACAAAATCTTCTAAATAAGGAAGATGCTGAAAGAAATTTGCATCCAATTCTCCATCGTTTAAAGCAATATTTGGCTGGACATAATCTGTAAAGGTAACTGTCTTAACCTCTATACCTTCTTTTTTCAAATCATCAATTACCAATGAAATTAGTTTTTCATGGGGTTCAGGGGACACTCCAATGATTATTTCATTATCTTTTTCTGACTTTTCACTGTAGCCTGCTAATAAGGATAAAGATAAAATAGATATTATTAAAATTGAAAATATTTTTTTCATTTATATTCCTCCAATAATTTATTTTTTGTTAATACTGGTTGATAGTTTATTTCCTAAAAATTGTATTGATTGTACCAAAAAAACAATAATTAAAACTGAATAAATCATAACATCTGTTTTAAAACCATAATATCCAAAACGTATTGCCAAATCTCCCAGGCCACCGCCGCCAAGAGCTCCTGCCATAGCGGAATATCCGATTAGATTGATTATAGTAAGGGTTATTCCCAATATAATAGAGGGCATGGCTTCGGGTATCAATACCTTGAAAATAATTTGTGGAATACTGGCACCCATGGATAGGCTTAATTCAATTACACCTTTATCTACTTCTTTAAAGCTACTTTCCATAACTCTGGCAACGAAAGGAGCAGCTGCTATGGATAATGGAATTATAGTAGCAGTAGTCCCTATTCTTGTACCAACTATGAGTTTGGACAATGGAAACAATAAAATCATAAGAATTAAAAATGGAAATGATCTTAATGCATTAATTATTCCATTGAGAATTTTATTAAGTAGCGGTTGTTCCCATATATTGCCCTTTTCAGTTACTACTAGGAGTACCCCTAAAGGGAATCCTAACAGTACCGAGAAAATAGTAGAGAATAATACCATATATAGGGTTTCCATTAAAGGTTGTACAAATAAATCAGCCATTATATCACCTCCACATGTACATTTTCATTTTTAAGATATGAAAGTGCACGATTTATTTCATCATCTTCACCAATGAATTCCAGCATCAGATATCCAACATTTGTTGCTTGCAGCTTGTTGATATTTCCGGAAAGTATATTTATATTTATATCGAAATTTTTCATAACTTCTGAAATTATAGGTTTTTTTGCACTATTTCCAAGATAACTTAGTCTAATAATTTTTCCTTGAAAATCATCAGGATTTATAAACTCATCGTCTATATTTTCAGGTATAGCATTTACAAAATTTTTAGCAGTCTTAGTTTGTGGTGATTTAAACAAATTTTCAACGGTATTTACTTCTATAATTCTTCCATTTTCCATGATTGCAACTCTATCGCATATTTCCTTAACTACTTCCATTTGATGTGTTATCATTACAATGGTAAGTCCAAGTTCCTTCCTAATTTTATTTAGTAGAGAAAGTATGGACTTAGTTGTTTTTGGATCAAGTGCAGAAGTACCTTCATCACTTAATAACAATTTTGGCTTATTAGCTATGGCTCTGGCAATTGCCACCCTTTGTTTTTGTCCGCCGCTAAGTTGGCTTGGATAGGCATATTTTTTATCTGTCAATTCAACGTAAGATAATAGTTCGTTTACTCTATTTTCAATTTGTTCACTACTTTGTCTTTCTAATTGTAATGGGAAAGCAATATTTTCATATACTGTTTTTTGAGAAAGAAGATTGAAATGCTGAAAGATCATGCCAATTTCCTTCCTTTGTTTCCTTAAATCCTCCTTGCCCAATCCCGTTATATCAATTCCATCTATAACAATCTTTCCGCTTGAAGGTTCTTCTAGTCTATTGACACATCTTATAAGGGTAGATTTACCGGCACCGCTTAAACCGATAATACCAAAAATCTCCCCTTTTTCTATTTTAAGATTGACTTCTTTGACTGCAGTTAAGGTATCTTCTCCTACTATAAAGTTTTTCGTGAGATTTTCAATTTGTATCATTATTACACCTCATTTGTTTTTTACATTAAAAAAACCTCTTGATAAAAGAGGCGGCCGTTCCTCTCTCATCTCTCGGTAAATACCGTTGGAATTAGCACCTTGTAATTTCACAGGTTGCTGGGCTTCATCGGGCCAATCCCTCCACCTCTCTGGATAAGAGTTATGATTTTCTAACGAATAGGAAAATTAAACTTTATAATGAGAATTTCCTTAAGTTTTCGATAGAAACTTTTCAATTTAAATTTTATTCTATATCTTATCATTTGCTTTGTCAACTAAAATTTTAGAATATTGTGGTTATATTTTGATAATGTCACCTATAATTATCTTTTAAGACCCCATGGCTTGACCCTAAAATCGTAGATCCCTCGTTGCACTCAAGGATGACACCAGCAGTGATTATACTGCCTTTTATCAACTGTATTTTCACTGTTGCTTATCACTTTGCCCTATGTTTTACCTATTACCTATTACTTATTACCGATTACCTATCTTTCCTGTTTTTCACTCTTAGTTCTTAACTCTTCATATCTTAAAACCAGAGATCCTTCGGTAGTTAAGTTAATCCTGCCCGTCTCGCCCTTAGATTACAAAGGGTACACAGCAGGACGACCCAAGGGTCGATTGTGAATTGATTTGTGTATTGCCTTTGTTCATTTAAGTAAAAAGTGTTATAATTAAATAAATTGTAAACCGTCATTTGTATGTAGATAATTTAACAATATTGTTATATAATTAATTGTGAAAGATATTTAGTATAAAAGATTAATAGGAGGAGTTTCATGAAAATTAAAGTATGCATGGGTTCAAATTGCACTTTATTGGGAGCAATGAATTTACTGGACCAAATTGAGGATTTAAAGGGTATTCTTGAAAGTAATGATGAGAAATATAATGACGAAAAATTGGAAATTGAGCCTGTTACATGTATGGGTTATTGCAAAAAGATGGGTACTGGTATTTCGCCCGTAGTTATGTTAGATGGCGATATTATTTTCAATGCCACCGGTCAGATCGTTATGGAAAAGATTATGGATAAAAAGATAAAGGATTAATCCTTTAATTTGGGAGGAATAAGAGCCAATGAAAGAAAGCTACGTTGATCTTGTAAATATAAGAAGAAAAGTCTTTGCTTTGATTGCTAAAATGGCTTATGAAGATGCAGACCTTAATGAGCTTGAGAAAGCTTCATATGATTTAATACCAGGTGAGATAGCTACATATAGAGAAAGTATTTTTAGAGAAAGAGCAATTATTGAAGAGAGATTAAGATTAACTATGGGGCTTGATGCAAGACATATGAATGAATTTACCAGAGTAACTGATGGGATTGATGAAATTAATGTAAATGAAATAAAAATAAATCTACCATTAGTTAATGTAATTACATTCGCTTGTGAAGCTTGCCCTACTAGAGCGTTTCAAGTTACTGATAATTGTAGAAAATGTCTGGCGCATCCTTGTACCAATGTATGCCCAGTAAATGCTGTTTCTATTGGAAAAGATAGAGCGATTATAGATAAGGAAAAATGTATTAAATGCGGCAAGTGTAAAGAGGCTTGTCCATATAGTGCAATAGTTGAATTTCACAGACCTTGTGCATTTGTTTGCGGTGTAAATGCAATAGAAAGCGACTATTTAGGAAGAGCTAAAATAAATGAGGAAAAATGTGTATCTTGCGGACGTTGCGTAATACAGTGTCCATATGGAGCAATTGCTGATAAATCTCAAATTTATCAGGTTGTAAAGGGATTAAAAAACAAGGAAAATATGTACGCGATAATTGCCCCATCTTTTATTGGACAATTTGGTGTTTTGGCTAGTCCGATTCAGATCGTAGAAGGAATAAAACAGTTGGGTTTCAAGGATGTAGTTGAAGTTAGTTTAGGAGCGGATATTACAACTTTACATGAAGCAAAGGAGTTTATTGAAAAAGTTCCGGAAGAAATGCCCTTTATGGGAACAAGTTGCTGTAATTCATGGGCATTGATGGTTGAAAAGATGTTTCCTGAACAATATGAATATATTTCTGATTCATCATCACCCATGGTAGAAACCGCAAAATATATTAAGAAAAAAGATCCGGATGCTATTATTACATTTATAGGACCTTGTATTTCTAAAAAGCTGGAAGCTTTACGGGAAGATGTAAAGGATTATGTGCAGTTTGTCCTTACCTTTGAAGAATTAATGGGAATATTTGTTGCCAAGGATATTGAGTTATCCGAAATAGAAGTAGATAAAGAGATTCAGGATGCATCTACATTAGGCAGGGGTTATGCTGTGGCAGGCGGAGTTGCTGAGGCAGTTAAAAAAACTGCTCAGTTATTAGATCCTTTAAGAGAAATAAATGTGGAATGTGCTTCGGATTTACATGATTGCGTTAGGCTTATGAGACTTGCAAAGGCAGGAAAGAAAAACAATTATTTGTTGGAAGGCATGGCTTGCCCAGGAGGATGTATTGCAGGACCCGGAACATTAGCTTCTGCAGATAGGGTGAAAAAGTCGGTTATGGAATTTAAAAATCAATCGGTATATAAAAATCCTTTAGAAAATGACATTATAGATGATGAATTAAGACATTAATAAAATATTTTAGACCACACTGTTCGATTTATTTAAATACAAATGGATTGGTGTGGTTTTTAAAATGGGAAATATTGTAAGAATAATAAAAGATATTAGTGCCACAATAATTATGATTAAATAATTATTAGGAGGCATATATATGGCTTTAAAAAATACCATAAATTTACAAAGTGTGACACAACAGGAATTAAACAGCGTTAAGGAAATTGCGGGAGCACACATAGCAATGAGCGCTAAATTTAACTTATATGCAAATCAAATAACCGATCCGCAATTTAAACAAATGTTTGAACAATCCAGTACTGATTGTCAAACTACTGCAACCAATTTAATAAATTCATTATAGGAGGGATATTATGGAAGACAGAGATATGGTATATGATATATTAACAGGAACAAAATCAAGTATAAATTCGTATACACATGCTATAATGGAGACATCAAATCAGCAGCTTAGAAACTCCTTGATTCAATTAAGGGATGAAGCGGAACAGATGCAGTATCAGATTTCTCAAATGGCATCGCAAAAAGGTTGGTATACACCTGCACCCCAAGCTAATCAGAATGATGTAGATACGATAAAATCAACTTTATCAGCAGCAGTATCATCTACATCCAGTTCGATGAATACATCCTCAAATGCTAAAATGAATTCTTCAAATAATAGCAAGATGAATAATTTTAAACCAATGCATTAAAAATTGTCCCGGATGGGACATTTTTTTTGTAAAAAAATTAACTAATTTAAAATTTGTAGTATAATGTTAATTGATAGTTCACAATTAATAAGATAGTTAAGAGTGAAGGATTAAGAGTGAAGAGTTGCTAGGGTCATTAATAGAGATTCTTCACTTTTGTTCAGAATGACATCCTGCAGTGATTATTCTGCCTTTATTGACCCAAGATCATTGCTTATGTCATCCTTGAGTGTAACGAATGATCTCCGCTTTTTAAAAGATAGTTAAGAGTGAAGAATTAAGAAAAGAAATTGTTAATTGATATAGGGGGTTAGTAGTTTATGCTTCGTACTGGTGTTGATATTGTTCAAATTGATAGAATAAAAAAAATAATGGAGACAAAAAGAGAAAGTTTCTATAGTAAAATATTTACCGATAATGAAATTGAGTATTTAAAGATCAAAAATCATAATGGAGAAACAGCTGCAGGTTTATTTGCGGCTAAAGAAGCCATAAGTAAAGTTTTCGGAACGGGTATAGGGCAAATTGGATGGAAAGACTTTGAGATTTTACACGATAGTAATGGTAGACCTTATGTTGTGTTATTATGCAATGAAGATATTGTAAGTGATTTAGGTTTAAAGTCCATTGAAGTGTCTATTTCTCATGAAAGGGAATATGCTATTGGATTTGCTATTGGATCCGGAGATTATAATTATAATATACCTGATGATATTAAGCACATATTGAAAAAAAGAGAGTTGGACACGCATAAGGGAACTTATGGACGAGTAGGTATAATAGGTGGCAAAAAAGGGATGACAGGTTCAATTTATCTGACTTCAAACGCTGCATTGAGATGCGGTTCCGGATTGGTTTATTCTATTGTAGATAGAAGTATAGAAGATATCATGTCCATTAAATTGATAGAGCCCATAATTAAAGGAGTTTCTGATATTGATGATTATCATGAGGCAATTAAAGAGTTAGATGGGTTATGCATTGGCCCGGGATTTGGAGTAGACGAAACGAGAAGAAATATTGTTAAGGAAATAATAAGAACTTTTAAAGGACCTATAGTACTGGATGCGGATGGTATAAACTTAATTGCGGATGAACCGGATGTTTTATTGGAGGGAAATGGCAGAATAGTTATCACACCTCATCCTGGAGAATTGGCTAGATTGCTGGGAAAGAGCATAAAAGAAATCCAAAACAATCGAATTTTTTATTCTAAATATACAGCCGAAAAATATAATGTAATAAATATCCTAAAAGGGCATAAGACTATAGTTGCAGATAAAAATAATATCTATGTAAATGATACCGGCAATCCGGGGATGGCAACTGCAGGAAGCGGAGATGTACTTTCCGGGATGCTAATCAGTTTTATTTGTCAGGGAATCGGGTTATTTGATAGTTGTAGGCTGGGTGTTTTTAGCCATGGTTTAGCAGGAGATTATGCAAAGGACTTGAAAGGAGAATACGGACTTGTGGCAAGTGATATTTTACAAGCTATACCAAAAGCTTTAAACAATATAGTAAGGTAGAGGTGATTATTTGAAAAGGCTCTTTTTGTCAATCCTTTTTATTTCTCTTTTGTTGACGTCCTGTACAAGGGATAAAACCCAAAGTATAAAAAATAAGTTTAAAAAATCATATGAACAATATAACGGATATATAACAGAAGTAGAAATGATTACTACTATAGATGAAAAGGAGAGTTTCTATAACATAAAGGAAAGCTACTATGCAGGCGAAGAAAAATATACTATAGAAATAATTGAGCCAATAGAAACAAATGGAGTTATAATACAGTATCAGGGAGATAAAATATTAATTAAACATGCATCTATAGATGAATATATATCCTTGAAAACCAACGAAGGAATTAATAGAAGTCTACTAATAGGAGAGATATTTAAAAACTTGGATAATATTCATAAGATAAAAGAAGAAAAATTGGATGGAGAGTCGTATTATATATTTTATGTTGACGTAAAAGAAAAAAATCAATATACTGAAGAAATAGAGCTTTGGCTGAAAAAGAAAGATTTTAAACCATATATGTTAAATATATTAGATAAAGATAATAATTCAAGGGCAATATATAAATACAAAAATTTTGAATATATCGAAAATCAATAGGTATATAATGAATAACTTTAATTATATAAAGTTGACACAGTTTATGCAATCAATATATAATTGTTATATACTATTTTTTCTTTTATTTATATTAAATTAGGGGGTGGGAATTTATGACGGATGTGGATCAAATGTTGCCAGTTATCAAAAATAGTAAATCGGATATGATTATCAATTCATTTCTGAATTATTTTAAAGAGAAATGGAAACTTGAAATCTGTGAGGAACTTAAAACTGGATATTGTGATATGAGTCAAATAAATTTAACCCTAGCAGAAATGGGTTTGGAAGAGGATATGAATGATTTATGTATGTATGAATCCACATTAGGGTGTGAAGAAAGTGATAGTTAAAAGAGGAGATATATTTTATGCTGATCTAAGTCCGGTGATAGGTTCAGAGCAAGGAGGGGTACGGCCGGTACTTGTAATCCAAAATGATATTGGAAATAAGTACAGCCCAACTATAATAATAGCAGCGATAACATCCCAAATCAATAAGGCGAAACTGCCGACACATGTGGAAATAACTGCCCCGGAATATGGATTACCTAAAGATTCTGTGGTACTTCTTGAACAAATCAGGACAATCGATAAAAAAAGATTAAGAGAAAAAATAGGAAAATTTGATGAGGAAATGATGAAGCAAGTAGACGAAGCACTAAAGATAAGTATAGGCTTGATACATCTTTAACCACCTCAATACATATTTAAAAATAAGCATTTGTATATAATGCTTATTTTTTTTAGCAGAATATAGTATAATATAGTCAATTGTAAATTCACAATGCACAATTAAGAAAGCCGTGAATTGTGAAATTGTGAACTGTGAACTGTGAACTGTGAATTGATAAGGAGGTTTTTTATATGAAAATTAAAAAAGCTTTTATAACAATAGGAGCTGCAGTTTGTTTATTAGGAGCTACGGCTGTGTTTTCAGAGCCCGGGTCCAATGAAGATCCTTTGATTTCATTAAGCTATTTAAACAATAGCATTGAACAGGTTAAGACTTATATTGATAATAAGATTGCTAATATCAATGGCAGTACAAGCTCTTCTAATGAATTAGAAGTAGTAGAACTGGGAAAGGGACAATTTTTAATAGGGTATTCCGGAACAGAAATCATTCTAAGAAGCGGAAAAGGGAAAGCCGTTGTAAGTGATTTAGGAGGATTATCTGACGTAACAGCTGGGAATGATATAGGTAAAGATTTGAATATACCATCAAATCATCTCATTATAGTTCCTAGGGACGATGGAAGAGGTGTTTATGTTACGGCGGACGCAATTTTTATGGTCAGAGGAACGTATGATATTAGATAGGAGTGACGTAGCTTGGTGAAATACAGGGAATATAGAGACGGCGATGAAAAGGAAATAATATCTCTATTCAATGAAATTTTTAAAAGCGATAGAGACGAGGAGTATTGGGAATGGCAATATAAGGATTTTCCCTCAGGGGAAGCGATTATTTGTTTAGCTGAAGAGGAAAATAAAATCATAGGTCAAACTACTTTACTTCCATCAACGATAAATTATGAAGGCAAAGAATTGCTCGGTGGGTACTCTATAGATTCCATGGTCAGCGACGAATATAGAAGACAGGGTATCTATACGAATTTAGCCAAACAGTCCTATGAAAAAGGTATAGAGAAGAAAATAACATTTAGATATGGATTCCCCATATTGGGTGCTTTAATAGGGCTAACCGACCGCTTAGGAGCTACAATTGTTGATGATATTCCCATATTCATAAGGGTATATAGTTTGGATAATTTTTTAAAAGGCAAATTTAAAAACAAGTTTCTTGCTAAGTTGATCTCAATTCCAAGCATTGTTGTGACTAAGTTTTTATACAAGGAGTTAAGAGTAAGACCAAAAGCTAAATATGAAATAAAACAGATAGATGAATTTAATGATGATTTCAATTTACTTTGGGAAAAACTTAAAGGCTCTTTACCACTTATGACACCAAGAACTAAGGATTTTTTAAATTGGAGAATAAAAAGCCATCCAACCTTTAAATATACCACATTTGTATCATATTTAGATGGAGAGTTGGTTGGCTATATGATAATAAAAATACAAACGAGCAAAGAAAAAAATGACTCTGAGTTACGAGTAGGCTATATTGTTGACATGCTTGGGATAAATGATAATGTTTTAAGTTCAATATATTTAAAAGTTAAAGAATATTTCAAACAAAACAATGTAGACTTTTCCCTTGCATGGGTAGGGGACTCAAATATTTATAGGCAAATGTTAATCAATTTGGGATTTTATAAAAGCCGTACAAATATTGCATTTGTTGTAAAGGAGTTAACAGGAGATAAGGATCTGGAAGAAATAGTTACTAAGGAAAAGAATTGGCATATAATGCCTATTGAATCAGATATTTATTAATCTTCACGAAAGGAGAGAATTTGATGAAGGTACTTCATTTAATAAGTGGAGGAGATACTGGAGGGGCTAAAACACATATCATTTCCTTGTTGAAGGGATTAAGCAATTTAATTGATGCTAAGGTTATTTGCTTTATTGAGGATACCTTTTATGAAGATTCTAAAAAAGCCGGAATTAACATCGAAGTATATGAGCAAAAATCCAGGTCAGATTTATCGGTCATCAATAGATTGACTGAAGAGATTAAAAGAGAAAATTATTCGATAATCCATTGTCATGGAGCCAGAGCAAATTTCATTGGAATGTTTCTAAAACATAAAATCAACAAGCCTATGGTAACAACTATACATAGTGATTATAAATTAGACTTTAAAGATAATTTTTATAAAAGATTGGTTTATACTACTTTAAACAAATTTGCGTTGAAAAGATTCAATTATTATATAGCAATCTCGGATTCATTCAAAGAAATGTTAGTTCAAAGAGGTTTTAAAAGGGATAGAATATTTGTAGCATATAACGGTATAGATATTGAAAATAAGCCTATCTTTGTTGAAAAGGATGAGTTTTTTAAAAGATATAATATAGATTATGAGGGAAAGCTTGTTGTTGGAATATTAGCTAGATTGGATTTGGTAAAAAATCATGAGACATTTATCAGGGCAGCTGAAAAAGTGCTTGAAAACAGGAAGGATATTATATTCCTTATAGCAGGTGAAGGAAATGATGAAAAAAGGCTGAAGTCCCTTGTAAAAGAACTCAAATTAGAAGAAAATATTTATTTTCTAGGTTTTGTTAATGATCCGTATTCTTTTCTTAATGCTATAGATATCAATGTATTGACCTCATTGAGCGAAAGCTTCCCCTATGTAATTCTAGAGGGCGCCAGGATGAAAAAGACAATTATATCAACTAAAGTTGGCGGGATTACTAAATTGATTAAAGATGGATATAATGGATATTTAATTGATGTAGGTGATGAGGATAAATTAGCAAATCGAATTGAATATCTTTCAAATAATAAGGAAGAAATTAGAATATTAGGGGAGAATTTATTTACTGATGTAAAGGAAAATCACTCATATAAATCTATGGCAGAAGAGCATTTAAAGATTTACAGAAATATCTTAAGTCAGTCTGAAACCGTACTTATGCTGGGATATTATGGTTTTGATAATAGTGGAGATGATGCAATATTAAAGGCAATAGTAAAGGATCTGCAAGAATATAATAGCGATTTAAATATAAATGTATTGTCAAAGGACCCTGCAAAGACGGAAGCTATGTATCACGTAAAAGGAGTAAATAGATTCAAATTTAAAGAAGCTATGCGAGCTATAAAAAAATCTTCAATATTTATAAGCGGAGGAGGAAGTCTGCTTCAAGATGTGACCAGCACAAGGTCATTGTTGTATTATTTATCTTTAATGCAGATTGCAAAATTATATAAAAAACCGGTTATGATTTACGCCAATGGGATAGGACCAATAAATAGGAAAATCAATCGGGTTTTGACCAAAACAATTCTCAACAAGGTGGATTTAATTACATTAAGGGATGACGATTCAAGAAAATATCTTGAAGGAATGAAGGTAAAAAATAAAAATATTTATGTTACTGCGGATCCTGTTTTTACATTGGATCCTGCCAATGAATCCAGGATAAATGATATTCTTGAAATAGAAGGAATTCCAAGGGACAAAAACCTTGTGGGTATCTCCATAAGAAGCTGGAAGGGTGCTGAAAATCTGGTGGAAATAATATCAAAAGCCATAGATTATATAACTAAAACATTTGATGTATATGTAGTTTTAATACCTATGCACTATCCGGGAGATTTGAATATATCGATTGAAACACTGAAAATGGTTAAAGAAGGAAACACATATGTACTTGAGAATAAATATTCTGTTGAAGAACTGATGGGTGTAATAAAAAAGTTGGATTTGATAATTGCCATGAGA
Organism: Paratissierella segnis; assembly: GCF_014385195.1. GTDB lineage: Bacteria > Bacillota > Clostridia > Tissierellales > Tissierellaceae > Paratissierella > Paratissierella segnis. Next base: position 52,730 of record NZ_JACRTG010000004.1, read on the forward strand.
CTTCATTCATTAATATATGCGGCTACTCAATCCGTCCCTATGGTTGGACTGGTATATGATCCTAAGGTAGAAGGAATTCTTAATTCCTTGGGTATGCACTATATGTCAAATGTTGAAAATCTGGACTATGATGAGTTGATATACAATATTGAGTATGTATGGAATCATAAGAAAGATTTAATAGAAGTTTTAGACAGGCAAGATGATATTTTGAAGGATAAAGCTCTGCAAAATATCCATATGGCTATGGATTTGCTAGGTAGGTGAAATAATGGATAGTATAAAGATATTTGGAGTAAAAATATTAAATACTACGCTGGATGATATTGTAAAGATTTTAGAGGAAAATCTAAAAGGCGATAAACTCAAGACAATTTATACGCCAAATACGGAAATTGTAATGGCAGCAAAAGAGAATAAAGAATTAAGGGATTTAATCAATGAAGGTGACATAGTAATTCCCGATGGGATTGGACTTATTTATGCTTCCAGAATAAAAAAGAAACCATTAAAGGAGAGGGTTACAGGTTTTGATACATCCGTTAAACTTTTAGAAATCGCCAATAAAAATGGGTATAGCCTATATTTACTAGGGGGCAAGGATGGAATAGCTAAATCTTGTGTTGAAAATATAAATAGGGATTATCCAAATATTAAAATAGTAGGCTTTCATCACGGATATTTTAAAGGAAGTCATTTAGGAATAGAAAATCATGAGGAAGAGCTTAAGATCATAGATGAAATCAATGCCCTAAATCCGGATATAATTTTTGTGGGATTGGGATTTCCTAAACAAGAAATGTGGATACATGCAAATAGAAACAGAATAAAAGCTAAAGTTATTATCGGAAATGGGGGAGTAATGGATATACTTTCAGGGAACTCAAAAAGAGCTCCCGAAATATATCAGAAGCTTGGATTGGAATGGTTCTATCGTCTAATAAAAGAACCTTCAAGAATAAAAAGACAAATGATTTTACCAAAGTTTATGCTAAAGGTCATATTCACTAAAAATGTGATAGAATAAAAAAGACTAACATAACGAGGAGGAAAAAAATGAATATTGAACAATTGAGCATCAATACCATAAGAATCCTTTCAGCTGAAGGAGTAGAAAAGGCAAAATCAGGTCATCCCGGATTACCTTTGGGTGCAGCACCGATGGCTTATACCTTATGGGCTAAAAACATGAAACACAATCCAAACAATCCAAAATGGGTTAATCGCGATAGATTTGTTCTGTCCGCAGGGCATGGATCTATGCTATTATATTCTCTATTGCACCTATTTGAATATGGACTATCAGTAGAGGATATAAAAAGCTTTAGGCAGTTAGACAGCCTCACTCCCGGACATCCTGAGTATGGTCATACCAAAGGTGTTGACGTTACTACAGGTCCATTGGGGCAGGGAATTGCAAATGCAGTTGGGATGGCTATGGCTGAAGCTCATATGGCTGAAAAATTTAACAAGGATAATTACAATATAATGGATCATTATACCTATGTTCTATCCGGTGACGGCTGCTTAATGGAAGGAATAAGCAATGAAGCTTCTTCCCTTGCAGGCACTTTAGGACTGGGAAAGTTGATTGTACTATATGATTCAAATAGAATAACAATTGAAGGGAGTACAGATTTAGCATTTACTGAAAATGTTCCTAAACGGTATGAAGCTTTGGGATGGGAAGTTTTATATGTAGAGGATGGAAATAATATTTCTGATATTGAAGGAAAAATCAATTTAGCAAAAGAGAATTTAAATAAACCATCTCTTATAGTAATTAAGACGGAAATAGGATATGGATCTCCAAAGCAGGGAAAATCTTCTGCCCATGGTGAGCCGCTTGGAAAGGATAATATAGTTTCTTTGAAAGAATTTTTAGAGTGGAAATCACAAGATGAATTCTTTGTCCCGGAAGAAGTACGAGAGCATATGAAAGAAGTAATAGAAAAGGGAATCAAAGAAAATGAACGTTGGGAAGAAATGTACAATGAATACAAGAATGAATTCCCGGAACTTGCAAATGAATTTGAAAATTGGATAAACTTGGATATCCCTATGGACTATTTAGAATCCGACGAGTTTTGGACATTCGACAAGGACATGTCCACAAGAGAGGCTTCCGGAGTATTGATCAATAGACTGGCAGACAAGGTGCCGAATCTATTCGGCGGTTCAGCGGATTTAGCACCGTCTAACAAGACTCATATGAATAACAGAGAGGATTTCTCACGGGATAATTTGTTAGGTTCCAATATACATTTTGGTGTAAGGGAACATGCTATGGCTGCAATATTAAACGGTCTTTATCTGCATGGAGGTATAAGGCCTTATGGCTCAACCTTCTTTGTATTTAGTGATTATATGAAAGGGGCTATGAGACTGTCTTCATTGATGGGTTTGCCGGTGACATATATCTTAACTCATGATAGCATAGGAGTAGGAGAAGACGGACCAACTCATCAACCTATAGAGCAATTGGCTGTATTTAGAGCACAACCTAATTTTATAGTATTTAGACCGGCGGATAATAGGGAAACTGCAGCAGGTTGGTATAAAGCAATGACAAGCAAGAATACGCCTGTTGGGTTGGTGCTTTCAAGGCAAGTGTTGCCTGCCATTGATGGAACGGGAAAAGATGCCTTAAAAGGCGGATATATCATTAGGAAAGAAAAAGGTAAATTGGATTTAATCTTAATTGGAACCGGATCCGAATTACAGCTTGCATATAAGGCAGGGGAAGCTCTTGGCAGAAAAGGTATAGGGGTTAGAGTTGTGAGCATGCCTTCATGGGAATTGTTTGAAGAACAGACTGAAGAATACAAAACAACAGTTTTGCCTAAGGACATTACAAAGAGAATATCAGTGGAAGCAGCCACTTCTTTTGGCTGGCATAAATATATAGGATTAGAAGGAAAAGCAATTTCAATAGATTCCTTTGGAGCATCAGGTCCCAGCAATAAGTTATTTGAAAAATTCAATATTACGGTGGACCATATAGTTGAAGAAGCCTTAAAACTATTGTCATAAAAATTCATCATTATGAGTATTTAAAAGCCTCTGGTATATCTAGGGGCTTTTAGCATATAATCCTTTATCTATGAATAAATATTATTAAGATTAGATAGGGGGGATATATATGAAAAAATATTGGATATTCGGAATAGTAATCATAATCATACTTGGAGTATTAATTGTACCAAAAGCATTGAAGGGGAAAAATGATACCGTTAGTTTTAAGACATTGGATATGGAGGAACTGCCGGCTGAGATTAGGGAAGCATTGCCAAAATACATTATGGAAGAAAGAGCTCTTACTTTTAAATATAAAGATGAAATTTTTGTTATCGTAACAAGAGGAGAGAAAAAAACAAAGGGGTATTTTGTTGATATTGATGAGATTGTCAAAGAACCTAATGAGGATGAAACCTTTGATTTAGTGGTATATGCTAAGTTTATAGATCCAAGTCCAAATGAAATAGTGTCACAGGAATATGAATATCCGGTTATCGTAGTAAAAACAAATTTAAAATCAATGCCGCAGAATATACATTTGGATATTGAGTATGTAGACTAGTTTTAGTAACCTCTAGAACATATATTTATGATAAGTATATCATTCTAGAGGTTACTTTATGTAAATATGCCACGAAAGATATAAATAACGTTTTCCCATTGACGTTTATTGTTTGGCAATATAAAATAAAGATAGATTAATGATGTATGATGAATCATACATAACAAAGTTTCACATTGATTTCATATAAATAAAGGAGGATTTTTATGGTTAACTATTTTGATTTAAAGAAATACCCTGCAGAGCCTTTCAAAATCAAAAGCGTAGAACCTGTGAAAATGATTTCAAGGGAAGAACGCGAAGCTGCAATGAAGGAGGCTGGATATAACACATTCAATTTAAAATCAGAGGACTGCTATATTGATTTACTTACCGATTCCGGCACCAATGCTATGAGCGACGCTCAGTGGGCAGGAATGATGATTGGTGATGAAGCATATGCAGGTAGTAGAAACTGGTTATATCTTGAGGCAACAATCAAAGAGTTATTTGGATTTAAACATGTTGTACCAACTCACCAAGGTCGTGGCGCTGAAAATATTTTATCAAGCATAGCTATCAAACCGGGGCAATATGTTGCGGGAAATATGTATTTTACAACTACCAGGTTTCATCAAGAAAAAAATGGTGGTATTTTTGTAGATATTATCAGAGATGAGGCACATGATGCAGGGCTTAATATCCAATTTAAAGGAAATATTGATTTGGATAAGCTCGAGAGATTAATCGACGAAAAAGGAGCAGAAAATATAGCTTATATTTGTCTTGCGGTTACCGTAAATTTAGCAGGAGGACAACCGGTATCCATGGCAAATATGAAAGCTGTCAGAGAGATTACAGCCAAACATGGCATAAAAGTATTTTATGATGCAACTCGTTGTGTTGAAAATGCATATTTCATCAAAGAACAAGAAGAGGGTTATCAAGATAAAACTATACAAGAAATAGTGCATGAAATGTTTAGTTACTCTGATGGTGCTACAATGTCCGGTAAAAAAGACGGCATCGTAAATATAGGTGGATTTTTAGCCATTAATGACGAAAAATTATTTGGTCTTGCTAAAGAAATCGTTGTTGTTTACGAAGGCATGCCATCATATGGCGGAATGACAGGTCGTGATATGCAAGCTATAGCTATTGGATTTAGAGAAGCAATGCAATATGAATATATAGAGCACAGAGTCAAACAAGTTAGGTATCTTGGGGATAGATTATTAGAAGCAGGAGTACCGATAATTGAGCCTGTTGGAGGACATGCAGTATTCTTGGATGCAAGAAGGTTCTGCCCGCATCTGGACCAAGAGCAATTCCCGGCTCAATCTTTGGCTGCTTCACTGTATATTGACTCCGGAGTAAGATCAATGGAACGTGGCATAGTTTCAGCAGGAAGAGATTTTAAGACAGGTGAAAATCATAAGCCTAAATTGGAAACGGTAAGACTTACTATTCCAAGAAGAGTTTATACTTATAAACATATGGATGTGGTTGCTGAATCCGTTATCAACCTTTATAAGCACAAAGAGGATATCAGACCGCTTAAATTTGTTTACGAACCTGCTCAATTGAGGTTTTTTACTGCTAAATTTGATTATGCAGATTAAATAGATTAAATTCTAACCGAAAATGCACTCAGCAGTTTGTTAGCTAAGTGCATTTTCTAAAATTCTACTTGTTTTCCATTTTAGATAATTTTAATGATGCCAAGATTATAGATATATTTATCCAAAACATAAACAATAATCGATTATAAAACCAAATATGATCTGCAAATCCCATTACACATAGACCAAGAATACCAGATAAGGACGCAATCAGTATATTATTAATAGAAGGGTTGTTTTTTTCTTTAATAGCTACAAATGTATTTCTGATTAGTCTAAAAATTGTTAGCATAAAAGAAACTATAGCACATATACCAGCTTCCAGCCATAGCTGCACATATAAATTGTGAGTATGAGCCACAGTGGTAAGTCCGAAGCTTTTGTATCGTTGGTATATAATATTTACTATTCTACTTCCTAATCCAACACCTGTAAGCCAATAATCCCTTAGCATAGCAAATGCAGGCCCTAGAATTTGCTTTCTGTATTTCAAAGAGGTATCATTCGGATTAAATACAGTTAATATCCTTTTATAAATAGATGAGGGCAAGAAAGGTAAAGCTACTACTCCCAACAATATAAGATATGGAGTATATTTTTTATTCCAAAGAAAAATAAATATAAATACAGCTATTGCAAATGCAATCCAAGCTGATCTGGAGCTTGTTTTCAGCAGCACCAACAATATCGGAAGGGAAAGAATAATCCAAAAAATCTTTTTGAAAAAAGAATTTTCATTAAGGATAATAGATCCAAAGAAGGGAAGTGTCAATACCAACAACTCACCATAAACATTTGGATTTCCCATTGTAGAATATACTCTACCGCCTACGCCCTGATTTATTGTTAAATCTGTCAAAGAAGGATTAACTTCTATTCCTACAACTTTCCACTGATAAATCCCATATATTGCTGTTAGAAATACACCCAACATCATGAATTTAACCAACGCATCGAGTTCTTCATATGAATTTATTGAACATACAATTATAATAACAGATAAGAAGGTAATAAAATAATAAATTAAGTAATTCAGACTATCTTTAGGGAACAGAGATGAAATCGCTGATATAAATATAGTTAAGAAAAAAATCACTGCCATATAATCTATTTGAGATAAATCTATATTTATGTCTTTTTTAATAGTAGCTTTGAATAAAAACATTATAAAAATTAATAAGGTAAGAATTACCCCATATTTGTTATACCATCTATGATCCGGAATTATCATATTTATGATTAAGAACAAACCTAATATATGATGAAAATTTTCGCATAAATAATCTAAAATTCTTAAGAAAAAACTACTTGAAAATATATTATTCCATTTATAATATATTTTTCTTAAAAATTTAATGGGAAGATTAACAATTGTATTCAATATTCTAAATACGAAGCTATTAACCCATAGATTTTGAAATATATCGGGACCTTTTAAATAGCTAATAAATTTACTGTTATTTATCATTTGCTTGAAATGTTCAACCATTTTTTCACCACTATTCTGCTATTTTGACTTCTGAGATTCTGCCTTCCTTAAGCAGTGAGTTCCCAGCGTTAAGTGAGATTGTTTGACCTACATAATAAACGGATTTGTCTATGGATACTCCATCTTTATTAATGATTCCTGTGCCTTCCATAGTAATATAAAGGGAAGAATAGCCTTCTCTGCTGGAAGGTACTAGCTGCCCATCTTCTCTGCTTTCCCAATAGATGGAATCTCCTGGATTTATATCCACGACTTCTCCAAAATAAGCGTTTTGGATTGATTCTCTGACCGGGTCGCCTATATTTATTGCATCTATGGCAAAGTCGGGGATTTCCTCAATATAAAATGTTATCAATATTTTTTCCTTATTAGTATTAGGAGTGGACACATTAGCTTTTGCTATTTTGTTTCTATATCCAATTATGCCAATTACAACAACTACTATTATAATTAAATCTATCCAAGTGAATTTTCTTTTTTTCATTTTTATCCCTCCTAAATTTTAGCTGCATCATAGATTCTTCCATAAAAAATGGATGTACCTACCCTAAGAGTTATAAATTGACCGATATAATAATTTGAGCCGCCAATATTTATACCATTTGGACCAATTACTCCATTGGTCTCGGTAGTAATATATACCGCGTTAAACCCATTCTTGGTGGATTTGACTTGTTTTCCGTCTTTATCTTCTCCCCATGAAACTGAATCCTCAGTTTGAATATCTGTTACGGCTCCAAAACTCATATTTTGAAGTGTTTCTGAGGTTGGATCCCCTAATTTGACATTATTTGCAGTGAAGCTATTTACTTCTTCTTGATAAAAAACTACTTGAATTTTATCAGTACTGTCAGTAACATTTCCCTTTGGCGTAAATATTCCTAATTTTTTAACTGCAAATATTCCTGCTAAAATTACTAAAATTATAATAATTAGATCGATTATGCTAATTTTTCCAAACAATTTTCCGTTTTTATCAATCATCTAAATATCCCTTCCTTTATAAAGATTGTAGGTTTCTTCAATTGTTTTTTCTATATTAAAGTGTGTACTTAAAGTCTTATACCCATTTGCAATATACTGCTCTTTTAATTCCTTATTTTCAATTAAAGCTACTAGCGATTCTGACAATTTATGTATTTCGCCATATTCGATGATAATTCCATTATCAAAATCTTTGTTTATTATTTCCCTTGTTCCGCCACTGTTGGTTGTAATTACCGGAAGTCCAGCAGCCATGGCTTCCAAAATAGATAGTCCAAAGGCTTCATTATTTGATGGCAAAATAAAAATATCTGAACTTTTCAATATATTTTTTATATCTCTGCGATAGCCTGTAAATATTATATCATCATAAATCTGTAGGTCTTTTGCTTTATCAATTATATCATTAAAAAGTTCACCCTCACCAACTAATACAAATTTGAATTTAAACTCCGGATTATTTGTCTTGATATAATCTTTAAAATACTTTATAGAATTGATAAGAAATTCGTGGCCTTTTTCCTTTGAAAATCTGGCAATGGTCGTAATCAAAATTTCTCCTTCCGGAATTTTATATTCATCTCTAAAATTCAAGGAGGAAGGCTTACTCCATTCTTCTAAATCAACTCCCGTGTAAATCAGTTTGATTTTATTTGGATTTAATCCCTCATCATATATCATTTGATTCCTTACACTGGAGCTAACTGCAATAATAGAATCATTAAACCTTGTAAAAAACTTATTCATCGAGATTACAGATTTAGAATTTTTATCTAACATATGTCTTGTATTTATGACTCTAACTTTATTTCCAAGAAGTTTAGACAAGATGCTTATATAGTTTTCTCTCAGGAAATGAGTATGAATCACATCAATTGACAATTCTTTGCATATTTTTTTTAATTCATTAGCAGCCTTTATATCAAAAGGGCTATTCATTTGCAATTTAATGGTTTCGATTCCTAAATCTTCAAACAGCTTTAATCCTTTGCCTTCTTCTGAATAGGCAATATAAAATTTACAGTGATTATTATGTAATTTTTTAGCCAGAGTATAAATATATATTTCAGAACCACCGCCACCTAAATAGTTGATAAGGTGCAGGACATTTGTCATTTTTATCACCATCCTCAGTACAATTCACAATGCACAATTCACAGTTCACAATTCACAATGCACAATTCACAATGAAGAACCTAAATCAATTCACAATTATTAATATTATACCATTGTAATGCTCTCTATGCCATCCTACTAAACAAAAAACTCAGTCTAGATTTCTAAACTGAGTTTTTAAAATCATTCAAAATCATTCTGTAGCATAATTATCAAAATACCCTTGAATCAATACCACAGGTGTTCCCTTATCTCCGCTGCCACTAGTTAAATCGCAGAGGCTTCCAAGTAAATCGGTAATTCTTCTGGGGGTTGTACCCAGAGATTCTTTCTGCCCAAGTAAATCTACATCTTTACTATAGATTTTCTTTTTGACTTGGGATATCATTTCATCTCCCTTAAATTCGTGCAGTTCGGTATCTACAAGATATTTAAGTTTTAGTTCATTCGGAGTACCTACAAGGCCTTTTGTATACCCCGGAGATACTACAGGGTCAGCTAATTCCCAAATTTTGCCGATTGGATCCTTAAACGCGCCATCACCATATATCATAACCTCTAAAATTATGTTAGTTTTTTCATACAGTAATCTTTGAATTTCTTCCACATAATATTGGGAATCCCTTGGGAACAGTTTAACCTCATTGTCCGAGGCCAAATTAGTTCCTAGAAGTCCATATTCAGGGTTAAATCCGCTTTCGCCAACAGGTGAATTGAGTATCTCATCAAGACCTAAAACTATATTTGCTCCAGCTTCCTTTAAAATCCTCTTGGTTCTTTTTCTTTCATGTATATTTGCAACTAAAACATCTTTACTGTAATTTAATATTGTTCTGGGGTCATTTGAAAAATAAATTTCTATATTATCTCCTGCAACTTCTTTATACAAATCCACATAGTCTATACCTGTAAAAGGGTGTAATACTTTTTCTCCGAACAATCTTCTGTAATCAGCTTCTGTTAGGACATCACAATATGGATTGATTCCTGCTTTATCCATTTCGTCTATGTCCATAAGGCTGTTTCCGACTTCATCAGACGGATAATTTAGCAGCAAGTGAATTTTTCTGTTGCTATTGGCAATACCCTTTAGAAGTATAGAAAATCTGTTTCTGCTCAATATAGGAAATACCAATCCGATTTCATTTGGAAATTTATTTGCAACATCTATTCCGATTTCTTCTGAGGTAGCATAATTTCCTTGGGCACGTGCAACCAGTGATTCTGTAATGCCTACTACATCTTTATGTTTAAGTGTGATATTTTCAGTTTTGACAGCTTCTAGTAATGAATCAACTACAATATTAATTAAGTCATCCCCCTCCTTTACTATGGGGGTTCTTATTCCTCTTATTGTAGTGCCAATAGTCCTATTCATTGTATTTCCTCCTAGAATTCAAATTTAAATCCATTATGATTATACCATAAAATTACTATAAATAAAATATTTTGATTTCATTTAATTGTTACGAGCATCCCTATAGTTTAAGGATGAGTATAATCAGGAAATTGCCTATTCTTAATTGTACTTACAATTGTGAATCGTGAACTGTGAACTGTGAATTGTTACAATCTATTATTTCTTTTTCAGTAATTATATAATCAACTGGTATATCATAATATTCTCTGGGAACTTTGTCAATTATTTGCAAGTCAAAAGCTATAGCGATTCTGGGAACATTTTTATCTATTTTGGATAAAAACCTATCATAATATCCTCCACCATAGCCAATTCTATAGCCTTCTCGGTCAAAAACTACCCCCGGAACAATAATTAGATCCACTAATTCCGGATCTTTATATCTTATAAATTCTTTTTTCGGGGTTAAGATATTGTAATATCCCGGTTCTAATTCATTAAAATTAGTAACTAAAGATAGCTTTAATTCTTTAGTTTCTTTAATAGTTATCGGAACTACAAGATTTTTATCATCCCTTATTCCGGCTTTTATTAATTCATGAGTATCGACCTCATCACTGAAGCTCACAAAAGTCATTATAGTTTTGGAATTTTTATAGTATGCTGAATTTAATAAAGAGTTTAAGATTGAATTACTATAAATTTCGTGTTCATTTTTCCCTAATTTGGATCTTTTATCCAGAATTTGACGTCTTAATAATGTTTTATCCAATTAATTCACCTCAAATAGTTTATTTATCTTTCATTTTATATTATAATATAACATTAAGGAAAAGAATAATACATAAACTGATTTATTATGATATTTGGGGTGAAACTTTGATAAAATTTATAAATGCAAGCAAAGAATATAAAAATGGTGTTAAAGCTCTTTCAAATATAAATTTAGAAATATATAAAGGTGAATTTGTATTTATAGTAGGTTTAAGCGGAGCTGGAAAATCTACATTAGTTAAATTGTTATTAAAAGAAGAAAATGTTACGGAAGGCAATATATTATTGGATGGCTTGGATATTACCAAGATATCAAACAGAAAGGTGCCATATCTGCGGAGACAGGTTGGAGTGGTATTTCAAGATTTTAGACTTCTGACAAATAAGACCGTTTATGAAAATGTCGCCTTTGCCATGGAAATAGTAGGAGCGCATCCAAAGGAAATTCGCAGGAGGGTGCCCATGATATTGAGCTTGGTGGATTTAAGCAGAAAAGCAAATAGCTTTCCCGATCAGTTATCCGGGGGTGAACAGCAAAGGGTATCCATAGCAAGATCAATAGTAAATAATCCTCCGGTTCTAATAGCGGACGAGCCTACCGGCAATTTAGATCCGGAAACTGCGATGGAAATCATGAAGGTGCTTTCAGACATAAATGGAAGGGGTACAACAGTTTTGATGGCAACTCATGCGAGAGAGATTGTAAACACTATGAAGAAAAGAGTTATAACCTTAGAAGACGGCAAAGTTATAAGAGACGAGGAAAAGGGAGGTTATGAGCTTGAAGTTTCGAATATTTAAAAATATTACTAAACAGGGCTTTCAAAGTATGTGGAGAAATAGAGGGATGGGGTTAGCCTCTGTTTCATCAATCACTGCGGTACTTATGATATTGGGTGTAATCTTGATTTTGATTTTGAGTATAAACAATATAATGTTGGATACTAAGACTAAATTTGATGAAGTCCAAGTCTTTTTGGCTGATGAAGCAAAAGAAGAGGATGTAAATAATATAGCAGATGTTTTAAAAAATAGTGAAGGTGTAGTATCAGTTACATATGAGTCAAAGAAACAAGCCCTTGAAATCCTTAGAAAAGATTGGGACGAGGATGCTTATTTATTAGAAGGGCTGGAAGATGATAATCCGCTGCCAAATTCCTATATTATCAAATTGAAAGATATAAAGTATGCAAAATCAATTGTTGATAAGGTTAGTGGTTTAGCAGGAGTGGAAAATATAACTTATTATCAAGAAATCATTGACAAACTAATGGTACTGGCAAATTATATACGCTTTGGTGGTTTGGCAATAATAGGTGTATTGGTTTTTGTATCGGTTTTTATAATTTCAAATACCATCAAATTAACAGTAACTTCAAGAAAGAGGGAAATCAATATAATGAAATATGTCGGAGCAACTAACAATTATATTAGAGGACCTTTCATTATTGAAGGGATATTGCTTGGACTCTGCGGAGCATTGATATCTATACTTATAGTATATTACGGATATGGGTATTTATTTGATGCGGTAAATGAGAAATTATATTCAATGTTTACATTTTATTTGATAGAACCAAAAAATATCTTTAATGACATAGCTATAATGTTTGCTACATTAGGAGTAGGTATTGGGGCATTAGGCAGTATTGTTTCTTTAAAACGGTTTTTAAATGTTTAGGGGGGAGTCAAATGAAAAAGAAGAGTTTATTTACGATTTTACTGACAATGCTTATTTTATCATTAACATTTGTACAGGTCTATGGGGATAATCTAAACAATCTAAAGAATCAACAAAAAAATATAAATTCAAAATTAAAACAAACAAAGGATCAGATAAATTCAACTCATAATCAGAAAAAGGATGTGTCTCAGCAAATTCATGAATTAGATTTAAAGTTGGATAATGCAACTGTTGAGTTGGAAAATGTTGGGAAACAATTAGACAAATTGAATAATAATATCAAAAAAACCACGGAAGAATTGCATGATGCTGAGAAAAAACTTGATAATAAAAAAGACTTGTTTAATAAAAGAGTAAGGGTAATGTATCAAAACGGTAACGTAGGATATTTGGAAGTATTACTGTCTTCCGGGAATATAAAGGATTTTTTGTCCAGAAAAGAAATGATTCAGTCCATTGCAGATCATGATAAAGAACTGATAGCATATATGAAGGAACAAAGGGATATTATAAACTCAAAAAAGACTGAATTAGAAGCACAAAGAGCCTCTGTTGAAGCGACAAAAGTAAAAATAGAAGCCAGAAAAAAGGACTTGGAAGTGGCAACCAGAGAAAAAGAAAATTTAATGTCTAGGCTGCAAAAAGATATAAAAGAATATGAAAAAGCTTATGATCAATTAAACGAAGAAGCAAAGGCTATAGAGTCTAAAATAGTAAAATTGCAAAGAAACACAGGACCGTATTCCGGCGGTAAAATGGGATGGCCTGTTCCTGCAGGATATACAAGAATAAGTTCACCATATGGGTATAGGATTCATCCGATATTTAAAACAAAAAAATTACATACAGGTATAGATATACCGGTACCGACGGGAACGTCAGTAATGGCTGCTTCGGATGGCGTAATAATATACTCTGATTGGCTTGGAAGTTATGGAAAGGCAGTTATGGTAGAACATGGCGGAGGGATTGTAACCCTTTATGGGCATAATTCATCCTTAGTTGCAAAAGTAGGACAGAATGTGAAAAGAGGAGAAACAATAGCTAAGGCAGGCAGTACAGGGAACTCCACCGGACCGCATTGCCATTTTGAAGTAAGGAAAAATGGTGTTTATGTAGATCCAATGCCGTGGTTTAAATAAAGAAAACTTGCATAAGGGGATAAATCCCCTTTTTTCTTTTTAAGGTATAATACAATGAAATATTTAATAAAATAGTCACATAACCTAAAAAATAGAGGTGGAGATAATGTCAAAGAAAAGAGCCATCACGTTGATGGTAGTAGCTGTACTTATTACAAATATTATAACCTTTGGACTCACAAATATTGCTTCCGGTGGTATTGATTTGGGAATGTCTTTTGGCAATGAGAATAAAATAAATGAAAGTCGTGAGATATCTAAGGTACAAAATATAAAAACTTATATTAAAAACAATTATTTAAGAGAAGTTGATGATGAAAAAATGTTAGAGGGTCAACTTAAAGGAATGGTGCAATCTCTAAATGACCCTTACTCCGTATATATGACATCGGATGAATTTGCAAGCTTTGCTCAAGAAACGTCAGGAGTTTATGGAGGAATTGGAGTTATAGTAACACCGGGAGAGGATAATTTGATTACTGTGGTTTCCCCAATAGAAGATACTCCAGGAGAGAGAGCGGGAATCAAAACCGGTGATAGGATAATTAGGGTTAATGGAGTAGAATACTCAGCAGAAAATATGGATGAAGCTGTAAAAGTAATGAAAGGTAAACCTAAAACAAAGGTGACCATAACCATTATGAGATTAGACAAGGAAGGAAATAATCAAACATTGGATTTAGATATAGTTCGAGAAGAGATTAGATTAATTACCGTAAAATCAAATATTATAGACAATAACATAGGGTATATAAGAATAACATCTTTCGATGAGTTAACCTATAAGGATTTTAAGGAGAATCTATCAAAATTAGAAAAATCTAATATTAAAGGATTAATTATAGACTTAAGGAATAACCCCGGCGGGCTTTTGAATGTGTGTGCAGAGATTGCAGATGAACTTCTGGGAGCCGGAGATATTGTATATACCCAAACGAAAGATGGGACTAGGGAATATTTAAAATCCGATAAGAATCAAATTACAATACCTATTGTGTTGCTGGTAAATGAGGGGAGTGCCAGTGCTTCAGAGATATTGGCGGGAGCCGTCAAAGACCATCAAAGAGGAGAATTAATAGGAACAAAGACCTTTGGGAAAGGAGTCGTACAAAGAATAAGAGAATTATCAGACGGATCAGGAATTAAATTAACGGTTTCAGAATATTTTACGCCTAACGGTACAAATATTCATGGCATTGGAATAACCCCAGATATTGTTCTTGAGTTAAACGAAGGAGTAGAAAATATTGGGCCGGGATATATAAGTGAAGACAATCAATTGCAGAAAGCCGTTGAAGTAATTAAAGGGAAGATATAGAAGGCAATTCACAATTCACAGTTCACAATGCACAATCGACCCTTGGGTCGTCCTGAGTTGGGCAGGATTAACTTAACTATCGAGGGATCTCCGTTTTTAAGATAGTTAAGAACTAAGAGTGAAGAGAGAAGCAGTGAATAAGTAACAGTGAACAGTGAACAACAGTTTAAAAACAGTTGAAAAGCAGGATAATCACTGCTATTGTCATCCTGAGTGCCAAGCGAAGGATCTCAACCTTTAAAAGGTAGGTAATAAGTAAAAGGTAAGAGGTATTGGGCTGAGCTATGGAGTCATTAAACAGAGATTCTTCACTATGTTTAGAATGATACCTTCGGTGTCAATGTACAATCGAAAAGATAGTGAAGAGTTGATTAGAAGATGTGCATAAGTTTTGCATAATAAAGAATAATAAAAAAAGGAGAATAGGTATGAACGGATTATATCAAATTATGTATTTTACATTAATTGATATTAAAAATACTCTATTATCTCCTTTTTTTATTATAATTTTTGCCATAATCTATTATCAATATAATCAATTTAAATCCTCAAGATCAACGTTGGTGAGGACACTTAATTCTCTATTTTATGGCATATTGGGCGGATTTGTAACTACAATAGCATTTATATATTTAGAAGTTGTAATTATTCCTAAGGACTACATGTATATTTTAGCAATATCGCTTTTGCTTTCAATGATAGATACAAGGTATATGTGTTTTGCTTATTCAGGAAGTTTGATTACACTTTCAAGCATAATATTTGGATATCCAAGGATTGACAATAGAGATATCATGTTAGTCGCAGCTACATTGCATATAGTAGAGAGTATTTTGGTACTGATAAACGGAAGCAAAGATAGAGAGCCCACACTCTTCCAACATGAGGATATAACGGTGGGAGGATTTAGTATGAATCGGTTTTGGCCAATACCTTTTGTAGTATTCATTGGTCACGACCTAATTAAGCCGGTTACTCTAATGGCAGTTTTAAATTATGGAGATTTTACTTTATCTTATCCAGAGAACAAGAGAATTTTTAGCGGGATATTGATGCTGATATATAGTTCTATATTATTGCTTATAACCAAATCAATTTTGAATCCGGTAATTCCGCCTTTATTTGCTATTTTGGGGCATGAATTTATAATCTATATAAATAAATTAATTGAACAAAATAGAGTCCCCATATTTTCGCCTCCAATAAAAGGAGTCAGGGTACTTGATATTCTTAACAATGGCATTGGTAAGGATATGGGGATTGAAATAGGAGATATAATAATTAGCATCAATGGTGTAACTGTATATGATGATAGAGATTTGAACAATATAGAGTTATTAAATAGCGGGAATACTAAAATACTTTATTTTAATAGAAAAAAAGGAATTACTGAAAAAACGTATAAAGGAAAAAGAAAGGCCCTAGGAATATTAGTTGTTCCTAGGGTGTAGCTGACAATTTCTTCAAATCAACAGCATATATTAATTCATGTTTCTCATTTTCAAAAGGAATGGTCAAATTTACATATATTAAATTTTTTTCGATGTTATAGTAGACGTTGTCGCTATTTATGTTACTGATTGTTGTTAATACTTCATCCCCTAAGTCATAGCCATGGACAGTATAATCGTTGTTGCTTTGATTTTTTTCTATTAAAAGAAGTTTATTTTCAGTGATAATTGAATAATTCGATAGATTTAAATCTATAACATCCATTTTCTTATTTGTATCTAAATCGTAGATGTAAAGCGCATTTTTATCTTCTTTCTCAGTATTTTTTAAATAACAGATTCTATTTTCATCAATAAATTTTACATTAAAGCCATAATCAACAAACTTAAGATCTTGCCAGTTGTTGGTAAAGATAATTTTTTTATTTAATTTATTTTCTTCTAAGGCAGTGATAATCGCGTTGCTTTTTATATTCTTAATACCGATTATATTTAAATCATAGGTATTTACTAGATTAGTTTCATTATTTCTTAAATTATAAGTGTAAATACTTGATGATTCATTGTGATCTATTATATATAAATTGTTATTATCCTTCCAGTTTACGGATAGAGGATTTATTGGATCATTGAAAATAACCTTGTAAGCCTTCGCAGCATCTATTGGAATTATGTACAATTCTCTCTTATTATCATTGTTTTCAACCAAAGATATGCTTTTCAAATCCGGGCTAAATATTGCTGATTGTATTTTTTGATTGGATTTAAATAATAAACCTCTTTCATTATTCTCTATATCATAAATCCATAGGCTTTCAGTATCAATATTTTTTGCTATATCATTTTCTTTTTTTCTATAAAGAATATATTTATCATCTATATAGTCTAGTACATGACCCTCGTCAACAATTGAAGAGATAAAACTCTTTGTCGATTTTAAAATATTTCCACTATTTGCATCAATTTCAACTGATAGATTAACTAAGGGGGTTTCCGGATTATTTCTATCAAAAATACTATTGTAAGTTATATCCCAAATGATACTGTCATCTATATTTAATAAATTTATTACCGGAGCTGTATTGGCGGAAACTTTAAATTCTGAATTTATTTTATTTATTACATCATTTAATCCAAGTTTAATGCTCAAGGGTTTGTAATTTTCATTTATAATATTAAATTTTATATCATCTATGTCCTTTAGTTTTTGATTTATATCTATTACAATTTGAGGAACTGCCAGCTGAGTCGATTTCTCATCAGTCTCATTTATAACATGTATATTTACAATATTTCCTTTTCTAACGATTTTGTCTATCTGTGCACCTGATGATTCCAACAATCCCAAGGAGGCAAGCAGTTTTATTTTATTTTTTTTCTTCACTATTTCTACATTTGGTTCAATTGTTTGATATCCTTTTGATAGTACGACCTGTTCAAGGCTATATTCAATCTCTTCGCCGCCTTCAGTTTCTGCTTTAGCATTGGTATCTTTTGTTAATAGAGGTAAGTTTTCTATTGCCTTACATCCGGCTAAAGATAGTGTTAAAATGATAAGTAAGCCTAATTTCGTTATGTGTTTCATTAGAATACCTCCCTTCTTCTAATAGTTTACAATATAACTTGTTTTTCTTCAATATTAATATAAATAAAATTGTGAATTTGCATCTAAAACCATATATGTTCTATAAGTGAATTATTTTAAAGACCCTAAAGTTCGATCCTAATAACTCTTCTCTCTTAGTTCTTCACTATCTTAAAAACGGAGATCCCTCGATAGTTAAGTTAATCCTGCCCAACTCAGGACGACCCAAGGGTCGATTGTGCATTGTGAACTGTGCATTATGAATTGTCTTCAATTGTATTTCGTTTGTTTTTATAAAATAAGTTTTGACAATATTATATATTATTATATAATAATTATATTAGGAACAAATGTTCAAACCTAGAGGTGATTAAATGAATAAATTTAAAATAGAATCCAATTATAAACCTACAGGTGATCAACCCCAAGCAATTGATAAACTTGTTGACGGAATAAATAACAATTTGAAACATCAGGTATTGGTTGGAGTAACGGGTTCCGGGAAGACATTTACCATGGCAAATTTAATCGAAAAGGTGCAAAAGCCTACATTGGTAATTGCGCATAATAAAACACTTGCTTATCAGCTTGCAAGTGAATTCAAGGAATTTTTTCCAAACAATGCTGTAGAATACTTTGTAAGCTATTATGATTATTACCAGCCTGAAGCATATGTACCCCAAACAGATACCTATATAGAAAAAGATTCCTCAATAAATGATGAAATAGACAAATTACGTCACTCTGCAACCATGTCATTGTTTGAAAGAAGGGATGTAATCATAGTTGCTTCTGTTTCTTGCATCTATGGATTGGGAGATCCGATAGATTATGAAAATCTTGTAGTATCTCTGAGACCGGGAATGATAAGGGATAGAGATGAGGTTATGAGGAAGCTAATAGATATTCAATATATGAGAAACGACATCAATTTTGTTCGCGGGACATTTAGAGTAAGAGGAGACGTGTTAGAAATATTTCCTGCAGCATCAAGTGAAAATACCATTAGAGTCGAATTTTTCGGAGATGAAATAGATAGAATAGTTGAAGTGAATTATCTTACGGGAGAGGTTATAGGTTTACGAAATCATGTATCTATTTTTCCCGCATCCCACTATGCCACATCAGAAGAGAAAGTTAAACGGGCATTGATTACTATAGAAGAAGAATTAAATGAAAGGCTAAAGGAATTTAAAGATAAAGAAAAATTATTGGAAGCTCAACGTCTAGAGCAAAGAACAAGATACGACTTGGAAATGCTAAGCGAGATGGGATTTTGTACGGGTATAGAAAATTACTCAAGGCATTTGAGCAATAGGCCACCGGGAAGCAGGCCGTATACACTAATTGACTATTTCCCGAAAGATTTTCTAATTATTGTAGATGAATCCCATGTTACAATTCCTCAAATTGGTGGTATGTATGAAGGGGATAGATCCAGAAAAACAAATCTTGTAGAATATGGCTTTAGATTACCGTCAGCCTTGGACAATAGACCTCTTAAATTCTCTGAGTTTGAATCAATGGTAAATCAAATAATCTATGTCTCGGCAACACCAGGTCCTTATGAATATAAACATTCTCAAAATACAGTTGAGCAAATAATTAGACCAACCGGGTTACTTGATCCTGTCATAGAAGTAAGACCTACTAAGCATCAAATAGATGATTTGATAAATGAAATCAGAAAAATTGCAGAAAAAGAGGAAAGGGTATTAGTCACCACTTTAACTAAAAAAATGGCAGAGGATTTAACCGAATACTTTAAGGAAATAGGAATTAAAGTGACTTACCTTCACTCCGATATAGATACTATAGAGAGAATGGAAATTATTAGGGATTTAAGACTTGGAAAGTATGATGTTCTTGTAGGCATCAATCTATTGCGTGAAGGATTGGACTTACCGGAAGTATCGTTGGTTGCAATCTTGGATGCCGATAAGGAAGGCTTCTTAAGAAGTGAAACCTCATTAATTCAGACTGTAGGAAGAACTGCACGTAATGTTGATGGAAAAGTTATAATGTATGCGGATAATATTACTAAATCAATGGATAAAGCTATAAAGGAGACAAATAGAAGAAGAGAGATTCAAGACCAATATAACAAAGAGCACGGTATTACACCTAAAACAATCGTTAAAGGTGTTCGTGAAATTATAGAGGCTACTATGGCTGCTGAAGAAGAAGCTAAATATGAAGAATCATTCTCAAATGAAGAGCTGGAAGTTATGATACAAGGACTTGAAGCCGCGATGCTAAAAGCTGCTGAGGGATTGAACTTTGAAAAGGCAGCTGAATTGCGTGATAAGATGTTGGATCTAAAAAGACTTATTAAACACTAAAGGAGCAAATAGATGACAAATGATAATATAGTGATTCGTGGGGCTAAGGAACATAACCTTAAGAATATAAGCCTTGAGCTCCCAAGAAATAAATTTATTGTAATAACAGGGTTGTCCGGATCCGGCAAATCTTCCTTGGCATTTGATACCATATATGCGGAAGGCCAAAGAAGATATGTAGAGTCGTTATCAAGTTATGCAAGACAATTTTTAGGGCAGATGGATAAGCCGGATGTTGAATATATAGCCGGACTATCTCCGTCAATTTCTATAGATCAAAAGACTACATCCAAAAATCCTAGGTCTACAGTTGGTACGGTTACAGAAATTTATGATTATTTAAGACTTCTCTATGCCAGAATCGGGACGCCATATTGTCCAAAATGCGGGAAGGAAATTACCAGTCAAACTGTGGATCAAATGGTAGATAAGATAATGGAATTGGAAGAAAGGTCAAGATTGCAAATTTTAGCGCCTATCATTAGAGGCAAAAAGGGCGAACATGTAAAAGTATTGGAACAAATCAAAAAAGAAGGCTATATAAGAGTTATAGTTGATGGTGAGGCATACGAAATATCCGATGAAATAAAATTGGATAAAAACAAGAAACATACAATTGAAATTGTTGTAGATAGAATTATAGTAAAAGAAGGAATCGAAGGAAGACTTACAGATTCTTTAGAGAGCGCATTGAAATTAGCTGATGGACTGGTTATAGTGGATGTAATGGATAAGGAAAGGATTATGTTCAGCCAGAAGTTAGCATGCCCTGATTGTAATATAGCTATGGAGGAGTTGTCTCCCAGAATGTTCTCATTCAATAGCCCATTCGGGATGTGTCCCACATGCAACGGACTTGGCTTTTATAAAGAAATCGACCCTGAATTGATAATTCCAAACAAGGATTTGAGTATAAATGAGGGAGGGATAGCGCCTTATAGCAATAGCAGTGAAAATACCTATTATTATCAAATATTTAAGACATTAGCCGATGACAATAATTTTAGCATGGATGAACCGTTGAAAAATGCACCTAGGAAATTCTTAAAAGAATTATTGTATGGAACTGAACGTGCCATAGCATTTGAATTCATCAGCCATTTTGATGATGAAGGGAAGAGGACCTATAAGGGTAAATTTGAAGGCATCATTCCAAATTTGGAAAGAAGATTTAAAGAAACTAACTCGGATTATATGAGGGATAGAATAGACGGATATATGACAGAAAATCCATGTCCAAAGTGCAAGGGGCATAGACTAAAGGATGAAGTGTTGTCTGTAAAAATAAACAATCTCAATATAGCACAGTTAACTGATCTTTCAATAGTCAATGCAATTGAGTTTTTTAACAATCTGAAATTAACAGAGAAACAGCAGATGATCGGGGAACAAGTTTTAAAAGAAATCAAAGAACGATTAAACTTTTTAGTTGATGTTGGATTGGATTATTTGACGCTGTCCAGGATGGCAGGTACTCTTTCGGGAGGGGAGTCTCAAAGAATAAGACTTGCAACCCAAATAGGTTCAAGCTTAGTAGGAGTTATATACGTATTGGATGAACCAAGTATAGGATTACATCAAAGGGACAATGCAAAGCTGCTTAAGACATTGAGGAATCTAACTGATTTGGGGAATACTCTAATTGTGGTAGAACATGATGAAGAGACTATGTATATGGCTGACCATATTGTAGACATCGGACCGGGAGCGGGCATACACGGAGGGCATATAGTAGCTGAGGGCACGGTTGATGAAATTAAAAACAATCCAAATTCAATCACGGGGCAATATTTGTCAGGAAAGATAAAAATTGAAATACCTGAGAAGAGAAAATCTGTTAATGGAAAATGGATTGAGATAATAGGCGCTGAAGAAAACAATCTGAAGAAAATAAACGTAAAAATCCCTATAGGATTATTTACTTGCGTCACGGGAGTGTCAGGCTCCGGTAAAAGCACCATGGTAAATCAGATATTGTACAAGGCTTTGGCTCAGCATTTAAATGGAGCAAGAGTGAGACCGGGGAAATATAAGGAGATCAAGGGATTGGAGAACCTAGACAAGGTCATCGTTATAGACCAAAGTCCAATAGGAAGGACACCTCGTTCAAATCCGGCTACTTATACAGGTATGTTTGATGCCATTAGAGATGTATTTGCAATGACAAATGAAGCAAAACTACGAGGTTATCAAAAAGGAAGATTTAGTTTTAATGTCAAAGGTGGAAGATGTGAAGCTTGTAACGGAGATGGCATCTTAAAGGTAGAGATGCATTTTTTGCCGGATGTTTATGTTCCATGTGAAGTCTGCAAAGGCAAGAGATATAACAGGGAAACCTTGCAGGTAAAATATAAAGGAAAAACAATAGCTGATGTATTGGATATGACAGTGGAAGAAGGTTTAGAGTTTTTTCAAAATATACCTAAGATTAAGAGAAAGCTGGAAACCTTATTTGATGTGGGATTAGGATATATTAAAATCGGCCAACCGTCTACGGAACTGTCAGGAGGAGAAGCTCAAAGGGTTAAACTTGCTACCGAATTATCAAAAAGATCAACGGGAAAAACCATATATATACTTGATGAGCCCACAACAGGACTTCATTCCGCAGATATCCATAAATTGATAAAGGTTTTGAACCAATTGGTAGAAGGAGATAACACGGTAATTGTAATTGAGCATAATTTAGACGTTATAAAAACCGCAGATTATATAATAGATTTAGGCCCCGAGGGCGGAGATAAGGGAGGTACAGTTGTAGCAACAGGAACACCTGAAGAAGTAAGCAAAAATCCAAAATCATATACGGGACAATTTTTGAAGAAGGTATTGGAATAAAAGCTGTAGATTCCAATGCTATTTACTTCAAATATTTTAAAATTTAATATTAATATTAAATTTATTTCTCAGCGCCAATTTTTAAAAAATTGGCGCTGAGATTATTTTAAAATTCTTTTTGATAACTATATTGACAATATAATATATTAGGATATAATAAGAATAAATAATTAAATCAATGAATTAATTAATTATTCATTCATTCTTTGTTATTTAAGCATCATATTAACAGGAGGTATGTTATGGAGGTACTTGAAGGTAAGAAAAGTGATATTATTCTTGAGTTCAAAGATATTACAAAGACATTTCCTGGTGTTGTTGCATTAAAAAATATCTCTTTCACAATTAAAAAGGGGACAGTCCATGCTTTGGTAGGTGAAAATGGTGCCGGAAAATCAACCTTGATGAAAATTTTAAATGGACTTTATCATGCTGATAGCGGTGAAATTCATTTAGATGGGGAAAAGGTTCAGATAAAGGATTCGTTACAGGCACAGCAACATGGGATAGCCATGGTTCATCAGGAATTAAATGTAGTTAATGAGCTTAGCATCGCAGAAAACATTTTCCTTGGGAAAGAACCAATGAACAAATTTGGATTTATTGATCAGAAAAGCCTTTACAGAGAATCTGCCGAATTTTTGAAAAAGCAGAAATTAAGCTATAATACTAAAACCAAGATGAAAGAATTATCTGTGGGAGAACAGCAGATGATTGAAATTATCAAAACTGTATTTTTCAATTCAAAAATTATTATCATGGACGAACCTACATCTTCATTAAGCGAAGGAGAGGTGAAAAAACTCTTTGAGAAAATTAAAGAGTTAAAGGCGGCAGGAACCACGATAATTTATATTTCTCATAGACTTGAAGAAATTGATGAAATTTGTGATTACCTGACAATAATGCGTGATGGAATGTTTATTAAAAGTGCAAAGGTAGGGGAAATTTCAAGAAATGAAATTATTGCTTCAATGGTGGGCAGAAATATTGAAAATGCATATCCAAAAACTGAGAGTAATATAGGTGAACTGCTTCTTGAAGTGAAAGGTTTAACCAATGACAGTATAAAGGATGTAAGCTTTGAGATCAAAAGGGGAGAGATACTGGGATTTGCCGGACTTGTTGGAGCTGGACGTACAGAAGTAGCTAGAGCTATCTTTGGTATGGATCCCGTTAACTCTGGTGAAATATATTTAGAAGGCAAGAAAATCAATATTAAAAATCCAAGGGATGCTGTAGATAACGGAATAATGATGGCTTCTGAAGATAGACGTAAATATGGCCTTGTAACGAAGAGGAGTGTACTTGAAAACATTTCTCTCCCCAATTACAATCGATATTCAAAAACTCTTTTTTTAAATGGAAAGGTTGAAACTGAATATAGTAGTGACATTTGCAAAAAACTCCAGATAAAAACGCCTTCTTTAAAAACACAGGCAGCATCACTTTCAGGAGGAAATCAACAAAAATTGGTAATAGGGAAATGGCTTATATCTAATCCAAAGGTCTTTATACTTGATGAGCCGACACGAGGTATTGATGTTGGAGCGAAAACTGAAATTTATAAACTTATATGTGAACTTGCAGCTGAAGGGATGGCAATTATAATGATCTCTTCAGATTTACCCGAACTGTTGGGAATGTCTGACCGTATTTATACAATGAGTGAGGGAAGAATCACTGGGGAGTTAAGCAGAGAAGAGGCAACTCAAGAGAAGATCATGCATTATGCAACAATTGAAAGACAAGCAAACTAAGTATTATTAATGTATATAGATGAAAGGTTGAGGTGACTAGAATGAAAAATACAGTAGCAGATTTAGAGAAAGAATCTAAGTTTAATTTCAGCGGCTTTTTTGGTACATATGCTATTTACTTTGTATTTGCAGGAATGGTTATTATATCCTCGATGATAAGCGATAACTTCTTAAAGCCTTCAAATCTGGTAAATATATTGCGCCAAATGAGCCCAATTATGATTATAGCATGTGGAGAAACTATGGTTATAATTGCAGGAATGACAGATCTTTCTCCAGGTGCAGTTCTTGCACTTGCAGGCTGCGTCGGCATTGGAGTATGTATTGCAACTGGAAGTGCTATATTGGGTATGCTGGTTGCCATCGGTATAGGTATTTTGTGTGGATTATTAAGCGGAATCGCAGTATCAAGATTTAAGATACCTCCATTTATTGCAACTCTTGCTGTGATGAATTTAGCCAGAGGTGCAGCATATGTTTACACTGATGGTAAAACTATATATAATATTGGAAATTTTGCTTTCTTTGGGCAGGGAAATATTCTGTCAATACCGGCGCCTATAGTATTTATGGCTATAATTACAGTACTTAGCCACATCCTACTCAAGCATACAAAGTTTGGAAGATACCTTTATTCCATAGGAGGCAACGAGGATGCTGCTATTGCTTCTGGAATTAACACAAAGAGAATCAAGTTAAGAGCATATTTAATATTAGGCGCATTATCAGGTTTTGCCGGGGTAATCTTGTGTTCTAGGTTGAATAGTGGTATCCCATCAAGTGGCGTCAATTATGAATTTGATGCAATTATTGCTGCAATAATAGGTGGTACTTCATTCTCAGGCGGAATTGGTACTATTGGAGGCACAGTAGTGGGTTGCGCTATAATCTCCCTTCTAAACAATATGATGAATCTTTTAAGTGTTCAATCATATTGGCAGTTAATAGTAAAGGGGATAGTAATTATGGTTGCAGTAGGTATTGATATGGCTAAAAAGGGGTCCAAGCTCTAATATTTAATGAGGTTGAGGCCACTAGTAAATAAAATATAGTAAAAGAAAGGGGATTTACATTGAAAAAACATTTAGCATTATTTTTAGCATTTATTATGGTATTTACTCTAGCAGCTTGTGGTAAGACAGATGAGAAAACAGCAGGTGGAGAAGGTAAGAAATATAAGGTAGGGTTGGTAGCAAAGAATCAAACAGATCAGTTTACAGCTTGGCAGGCAAATGAATTAGTTAAAGCATGTGAAGAAAAATATAACGATAAATTTGAAATTGAAATGATAGATGGTGGTGGAGACAATGCAAAGATAATCGCTGGAATGGAAACATTTATTTCAAAAGGTGTTGATGTAATATTTGTACAGCCCAATGATACAGAATCTTTAATTCCTACAATTAATCAAGCATATGAAAATGATATTATAGTAATTACATTAGGAGAAAAAGTTGAAGATGGGAAGAGCACTTCTATTTTATCAAGCGAATTTAGCATGGGTGAATTATTAGGAAAAGCTGCTGCTGAGACTTTATCTGAAAATGCTAATATAGTAATTATAGAAGGGCAGGCAGGATTATCTGTAGTAGTTGATCGTACAGAAGGAATCAAATCCGGATTATCATCCAGAGATGATGTAAATATTTTAGTCTTGCAAAATGCAAACTGGGAAAGAGACAAGGCAATGTACTATATGGAAGACTGGCTTACAATATATGATGACATAGATGGAGTTTTATCACATGATGATATAATGCTTCTTGGTGCAGTAAACGCCATACAAAATGCAAATCGTATGGATGAATTCAGTTTTTTAGGTGGTATTGACGGACTTCCGGAAGGTTGTGAAGCAGTAAAGTCAGGGCTTACTACAGTTTCAGTAGCTCAAGATGCTCCATCACAGGCAGTAGCAGCATTTGAAATGGTACTTCAAACTTTAGGCGGCGGAGCTCAAGAAGATAGAGAAGTAGATACTGAACTTATTACTAAAGAAAATGTCGATAAATGGATTACAATTCATAAAGAATCAGGAAATATGTAAATTCATAAATATTTACACATAATAGGAGGTATTATTAAATGGACATGATTAGTACAATAAAGGGAACACTCTTTGAAGGTATTTATCCAAAGGGATGGGATCTTGAACGTTTAAAATACTGCGTTTCACAGGATCCGACAACAATTTGTGACAGACAGGGCTTTTGGCATCCTAATTTTAAACCTGTACCTGTCCAAAATTTAAATGCTTTAGCAGTGCAATTCGGACATGAAATTGCAATGCAAATTAAAAAGACAAGGGAAGATAATAGAGAGCTTATCTTGATTTTACCGGTAGGGCCTATGGAAATGTATGATTGGGTTGTTTATTTTCTCAAGGAATGGAATGTTACATGTGATCATGTGCATGGCTTCACTATGGATGAGTGGTCTGATGCAGAAGGGAACACACTCCCATCTGATAATCCGGTTACATTTCGGTATGCAATAAATAATGCTTTTTATGAACCTCTTGGAGAAAATGGAATTCCAAAGAATCAACGCCATTATGCAACCAAGGATGAATTATCTTCATATAGTGAAATAATGGAAGAATTGCGAGCTAAGGGTGCAAAGCAGGTAATGGTTTATGGAGTAGGACGTGCTTGTCATATTGCGTTTTGGGATCCTCATTTTGCAATGGATTATGAATCCACAGAAGAATGGTTGGGAGCAACTCATAGAATCGGAGCTATGCTTCATCCTCTTACAATAGAACAAAATGCTTATTTAACGTTCCATGGAAATTATATACCTATGACCTGTTATGCAAATACAATTGGACCTGGAATTATGTTTAAATCAGATTATGCAATTGGTGGTTGTGATGGGATTTTAGGACGTGGTATGAGTTGGCAGGGACAGACCTTGTGGCTTACATTACGCTATGGAAAAAATCCATGGATAACATCAAGCTTTATTCCTACAATTCCTGGGAAGATGTTGTTCCTTGAGGAATTAGCAGGAAGCTGTCAAATTATTAATCCGCACTAAAATAATAGACCATCGTGTAAAATCGATGGTCTATAAATAAAATTAGATGTCTGTTAATATATAATATGGTAAATTTATAAAGGAAGATGTGAAATGATATATTTAATTGGAATAGATATAGGAACAACAAATATTAAAGTACTGCTTTTAGAAGCTAAAAGTGGAAAAACTGTTGCAATTGAGAATAAAACTTATGAAATAGAAATTCCGGAAAAAGGATATGCAGAATATAACCCTGAAAAATGGTATGAAGATTGTTGTGAATGTTTAAAGAGGATACTTAAAAATACAAAGGTAAACCCTAAAGACATCAAAGCGATTGGTTTATCCGGGCAAATGCATGGTTTAATTTCTCTTGATGAAGCGGGGAAGCCTGTGTATCCTGCCATACTTCATTGCGATACGAGAAGTGAAAGACAGATTATCGTAATAAAAGAAAAAATAGATGACAGTATTATCAGAGAAGAACTTAATAATTCTCTATATACAGGATTTTTACTTCCCTCTTTATGCTGGGTTTATGATGAAAGGCCTCAATTATATGAAAGAATTAGGTATGTTATGCTGCCTAAAGATTATATAAATTATAGACTTACCGGCAATATTTGCACAGATTACTCTGACGCCTCCGCAACACTTGCTTTTGATATAAAAAGTGGATGCTGGTCAAAAAACGTATTAAATAGATTGAATATTTCAGAAGGCCTTTTTCCGGAAATTAAAAATAGTTATGATGTAGTAGGGACTATTACTGAAAGATCTGCGGCAGAGACTGGGTTAGACATGGGAACTGCCGTTATTTGTGGTGGTGGAGATGCTGTTATGCAGTCATTAGGAAATGGGCTTATTGATAGTAAATATGCAATTATCAATATTGGAACCAGTGGACAGGTTTTGTTTTCGTCTTCCAAATTAATTGAGAATCCGGAATTAAATACTAATATCTTTTGCGGGTATCAAAAGGATAATTGGATATCCATGGGAGCTATTATGAGTGCAGGAGCATGTTACAAGTGGGTTACAAATTTGATTTCCGAAAGCGACTATAAAGCATTTGATGAAAAAATTGCACAGGTACCCATAGGGAGTAATGGACTTATATTTTTGCCTCATTTAAATGGGGAAAGAACTCCGTATTTAGATCCAACCCTTAGGGGTGCTTTGATTGGGATTTCTCTTGAAAGCGGGAAAAAAGAGATTGGCAGAGCTGTTATGGAGGGCGTAAGTTTTGCATTGATGTTATGCTATGAAGTGTGCCTTGGATTGGGACTTGATACAGAAACATTTATTATTTCTGGTGGGGGGTCGAAAAGCACAATGTGGACACAGATGTTTTCCGATATATTTAATAAACCCGTTAAAGTTTCCGAAATGACAGAGCAGGCAGCAGTTGGCGCAGCTATGTGTGCTGGCGTTGGGGTTGGTGTTTATT
Organism: Paratissierella segnis; assembly: GCF_014385195.1. Lineage (GTDB taxonomy): Bacteria > Bacillota > Clostridia > Tissierellales > Tissierellaceae > Paratissierella > Paratissierella segnis. The sequence goes on from NZ_JACRTG010000004.1 coordinate 82,222, forward strand.
CTGATATACAAGATGCAGTTGATCATATAGTTAATATATCTGAAAAGACATATTATCCTAGTAGTATTGCACATGAAGAATATATGAAATATTATGAACTTTTTAAAAATGCATATATATCAAATAAAAATATACTCAGAGAAATCTACAATCAATGGTACTATGATGCTAGAAAAAATAGGGAAATTATGTTATAAATATATATAAAGAGATGTAATCAAGATGTAATCAAGAAGATAAAGAGGTGTCACAATGAATTATGGATTAAATAGCAGTTTAATTCAGAAAATGAATGTTCAACTTGTTTTTAATCTCCTTAGAAAGCATAAGACTAGTACCAGAATTGAACTTGCAAAAATGACGGGACTTACTAGATCAACTATTTCCAATATCGTAAATAGTTTAATTAGTATTAATCTACTTTATGAATATCCTATGGACAGCAGTGGAGTTGGTCGCAGAACTATCGGATTAGGGATTAACTATGATCGATTTCATGTGATACACTTACGTATAACTAATAAACAATTTGCTATAGGAAGATATAATTTAAAGGGAGACCAATTTAATTATTTTTCCAAGGATTATAACTCTTTATTTGAACCGAAGGAAGTTATGATTCAAATAAAGAGTAAAATAAGAAATCTTTTGGATGAAGGAGAAGAAAAGGCTATACTTGGAATTGGTATATCACTTCCCGGACCCTATAATTCCGGGAAATATCTTAGCTTAATAGGAGAACTGCAAAATTGGGATGATATTGATATTTGCAGAGAAATTGAAAACGAGTTCAATATACCGGTTTATGCAGAAAATGATGCTAATATAGGTGCTTTAAATGAATGGTGGCTAGATGATACCATAAAAGATAATGATACCTTGGTATATATAACTACTGCGGAAGGTACGGGTTCGGGTATTGTGATAAACGGTAATCTCTTGCGAGGATCTCAAGGAATAGCTGGGGAAATAGGCCATATGGCTATAAATATTAATGGAGATAGATGTAAATGTGGGAATCGTGGATGCTTAGAATTATATACATCTACTACGGCTATACTAGAGAAGGCTCATGAACTATCTGCATTACGTCAAGATACTATTCTTAATGAGTATTCCTCAAAATCGGATTTTTTTGCAGCAGTAAATTCTGATGATCCACTAGCCAATGAAATATATATAGAGGCACTTCGTTATTTAGGTATCGGAGTCACAAATATTATATACCTATATAACCCGAGTATTATTATATTTGGAGATGAAATGGTTACTTATGGCGCAGGTGAAAAACTTCTTAAGACTATAAAGAAACATGTAAAGGAACATATTAATGAAGAACTTTATAATAATATTACCATGAAGCTAAGCACTTCTAAAATTGATTCTGCATTGCTTGGGGCGGGGATTCTCGTAATAAATAATATAAGTGAAATATTATTTAATAAAAATATATTGTCATAATATTAAATTCCAATGTTGTGCTTGACTTCAGCTAAACAAGATGTTAACCTATTAATAGATTCATCGAAAGGAGTGGTGTTGTATGATAAAGCTAATAATCAAATCAGTTAATAGAATTGAATGCAATACTGCTCTGGGTGAAATTAAATAAACAAGTTATAAATTAATAACTTTTTTTGTAAAGCCTTGGGTAGTGTTGAGTAAAATTATCATAACCCAGGGGTTTTTTGTGCCCAAAATTAAAAACAGGAGGCAACAAATTGAAAGAAAAGTTATTAAATTTAGGCTTAAATGAAGAAATTTATAATGAATATAGAAATGATAGTGAAGGACATATAGGTAGAGTTATAGCCGAATATAAAGGCCTATATAAGATAGCAACAGAGGAAGACGATATTTTGGCAAAGGTATCCGGTAAATATATAAAGGGTGTAGTGGATACAAAAGATTTTCCTGCTGTTGGGGATTGGGTGTTAGTTGATAGAAAGTCTAACAAAAATGGCGACGGAATCATATCAAAAGTATTTCCGAGGAAAAGTGTGGTTTCAAGAAAGGTTGCAGGAAAGAGGCTTGATACTCAGATTATAGCTTCTAATATAGACTATCTATTTATTTGCATGTCGGCTAACAATGATTTTAATCTCAGGAGATTGGAGAGATATATTACTATTGGCTGGGATAGCGGTGCAATTCCTGTAATCATAATTACAAAGATTGATTTATGCGAAAATTTAGCTAACATAAAAAATGAAATTGAAAGTATATCCTATGGTATTGATATTTTATATGTAAGCGCACTTGAAAATGAAGGTATAGAGAAAATCGATAAGTACTTATTCAAGGGAAAGACTATCGGATTTATCGGCTCTTCCGGTGTTGGGAAATCAACATTGATCAATCTATTGCTTGGAGAAAATATACAATCAGTCAATAATGTACGGGAGAATGACCAAAGAGGTAGACACACGACAACACATAGGGAACTATTTGTGATTAAGGAAAAAGGAGTTATCATAGATACACCGGGTATGAGGGAGATTCAACTACTGGATAATATTAACGGGATAAATGATTCATTTAGTGAGATAATCGCTCTGTCTAAAAAATGTAAGTTTAATGATTGCAAGCATAATACCGAACCGGGTTGTGCAGTTAGAGAGGCAATAGATAGTGGCAATTTAACTATTGATAGATTAAATAGTTACAATAAGTTGATTCGTGAAGCGTTGTATCTGGAAAAGAAAAATTCAATAAAAGAGAAAAAAGTAAAAAGGAAGCAAGTTTGACGATTTATGTTAATAAATTCACTTTTAACATTCTATTTTCTCAATTTTTATGATAAGATATATAAGAATACAAATAAAGGAGAGGAATTATAAATGAAGAAGAAAGCTTGTTTTATTTTAAGCTTGGTTTTAATTTTGACTTTATCATGTGTCGCAGTTTTTGCTGACTCTGAAATTATAGTAAAAATTGATTCCGAGAAGGTTGAATTCAATGAAGATGTAGGGTTTCCGTTTGTAGATGAAAATGGAAGGACTTTAGTGCCGTTTAAAGCTGCCTTGGAGAAATATGGTGCTGAAGTAAATTGGGATAATGAAAATAGAACTGCTATTGCTAAAAAAGGTGACATTGCTATTAAAGTACCTATAGGTGAAAAATTCATATTAAAAAATGACGAAAAGATTGAGACAGATACAGTTGCAGTTATAAAAGATGACAGAACTTATCTACCTATAAGACCTGTTATGGAAGCTTTTGGTTCAGAAGTTCAATGGGATAACGAGTTAAAAGCAGTGTTAATAACAACAGAACCTATTGATGCTAAAGAAGTATTGCTTGATGCATATGCTAAATCATATGCTTGGAAAAACTTTGATGCTAAGATGAAAATGGAAATGTCAATTGCAGCACCGGATGAGGAAGGTGTTGTTCAGAATTTAAGCGTTTTGATGGATATGGAAATGACAGCATTTCAAGATCCTCTAAAAGCTAAAGCATCAGCTGATATGCAAATGGGTGCAGGTGAAGAAAAGTTAACACAGCACTTGATGGACATGTACTATGATTTAGATGGTAAAAAGTTTACTATGTATATGGGAATGCCAAATGAAGATGGAGAAATTGAATGGGTAAAACAAACTCAAGAAAATGAAATCTTTGAAACATTGAATAAAGATAATAAAGAAAAATTAGAGTTAGATAAAGAAGCTTTAAAAGAAGTCAAATTTCTAGGCAAATATGATGAAGATGGAAAGTCATTATTAAAATTAGAAGCAACTATGTCCTATGATGCATATTTGAAAATGTTAGACGGATATATGGATATGTTAATGTCTTCCGAAAAGGAAGAAGATAAATTAGCAGCAGATATGCTAAAGAATATTGGGGATATGACTTATATAGTATATGTTGATGAAGAAAGCCATGAAATTGTAAAATATGAGATGAATTTAGGATCATTGAGGGGATCAATGTTTGATAATTTATTCGAAAGTGAAGATATGCCTGAGGAAGTATTAGAACAACTTAAAGACATGAAAATGGAAATGCATATAGAATACTTAAATGTAAATGAAGCTAAAGATTTTGAAATTCCGGAAGAAGTGCTTAAGGCTCCAGAAGCTCCGGCTGTAGAAGCACCGGAAAAAGGTAAATAAGAATTTTAAACAATAATCAAATGCCCTCTAATAATTAGAGGGTATTTCTTTGGGTATAAATTTCGAATAAAGAATGGAGTGATTATCTTGTGTGGAAGGTATGCGTTGGATGCAGATATTGATATGCTTATAGAAAGATATAATGCTATTATTGGAGATACTCATTTTGACAGAAAAAAGGAAATATTCCCTACAGATACTGCACCGGTAATAAGACAGACGGGAAATGACAAACATATAGATTGTTTAAAATGGGGATTTGCACCAAGTTATTCAAAGGTTCCTTTGATAAATGCAAGAGCAGAAACTATTGATGCCAAATCCATCTTTAGAGACTCCTTTATTAACAGGAGATGTTTGATTCCTGTTACAAACTTTTTTGAATGGGAAAAGATTGATGGGAAAAAGGTCAAAAGAAATATTTCTATTCTAGAGGATGAAATATTTTCATTGGCGGGACTTTATAATACCTTTTTTGATAAGGAAGGCAATAGATTTGAAGCTTTTACTATAATAACCACTTCCTCCAGCAACTCAATGAGATATATACATGATAGAATGCCGGTGATTATTCCTAGAGGTTTTGAAGCAAGGTGGTTAAATAGGGGAAATCGAAATCTTATGGGATTAAAGGAGATATTATTGCCTTGGAAATCAGATATGATTGTTGAATGAATTAAATAAAAGATGCTTTTAAAAGAGCTTATTATACAGAACATTAAAAATTTTTTATTGCATATTATAGAAAAATAGCATATAATAAAGTTTAATGTAAAAATTAGAATAAGGAGGTCTTAATCTTGTATATTTATGTGTATGTCAAGAGTCTATGGAAGTCCATTGCTAATAATGAGAAAAAGGCTTCCAGAGGTCTAAGGAGTTCCTCACTATATTAATTAAAAAAATTAAAAATAGGAGGAATAATGATGAAAAAATTTATAATAGTATTACTTACAATTAGCATGTTGGTAACGTTCGGTGGCTGTACTTCTAAACAAAAGGGTGAGGATAGTAAAGTTGAGGAAATAAAAAAGGCGGGCAAAGTAGTTGTAGGTACTGCTGCGGATTATCCACCTTTTGAATTTCATAAGGAGATAAATGGGAAAGATGAAATAGTAGGTTTTGATATAGAAGTAGCTAAAGCTATAGCCGAAGATTTAGGTGTGGAATTAGAAATAATTGATATGAAATTTGAAGGTCTATTACCTGCACTAGTTACAAATGATATTGATTTTATAGTGGCAGGAATGTCAGCCGATGAGGAAAGAGCAAAAAGCGTAGATTTTTCTACGTCATACTATGAAGGAGTTCAAAGACTGGTAATACGAAAAGATGATTCCGATAAACTTAAAAATCCTGAGGATTTTAAAGGATTTAAAATTGGAGCTCAAAAATCGACTGAACAGGAAGATGTAGCAGAGAACCAATTTACAGAAGCCGAAAAAATATATTTAGCCAATATTACAGACTTGGTGCTTGAGGTTAAAAATAAGAAAATAGATGGTCTTATTTTAGCTGAACCCGTAGCTGAAGCTTATGTAAAGAGAAATTCCGATTTATTTCTAGCTGATATCGTATTAGAAAAAGAGGATGGCTACGCAGTTGCTGTAAATAAAGGTACTGCTGATCTATTGGGTTTTATTAATAAAACTCTGGATAGACTAATTAAGGAAGACCAAATAGATAAACTTATACAAGAAGCAACACAATTATCAGAGCAATAGATGATTATTCCAAGCAAAAGAAAGAGATTTCTTTTGCTTTTTCTTTGAGGAGGTTAAAATATTGGATACAGGATTTTTTATTAAATATTATAGATATTTTTTTAATGGAACGATGATGACATTAGCCATATCGTTTTTAGGAGTTATATTTGGCTCATTAGTCGGAGTTATATTGAGCTTAATGAAGCTTTCAAATAATAAATTAGCCAGAGCTTTTTCAAGTGCTTATATTGAAATCATAAGGGGAACGCCTTTGTTGGTACAAATTTATCTGATATATTATGGTTTGCCAATGATCTTGCCTATGGATCTAGGTAGGATGACTTTAGGAACCATAGCTGTCTTATTAAATAGTGCTGCCTATATTGCCGAAATAATCCGTGCAGGAATACAATCCATAGATAAGGGACAATCGGAGGCATCTAGGTCCTTGGGCATGAGTAAGTCCATGACCATGAGATATGTAATAATACCTCAAGCGGTCAAGAACATATTACCCGCACTTGGGAATGAATTTATAACTCTTGTAAAAGAATCAGCAGTACTATCTGTAATAGGGATACACGATTTGATGTACAATGCGGATACTTTAAGAGGAATAACTTATAGGCCATTTATACCGTTGATATATGCGGCAATTATTTACTTTATAATAACATTTATACTATCTAAGTTATTGAGGATATTTGAAAGGAGGTTAGAAGCTAGTGATAAAAGTATCTAATCTTAAAAAGAACTTTGGAAGCTTGAAAGTGCTAAAAGGTATTGACGAAAATATTGAAAAAGGCGAAGTAGTAGTGATAATCGGACCTAGCGGATCAGGGAAAAGTACTTTTCTAAGATGCTTAAATTTACTGGAGGAGCCATCTAGCGGTGAAATAATATTTGATGGTGTATCAATTACAGATAAATTAAATGATATTAATAAACAAAGGGAAAAGATGGGGATGGTTTTTCAACAATTTAACCTTTTTCCACATATGACTGTTCTAGAAAATATAACCTTAGCTCCTATAAAGGTTAAAAATATGGAACCTGTAGAAGCCGAAAAAACAGCATTAAATTTATTAAAGAGAATTGGACTGGAAGATAAAATAAATACTTATCCTAACCAATTATCTGGTGGACAAAAGCAAAGAATTGCTATAGTTAGAGCTTTAGCAATGTCTCCGGAAGTTATGCTGTTTGATGAGCCCACTTCAGCCCTTGACCCTGAAATGGTTGGAGAGGTTCTTGATGTAATGAAAGGTTTAGCTAAAGAAGGAATGACTATGGTAGTTGTCACTCATGAAATGGGCTTTGCAAAAGAAGTCGGAGATAGGGTTTTATTTATGGACGAAGGAAAGATTGTAGAAGAAGGTACACCGGAGGAATTGTTTAATAATTCAAAACATTCAAGGACACAGGATTTTTTAAAGAAAGTTTTGATATAAATGATTGAGCTTTCCAATTTAATTTGGCAATTCATATAGAATTTAAAAAAATCATATAGTATAATTACTTTATAGTGATGTTAGGATAAATCAAAGGAGGTATGGTGTGTTGAAAGTCAATGATAGGGTGAAAAAGCTTAGAGAATTAATGGATGAGAAGGGTATAGTGGCTTATATAGTTACAACATCAGATCCTCATCAATCAGAGTATGTGGCGGATTATTATAAAGATAGAGCTTGGATTACAGGATTTACCGGATCGGCTGGTACAGCGGTTATCACTCAAGATGAAGCTATTTTATGGACTGATGGAAGGTATTTTATTCAGGCTGAGAAGGAACTTACAGGAAGTGAATATAAGCTATATAAAATGAACATACCTGGATTTCCAACTTATACTGAATATTTACAAGAAAAGTTGAAAACCGGAGATGTGATAGGCTTTAATGGTAAAGTATTTGATGAATATTCATTTGAAGATATAAAAGATTTATTTGAAGAAAAAAATATAAGATTTATAGACGAACATGACCTGATTGGTAACATATGGGAAGATAGACCTGAACTTCCAAGAAATAAAGCGTTTATACTTGAAGAAAAATATTCAGGGAAATCAACCAAGGAAAAGATAAAAGAGGTAAGAAAAGCATTAAATGTGAAAAATGCAGACTATTTTCTTTTGGGAAGTCTTGATGATATTGCATGGCTTTATAATATAAGAGGCAGGGATGTTTCAAATAATCCCGTAGTGATTTCCTATGCATTAATAACCAAAGAAAAAGCTTATCTGTTTGTCGATAAGGGTAAAATAGATAAAAACGTAGAAGACATTTTAGCTTTAAATGGCGTAGAGATATGCGCTTACGATGAAGTAAGAAATTTTGTTGAAAAATTTGAGTCAAATAAAAGGGTATTGCTTGATAAATCAAAAATAAATAGATGGTTATATAGCGGTATCCCTTCAGGCTGCAAGGTAATCAATGATATGAATATTACATCCAAGTTGAAAGCTGTTAAAAACTCCACGGAAATAAAGAATGAAAAAAATGCTTATATTAAGGATGGAGTGGCTTTGGTTAAATTTTTCCGTTGGCTAGATGACAGCATAGGCAAAATTGAAATTAACGAACTGTCTGCTGCAGAGAAGCTTTTGGAATGCAGGAAAGAGAATGAAGGATTTGTAGAACCAAGCTTCGGAACTATTTCCGCATATAAAGAAAATGCTGCAATGATGCACTATTCAGCAAGCGAAGAGTCTCATAAAGTATTAGAACCCAAAGGATTATACTTAGTGGACTCAGGCGGGCAATACTTTGATGGTACAACTGATATAACTAGAACTGTGGCACTAGGACCTATTGCCGAAGAAGAAAAGAAAGATTTTACTCTGACATTAAAGGGACATATAAATTTAATTAGTGCCAAATTTTTGGAAGGGACATCCGGTCATGTATTAGATATATTATCCAGATTCCCATTGTGGCAGGAAGGCATTGATTACAAATGCGGTACAGGACATGGCGTAGGATATTTTCTAAATGTACATGAAGGACCTCATAGAATTGCAACAGCGCCAAATAATGTCGCCATGGAAAAGGGTATGGTAGTCACAATTGAGCCCGGTGTATATAAGGCAGGAAGCCATGGGATTAGAATTGAAAATGTAGTGGTTGTGGATGAAGATATAAAAACTGATTCAGGACAGTTTATGAAATTTGAAGTTTTATCATATTTTCCAATTGATTTGGAATGTATCAACATAGAGATGCTGACGGAAAAAGAAAAAGCTTGGCTAAATGGCTATCACAAGGAAGTATATAATAAGCTATCACCATATTTGAATGACGAAGAAAAAACTTGGCTTAAAAATGAAACGAGGGGCATATAAAAAGGCGGAAACGCCTTTTTTTAAGTGAATAACATAAAGACAGGATAACTGCTGCATTGTGTATTGTTGAAGAGTAGTATAATCAACGCTTGTGTCATTCTGAGTGCTAATGAAGAATCTCTGTTTAATGACCCTATAGCTTACCCCAACACCTCTTACCTTTTACTTATTACCTGCCTTAAAAACGGAGATCTTTCGATAGTTAAGTTAATCCTGCCCAACTCACCCTTAGACTACAAAGGGTACACGGCAGGACGACCCAAGGGTCGATTGTGAACTGTGAATTGTGAATTATGCATTGTGAATTGTTGATTTATGTTATAATATTGATAACTAGAAAGTTGGTGAAATCATGTTTAATATAGAAGAAGAGTTAAAAAAATTACCCGATCGTCCGGGTGTTTATATAATGAGGAATAAAAATGATGAGATTATATATGTTGGTAAAGCCATATCCTTGAAAAAGAGGGTCAGACAATATTTCGGATCTAAGAAAAACAACCCTCCAAAGGTAAATGCCATGATATCTCATATATATGAATTTGAATATATAATAGTGGACAATGAAGTAGAAGCATTGGTACTAGAGCAAAACCTTATTAAGAAAAATAGGCCTAAATATAATATTCTTTTAAGAGATGATAAACAATATCCTTATATAAAGGTAACGCTAAATGAGAAATATCCTAGGGTCTTAAAGACTAGACTAATACTAAAGGACGGAGCAAAATACTTTGGACCTTATCCAAGTGCGACAGCTGTCAATGATGCTATAGATATTATTAGAAGGCTTTATCCGATCAGGACTTGCAAGTTAAATTTGGATAAGGATTTAAGCAGATTTAAACCTTGCCTAAATTATTTTATAGGAAAATGCAATGCTCCTTGCTTGGGAAATGTAGATGAAAAAGAGTATATGAAGATGATAGATGAGATTTTACTTTTTCTAAATAATAAGAATGATAAACTTATAGATATTATGGAAAATAAGATGAAACAAGCCGCTGAAGATCTGGATTTTGAAAGTGCAGCCAGATATAGGGATCAGGTCAATTCATTAAGGACTTTACAGGAGAAGCAAAAAATCGTCAATACGAATTTTAAAGACCAAGATATCATAGCTATGGCAAGAGGAATAGAAGAAGTATGTATACAAATCTTCTTTGTAAGAGGCGGGAAAATAGTTGGTAGAGAACATTTTCTAATGGAAGATATCTACAACGAGGATAGAAAAGAAATATTAAGCTCTTTTGTAAAACAATTTTATATTGGCTCCGCATATATACCAAAGGAAATATTATTGGAGGATGAAATCGAGGATGTAGAAATTATATCAAAGTGGCTGGAAGATAGAAAAGGTTCCAAGGTAAGCATAGTTTCTCCGAAAAGAGGAGAAAAACTAAAGCTCATAGAAATGGTCGGAGACAATGCTAAGGATATGCTAAATCAATATGGTGATAAGTTATTAAAAAAATATCGGGAAAATATAAAGGCCTTGGAAGATATACAATATGCATTGCAATTAGAAGATTTACCAAATAGGATTGAAGCTTACGATATTTCAAACATAAGCGGTGTTGAGTCTGTAGGCTCCATGGTGGTATTTGAAAAAGGGGAAGCAAAAAAATCCGATTACAGAAGATTTAAGATTAGAAGTATAAATACCCCTAACGACTATGGGAGCATGGAAGAAGTTTTAAGAAGGAGATTTATTAGAGGAATTGAAGAAAAAGAATTGTTAAAGAATTCCGATATTGAGAAAAAGGGATTTTCAAATTTCCCGGATTTGATAATGATAGATGGCGGTAAGGGACAGGTAAATATCGTTTTGGATGTATTGCAGGATTTAGGTGTGGATATTCCCGTCTGCGGGCTTGTAAAAGATGATTTTCATAAGACAAGAGGGGTAATATATAATAATAATGAATATAGGCTAGATAAGGATTCCTTAGGGTTTAAGCTTATATACAAAATTCAAGAAGAAGCTCATAGATTTGCTATTAGCTATCATAGAAGTTTAAGAAGCAAAAATATGTTTAAATCGGAATTGGATGATATAAAAGGCATAGGTGAAAAAAGAAAGCTTTCCTTGATGAAAAATTTTGGAAGCATAGAGAAGATTAAAAATTCAACCGTTGAAGAACTTGCAAATGTTGAAGGAATGAATATTAAAGCAGCAAAGGATTTATACCATCATTTTCATAAGGAGGAGGTTAAGTAAATGGAGAATAAGAAGTTATACAGATCAACTACGGATAGAAAGATTGCAGGAGTGTGCGGTGGCATAGGAGAGTATTTTAATATTGATCCAACTATTATAAGATTGGTATGGGCAATATTGTTGGTGCCCACTGCATTAGTTGGCGGTACCTTAGTTTATTTTGTAGCAGCATTAATAATACCGGAAAGAGTGTAGGTGGAGCATTTGAATTATGTAACTTTAGACAATATTATTAAAAAATTAAAGTTGGAGGAAGTCCATAGAGCCACAGATGCATCTGATATTAAAATATATACGACCGAGGTTAACAGACCGGGATTACCCATAGTAGGATATTTTGAACAATTTGTACCTGAAAGAATTCAGATTATTGGAAATGCTGAATGGCTATATTATAATGAGTTGCCATACACGTTGAGGTATGACAGCATAGATAAATTTTTGGCATACCCAATCCCTGCATTAATTGTTGCAAGAGATTTGCCCATATTTCCCGAACTACTTGAATTAGCAAAGAAGCATAACAGGACATTATTGAGGGCAAAGAAGAATACGTCTATAGTAATAAATGAACTGGTTAGCTTTTTAAGTATAAATTTAGCGCCTACCATAACAATGCATGGTGTATTAATAGAGGTATATGGTATTGGGGTTCTGATTACCGGGAAATCGGGTATAGGAAAATCAGAGACTGCATTGGACTTGATAATAAGAGGCCATAGACTCGTAGCTGATGATTCAGTCGAAATTAGAAAAGATGAAGATAGGCTCTTTGGCCAATGCCCGGAGCTTATAAGATATTTTATGGAAATAAGAGGGATAGGCATAATTGATGTGGAGAGACTTTATGGAGTTGGTGCAGTTAAAGAATCTGAATATATAGATTTAGTAGTTCAATTAGAATTTTGGGATGATAAAAAGGTTTATGATAGACTTGGACTTGATGAAGAAACAACTGAAATTCTCGGTGTTAAAGTACCGAGAGTAGTAGTGCCGGTTAAGCCCGGAAGAAATTTGGCTATGATTGTGGAACTTGCAGCAAGGAATAATAGACAGAAGAGATTAGGATATAATGCAGCACAGGTACTAAATGATAAAATCTTGAAGGAAATAGAAGTTAGAAAAAAGGACAATGAAAGAAACCCCTAGAAGAATTTCTTAGTTATTCACTATCTTAAAACCGGAGATCCTTCGATAGTTAGTTAATTCTGCCTGGCTCACCCTTAGACTACAAAGGGTACACGGCAGGACGACCCAAGGGTCGATTATGAACTGTGAACTGTGAATCGTGAATTGTATTTAAGTTGTGAATTGTAAAAAATGGATTTTTAAAAGTTGACATTGCATTTATTGTTTTATATACTAATATTGCATGTTAGCAAAAAATTAACAAATGGTAGTAAGGTAATTGAATCCTTGCTATTTAAAAATATAATAAAGGGAGGTCTTTACATGGCGAAAGTTATGAAGACTATGGATGGTAATACAGCCGCTGCATATGTGTCCTATGCTTTTACAGACGTTGCTGCTATCTATCCGATTACACCATCATCAAACATGGCCGAATCAGCAGACGAATGGGCTGCTCACGGGAAGAAAAATATATTTGGACAAGAAGTTTTAGTTAAAGAAATGCAATCTGAAGCAGGAGCAGCCGGAGCTGTTCACGGATCATTACAAGCCGGTGCCTTGACTACTACATATACTGCTTCTCAAGGGTTATTATTAATGATTCCTAATATGTATAAAATAGCCGGAGAATTATTGCCGGGAGTATTTCATGTATCAGCCAGAGCATTAGCGACACATGCTTTGAGTATATTTGGTGACCATCAAGACGTTATGGCTACCAGACAAACCGGATTTGCACTATTGGCATCAGGCTCTGTACAAGAAATTATGGATTTAGGGGGCGTAGCTCATTTAGCTGCTATAAAAGGAAGAGTGCCGTTTGTACATTTCTTCGATGGATTTAGGACAAGTCATGAGATTCAAAAGATTGAAGTTTTAGATTATGATGATTTAGAAAAACTATTAGATTATGATGCTTTAAATGCATTTAGACAAAGAGCATTAAATCCGGAAAACCCGGTAGCAAGAGGTACTGCTCAAAACCCTGATATTTATTTCCAAGCTATGGAAGCTTCTAACCCATATTATGAAAAAATCGTAGATGTTACTTATGATTATATGAGGGAAATCAGCAAATTGACCGGAAGAGAATATAAACCTTTCAATTATTACGGACATGAAGAAGCTGAAAGAATAATAGTTGCTATGGGTTCTGTGACTGAAACAGCTGAAGAAAC